>JAAYNV010000040.1 GCA_012520645.1 Clostridiales bacterium | reverse complement strand
TATGGGAAGTTGAACTAATTATACCAGTTTTCTGCTGATTAGGCTTTATATAATTCAATAAAATCAAGAATTTTTAAGGCGTGGTGGAATTTACCTCTGCACTGGAATTTAAAATTTCAAGTCAGCAGCAAAAAGTCAATCGCCTGCAAATAGCCTGAAAGTCCCTGCCCGTAAATCTGCTTGTCACAAACAGGTGCCGTTACGGACACTTTGCGGAACTCTTCTCTATTTTGTATATCCGAAATATGCACCTCCACCTTGGGCATCGGTACACTGGCAAGCGCATCCCGGATAGCGTAACTGTAATGCGTATAGGCTCCCGGATTGATGACGATTCCCTGTGTACCGTCACTATACGCATCCTGAATGCGGTCGATAATCGCTCCCTCATGGTTGCTCTGGAACACCTCAATCCGACAGTTTTCCTTTTGTCCCTTCTCTCCGATCAGATTCAGAAGATAGTCATAATCCTGCGTACCATAGACCGCCTTTTCCCGGATACCCAGAAAATTCAGGTTCGGTCCGTTGATTACTAAAATCTGCATATGTGCTGCCCCTTTCTGTCTGTTCTGCTTTTCTCTTTTGTGATACAGGGTACGGATTTCCTGTACAATCTCTTTAAATTCTTTTCCATCCACATCTACCGTATGATCTGCTGCAGACGCATAAATCGCCTCCCGCTCCTGCAATAGCTCCCGAATGCGCTTTTCCGGATTTTCAGTCTGCAAAAGCGGTCTGGTCGTATCATTTTTCAGTCTTCCGTAAATCGTTTCCGGCTTTGCTCTCAGATAAACCACCGGTCCCAGTTCCCTGATAACCCTTCTATTCTTCTCACGAAGCGGCAGACCGCCTCCCGTGGAAATAATCTTTTTTCCTTTCTCTTCCATCAGACTTTTCAGGCACTCCATCTCCCTTTCCCGAAAGCCCTCTTCTCCCTCCACGGCAAAAATCTCCGAGATGGTTTTTCCCGCTCTTTTCTCAATCAGCTTGTCCGTATCCACAATGGGCATCCGCAGCTTATACGAAAGTCTGAGTCCTACACTGGATTTCCCGCTGCCCATAAATCCAATTAAAATAATATTATGCTTCAATTCCCATTTCTTCCTTCATTCTTTTGTAAATTTTCTCCGCAGTCTCCTCGGAAACCTTCATCCCATTCCAAAGCTCATAGGCAATAATTCCCTGATAGAGCAGCATTTTGAGCCCGTGGTATGCCCTTCCTCCCGCCTCCTCCACAAGCCGCATGAAACGGGTATTTGCCGGACGATAGATCACATCATATCCGGTATGAATCTTTCGGTAAAATGCCTCATCATAGATCACCGCTTTCTCCGTGTCCGGATAGAGTCCCACCGAGGTACACTGTACTGCCAGAAATCTTTTATCCGGCAGACTCCTATAATCCGAAAGGTCCATCGGAATCACACAGTCCGTTCCACTCTTCCGGTTCACCTCATCTGCTACCTGTGCCGCCTTCTCATAGGTGCGGTTTAACAAATATACCTTCTCTGCCTTACATTCCGCACATAAAAAAGCCATTGCCCGGGCTGCACCTCCGGCCCCCAGAAGAATCACATTTTCTCCTTCCAGATAAATGCCTTCACTTTCCATAGCGCGGTGCAATCCCATAATATCAGTATTGTATCCCTTATAACCGCCCGGAATACGCACTAACGTATTCACAGCTTTGATTTTTTCGGCAAGCGGATCCATTTCCTTCAATGCTGCAAGCACATGTTCCTTGTGGGGAACCGTCACGTTCATACCTAGTATATTTAACGCATAGGCTCCCTCCACTGCCCTTTTGACCTCTTTCTCACCGCCCTCTGTCAAAAAAGGTACATACACCAGATTGTGAGAAAGCTGCTCTGCCAGCGTATTGTGTATGAGCGGTGAAAGAGTATGTTCTACGGGATTGCCGATCAATCCGCAGACCCTTGTTTTTCCATTGATTTTCACTTTGATCCCCCCATCAGGAATTGTTTTCCGTTTCTTATACAGTCCTGTCTATAAAAAAATAATACGATTTTTTCCAGATAACGTTTGAGTACAATCTGAATCTCCTCCCTTGGATCGATTGGCTGTGTCAGACAGGTGAATATACCCGCTTTTTTTGCACCCCACACATCTGTAAAAAGCTGATCCCCCACAAAGAGAGTCGTAGACGCATCCGTTCCCATCCGCTCCATCGCCTTCTGATAGCCTTTTACGCCGGGTTTCCCCGCCTTGTAAATATAGGACACCTGCACCGCATCATTGAACAGCTTCACCCGGGGCTCCTTATTATTGGACAACAGGAAAATCCGATAACCGATTTTCTTCAGTCTTGCAATGAGCTCCATGCTCCTCTCATCCGCAGGTGCGCCATGCTCCACCAGCGTATTGTCTATATCAAATATGATTCCCCGGTATCCCTCTTCATACAGCTTCTCATATTCAATCTGATAAGCCGATGTCAGATACAAATCCGGATAAAACCGTTTAAGCATCTTTTCCTTTCCTTCCTGTTTTCCTTTTCTTTCTGCACTATCATAACAAAACACCCTGCCATTTAGCAAGGTGTTTCCGAAAATCCTATAAATTTTGCTCCATGATTCCATGAAAATGCTTCTAGGATAACTGCTTACGAAGCACCATTCCGTCTTCGGTCGCTGTCACTGCATTTTGCTCCACCGCATTTTCCCGCATACTGCCTACAAAATACTGGTATTCTTCCAAAATCTGATCCTTCTTCATATCGGATATTGCCTTCTGAACATCCAAAGAATAAATATCGCTTTCCACGCCAATCAGTTCTGCATCCTTTTGAGGATTCATACTTAAGGAAAAATTCTCCAACGTGAAGCACTCCGAAGTCCTCTGTCTTTCTATATCCGCAGTTGTGGTGGAATTGTAAAGCCCTGTGCTTTCTTCCGTCTGCTTCCTGTCCTGCTGCAGGGTACCCTGTACATTCTGCGGCTTTGACACAAAAGTTTCTGCATCGGATATCCTGTTTCCATAGGAATACTGGTCATAATGTCCGCCAATCCTTCCAAAAATGCCAACGCTCATGCTCCACACCACCTTTCCATTTTACTATAATGTAATATAGTTTATACCGATACATGCTATTCTGCAACTGTTATTTCGGCATTTTCCGTATAAACTTTAGAAAAATGGTCGAAAAAAAGTGTTTTTTTGCACTTTTTTTATTTTATATGAATTCCCGCTGCTTCCAACAGCGTTCTGGTATATTCTTCCTTTGGCTGAAAATAAATTTCTTGCGGCGTTCCGCTCTCAATAATGCGGCCCTCCTTCATGATCAGTACTTTGTCACAGATACGGTATACCACCCTGAGATCATGGGAAATAAAAAGAATGGCAAGGGACATTTCTTCATGCGGCTTCAATAATAAATCTATAATCTGCTTCTGAATCGTTACATCTAACGCAGAAACCGCTTCATCTGCGATTAAAAGCCCGGGCTGCTGCATCAAAGCTACACCAATGCAGACTCTCTGTCTTTGACCACCGGATAACTGTCTGGGATAACGCTCTGCAATCTCAGGACTAAGTCCCACTCGTGCTAACATTTCCATGACCTTCTCCTGCCGCCTGCTTTTCGTATAACCACCCTTTAATCTAAGCGGTTCCTCCAAAATCCATCCAATCTTATATGCCGGATTGAGAGAACTGTACGGATCCTGAAACACCATCTGTGGTCTGCCGGATGCAATATGCACCGCTCCGTCCTTATCTTTGACCATGCCCAGAATCGTCTTTGCCAGAGTGGATTTCCCGCAACCGCTCTCACCAACCAGCCCAACAATCTCTCCCTCTGCCATTTCAAAGGAAACTTCATGCAGCACCTGCCTTTTCGTAAGCTTTGTCTCCGTAAATCTCTGCTTTCCAAAAGCAAATCCCTGCTTTTCCTCATACCAGCTATTCAAGTTTCTGACGGTAAGAACCGGTTCCTTCATATATTAATCAACCCTTTCTATTTTGGGAATTGCCGCGATCAGCTGTCTGGTATATGCCTCCTTAGGCTCCATAAAAATACTCTCCGTCCTTCCCTCTTCCACAAGATACCCGTTCTGCATGACAGCCACTCGCGTACAAAGCTGCCGTACCAGACTTAGATCATGAGAGATAAACAGCACTGCAACCTGATTTTCCCTGTTGATCTTTAAAAGCAGCTTTACGATCTGTGCCTGAATCGTTACATCCAGTGCCGTAGTCGGTTCATCCGCAATGAGAAGCTTTGGCTTGCAGATAATTGCAGCAGCAATCATTACCCTCTGCCGCATTCCACCCGACAGTTCATGCGGATAGGCACGATATACCCTTTCTACATCCGGCAGTTCTACCTGGGAAAGCACCTCAAGGGCACGCTCCTTGCGTTTCTTTTGATCCAGATCCGTATGAAGTCTGAGTGCTTCTTCCACCTGCCAGCCAATACGTCGTACCGGATTTAAGGAGGTCATCGGTTCCTGAAAGATCATACTGATTTCACTTCCCTGCAGTTCTCTGAGCTCCTTTCTCCCACATTCCAGCAGGTTCTTTTCCTGAAAGAGAATCTCTCCGGTCTTCTGCATATCATGGCGGCGTAACAGTCCTGCCACAGCAAGTGCCGTCATCGTCTTTCCCGAACCGGATTCACCCACAAGCCCTACAATTTCGCCCTCTGCCACCCGGAGATTTAAATCATGTACGACCGTTTCCGGCACCAGATGGTCATGGAATTCAATATTCAGATTTCTTATCTCAAGCATCCTTCATTCCCTCCGCAAGCAGACTGAAACCAAGTACCATCACAATAATCACAAACCCCGGAAACAGTGCAAACCCCGGTGCCGCAAACAAATAGCTCTGAGCCTCGGAAAGCATCCGTCCCAGACTTGCATCCGGCGGCTGTACACCGATTCCCAGATAACTCATGCCAGCTTCTGCCAATACCGCATTATTAAAGCCGATCATGACAGAGGAACGTAAAACGGAAAGCGTATTGGGCAGGATATGTACGAACATAATACGAATATCCGATGCCCCCTGCAGCTTTGCACTGCTCACATAGTCCATATTTCTCTGATACAGAAACTGACTACGCACAATACGTGAAAAGCTTGGTATAAAAGCAATTCCAAGCGCAACGATAACATTATATTTGCCGGGACCTAACAGACTGATGAACACCAGTGCAAGCAAAATGCTTGGAAAGGCAAACAGCGCATCAATAATACGCATAAGCACCTCATCCAGCACCCCGCCATAATAGCCTGTAAAGGCTCCGATCAGAATACCTGCCATTGTACCAATTGCAACGGTTCCTGCCGCTACGACAAGCGTGGTCCCGCTCCCCTTCATAACACGGCTCAAAATATCTCTTCCAAAATTATCACACCCCATCGGATGCGCTGCTGATACTCCTGCTAACTTTGCTGTCACATCCATAGTCTCCGGGTCATAGGGTGTATAAAAAAATCCTACGAGCACGAATATAATTGTCATGCCAGTCAGCACACAGCCTATAATCAAATTCCAGTTTTTTTCCTTCTTCATACCCTGTTACTCCATCCTTATCCTCGGATCGATACCTTTATAGATCGGATCCACAATAAGGTTTATCACCAGAACAAGTATTGCGATCCAGACAATAATCGCCTGTACGACCGGATAATCCCTTCCTGAAATGGAGGTCATCAGTATCCTTCCAAGTCCCGGAATCGAAAAGACCTGCTCTACAATAATACTTCCCGCAATCATATCCGTCAGTGTCATACCAAGGAAGGTCACGACCGGAATAAGCGCATTTTTCAGAATATGCTTATACAGTACCTGATTCGTATTATTTCCTCTGCTGTAAGCCGTCTTCACATAATCCTGCCTTGCCTCCTGAATCACGGAGCCACGCAGCAGTTTTAGCGCCATTGCCGCCTTCGGCAGTGCAATCGCTAACGCAGGGAAGAAAAGATAACCCAAAAATCCGAGAAAATCACTCTGATAAGACACATACCCCCCCGGGGTAAACCATCGTAAAACCAGTCCAAAGAAAAAAGTAAGCAAAATTCCCAGAAAGAACGGCGGCACCGCCATCGTCACCTGTCCCATACAGTAAATCAGCCGGTCAGGCCACTTTCCTTCATGCTTTGCCGCATAGATACCAAGAGGCAGGGCAATTACGATCGTAAGCACGAATGCCATAAGCGCTAAGGTCAGTGTGATCGGTATCTTATCCAGAATCATTCCCGCCACCGGACGATCATAGCTATAAGATGTTCCCATATCCCCCTGTAAAAAAGAAACTGCCCAGCTTCCAAAACGCACAAGCAGGGGACGGTTTAAGCCCATCTCCCCCCTGAGCGCCGCAAGCTGGGAAGGTGTTGCATCGGTTCCAAGCTTCGAAAGAGCCGGGTCTCCCGGTATTACCGCAAAAGCGGCAAAAACCAGGAAGGAAACCAGACTCAGGGTCACGAAAAAGGAAATGAGTTTCCGAACAATATATTTCATAGGTTTCCTTCCTTTCTTTTCTCCCTATTGCTCTTCTACCAGATACAGCTTGGAATAATCCTGTACATAAAGCGGATAAAACTCATAGCCCGCATATTTTTTGTCAATCGCCACAAGACATGCCAGATCCTGAATGTATACATTTGCCGCATCCTCTGCCAGAATACGCTCACATTCCTTATAATATTCTGTCTTTTTGGCATCATCGGTCTCTGCCAGAGCCTTGGCAAATACCTCATCATACTCCGGATTGTTATAATTGATAAAATTGTTCGGTGCCGTGGAAACAAAACGCTCCAACATAGCACGTCCTGTCATACTGGACGCATCCACACCGACTACAGTCGTTTCAAAATTCCGATCCGTATATACATCGCTCAGCCAGGTATCCCATTCCACCAGATTGATCTGGGCATCCACACCGATATTCTTAAACTGCTCTGCCAAAACCTGTGCCGTGGAAACATGCTGTGTATAATTGGAAGGAACGGTCATTGTAAAGGAAAATCCATCCGGATAGCCTGCCTCTGCAAGCAGCTCCTTTGCCTTATCATAGTTTGTGGTATACAGATCATTCAGTTCTTCCATATAATACTTGCCGAATGCCGGATACATGCTGCTGCCGACCGGAGTTCCCTTTCCGTCCGCTACCATATCCATGACATTCTGTCTGTCTAACGCATAGCAGAGTGCCTGTCTTACTCTCGGATCGTTGAACGGTTCTACCTCGTTATTGATATAAAGTGCCTGCACCAGATTCATGGTTCCTTCCTGCACTTCAAAATTATCCTTTAACTGAGCCGCCTGCTCGGTCGGAACTCTGGCGAACATATTGATCGAGCCACCGTTTAAATCCATGGCTATGGAATCCGCATTGGCACATACTTTTAAAGTAATATTATCAATATTTGCCGGTGTGCCCCAGTAATCATCGAACTTCTTCATAACGAAGCTCTCCTGCATCGTATGGGACACGAACATATACGGTCCGGTACCGATGGCATTCTTTGCCGGATCTTCATTGGATGCTGGAATGATTGCATTGGTCAGATAAAATAAGAACTCTGTATCCGCTTCCTTTAATACAACCTCTACTGTTTTGTCATCTACAATGTTGACGCTGTCGATATTAGAAAACGCCGAAACCAGTGGATCTCCGTTACTGGTATCGGCGCACCTGTCAAGGGAATACTTGATATCGTCGACCGTAACGGGATTTCCGTCATGGAATTTGATACCCTCACGCAGTGTAAAGGTATAAGTGATGCCATCTTCAGAAATGGCATAATCGCTTGCTACAGCCGGCACTAAATTACCATCGCTGTCCGGTTTGACAAGACCCTCATAGATATTAAAGAAGACCTCTTCCGTTCCTGCCGCTACTGCTTTGTGTGGGTCAAGACTGTCTTCTACATCCTGCGGGATACCGATGGTAATAGAGGAAGAATCAGAATTCTCACCTGCCTTATCACCCGAGCATGCGCTCAGTGCAATAGTTAGTGTCGTCAACACAAGCACGAGCAAAAGATTTTTGATCGTTTTTCTTTTCATGTGTTTTTCTCTCCTCCCGCTTTCCGGATTTTCTCCGGAAGCATTCCTATATGAAATTTTTAGTATGTTAAATAAATAACACACTATGCGTAGTATATAGAAGTTTTTTTCAAAATGCAAGTGTTTTATAAAATTTCTGCCCTTTTTTTCACACACAGCTTTTTAAGTCCCTGTATGATGAACAGATTGGCAAAAGACAAACCTCCTGCCCCAAGCAGCAGGTCCGTTGGAAGCTTTATCACCTCGAACCCCCCTGTAATGCGGGAAGAAACAGAACAGCAGCCAGACATACCACCCCAAAAGCAAAGGCAGTGAGCAGATATCCATTCTGAAAAAATCGTCTCGTAAACAACACCGGTCTTTCGGATTTACAGTTAAAACCATGTACCAGTCTGGACAGACACAATGTTGCAAAGGCCATCGTTTTGGCTCCCTCTTTTCCCATCCGGTTCAATCCCAGATAAAATGCCAGAATCGTCATGACTCCAATCACTACCCCTTCGATTCCGATCGTGGTAAGGAAACGGCGGTTTAAAATCGTTTCATCCTTCGGTCGCGGTTTTTGCTTCATCACAGCCCTTTCATGCGGTTCCAATCCAAGTGCAATCGCCGGAAGGGAATCTGTCAGAAGGTTAATAAACAACAGATGAACCGGTGCAAACGGTACCGGAAGGCCCGCAAGGGAAGCATAGACAACAGCCAGAATTCCCGCCGTATTGCCGGAAAGCAAAAACTGAATCGACTTCTGAATATTGGCATATACGTTTCTGCCGTTTTCCACCGCCTTTACGATCGTTGCAAAATTGTCATCCGTCAGCACCATGGAAGCAGCATCCTTAGCTACCTCCGTTCCGGTCACCCCCATTGCTACTCCCACATCCGCCTGCTTTAGCGCCGGTGCATCATTAACACCATCGCCGGTCATGGCAACCAGATGTCCCTTTTCCTGCCATGCCCGCACAATGCGTATCTTATTTTCCGGCGATACTCTGGCATAGACCGAAATATTTTCTACATAATCAAGCAGTTCTTCATCCGTCCGCGCATCCACGTCACTCCCTTCGGCTGCTTCGGACAGATCATTTAAAATTCCGATTTCCTTTGCAATCGCCGCTGCCGTAATCTTATGATCCCCGGTGATCATGACCGGCTTGATCCCAGCCGCCTTACATGCCTCAACTGCCTGTCTGGATTCCGCCCTTGGCGGATCGATCATGGCAATCAGCCCAAGGAACGTATAATTTTTCTCCTCCTCTACCGACAGTTCGGTAAATTCCCTATACGCAAATGCCAGTACTCTGAGACCATTCTCTGAAAAGATACGGTTTGCCTGCCCGATATTTTCCCGATCCTCCTCCTTTAGAGCATGTACTCCTGCCTTTGTCTGAATTGTGGTAAAAAGCGGAAGCATTCCATCTACCGCACCCTTGGTAATCATATATTTTTTCCCCTGCTCCTGTATCACTACGGACATCCGTTTCCGCTCCGAATCAAACGGCAGTTCTCCTAACCGCTGATATTCCCCCCTGACCTTTTTATAATCAATGCCCTGCTTCTGTCCAAACCAAAGCAGAGCGGTTTCCGTCGGATCTCCGATTTCCTGTTCGCCGTTTAGCTGCGCATCATTGCACAGCAGACTGTAAACCACAAGTCGTTTCAGTGCCTCTTCACTGCCATCTCCCATTACTGTTTCATCGGCTTCCCGGATGCAGCCATCCGTAAACAGCTTCCGCACCGTCATCTTATTCTGGGTTAGTGTCCCTGTCTTATCCGAACAGATAACAGAAATACTGCCCAGTCCCTCGACCGCCTGCATCTTACGGATTACCGCATTTTCCCTGGCTAACCTGGAAGTCCCGAATGCCAGAACAATCGTCACGATGGAACTGAGCGCCTCCGGTATCGCTGCCACTGCCAAAGCCACCGCAAACAAAAAAGCATCTGCCATTTTCATTCCCCGCATCGTACTGATCACAAACAGTACCACGCAGATTCCAAGGATCAGAAACGAAAGACTTCGTCCGAACCGGTTCAGACTGACCTGCAGTGGCGTAAGCTTCTCCTTCGTATTCTTAAGCAATACCGCTATTTTCCCAAGTTCCGTATTCATACCAGTATCCGTCACTACAACCTTTCCTCTGCCGTAGGTTAAAAAGCTGCCGGAAAATACCATATTCTTCCGGTCACAAAGCGATGTTTCCGCCGCAAGCACCTCCGTGGATTTCTCCACTGTAACGCTCTCTCCTGTCAGGGCACTTTCATTGAACTTCATGCTGGCATTTTCCAGAATCCGTCCGTCTGCCGGAACAAAATCGCCCGCCTCCAGAAACAAAATGTCCCCCGGTACCAGTTGCGCTGCCGCAAGTTCAGTCAGTTCCCCATCCCGTAACACCTTTGCTTGCGGGGCTGACATTTTTTTCAGACCTTCTAAGGACTGCTCCGCCTTTTTGTTCTGAATTGTTCCTAAAACGGCATTCATGGTAATGACTGCCAGAATGACCAGACTGCTCTCCAGATCTCCCATAAAACCGGACATTACAGCCGCCACAATGAGTATCAGTACCAAAAAATCCTGAAACTGTTCCATAAAAATACGCAGTATACTCTTCTTTCCGTTCTCTGCCAACTCATTTCTTCCATACTTCTCCTGACGTCTTTTTGCCTCTTCACCAGAAAGACCCTCTCCGGAAATACTCAATGTATCATAAATCTCCCTGATTTCTTTTGCATGCCACTTTTCTGCCATATATCTGTTCCTTCCTTTCCGACTTACTGTTTTTCCATTCTGCGATACTGGTTTGCTATATTCAAAGTATGATCTCCGATCCGTTCAAAGTCCGTAAGCATTTCTGAAAACAGAATCCCTGCCTGCGGTTTACACAGCCCCTCCTTCATCCGCTGTACCTGATTCTCTCTGAATTCTTCATTCATATCATCTATTTTCTGCTCATATTTAGCCGCCTGTTCCAAAACTCTATAAAAAAGCATTCCCTCTTTTCCACTGATATTATCCACTGCCTGTAAGGAAATTTCCTTCATCTTCAGCACTTCGATTTTTGCAAACGGTGAAAGTTCCAATCCTCTCCTCTGTAGATCTGCCGCATAGCCCGCTATGTTCATGGCATGATCTCCAATTCGTTCCAGATTCCCGATCACCGAAAAACAGGCGCTAATCAGCTTTGAATCCTGTTCCGACATCTCCATAACCATAACCTTTCCAATGTAACTGGAAATCTCTGCATTCAGGTAATCAATGTATTCTTCCTTATCCTGAATTGCCGAATATCCTTCCTCTTCTCCCCTTAGGACTGCTTCAAATGCCGCCTCTACATTTTCTCTGACCAGACTGTGCATCCGCCTGATTTCTTTCAAAAGTCCCGAAATGGATACCGAAAGCTGCCCCACCAGATGCCCTCTGCGATAATCAATTGGTGTCAGATATAAAAGCTGCCTTTTAGCTTCCAGATCCTCCTCCTTTTCCGGCAAAATCTTTACGGCGATTTTCCCGAGATATGCCCCCACCGGCAGGAGAAGCAGCGTTGTAACCACATTAAAGATAGTATGTACATTGGCAATCTGTGCCACAGGATTATCCGGTACAAGCTGTTCCACCCATGGAATAAAACCCGTGCACAGACAGATCAGGGTAAAAACGATCGTTCCGAAAATATTGAACATCAGATGAATCAGAGTGGTCCGTCTGGCATTTACTTTTGTTCCGATGGAGGCTAATACTGCTGTAATACAGGTTCCGATATTTTGTCCAAACAGCACATATACCGCCCCGGAAAGCCCGATCATTCCGCTTCCCGCCAACGCCTGTAAAATACCAACCGATGCTGACGAGGATTGTATCATGGCGGTAAAGATGGCACCTGCAAGAATGCCAAAAAAAGGATTGTCAAACTGTGTGATGATCCGCCTAAACCCTGCACAATACTGCAGCGGTTCCATGGCATTTCCCATCATTTCCATACCGATAAAGAGTACTCCCAGACCGGCTATAATATCCCCGATATGATGCAGCCTTTCGTTTTTGGTAAAAACCACCAGAACCACACCTGCAAATGCAATAAATGGTGCAATGGCACTGATGTCCAGCGCAATGAGCTGTCCCGTAATCGTTGTACCGATATTGGCACCCATAATAATCCAGATTGCCTGGGTCAGACTCATCAGCCCGGAATTGACAAATCCAACAACCATAACGGTTGTAGCGGAAGAGGACTGTATGACTGCAGTAATTGCTGCGCCAACCAGCACTCCTTTGATACGATTCGAAGTCAGCTTCTCTAAAATTGATTTCATACGATTTCCGGCTGCCGCCTCCAAGCCGCCGCTCATCATCTGCATCCCATAAAGAAAAAGTGCCAATCCACCAGGCAATGCGAGTATACTGCTCCATTCCATATTTTCATTCTCCCTTTCTGTTATTTTCAAAAAAAGAGACCCTTAACATACCCGGAATTTCATCCGGGTACGCTAAAAGTCTCGTACTTTCCATGGGAAAGATGTAAAACCACGGTCCTTCTCACCGGGGTATGTTGGCTTTACATAAAAACTACTCCCTCTTAACAATATCAAATTATCACAAGAATCACTCTCCGGTCAACCATCTGCCTGCTCAGAAAATGCTAAGAAATCACTCTTTCTACATTTTCTTTAACAGTTTATTATACCGCATCGCAATAATCAGTTTTGCAAAAGTGGCAAAAAACATTAAGAGCAGGTCCCATAAGGCAATCGTATAGCTTTTGCTTCGGAATGCTTCAAACCACACCTGTCCCTCCCATAATTTATTTCCCCAGAAAACCATCAACAGAATGACCAGTGCAATAAAAAGAAACGCCAGTCTGAATTTGTTGGCAATGTCCAGTTTTTTTCTAAGGGAGGCAAGAGCCGCCTTCTTTTCTTCTTCCATTTTGATGTCCATGCTCCTTATTTCTTCTTAATCTCTTCCGTACTCAGCACATCCTTCAGTTCTTCCATGAAGGTATTGATGTCTTTAAACTCCCGGTATACAGAAGCAAAACGGACATAAGCAACAGCTTCCAGATCCTTGAGCTTATTCATCACCAGTTCTCCGATCACACGACTCGGAATCTCTTTTTCTTCCATATTAAAAATTTCTGTCTCTACCGCATTGATCAACTGGGTAATCTGGCTGGCACTGATCGGTCTCTTATGGCATGCCCGCAAAACTCCGGCTTCAATTTTGGAACGGTCATAGGCTTCTCTGTTATCGTCCTTCTTGATAATAATAAGCGGAATCGTCTCGACCTTTTCATAGGTGGTAAAGCGTTTCCCGCATTCATCGCAGACCCGGCGGCGTCTGATCGAATTATTATCCTCTGCCGGTCTGGAATCAATGACTCTGGTGTTTTCATGGCTGCAAAACGGACACTTCATAAGATACCCTCCAAACTATGTTTACGATTGTTCGTATTGTTTTTATTATAAGGCAGTATTTTACTTATGTCAACTGGGCACCTTCTCACCCGGATCCGCATAGAATAATAAAAAGAAGAAGGTAGAACCTATCATGATGCTGAGTGATTTTTCCGACAAGGAAGTCATCAATATAAAAGACTGCAAGAAGCTGGGACACGTGACCGATCTGGAATTTGACGAATGTACCGGCTGCATCTGCAAAATCGTCGTAAGCAGTGGAAATTCCTTCTGCAACTTTTTCAAACCGGCAAATGATTTCTGTATCTGCTTCAAGGATATCCGTCAGATCGGTCCCGATATCATTCTCGTGGATTTGTGTCTTTAGCTGAATATTTCATCCGCTTCCTGTACATCCTTTTGTTAAGAGCCTTCGGTTTATTTTATAAACGAGGTAAAAAAGGACAGGAGCAGACAAAAAAAATGGTAAATGGAAAAGTTGAAATATGTGGTGTAAATACCTCCAAGCTTCCCCTTCTAAAGCTCGACGAAAAGGAAGAGCTGTTCAGCCGGATTGAAAACGGGGATATGGACGCAAGAGAACGTTATATCGAAGGAAACCTCCGGCTTGTTCTGAGTGTCATCAAACGCTTTTCCTCCAGCAATGAAAACGTGGATGATCTGTTCCAGATTGGCTGCATCGGCCTGATCAAGGCCATCGATAATTTTGACTCCACCCTGAATGTCAAATTTTCAACCTACGCGGTTCCCATGATCATCGGGGAGATACGGCGTTTTCTTCGGGACAACAACACAATCCGCGTATCCCGTTCCTTAAAGGACACTGCCTATAAGGCAATCTACACCAAAGAATATCTGACCCGGAAAAATCTAAAAGAACCGACCATTACGGAAATTGCAGAGGAAATCGGAATTTCCAAGGAAGACATCGTCTATGCTCTGGATGCCATCCAGAATCCGATGAGTCTTTATGATCCGGTCTATACAGACGGCGGTGATACGCTCTATGTCATGGATCAGATCAGTGATAAAAAAAATAAAGAAGAGGTGTGGGTCGAACACCTCTCCTTAAGTGAAGCAATGAAACGCCTGAACAAGCGGGAAAATGAAATTATTACGCTCCGCTTTTTCGAAGGTAAGACCCAGATGGAAGTTGCCGAACTGATCGGCATCTCCCAGGCACAGGTCTCACGCCTTGAAAAGAATGCGCTGAAAACCATGAAGCAGTATCTGCTCTAGCATTCCCGCACCATTTCCCTTTTCAGCCGTTTCATAATTTTCTTTTCCAAACGGGATATATAGGACTGGGATATACCAAGGAGAGTCGCAACCTCCTTCTGCGTCATCTCCTCTCCATCCCTGCTTCCCAATCCAAACCGCAAATTGATGATCGTGCGCTCCCTGTCCGAAAGCTTTCCGATGGCGCGGTTCAAAAGCTGTCCTTCTACCTCTGTTTCAATCCCCCGGTAGATCACATCCTCATCGGTTCCCAGAATATCAGACAAAAGCAGTTCGTTTCCGTCCCAGTCCACATTAAGCGGCTCGTCAATGGATACCTCCATACGGGTCTTATTGTTACGCCTTAAGTACATCAGTATTTCATTCTCAATGCAGCGGGACGCATAAGTCGCAAGCTTAATATTCTTATCCGGCCGGAAGGTATTGATCGATTTGATCAGTCCGATCGTTCCAATGGAAATCAGATCCTCCACACCGATACCGGTATTATCAAACTTTTTAGCAATGTACACAACCAGACGAAGATTGTGTTCAATCAGGATTGCTTTAGCATCCTCTTCATATTCCGTTCCAAGATCCTGTATGACCTCATTTTCCTTCTCACTTTCCAGAGGCGGCGGAAGTACTTCAGCGCCTCCAATGTAGTGAATTTCTCCCTGCTTTGCCATAAAAATGCCGGCTTCTCTTTTCACAGTACGAAACTGTACCTTTCCCGGTATTGCGACCTTAAATATCATGATTAACCTCCATTCTGTCTATGCCTTCCTTTTTCTTTTTAACTCGAAAAGCAGCGGTTCAAAATCATCTGATACCGCCCTTCCATCGATACCTGCTCCGGTGCTTTTGCTAACACCACATCTCTTCTGCACAGTTTTCCTTCCGGTCTGTGCACTATGACTTCTTCTACTAAAAATCCATCTAACAGCCCATTCTTTTTCCCGACACTATGAAACGGAACAATACGGAATTTTTCCGGATGTGCATCTCTGTAGTCGTGCGGCAGAAAATGTTCCATAATCTCCCCATCCAACAGACAGACCGGAATCCCGGATACCGGTTCTATAAGACTGTTCCCTGAATCCAGCAGACCATATACCACCTCATAATGCTCCTGCTGCCTTAACTCCACGAAAAAATCAACTGCTTTTTATGCCTGCGGTATACCCGGATCCCTTTTCCGATTCCCCATACTGCTATGCCTCCTGATATCAGCCTTCCAATCATTCCAACCGGTCGGCCCGTCAGGAGAAAAAAGAGGTTCTGCCAGGAAATCAGTATGCCACCTGTGAGAAATGTACTGATCCAGAAATGGATAAATACTGTCCAAAATCTTTTTTTCAGTCTTCCCTCACTCTCCGACTTCTTCTGTTCCTTTTCAAAGCCCCGAACCACAAAACCCGTCATGACGATTCCTGCACAAAACTGCCCTGCTATGCTTTTTATAACTGCAGGCATACCGGGAAGAAATATAAACAAACCGGCTGATACGGTTCCGCAGACTGTTCCGAAAACCCACCATTTCAAACGGTGCCTACATTCCGAAAGTTCCTCCATCAGAAACAGGATGAAGCCGTTCATCATAAAACTTAAGAAGAAATAACTGTCTATGTACAACTGGTACCGCACGCTTCACCTCCCTGTCCTTCCTTTGAATATTATAAGAAAGTAACTTTGATTTTTTTGTCAAAAATGCGTATATACTCTACTATTTTTATCCTCAAAAATCGACAAAAAAAGCATGGACAAATGTCCATGCTTTCAAAAAATACTTACTTATCTTATGCTATTCATTTTACTTATCACGGTTTCCACGCTGTAAGAAGGTCGGAATATTCAGACTCTTCTCCTCCACTCTGCTGTGGATGTCCCCCGGCTTCTGGATGCCAAATGCAGTTGCCGGTCTCTGTGCCGTTGTGCCGGCTGCGCCCGCTCCTGCTGCTCCGGTACCAAGTCCTGTGGTCGTTGTCGGCTGTGTCGGTGTCACGGTTCTTGCCGGTATCGGCGGAACCGTCGGTCTGGCAGCTGTCTGTGCGGTCTGCGGTCTGTATGTACCGAAACCTGCCGGGAATTTGGTGTGGGTTTCCAGTCCGGTTGCAATGACCGTAATGCTGCAGGAATCACTCTGGGAAGCATCATACATCGCACCAAAGATAATATTGACATCATCTCCTGCCAGATTCTGTACATAATCGGCTGCGTCTGCTGCATCCGCCAATGTAATATCACCGGATACATTGATGATTACATGGGAAGCACCGCTGATCGTCGTCTCAAGCAACGGACTTTCCACCGCCATCTTGACAGCCTCACTCGCTTTGTCATCGCCCTTACCTGTACCGATACCGATGTGCGCGATACCCTTGTCCTTCATGACTGTCTGCACATCCGCAAAGTCCAGATTAATGATTGCCGGTACATTGATCAGGTCGGTAATTCCCTGAACAGCCTGCTGGAGTACCTCATCTGCCTTTTTCAGTGCCTCCGGCATCGTTGTACGCCTGTCCACAATTTCTAAAAGCTTATCATTCGGAATTACAATCAGGGTATCTACGCTCTCTTTGAGCTTCTCGATACCACCAATTGCATTGACCATACGTGTCTTTGCCTCAAAACGGAAGGGTTTTGTCACTACACCTACCGTCAAAATGCCCATATCTTTGGAAATACGGGCTACTACGGGAGCTGCACCGGTTCCTGTTCCGCCTCCCATACCGCAGGTAACGAATACCATATCGGCACCTTTTAACGCCGCAGCAATTTCTTCTTCACTTTCTTCCGCTGCCTTCTCACCAACCTCCGGCTTTGCACCTGCACCAAGTCCTTTCGTCAGCTTCTCGCCGATCTGTAACAGCTTCGGTGCCTTACACAGCTGCAATGCCTGCTTGTCTGTATTCACTCCGATAAACTCTACACCATCAATACTTTCATCGATCATTCTATTTACAGCATTATTACCTGCTCCGCCCACACCTACAACGATGATTTTTGCAGCAGATTCAGCATCATTAGTCTTAATTTCAAGCAAAGGTATATCCTCCTTCTTACTCCCTTATAAACTCCATATAGTCTATCATATAATTATTTGATGAATTAATCAACATCTTTTTTATTTTCCAGCGGATTTTTTCATTGACTTTTCCATGAAAATGCCCATGCTGTCTCTCTCCCTATTCATCCAGTGAAAAGGTGATGTTTTTGCTCTCTTCCGTATAATTTTCCATTTGAAGGGTACCGCTTTTTCCCTCAAGACTCGGCAAAATAGACTGCAATTTCATAATTTTTTCATCTATTTTTTCATCACTTCCCACCTTTACACGTACGTCACTGAAATAAAGCGTCATATTATAGTTTTCGTCAAAGTATATCTTATCCGCACAGATTCCATATTTTGTCACAAGCTGTGTGATGTTCAAAATTTTAGTAAAGATCGCTTCATTTTCCACCGGAAGTTTTTCGTGTAAAATGACATAGCCGAACTTCAGGCCGGTCACCTGCGGAATACCATTTGTCTTAGCATCGGAGGATTCTACAATAATTCCATCCTTATCAAAATACATATATTTCCCAAGATATTCCACATATCCGGCCAGAGCTTTCTCATATACATTGATACGGATCGTATCCGGCGAGAGAATTTCCACATCCATCGTCTGCACGAAAGGAATTCCCTCAATCTCCCTGCCTCTGTATTTCAGGGAAAGAAACAACGAATTATCTCCGAAGTATCCACCCATAACCATATCCATAATCTCTTCATTTGTATAATGGACATTGCCTTCCACATATACGGTCTTCACCGTATAATGACTCTGAATGTAGAGATAAAGACTAAGCAGTGCAGCTATGATCAGCAGAACAATGGAAACAATGATCCACTTATAGGCTCCGCCTCTTTTCCTATATTCCGTTTTCTTATCGGTTTTCTTTACCAGCCGCAGCTGTGACCGGCTGCCTGCTGTCCTTCCCACTGTTTTCTTCATATAAGACTTTTGCTCCCAAGGTCTCAAAATCTTTGGCAATGTTTTCATATCCACGGTCGATATACTGTCTGCCGGATATTGCTGTAATACCTTCTGCCGCAAGTCCGGCGATCACTAACGCCGCGCCGCCTCTCAGTTCCTGGGCGGTGACCCTTGCACCATGCAGTCTCCTTGCGCCCGGCACGAAAGCCGTTTTCCCCTGTATGTGAATACCGGCTCCCATACGGTTCAATTCCTCCACGATCCGAAAACGGTTTTCAAAGATCGTTTCTGTCATACTGGAGTTTTTCTCCGCCAGAGCCATCACAGCAAGCATCGGTGACTGCAGATCAGTAGGATATCCCGGGTAAACCTCTGTCATGATATTTCCTGCACTCTTAAGAGCATGCGTCCTTCTGCAGTGGACTTCACCAGAACAGATAAAAAGCTCTGCCCCCATCCTCTTTAACACATGGAAGACTGCGGAAAGCTCCTCTGCCGGTGCATTTTCCAGACAAATCTCCCCGCCTGCAGCCATACAGCCAAGCAGATATGTTCCCGTTACGATCCGGTCAGGGGGGATCGTATACTCACAGCCATGAAGCGTTCTCTGTCCGTCAATCCTGATTCTTCCACTTCCATCTCCTGCTATTTCAGCTCCAGCCCTGCGCAAAAAAGCACATAGCGCCTGTATCTCCGGTTCTCTGGCTGCCTGTTCCAGAACAGTAGTTCCCTCCGCATACACTGCTGCCAGAATGGTATTCTCTGTTGCTCCCACACTGGAAATCGGAAATATGATATGAGCACCCTTCATTTTACCGGCATTTGCTACAATGCCTTCCTCCGTCTGTCTGGTCTGGACGCCAAACTGCTCCATCGCTTTCAGATGCAGATCAATGGGACGCTTTCCAATGACACAGCCTCCCGGATATTTCAGGGAAACCTCCCCCACACGCCCCAGCATAGCTCCCATAAAAATCACGGAGGAACGCATCTTTTCCACATATTCAGACGGCAGCGTGCCACACACTACTCCTGACGCATCCACGGTAACTGTATGATTCTCCCATTTTACCTGACAGCCCACGGTCTCAAGCAGCTTGCACATCAGTCTGACATCTTCGATCTTCGGACAGTTATGAAGGACACTTATGCCGGGGACCAGAACCGTTGCCGCCAGAATCGGCAGCGCCGCATTTTTGGAGCCCTGTACTCTCAGCCGTCCATACAGCGGCGTTTCTCCACAAATCAGAATAGAATCCACTCCTTCACCCTCTCGTAATCAGATTGCAGATAAGACCTATTCTATCCTATGTAAAAAAATTGATTTGGCATCTTGTCTCCTGGAATTAATGCGGTCAATACTCCTTTAACCGGATGCCTCTTGCCACACTTAACACCAACCCGATCTCAACTAACAAAAACATGACAGACGAACCGCCGTAACTGATAAACGGAAGGGAGATACCGGTATTGGGAATCGTATTGGTCACAACCGCGATATTCAGTATGACCTGAATCGCAAAATGCCCCAGCACACCCACAACCAAAAGTGCACCAAACAGATCCGAGGCATTATTGGCAATGACCATCAGCCGCCAGATGAGCAGCACGAACATCAATATGATTGCAATCGCTCCAAACAGTCCCAGTTCCTCACAGATAATGGAAAATATCATATCGTTCTGTGCCTCCGGCAAAAAGCCGAGCTTCTGCATACTTTGTCCCAGCCCCTTTCCGAAAATACCACCGGATCCAATCGCATACAGTGCCTGCAGTGTCTGGAACCCCTTTCCGGACGCATACGCCTCCGGGTCTAACCAGGCCAAGATTCGTTCTCCACGGAAATCCAGAGTCCCGCTGCCCATCTCCTGCTTCGAGATCACAAAAACAACAAGAGCGGCGACGGCAATACCAGCCATTGTAATAAGAACAAATTTCTTATAATCCGGGCTTGCCACAAACAGCATCAGCGCGGCAATTCCGAAAATGATGATGGCGGAACTCATGTTATCCGTGATCTTCCACACCATCAGACAGATTGGTGCCGGTACCAGCAGTACCGTCATAAATCCCTTCATGGAACGAATCGATCTTCCCATCTTACAAACCAGACTCGCCAAAAAGAGAATCATACCAAGTTTTGCAATCTCCGCCGGCTGCAGGGAAATTCCACCCAGATTCAGCCATCTTCTTGCACCGTGGCTTTCACGTCCCAGTCCTGTCTGCACAAGCAGAATCAGAATTGCCGATACAATGTATCCGAGGGTGGCAAACCGTTCCCAGAAATGATAAGGAATCTGCGCTACCACAAACATCATAACCAGTCCGAGCGCCGAGGCAAATGCCTGCTTCTTTAGATAAAAAGCTGCATCATCATACTCCAGCTTCGCCTCATAAGAACTGGTCGAATAGATCATGATCAGCCCAAATCCTATTAAAAACAGCACGATAAACAACAGGCTGTAATCAAAAAAATATTCAGATTGTTTTTTCTTTCTGCTTCTCGCTCCGGGCACCTTTCTACTCCTTCAGCTGCTTCACATATTCCTTAAACATTTGTCCCCTGACTTCATAATTGGGAAACATTCCCCAGCTGGCACAGGCCGGAGACAATAAAACCGCATCTCCCGGTTCCGCCTTTTCTGTGCAGATCTGCATCGTCTCCTCAAAGCTGTCAGCCAGGATAATATTCGTAAATCCATGCTTTCTTGCACATTCGGCAATCTTCTCACGGGTCTGTCCTAACAGCACAAGCCATTTAACCTTTCCATCAAAAGCTTCAATCCACTCATCATAGGTGTTTTGCTTGTCATAGCCGCCGCCGATCAGTATGGTTGGCTTCACCATTGCCTGAATGCCTTTAATTGCTGCATCCGGATTCGTTCCCTTGGAATCGTTATAGTAATCCACACCGCCCTTCGTTGCCACATACTCAATCCGGTGCTCCACTGCACGGAATTCCTTTACGGTATTTACAATATTTTCAAGCGGTACACCAAAACAGTATGCCATAGCGATGGCAGCCATCACATTCTCCACATTGTGTGTTCCAAGCAGCTTCATTTCATGAATGTTCATGACATGTTTTGTCTCTCCAAAGAGAGATAAATATATTTCTTCTCCCTTTAAATAGATGCCCTCTTCCAGCTCTCTTGCCGAAGAAAAGTATACCACAGCCGCACTGCATCTTTTGCCGAAATTTCTGGTATATTCATCTTCATAATTTAAAATACAGAAGTCATCCTTTGTCTGGTTCTTTGCAATGCTTTCCTTAACTGCCACGTAATTTTCCATCGTATGATGACGGTTTAAGTGATCCGGTGTCACATTCAAAATAGCTGATACCTTTGGACGGAACTGTTCTGCCGTTTCTAACTGGAAGCTGCTGATCTCCGCCACAGTCACAGTTTCTTCTGTCGTATGCAAAGCATCCACTGTATACGGATTACCGATATTGCCGACCACATAAACACTGGAAAAATAATCCTTCATGATCTGCCCCGTTAATGCCGTTGTCGTGGTCTTACCGTTCGTGCCCGTAATCGCAAGGAGCCTCCCCTTTGAAAACTGATAGCCCAGTTCAATCTCGCCCCAGATGCGTATGCCCCGGTTTCGTAAATCGTCCGCAAACGGCGTATCCACCGGAACCCCCGGGCTGAACACGGCAAGCTCTATTTCTTTAAGCTCCTGCTCCGGCATGGTACCTAAAAAGATACTTACCTTTTTCCCATCTTTCAGCCTTGTACGTATTGCTTCCGGGTCCAGTTTGTCATTTCCATCAAACAAAAACACCTCTGCCCCCTGCCCGGTCAAAAGATCTGCCGCACCGATACCACTGATGCCGCTTCCAATAACAAGTACCTTCTTTTGTTTCAACTCCACTTTCCACATCTCCTTTATCTCACACCTTAAAGAGCCATCAATGCCACCAGACACAAAATAGCCGTTACAATCGAGAATACTGCGACCACTCTCGTCTCTGACCAGCCGCACAATTCAAAATGATGATGAATCGGTGCCATCTTAAAAAACCTTTTTCCGCCTGTGATCCTAAAATAAGTAACCTGTATCATAACGGATAAAACCTCTACCATATAGATAAAGCCCACAATAGCCAAAAAAATCGGCATCTGCATCATATAGGCGGCAGCCGCTACAAAACCGCCCAGCGCAAGGGAACCCGTATCTCCCATAAAAACACTTGCCGGATAGACATTGAACAGCAAAAAACCGAGCAGCGCACCCACTACCGCGCAGGTGATCGGCTCAATACCGCTTCCTGTACCGATTGCAACCACAGTAAAAAAGGTTGCTACCATAACAGTCACACTGCTGGCAAGTCCGTCCAGACCGTCCGTAAAGTTCGTCCCGTTTACTGTTCCGATCACAATAAAGAACAACATCGGAATATTAAAAATACCAAAATCTACATACCTGCCGGGCAGAAACGGAATTTTCATTGCCAGACTGACCTCCGTATAGTGAACCATATAATATGCAAAAATACCGGTCACTACAAGCTGTCCCAGCATCTTCTGCCAGGCTCTCAGCCCCATGGATCGTTTGAGCACCACCTTAATATAATCATCCAGAAAGCCGATCAGTCCAAATCCCAGAGTCAGAAACAGGATTGGAATAATCTTCGGGTAATCTTTCACATAAAAAAGAGATGTGATAACCACACTCGTTAAAATCAGAATGCCGCCCATGGTCGGAGTCCCGCTCTTTTTCAGATGACTCTGCGGTCCCTCATCCCGGACCGTCTGCCCTACCTTTAACTTTCTTAAAAACGGGATTACGACCGGTCCCAATACAACGCTGATCACAAAAGCTGTAATAACAGGTATTACTACTGTATAATTCATCTTCTACCTCCCTGCGGATTTTATCCGAAGTTAATTATAATCCATTTCTTCTAAATAAGGAAGAATATTTTCAAAAAGCTGTCTTACCACCGGCGCTGCAATCTGTCCTCCGTAATAGACTCCCTGCGGTGTGTGTATGATTGCTATGGCAAGTACCTGCGGATCATCTGCCGGAGCAAAACCGCAGAAAGATGCAATGTATCTGCCGCTGCCTCTGGGTAGTGTCTGACTGGTTGCCGTCTTACCACCGATCCGATAGCCCTCTATATATGCCTTCTGTCCACCGCCATTCTCCACTACCTGTTCTAACATATAGCGCATTGTTTCCGATGTCTCCTCACTGACAATATGCTCTTTCACGGGATATTCGAATTTCTGGATGACCTCCCCGTCCGGTGATGTCACATAAGTTCCAAAATGAGGAGTAACCCGGTCACCACCATTTATAATAGAAGAAATGGTGGTTGCAAGCTGAATCGGCGTAATCTGAAAGGACTGTCCGAAAGACATGGTCGCAAGCTCCACCATACCGATATTCTCTTTCTTGTGCATAATCGTTCCCGCCTCACCGGGAAGATCGATGTTGGTCTTGGAAAGCAGCCCAAACTTTTGAAAATAATCATAATACCGCTCTGCTCCAATTCGAAGACCCACAGTTACAAAAGCCGGATTGCAGGAATTCATCGTCGCCTGCACAAAATTTTCAGTTCCGTGTCCTCCTGCTTTATGACAGCGTATCCTGCGGTCCTCCACCATCACATATCCCGGACAGGAAAAAGTATCCTCTGTTGTTACAACCCCGGCCTCCAGTCCGGCAGCTGCCGTAATTACCTTAAAAGTAGACCCCGGCTCGTAAGTATCATTGATACAGCCGTTACGCCACATCCGGTTCAGGGCATCCTGCTTTTCCTTTTCGCTCATTCCAGAGGTATCTGCATCCCCTGGCAGAGTAAACGGGTCATTTAAATTAAATTCCGGCACATTGACCATCGCCAGAATCTCTCCGTTCTTGGGATTCATGACCAGAATGGATACACTTTCCGCCTGTTTGGTCTCCATTGCCTGCATGGCAAGCTGGGTCGCGTATTTCTGAATATTCATATCCAGACTGATATGCAGGTCACCTCCACTCACCGGTTCTATTCTATTCTCTCCTGCCGTATCAATTTCAATACCCTTGGCATCGGTCACCGTTAAAATTGTTCCTTCCGTTCCCTTTAGATATTCCTCATATTTGACCTCCAGTCCGACAATACCCTGATTATCTCCTCCGGTAAAACCTAACACTTTGGATGCCAGTGAATCATAAGGATAATACCTCTTGTAATCCTCATCCACCTTTACACCGGGAAGCTTCAGTTCACGAATCGCATCACCGGTCTCCTTATCAACATTGCTTTTAATACGTTCAATGGCTGTATATTTTTCCACTCGCTTGCGGACATACTCCTCTTCCAGATTAAGCTTTTCGCAGAGTACCTGTATGACCGCTTCCTTGTCCTCAATCTGATTGTGAATCACAGAAACCGTACAGACCGTCTTATTGTCTGCCAGCACCACTCCGTTCGCATCTATGATTCTGCCACGTGCCGCCTTGATGCTGCGCTCTCTCTCATGCAGTCTGCGCGCCTCCTCCGAATAATAGTCAGAACACCCTACCATCAGATAAACAAGCCGCCCTGCCAGTAACAGAAATATAAGAAGACATCCCACAAACACCGTCATGATTTTTTTCGGTGAAAGGTTTTATTTTTCAATATCAGAAACCTCATAGAAAGGATATTTTTACAATTTATTATCCTTCCTATGAGGTTATTCCCAATTTTGTCAGTTTGTAAAAACTTTGAAACATCCTCTTTTTAAAGACCGTCCAGTCCGGTGCCGGATGGTTCTACCGGAACTCCGGTTGCAGGATCAACCAGCTCTCCCTCAAAGTTGACCGCATAGCCTGTCTCCGGATCGATCGTAATTTCCGGTTCCTGTAGGTTGCCCTCTCCGTTTTCTGTTCCGGCACTGCTATCGTCCCCGTCGCTTTCGTCCCCAGCACTTCCTTCCGCATTTTCATCTGCATTTTCATCCGCTTCATTGTCCGATACGTTTTTTGCAGCTCCGGTCACTTCCAGCTTGTGTTCCGCTAATTCCTGTTTTTCCTCTTCTGAAAGCTCTTCCGTCATGGAAATATTCAGATAAGGAAGTACCTCTGTCAAAATGCTCCTGACAATTCTGGTCGCGTGCTTGGCATCACCATGATAATCACCATTTGCCTCCTGCACGACCACATAAATTGCAATCTGCGGATCGTCTGCCGGGGCATAACCCATAAAGGAAACGACATATTTATGGTTTCCACGGGGCAGCGTCTCCGCCGTACCCGTCTTGCCGCCAATCATATAACCTGCCGGACGTGCAGTCTTACCGGTTCCATGCTCTCCTGTTACGACCAGATTACAATATTCTACGATCTTATCCGAAGTACTCCGTGATATGGTCTGCTTCAGCACCCTCGGCTCAATATTTTTGACGGTTGCGCCGTCTGCATTCACAATTTTGCTGACAATATGAGGCTCATAATAATAGCCACCGTTTATCAGGGACGAAAATGCCGTGATCATCTGAATCATCGTCACATTAAAGCCCTGCCCGAAGGTCGAGGTCGCAAGTTCTGCCGGACCCATATTTGACGCATCATAGAGCAGTCCTGCCGTTCGCGCCTCTCCTGCCATATCCACATTTGTTTTCAGACCAAAGTTATAATTACTTTGATATTTGGTAAAGGTATTGACTCCCGTTGCCTCTCCGATGTGCATCATGGCAACGTTACAGGAACGTTCAATCGCTTCTCCCACAGTCAATGTACCATCTCCCAGCGTATTATGACATTTGATCTTATGTCCTCCGATTTCCAGAAATCCGCCGCAATTGTATGTCTCATTTCCCGTAATTGCACCACTCTCAATTGCAGTGGCAACGGTGAACGGTTTTGCTACCGAACCAGGCTCATAGGTATTGCTGATACAGAAATTCTTCCACATATTGTTCAGATTCTGATACAAAAGATCATTGTCCGACACCATATCGGAAAGTACTTCCTGTGTAATCAGTTCATCCGTACCATTCCCGCTGACATCAATTTTAAACTGTCCGATCAGTTTTTCGGGATTCTGCGCATTATTCGGATCATAGCCGGAACTGTCTGCCATGGCGAGGATATTTCCGGTATGGATATCCATAATAATACAGCCGGCATTCTTATAGCCCGGACCGTCCACTACCGAATTGGTATATTCCTCACGATATTCCTTCAGGCAACGTTCCACAATACTCTGGATATTGGCATCTACCGTCAGCACCAGTGAATTGCCGTCCACCGCCGGCTTAATGCTGCGCTCCAGAGTAGCGTCATCATTCAGATAGCCATATTCCCTGCCATTGGTTCCATTCAAAATATCGTTGTAGTATTCTTCCAATCCATAAGAACCATTATCCTTCCCCATAAATCCAAGGATTGTACTCGCCAGTTCTCCGTTCGGATAAACTCTTTTATATTCCTCTTCAAACCAGATTCCCTGTATATTAGCCCCGCCGTTTTCCTTATCCGCTTCCATCTCCAAAAACGGACTGACCTCCTCATAACTTAATCTTCTTGCCAGTACATTGTAACGGGAGGTTGGATTTTCCGCAATATATGTCCGGATCTCTGCTCCGTTTACTCCAAAGCATTTTGTCAGGGCACTGATCGTCGGTTCTATATATTCCTCTTTTTCCGTCATCAGATAGGTATCCAGAACCACATTGTATACCTTTTCGCTGACTGCCAGCTTGCTCCCTTTAGAATCCATGATATCGCCCCGCCTATAGGGCAGGGTTTTGCTTTCATACTGCTGCTGTGAAAGAATCTGCTTCTTATAGGATTCGCCGTTTTCTTTATTGATCAGAATCAGTCTTGCACTCAATCCGGCAAAAGCCAGCAGTACAAAAAAGAACAGCACCAGCAGCTTTTTCTGCATTCTCGTGGTAAATTTATTTCGATTTTCTTTTTTCTTTCTTTCTGTTCCTGCTCTTTCCTGACGCACTCTCTGTTTACTCAAATAGACACCCGCTTTTCCTGTTTTTCCTACATCCCCGGAAGCTCTGCCACCTGTCTGACATAATCACTTCCCTCCGAGGAATACTCCACGATCTGTCCCTCCTCCGCATAGGTCATGCCTAGCTCCTCCATTGCGATCCGCTTTACCTCTCCCAGATCAATGGAACTCTCAATCCGGCTGAGTTCCTCATCATTTTCCATTTTCAGTGTGCTTAACCTGCTCTCCAGTCTGGAAATGTTCTTCACGCTTGCCGTAATATCCGACTGGAGTCTGATATAGCCAATCAAAATAATACCCGTCACACCTAATGCCATCGTCAGAAACAGGACATATCCGAGATTCATATGGCGAGCCTTTTCCCGGTTCTTACGGGCTGTGTGGGAAAGCTTCTTTTTCGGAGCCTCCTCCATCGCCCTTCTGACATCCAGTTCTCTGGCTGTGTTATCGTAGATATAGGTATTTCTTCTCTCCGCCTCGTTTTTTCGATATGTAGTTTGTCTTCGATTCGTCTGTTGTCTGTTCCTGGATGCTGCCATGACAATCTACCCCTTCAAAATTTATTTTCGTTCAAACACCCTCAGCTTTGCACTCTTAGAGCGTTTATTCTCCTCCAGTTCTTCCTCCCCCGGAAGAATCGGTTTTCTCGTGATTACCTTTCCTTTTGAAACCTTTCCGCATACACATACCGGAAAATCCGGTGGACAGGTACACGGTGATTCGTTCTTCTTAAAACCGGATTTGACGATTCGGTCCTCCAGGGAATGAAAGGTAATAATACAAAGCCTTCCTCCCGGATTCAACAGATCAATCATCATATCCAGAGAATTCTTCAGTACCTCCAGTTCTCTGTTGCATTCGATCCGGATTGCCTGAAACGTGCGCTTGGATGGATGTCCTCCGGTCGCCCGCATCTTTGCCGGTATCGCTGCCTTTATGATCTCATTTAGTTCTCCGGTCGTTTCAATTGTTTTTTCGCTTCTGGCTCTTACAATATGCTTGGCTATATTTTTTGCGAACTGATCTTCGCCGTAATCCCGGATGATCCGATACAGTTCCATCTCGGAATAATCGTTTACAATATCCTTTGCAGTCAGACTCTGGCGTCTGTCCATGCGCATATCCAGTGCCGTATCATATTTATAGGAGAATCCTCTTTCCACGGTATCTAACTGATAGGAAGACACTCCTAAATCCAGTACAATACCATCCACCTTCTCCACACCGATCTTCTTTAGTGCTTCCTTTGCATTGCAGTAATTATTACGTATAATTGTAACCCTGTCCTCAAAGGGTGCAAGTCTCTCGCCTGCTGCCTGAATGGCTGCTTCATCCTGATCGATTCCGATCAGTCTGCCTTTTCCACTAAGTCTCTCTGCCACATGATAGGCATGTCCGCCGCCACCGAGTGTTCCGTCCAGATAAATTCCCTCCGGTCTGATATGCAGTTGTTCGATCGTTTCCGCAAGAAGTACGGAGGTATGTTTAAACTCCATGTCCATTCCTTTCTCGTACAGCATCCGCTATAAAACATCCTACGTGAAGCATCAAATACTAAAACCAAGCTCTGACATACGCTCTGCAATTTCATCCATATCGTCATAAGTGACAGTTCCCTCATAGCGCTCCTTACTCCAGATTTCCACGCGGCTCGCTACGCCAATCAGCACGACATCCTTTTCCAATCCGGCATATTCCCGTAAATTGGATGGGAGCAGTATTCTTCCCTGCTTGTCCACCTCTGCTTCCATGGCACCTGCAAGAAAGAAACGTACCAGCTGTCTGGCATCCTTACTGTTTAACGGCAGGTTTTTTAAAATTTCCTCCAGGCGTTTCCACTCTTCCTCGTCGTACACAAACAGACAGCCATCCAGCCCCTTCGTCACAACGAAAGCCTCGCCCAGACTCTCCCGGAATTTGGAAGGGATGATAAGCCTGCCCTTGGCATCAATTGTGTGGTTGTATTCGCCCATAAACATAACAATCACCTGCCAAAAGCGGTCTGGTCAGATTTTTACCACTTTGTCCCACTCTGAACCATTTTGCACCACTTTTCTCCACTTATGAAGTCATTTTAACCCATTCAGGACCCTTTGACAAGCAAAAATGGGCAATTTGTAAATTATTTCTAAAGAATTTTTTAAGATTTATAAAGGCTTTCCAACATATTGTAGGCACAAAAAAAGACACCCCAAAATATTGGAATGCCTTTTTTTATCCTTATTTAATTTTTCTATGCCTGCTGCTTTTTTTGAAGACGTATCCGGACCACAATATCCGTTACCGCCGAGAAAACAAACAACCCGATTCCCAACATCTGGGAAACTGCAATTCCGGTACTGCCGATCTGAAGCTGGTCGGTTCTGAGCCCTTCGATAAAGAAACGACCGATTCCATAGCCGCCCAGATAAAACAGACAGATCTCACCCTCGAATTTCTTATGCTTTCGATACAGCATCATTAAGCTCAATACAAACAAATTCCAAAGCCCCTCATATAAAAACGTGGGATGAACCTGAATATAATTGACTCCATCAGTCATATGTGCCCGCATTGTATCGGTAATCTCATTGGCGCGCACTGCCGCTGTCGGCAACCGCATGGCGAACAGACCATCTGTATACTCGCCAAACGCTTCTCTGTTCATAAAATTTCCCCAACGTCCAATGATCTGTCCGAGAATCAGTCCCGGCACTGCAGTATCACCCATCTGAAAAAACGACTTCTTTTTGACCTTGGTATAGACAAACAGGGTCAGAAACGCTGCAATCACCGCACCGTAAATGGCCAGTCCGCCCTCTCTGGTGTTCAAGATTAAAAGTGGATTTTTCTTATATCTCTCCCAGCCTCCTGCAAAAATCACATAGTAAAGTCTGGCTCCCAGTATGGAGAAGATGAGTGCATACATGAAAAAATCCCAGTAATCATCCTGATTCTGCCCGCTAATCTTCGCCTCTCTAAGCGCTAATATTAATCCGGCAAGCACACCAAACGTAATAATGACTCCGTAAAACGCAATCTCAAATCCGAAGACACTAAAAGATTTTGGCACATTTTCCAGATAAATGCCAAGATGCGGAAATGCTATATCTCCCGCTCCCATTAAATCCTGCATTCTTATCACACTATACGTTGAATCTAAAGAGGATCACATCGCCATCCTTTACAACGTATTCCTTTCCTTCCATTCCGACTAATCCCTTTTCTCTTGCTGCAGACAGGGAACCCTGCTCTAACAGATCCTTATAGTTTACAACCTCAGCTTTGATAAATCCTCTTTCAAAATCCGTATGAATCTTTCCTGCTGCCTGCGGTGCTTTCGTCCCAACCTTAATCGTCCAGGCGCGTGTCTCATCCTCGCCCGCCGTTAAGAAGCTGATCAAACCAAGCAACTGATAGCTTGCCTTGATGAGTTTTTCCAGACCCGACTCTTTGAGACCAAGATCCTCTAAGAACATGGCTTTTTCATCTTCATCCAGCTCTGCAATCTCCTGCTCAATCTGTGCACAGATCACAAATACCTCACTGCCGTTTGCTGCTGCAAATTCCCGTACAGCCGCCACGCCCTTATTATTTGCCCCGTCATCCGCCAGATCATCCTCTGCCACGTTTGCTGCAAAGATAACCGGCTTTGCAGTCAGCAGATTGTAGGAATTAAACCATTCCTCTTCATCCTCGTCTGCTGTTTCAAAACCTTTTGCCAGCTTTCCTTCCTCCAAATGCGCCTTGATGCGCTCAAGAAGCGCCAGTTCCTTTGCCAGTGTCTTGTCATTTCTTGCCCCACGGGAAGTCTTGGCAATTCTTCTATCCAGAATCTCAATATCGGAAAAAATCAACTCCAGATTGATTGTTTCAATGTCACGCAACGGATCAATGCTACCGTCTACATGAACCACATTGGCATCCTCAAAGCATCTGACTACATGCACGACTGCATCCACCTCGCGGATATTGCTTAAGAACTGATTTCCCAGTCCCTCTCCCTTGGATGCACCCTTTACCAGACCTGCAATGTCTACAAATTCAATGACTGCAGGTGTTACCTTTTTAGACTGGTACATATCTCCAAGCAGCTTTAATCGCTCATCCGGTACGGTAACGATTCCCACGTTCGGATCAATGGTACAGAACGGATAGTTTGCCGATTCTGCGCCCGCCTTTGTCAATGAATTAAATAATGTGCTCTTTCCCACATTCGGAAGTCCTACGATTCCTAGTTTCATAGTCTGTTCTAATCTCCTTTTGTATCCTTTATTTTAAGGCTTCTAATAACGCCGCCTGTTTTTCAATTCCTCATAAAGCAGTACATAATTGTCGTACCGCATCCGGTGGATTTTTCCTGCTTCCAGCGCTCTCTTTACAGCGCAGTCCGGTTCGTGTATATGGACGCATCCCTGAAAGCGGCACGCGCCGTGATACGGAGCAAATTCAGGATAATAGTCTTTTAACTCCTCTTTTTCCGTCTCTGCCAGATTTAAGGAACTGAATCCCGGTGTGTCCATGATATAGGTATTTTGCTCTATGGAAATCAGTTCCGTATGACGGGTCGTATGCCGTCCCCGTTCGATTTTTTCACTGATGGCTCCGGTCTCCATCTGCGTATGGCTCTGCAGCGTATTGACCAGAGAAGATTTTCCCACTCCGCTTGGTCCTGCCACGGCAGTCGTTTTACCCGTTAAAAGCTCCTTTAGGGAATCTATGCCTTTTTCTTCTCTGGCACTGACGAACAGTACCGTATAGCCGCACGGCTCATAAATGCTTTTAAGCCTTGCCTTCTCTTCTTCCGATATGATATCCAGCTTATTAAAGCAGATTGTACTATGCAACCCCTGCTGTTCCATCATAATAAGAAAACGATCCAACAAATTAAAGTTAGGCTCCGGCTTTGCAGCCGCAAATATGACAAGTGCCTGATCAATATTGGCAACTGCCGGGCGTATCAGCGCATTTTTTCTTTGGAGCAATACGGAAATATTACCCAGCTTTTCTTCCTCCGAAAGCACATCGATTTCCACATTGTCTCCGACTAAAGGTTTCTTATGATCCTTTCGAAATACGCCCTTTGCCTTGCACTCATAAATGCCCTTGCCTTCTATATGCACATAATAGAATCCTGCGATTCCCCTGATAATCTTTCCCTGCATACAAACCCTTGCCCTTCCAGACACCTATTTAGGATTCCGGTGTAAATGCCACCGCCCTCTGGGTAGTCTTCTGCTGTGTTGTCCCCGGCAGAGTCACCGTCTCTCCGTTCTCATCCGTAGTAGTAGCCGCATCTGTTGTCACATCATAGACAAAGGTAATCACACCAGTTCCGGAACCCTCAATTCCACTAAAATTCACAGCAATCGGGAAGGATGACGTCGTCGTCCTCATCAGCTCAATCCCCTCTGCCGTTGTCAAAATGACCTGTGTTGAAGTCCCCGGCTGATACTGCGGGTCTTCCATTGCAGGCGAATCAATGCTGGCATTATAGCTGAACCTCGCATTTTCCGGTCCGGTACTGACCTTTAAGTCCACCGCTGTTCCCAGTTCCACATACGTTCCTACCGAATAGCTCTGATAACAAACCAGTCCTGTATAGGCAGGATCCTCGTGATTGATCATCTCCACGTTTCCGACATTTAAACCAAGTTCCGTCAGCTGTACGGTCGCATCCATCTCGGAAAGACCCACCAGCTGTGGCATTGCCACCTTATTGCTGTTGTCCGAACCGGCACTGATAATAATACTGATGGACGATCCAAGCGGAGCTTTTTCGCCTCCCTTAGGAGACTGTGAAATAATATTGCCCTTTTCCACCGTATCCGAATTGCCTTCTGCCTTGCTGACCACAAATCCTTCTTTTTCCAGAATTGCTGTCGCTTCCGCCTCGCTCTTTCCGGTCACATCCGGTACGGCTACTCCATTTTGTCCGGCACTGACTACAACGGAAACCGTCTGATTTGCACCGACTTTTTCCCCGGCATTCACACTTGCAGAAAGGACAACATCCGCACCATATTTCTGTGATTCCTCATAACGGATTTCATAATCAATGCCGGCATTTCGAAGTTCCTTCTTCGCTTCCTCCAGTGTCTTGCCAACAATATCAGGCATAATGCCCTTTCCACTTTCACTTCCAATGGAAATACCGCCCAGACCATCCGCACCAAACAGACCAAATGCTTTCCCTGCCAAAAAGATCACAATCAGTCCGATAATGACAGCCGCAATGACCGCAAGTACTGTGGTCAGCTTTTCCATCTTCGGATTGTATGCTTCATCCTCATAAACTACTTCCGGCTCTTCCACACGCACTGCCTTCTGCTTCGGTCGTGTCTGTCTGTTTGGTCTGGCCGGTGGCTGGACCCTTCCGGTATCATTGAGTCTGAGAGATTCCTCATAGTCATCCCTTCTTGCAGACTGCTTTTTGATTTTTTCAAATTCCCTGTCAGAAATGGCTCTGGTTTCCCCATTCCCGTCCACATCAATCACCTTGACGAAGTCATCATCCGGATTGATCAGAGAACGTTTTAAATCCTCCACCAACTCCGGCATGGACTGATAACGTCTGTCCGGACTCTTCTGGGTACATTTGAATACAATCTGTTCTACACTGACGGGAATCTCCGGTACATAATCACGTGGAGACGGCATGGGTTCCTGAATATGCTTAATAGCGATTGCCACGGTTGTTTCTCCGTTAAACGGCACCCTGCCAGTCAGCATTTCAAACAACGTAATACCCAGCGAATAAATGTCGCTCTTTTCATCACTATAACCGCCTCTTGCCTGCTCCGGCGACGTATAGTGCACACTTCCCATCACATTTGAAGTAATCGTATTGCTCGTAGCCGCCTTAGCGATACCAAAGTCTGTAACTTTTACTTTCCCTTCCTTGGAAATGATGATATTCTGCGGTTTAATATCACGATGTATGATATGGTTATTGTGCGCGGCCTCGATTCCCATAGACACCTGAATGGCAATGGTCACAGCCTCCTTCACGGATAACCTTGCTTTCTTTTCAATATATTTTTTGAGGGTGATTCCCTCCACAAGTTCCATGACAATATAATAAATGCCGTTTTCTTCTCCTACGTCATAGACATTGACGATATTCGGATGCATCAGTCCTGCGGCTGCCTGCGCCTCAATCCGAAACTTGGATACAAAATTTGTATTTTCACTGAATTCCTGCTTTAACACCTTGACTGCCACAAAGCGGTTTAGCTTGTGACATTTTGCTTTATACACATCAGACATGCCGCCGGTGCCGATTTTTTCAAGTATTTCATAGCGATCGCCGATTAGCATTCCTATCTTTATCATCTCTATAACTATGCTCCTTTCAAAGTCTGGAGATACTGTGTTTCATTCCACATATAATATCTCCGGTTAAAAATCAATGATTTTCAACCTTTCACCTCATCTGCGAACGGTTCAATAATAATCACTGCAATATTATCCTTCCCGCCGTTATTGTTGGCTGCTTTGATAAGCTCCTCCGCCTTCTCCACAATATCTCTCTGACCGCTTAAGATCATCCGGATTTCTTCATCCTCCAGCATATTGGTCAGTCCATCGGAGCACATAAGTACCATTTCCCCCTCCTTCAGTTCCACACTGAAAAAGTCAATGTCCACTGTATCCTGCGCTCCGACTGCTCTGGTAATGATATTTTTATCCGGGTGATTTCTTGCGCTTTCTCTGTCAATTCCGCCCATGCGGACCATTTCTTCTACCAGAGAGTGATCTCTTGTAATCTGCGTAATCTCGTCACCCACTACATACAGTCTGCTGTCACCCACATTTGCTACCTGTAAATATTTTCCCAGACAGGTCGCAGCTACTACCGTAGTCCCCATACCGGAAAGAGCCTCCTCTTCCATAGACTTTTCCCGGATATGTTCATTTGCCTTCTGAATGGCCTTCTCTAAAATTCTGACCGGATTTTTTTCAAATGATTTTCCGATTTCCTCTACGATCGTTTCCACCGTATACTTGGACGCATAGTCCCCCGCATTATGTCCGCCCATTCCGTCTGCCACAATAAAAAGATTCGGCAGATTACCGATCGGGCGTTCACAGCTATATACAAAATCCTGATTCAGTTTTCTTCTTCTTCCAATGTCCGTTATGGAAAACGTCTTTAACACGTTAAGTCCTCCACTGTCTTTTTCGTATGTCTTCGCCTGAGCTGTCCGCAGGCACCATCGATGTCGCGTCCCATTTCCCTTCTAATAGTAACATTTATTTTGTTTTTTTCAAGTTCCTTTTGAAAAGCAAGCACTGCCGCACGGCTGGATTCCTTATAATCCCGCTCCTCAATCGGGTTGACCGGAATCAGGTTTACGTGGCAGTTTAAATGCCCGATCAGGTCCGAAAGCTCTCTTGCTTCCTCTTTATTGTCATTGACGCCTGCCACCAGGGAATATTCAAACGTAATGCGCCTTCCGGTCTGTTCAAAATAATAGGCACAGGCATCCATCAGTTCTGTAAGCGAATACTGATTGGCAACCGGCATCAGCTTCCTCCGTTTCTCATCCGTCGGTGCATGAAGGGAAAGTGCCAGTGTAATCTGCAGTTTTTCCTCTGCTAACTGCCGCATCCTCGGCACAATACCACAGGTTGATACGGTCACATTCCGCTGGCTGATGTTCAGCCCGTTCGCATCGGTCAAAAGCTCCAGAAACCGCAGCAGATTATCATAATTATCCATCGGTTCCCCGGTTCCCATCACCACCACATTGGATACACGTTCTCCGGTCAGCAGTGTAATCGCATAAATCTGATCCAGCATCTCCGACGGAAGAAGCGACCGCTCCAGTCCATCTAACGTGGAAGCGCAGAAACGGCAGCCCATCCGGCAGCCGACCTGCGAAGAAATGCAGACAGAATTGCCGTGCTTATACCGCATCCAAACACTTTCCACCAGATTGCCATCCGAAAGCTCAAACAAAAATTTCTTCGTGCCGTCTATCCTGGATTCCTGTTCCCGCACCGGTATCAGCGCCGTATACGCATACCGCTTTTCACAGGCTTCCCGGAAAGACTTGGACAGATTGCTCATTTCCGAAAAATCCCGCACCAGCTTTTTGTGCATCCACTCATACATCTGTTTAGCACGAAACGGCTTTTCCCCCATGGCAGACACTTCTTCCTTAAGTTCTTTTAAGGTTAACGATTTGATATCCGTTTTTCCGTTCTGTGTGATCCGCTCCACAACCTCACCTCTTTTTGATCCGACTTTTATCCGATTTTATCGGATTTTCTATCTCTGTCAGCGCTTGTACTCCGGTTTGTCAAATGTTTTTCCTTCGAAGCCTTGCCAGAAAAAATCCATCTGTCTCCTGCTCTCCCGGCAGAAACTGTATATACCCCTGCTCTGTTGTCTCACTGTGCAGACACGCTGGCAGATACGCATTCAGGCTCTCTGTCTCAAGCGGGAACTCGGAAAGGAGCCAGGAAAGCAGTTCCTCATTTTCCTGTTTATGTATCGTACAGGTCGAAAACATGACGACTCCGCCCTTTTTTACATAAGGGATACAGGTGCGCAGTATGTTTTTCTGCAATACGGCAAGTTCAGCCACTCTTTCTGGCTCCACATTGTACTTGATATCCCGTTTCTTTCCCATGATTCCGAGTCCGGAACAGGGAATATCCAGAAAAAGCACATCTGCCTTATCCACCGAAAAAGCATCCGTCACGGTCGCATCCTGCACCCGAATCTTCATATTGGGAATCTGAAGCCGTTCCATATTCTCCTGAAGCTTTTCTGCCTTTTCCCCGGAGACATCCCTCGCTTCAACGCATCCGGCTATGCACGTTTTCCGCTCCTTCTGTCCATCGGCGCACTCTCCCGCTTCTCTTTGTATCTTCATCCCATTTTCCGCTAACAGGAGCTTTTCCGCCGCATGCAGACTCTTTCCGCCCGGTGCCACACAGACATCCAACACATAATCTCCGGCACGGATTCCGGCACACTCTGCCACAAACATGGAACTCACATCCTGCACATAAAGTTCCCCTCTCCGAAATGCCGAAAGGTTTCCGATACCCTCCGTATGGGTCAGCACATAGGCATATGGCAGATACGGATGCCTTTCCACGGAAACTCCGCCCGCCCTTAACTCCAGAAGCACGCCTTCCTTTTCTTCCTCCGAAAGCGTTTCACGCATACGAACGGTCACCGGATGTTCCTCTAACAGAGCCGCTAAAAGTCTTTCCGTGCGCTCTATGCCATAATCAAGAAGCCACATCTGAATGATCCACTCCGGCATGGAATACAAGACCGACAAATACCGGACCGGTTCCTGTTCTCTGTCCGGATAAACAATATGCGCTTTACTGCGGGCAATGTTTCGAAGCACACCATTCACAAAGCCTTTTAACGAATGAAACTTCCGCTTCTGTGCAAGCTTCACCGCCTCATTACACACCGCACTGTCCGGTATGTGATCCATGAACAAAAGCTGGTATACGCTCATTCGCAGAAGATTTCGAATAAGCGGCTTCATCTTGTTTACCGGCGTATTGGAAACGCTGTCAATCACATAATCCAACTGAATCTTCCGTTCCAGAGTTCCCTCCGTCAGCCGTTTCATAAATGCCTTTTCCTGCACATCCATATAATTGTACTTATCCAAAACATTCTTTATGACAATATGGCTCTTTCCCTTGTTCTCCAGTATTTCCATCAGCATATCCAATACGATGGCTCTTGTATTGACATGACTTTCTTTCTGTTCCTGCTTCTTAGTCATCGCTTCGTCTGCCTCCGAACAAAAGCACCAGACGAAGCAGCTGAAGAAGGGAAGCCGCCGCCGCTGCCACATAGGTCAGTGCCGCCGCACTAAGTACCTTTCTGCACTGTCCGATCTCCTGATGTCCCAAAATGCCCTGACTCTCCAACAGTCTGAGTGCACGGCTGGAGGCATTGAATTCCACCGGAAGGGTCACAACCTGAAACAGCACGGACAAGGAAAATACCCAGATTCCGATATTGATCAACAGACTGCCGGAACCAAACAAAAGCCCAAGCAGAATAATCGGCACACCCAGTCTGGAACCGAAATTGGCAACCGGAACAAGAGCGGAACGAATACTTAACGGTGCATATCCCTCTTTATGCTGAATCGCATGACCACACTCATGCGCTGCCACTCCGACCGCCGCAACGGAAGCGGAACCATAGGTCGCATCCGACAAACGAAGAACCTTTGCTCTGGGATCATAATGATCCGTCAGGTTCCCCCGCACATGCTCAATCCGCACATCCTGAATCCCGGCATTCCACAATAATCTCTGTGCTGCTTCCGCACCGGTCATTCCGGACATACTGCGCACTTTCGCATATTTGCTATAAGTACTGTTTACTCTCATAGAGGCAAACACCGTCAAAATAATTCCGATCAAGACCAAAACATAAGTTGGATCATAGTAAAAACCGTAATATGGCATCCTTCATCTCTCCATTCTGTTTCCTTTTATTTTCCCATACTGTCACCGAGTCTCTCACCCGGCTCTACCTTATATCCCAGAAGGAAATCCCGGACTGTCATCCTTTTCTTTCCTTCTATCTGTACGCTGAAAATTCGAAGCCCTCCCTCTCCGGTCTGTACCGTAAAGGATTCCCTGTCCACTTCTGTAACACAGCCCGGCTTTGCCTCTGTTCCTTTTATCTCTGCCACCTTAGCTTCCCATATTTTCAGATTTTTACCGCGGAAAGAAGTAAAAGCGGATGGCCAGGAATTGAGTCCTCTGACCAGACGCTCAATTTCCACTGCCGGTCGGCTCCAGTCAATCTTTCCCATAGCCTTATTTAACATTCTGGCATAACAGGACTTGGAATCGTCCTGTTTTTCGGGGATGATCTCGCCCCTTTCAATCAAGGGTAACGTCTCTACGATAAGTTTTGCTCCTGCCGCACTCAGCTTATCATGCAGGCTCTCCCCTGTGTCCTCTTGCGTAATCGGTACAACTACCTTTGTCAGCATATCTCCGGTATCCAGTCCTGCATTCATCTGCATGATTGTGACACCGGTTTGCGTCTCTCCGTCAAGAATCGCCCACTGGATCGGTGCCGCCCCCCGGTATTTCGGAAGAAGAGAAGCATGAATGTTCACACAGCCAAACTTCGGAATATCCAGTATCTCCTGTGAAAGAATCTGTCCGAATGCCGCTACCACATAAATATCCGCTTCATACTCTCTTAAGATGGCAATTTCCTCCGGCTGTTTGATCTTCACCGGCTGAAAGACAGGAATACCATACTTTAATGCACACTCCTTGACCGGTGTGTACTGCATTTCCTTTCCCCGCCCTTTTGGTTTGTCCGGCTGTGTCACTACACAGGTCACTTCATGCCCTGCCTCTACAATGGCCTCTAAAGCTAACACGGCAAAATCCGGTGTTCCCATAAAAACTATTTTCATCTTATTCTTCACACTTCTTCCTCTTCTAATTCATCTTCTTCTCCGACATCCTGCAGTTCCCCTTCGACCTTCTCCACATACAGATGTCCATCGAGATGCTCTAACTCATGACAGATGGCACGTGCCAAAAGCTCTGTTCCCTCAATTTCAAACGGCTGCATCTCCTCATCCAGTGCTACCGCCTTTACATAATTTGGCCGGGTGACTACTCCGGTCTTGCCCGGCACGCTTAAGCATCCTTCATAACCGATCTGCTCTCCACTGGTTTCTACAATGCGTGGATTAATCATCACAATAGCGCCTTCTCCTGTTGTATCTATGACTACGATTCTTTTTAAGATACCGACCTGCGGCGCTGCCAGTCCGACTCCGTTTGCCTCATACATTGTCTCGATCATATCGTCGATCAGCTCTCTGGTACGATCCGTCATTTCCTTTACTTCCTTACATTTCTTGGTCAGGACCTCGTCACCGATTTCCCTGATATTTCTAATTGCCATAGTTTCTCTCCTTTGTTTTTTTAATATGGATTTACCGGATCAAAGTCAAAGTATGCCGTCTCTTTACGGTTCTCCATACGATTCAGAAATTCCTCCAGAAAGTCCTTGACCTCGACCAGTTTTTCATAATCCTTATGCTTAATATAAATAACAAAACGGTAAATATCGTTCACCTTTCCAATGGATGCCGGTGCCGGTCCGATGACACGCAGCTCCTGTTTTTGTTTTAACGCTTCGGCAAATTTCTTTGCCATAGCCTCACCCGCCTCCTCGGATACCGCCATAATCTGTACTGCCAGCATATGTGCTGCCGGAGGATACTGCATCATTTCACGGAACAGAATCTCTTCCTCATAAAAGCCTTTGTAGTCATGCTCTGCCGCATACTGTACACTGTAATGCTCCGGCTGATAGGTCTGAATGACGACCTCTCCAGGTTTTTCCCCCCGCCCGGCACGTCCTGCAGCCTGCGTCAACAGTTCAAATGTCCGTTCTGCCGCTCTGTAATCTCCTGCAGCAAGCGAAAGATCCGCCGCCAGAATCCCAACCAGCGTCACATCCGGGAAATCATGCCCCTTTACAATCATCTGGGTACCGATCAGAATGTCTGCCTCCTTGTTGGCAAATGCCGACAGGATATTTTCATATCCTTCCCTGCCCCTTGTCGTATCTGCATCCATCCTAAGCACCCGTGCCCGGGGATATATCTTTTTGACCTGCTCCTCAATCTGCTCGGTACCGGCCCGAAAGCCAAGAATATATTTGGAACCACAGACCGGACAGCGTTTCACCACCGGCTGTTCAAAACCGCAGTAATGACATACGAGTCTGCCTCCCCTATGCTCCGAAAGCGACACATCACAGTGCGGACATTTCATCACATGTCCACAGGAACGACAGGAAATAAATCCTGCATAGCCTCTCCGGTTTAAAAATAAAATACTCTGCTCTCCCCGGCTCAAACGGTCTTCCAAAAGCAGGGAAAGCTTTCTACTGAAAATAGAACGATTACCCTCTTTTAACTCCTGCCTCAGATCCACGATATAGGTCTTCGGCAGAAAACCTCCAGTCAGTCGTTCTGTCATTTCATACAGTCGGTACGCACCGTTTTTCGCCCGGTAATAACTCTCTATGGAAGGAGTCGCAGAGCCAAGCACCACTCCGGCGCCCTGAAATGCCGCTATCTGAATTGCCGTTTCCCTGGCATGGTATTTCGGCATACTCTCGCTTTTGTAGCTGTTTTCATGTTCTTCATCTATAACGATCAGCCCAAGCCTTGTAAACGGAGTAAACAGAGCAGATCTGGGACCGATCATGACATCAATCTCTCCCGCCTTTGCCCGTTCAAACTGGTCATATTTTTCCCCATCCGAGAGTCTGGAATTCATGACAGAAACCCGACCCGGAAACCGGTTAAAAAAACGAATCAGCGTCTGGTAGGTCAGGGCAATTTCCGGTATCAGTACGATGGCCTGTTTCCCGCCCGCAATCACCTGTTCAATCAGTGTCAGATAGACCTCGGTCTTTCCACTTCCGGTGATTCCGTGGATCAGATGCACCCCCGGCTTTTCCTGTTTCAGATCCTCTGCAATACACTCAACGATCTCTCGTTGTCTGTCACTTAACTTTTTTCTTTCTGTTTCTCTGTGCTCCAGTTTGACGGGATTTCTGTAAAGCACCTCGGAATGTACGGTACAAATGCCAGCCTCACATAATGTCCGTATGGTTGCCGCCGTAATATGCAGCTTTCCGGTAATCAGCTCATAGGGAAGCTCCTTCTGTGCAATCAGTTCTGCAAGCATCCTTGCCCGCGCTGTCTGATGCTTCTTTTCATAAAGGGCAAGCTGTTTTTTTGCGGCATCCTCCTCTAACACTAAAGAAACGGTCCGCTTCTCAACCTGCTTTTTCTTCTGCCTGACCGGCAGCACGGTCTTTAATGCGTTGATCATCGTGGAACCGTACTGTCTTTTCATCCAGCCTGCCAACCGTATGGAATCCGCTTCCACGGGCATATCCCCCGTGCGGATACCGGTAATTTCCTTCAGCTTATCCTCCGCATATTCTGCCCGGTCTGTCACCTCTACCACGTAGCCGGCAATTTCCTTGTTGCCCTTTCCAAACGGTATCGTCACCGCCATGCCTTCCTCAATACTTCCCTGAAGTGAAGGTGGAATCCGGTACTGGAACGGTCTATCCACTTTTTCATGTGCTATGTCCACTATAACATTAACGTACTTTCCTCTCATCCAGTATCTCCTGAATCAGTACTCTTTCATCCATTGGATATTTTTTGCCTTCAATTTCCTGATAATCCTCATGCCCTTTTCCGGCTAACACAATAATATCCCCCGGCTCACCATGATCGATCGCATAGGCGATGGCTTCTTTTCTGTCACAGATTTCCACGTATTTTCCTGTGGTCTTTGCAATTCCGGTCTTAATATCCTCTATAATATCCTGCGGCTTTTCAAACCGCGGATTATCGGAAGTAATGATCGTAAGATCCGCCAACCTTCCGCTGACCTCACCCATCTCATAACGGCGCAGCTTAGAACGGTTTCCACCGCAGCCGAACAGGCATATCAGCCTGTTTGGTCTATATTCCTTCAATGTGCCAAGAAGACTTTCTAACGCCATGGCATTGTGGGCATAGTCGATCATCAGCGTAAAATCATCCGATACCTTTACCATCTCAATTCTGCCCTTAACCTTTGCCTGTAAAAGCGCCGCCTGCATATCTTCGATCGAAACATCAAAATGTCTGCATACGGCAATCGCCGTCAACGCATTGTATATGCTAAACTTTCCCGGTGTGGCAATCTCTGCCTTCATCTCAAGCAACCCGCTTACCCGGAAGGTCACACCAAGACTGCCCGGTCTGTGCACCAGTTCATAATCCTCTGCCCTAAGGTCTGCATCCTTGAAAAATCCATAAGTCTCCAGCGTACACGTATGTCCTTCGGTCACAGTCCTTGTATGGACATCATCCGCATTCACGATACCAATCCGGCACTGTTTGAATAATAACCCCTTGCATGCCATATATTCTTCAAAACTGGCATGTTCATTCGGACCGATATGATCCGGTTCCACATTGGTCAGAATACCGATATCAAACAGAAAGCCTTGTGTCCGGTGCATCATCAGTCCCTGTGAGGATACCTCCATGACGACGGTATCACAGCCTGCCTCCACCATCTGATGAAAATAATCCTGTAAAATAAAGGACTCCGGTGTCGTATTGTTCGCAGGAATGTGTTTTTCCCCGATGATCGCTTCAATCGTACCGACCAGTCCTACCTTGCGTCCTGCATGCTCCAAAATCGACTTAATCAGATAGGTCGTTGTCGTCTTTCCCTTCGTTCCCGTAATGCCAATCACCTTCAGCTTCTCTGCCGGATAATCAAAATACGCCGCTGCAATAAAAGCCATGGCATAGCGGGTATCTGCCACCCTGAGAATCGTGATGTCCGCTCCCTTTAGAAACTCTACATCCCGCTCCACAACAAGAACCTTCGCGCCCTTTCCTACTGCCTCTTCTATTAAATTATGTCCATCCACATTGGCACCAGCAATGCAGATGAACATGCTGCCTTCCCGTACCTTTCTGGAATCATACACGACATCCGTAACGGATACATCCGCACTTCCACAGATGCAGGTATAATCTAGCTTCTCCATTAATTTGCTGACCGAATACATTCTATTACCTCGATTCTTTTCCAAATTGCGTTTCCTTTTTAAGATAGCACAAATGAGGGGGTTTTTCAACAAAGGGAGTCTTTTTATATTCTCTTTAGATTTTTACTAGTTTTTTCACTTTTTGAACACAAAATAAACACATTTATTGATTATATTGTATTTCAGATAGTTGATAACACTCACTATCTCCCCCCTCATAAGAAAAAGCGAAAGAGTCCGGTTTCCACCGGACTCTTTCGCTTTTTCTGTATGAATATGCTGCCTTAGCATACAAAATGATTCAGATTCTCACGCAGTCTGTCACTGCACTCTGCTACTCTGTCCGTCAGCTCATTTAAGCTGCGGATGATCTCTGCCTGACTGTGTGCACTGTTGGTTACCTCCTGTGTGGATGCCGAAGTCTCTTCGATTCCTGCGGAAAGATCCGTCATAGACGAGAAAATAACCTCCTTCTTTTCCACCATGGAAGCATTCTTATCCTCTACCTCGGATAACAGCGAATCTAAGGAATCCACACCGCCAAAAATATTCTGGAAGGACTCTTCGGTCTCCTTGACATTCTGGCTCTGTGTTGCCATAACCTTATTGACATTGGTTACCGCTTCTACCGTTTCACCAATCTTACTCTGCATGGTCTGGATGATACTGCGGATATCGGCTGTTGCCTTCTGGGACTGTTCTGCCAAATTCCGGATTTCATCCGCTACCACTGCAAATCCCTTACCTGCTTCTCCTGCTCTTGCTGCCTCGATGGAAGCATTTAATGCCAACAGGTTTGTCTGATCGGAAATGGAGTTGATCAGACCGATGATATCCTCGATTTCTTTCGAACTGGAATCTACGTTATTAATACTGGATGTAATTTCCTCGGTTACACGAATGGTATCCTCCGAACTGGCTACCAGATTGTTTACAATTCCCAGACCAAACTGCGTCTTATCCTTTAACGTAGTACAGGAATCCTTCATCGTATTAACCAGACCGGAAACTGCCTCAATATTTCTGGAAAGATCATCTGTCTCACTGACAACCGTAGTCGTAGCTCTTGCCTGCTCTTCCGATACAACTGCTACCTGCTGCATCGTATTATTGATATCTTCTGAAGAGGTATTCAGCCGGATAAAGGATTCATTCAGGGCATTGTTCTGCTCTAACAGCTGTCTTAAGGTCTCCTTGGTCTCTCCGATCGTTCTGCTGAAATCATGAATCATCTGGTTATAGGAATCACCAATCATATCCAGTTCATCCTGCCGCTTGTTTTCGTTCTTTTTCAAATCCACCTTACTGGTCAGCTTGCCTTCCCCTGCCTGATTGATTGCCACGGTAATCCGTAACAGTCTTCTTGTAATGCTGCTGATAAAGAACCATACCAAAATCACACTGACTAAAATAACACCTGCCATAATTGCAAATTGCACAATCATGCTTTTGTGCGTCACATCATCATGCTCCGCTGCACTGATCAGGCTGACCTGTCTCCAATCCGTTCTTGGAATCGGTCCGGCTTTATAAAAATAAGTACCGCCGTTGATTTGAATGGTTCCTTCCATTTCCTCTGTACCGGCTGCGATTTCCAGCAAAGTTGCGTTATCCGTCTTCGTATGTACACGACTCATATCCATCTGATCGGAAAGAATCGTTCCATCCGGTTTTAACATAACCGAATAGCCTGTGGTACTGAATGATTTTTCACAAAAGAACTGGGAAATGTCATGAAAATTGATATTCATGCCTATGACACCAAGTACCTTGCCATTGTTATCCGTCACGCTCCTGTATTCGGAAAGCGTCATTTCTCCTGTCAGTTTATCCTGATACGGTCCAACCCAGATGCTCTCATTTGCCTTTGCCTTTTCGTAATATTCGTCCTCAATAACCTCATTCATACCTTTACTCTTATAGTCGGTATCATTCGCCACGATCAGATTATCGCCCTGTTCAGAACGAAATACGGTGCCTGTAATGACATCGTTCGCACCCTTTAATCCGGTCAGGATTCCCATCGTTCCTGAAAAATCCCCCGTTGACATTTCTCTTTGAATAATGCCGGTCATGCTCATCGTTGTCATACGGTATTCAATACCCCAGAAGTAATTGTCCAACGCCTGTGCTGCCGCATTATAACCATTCGAAAGGTCTGTCTGTATTACGGAATCACCATAATCAGCAATATTTTTTGTAGCTCCGATAGTGCTGGCAATCTGTCCGACCAAAATAAGCGGAATCAGAATTCCCAGCAAAATAACCTTTAATGACTTACCTCGCTTTTTTCCCTGCATACTCCATATCTCCTTCTTCCTGCGTATCGCCAATGCTTTTAGCTAGTTTGAGTATAGAACTTTCGAACTATTCATTCAATTAATTTTTGTTTGCTTTTTGTACATTTATGTATGAAATCTTTTTGATCAATCTTACTTCTCTATTTCGAAATTTTTAAAAAGAGCTCATTGATTCCCTCATAAAACCCTACGGTCACAATCGTTCTTTCGCCTCCCATCCCCTCAAAGGTATACTTTTTGTAATAGGGCGTGGACTCTAACAGCGGATTATCCGATTCATAAGGCATCGGTTTTTCCAGTCCCATATACTCGCTATAGCTTCGGATAATGTCATCGGTGTCAATTTCTTCCCAGCTTAATGAAGTACGTACATAAAATTCATAGATTTTTCCGTCTCCCGCATCCATGTAGGCATCCATCAGCCGGTTGGTCTTATCCACATTTCTCTGCTGATCCGAAAGCTCCAGCTTCCATACCGAAACATTGTTTCCAGGCTCCAGCACATCAATTGCGGAATACAGTACGGCATCGTAAAGTTCTTCGGAAATATCCTCCGTATCCTGTGGCAGGATTCCCAGCTTTTTTAACTTCGAAATTTCCTGATTGCAGGTATCGTATACGTCATTTTCTGAAATCTGGCTGTCGACAGCACCTTTTCTATTACGGATAAAAGCATAATTGCCCTCCAGATTCCCATATTCTGTCTCTGCATCCCCGTCTGTTCCTGTGTTCTTCACATTTCCCGGCTGGGTCTGCCGGTTTAAACATGCCGACAGAATATAAAGTCTCTCGCTTCCACTCAAAATATAGCGGTAACCTTCTCCTATTGACTCCACATCCTGTGTATGTATTTTCTCCAGTACACTTTTATCCTTATATCTGGTAATAGCCTCGGGTCCCCAGATGGAAAACACCATGCCCAGAACAGCCGCTGCTAACAGGATCATACTGCTTTTTGTCCATTTCATGCGTTTTCTCCTTCCCCCACATCCTCTGGCAGCACAAAGCTCATACAAGTTCCCTCTCCCAAGGTACTCTCCACAGTCAGCTTACTGTTATGCAAAAGCAGAATTTCCGTACAGAGGGCAAGACCGAGTCCTGCACCATTTCGGCTTCTGGAACGGGACTTATCCACCATATAAAAAGCCTTCATGATCTTATCCTGTTCCTCTTTCGGAATTCCCTCACCGTAATCCCGCACGGAAAAACTATAGCCTCCAGACACTCTCCTCCCACTTATTTCAATCCTGCCGCCGGGTTGTGAAGCCTTGCAGGCATTGTCAATCAGATTGATCATCACGGTCTTGATCAGATTGGCTTCCGCCCATATGCTTCCCGCTTCATAATCAAATACCAGATCAAACTGCTCCCCGCTCTTTGTCCGGAACATCCCGTTCAGATAAGTAAACAGCTGCTCCGCCTGTGTCTTCTGGAATTCCACCTGCCCGTGTCTGGTGACAATCAGATCCAGCAACCGAAAGGACATAGCCTCCAGCCGCTTTCCCTCCGTATAGATATACTGGGCCGCTAAAAAGCTCTTTTCCTCATCCAGCTTTCTGGAACGGAGCATATCTGCATAACCGATGATTGCTGTAAGCGGTGTCTTCAGTTCATGGGCAAACGCCCCGACAAACTCTTCTCTATCCCGAATCTCTTCCTCCAGTTTTCGAATATTCTCTTCTAGCGCATTCGCCATCCGATTAAATGCCCCGGTCAGCTGTCCCAGTTCATCCTGACTGACCTGTCTGGCGCGGTACCCATACTCCCCTGCTGCCATCCGTCTGGTCGCTCTGGTCAGAATCCGGATTGGTTTTGTGAGCCACGAGGAAATAACATGCATAATCACAGTTCCTAACAGAAGTACCAGTATTGTCACCCTGCGGTATACCGAAAAACCGAGTGATCTCTCCTGAAATACCGCTGAAACATCCTTTAAGGTTTCCAGATAGAGGACACGGTCTAACGCATTAACCGTTACTGCCGTCTGGATATAATATTTTTCTCCGATATGCAGCACCCGGTATGCCCGTTTGCTTTCATCAGTCTGAAACAAAAGTCCTGCATCCGCTTCAAAGCCTTCGCTGGCATAAAGTGTTTCTCTACTTTCCCCACTCAGGCGAAGCAGTCTTCCTTCATCATGTCCGCCGCTTTCCAGATTGGAGGCAATCTGCTCCACCGTGTGATCCGGCAGCACATCATACTTTGCCGGTATATTCAATGCAGCGGTTTCCAATGCAAACCGCAGGATACTGCTTTCATCTAATGCCTGATCTACCTCTCGCTTTAATGACGTTTCAAAAACATAATTGACAAAATAGAATCCGCTGAAGCCAAAAGCAATCGCAATTATGATCATGGTCCACAGCAACAGTTTCATTGAAAATTTCATTGCGGCACCTCTAAACGATAGCCCACCTTATAGACGGCTACCAGACTATGTTCCCACCCGAGTTTCCGGCGCAGACGCTGCACATGCAGATCCAGAGTCCGGCTGTCTGCAAAATATTCGCCTTCCCGTACTTTTTCATAGAGCGTCTCCCGAAACAACGCCACATTTTTATTCTGCATAAACAGAACCAACAGCCCAAATTCCTTATTCGTCAACTCCACAGGTAATCCCGCCTTTGTGACCCTGTGTGCTTCCACATCCACGATCACATCCAGTGCGGAAAGCTGCTGCTCCGTCTTGTGGTATCTGCGCAGCACCGCCTCCACTCTGGCAATCAGCTCCACGATATCAAAGGGTTTGATCAGATAATCATCTGCTCCCAGCTTAAGCCCCTTAACTCTGTCCTTTACCTCATGTTTTGCCGTAATAAAAATGACCGGAATCTGCAACGGTCTTATATATTCCATAATGTCATAACCGTCTGCCCCCGGCAGCATAATATCCAGCAAAATCAGATCATATTCTCCCTGTTCAATCTTATCAATTGCATCCAATCCATTCTGTACGCTCTCACAGTGATAGCCTGCCGCTGATAAATTCAGATCAATCAGATCACAAATCGGCTTTTCATCATCTACAATCAGTATTTTAATCATCTTCCGTACTCCATCCCCAATAGGCTCTTGCTGCCCGGACTAACTCTGTCATAGTCTCGTCCTCCCGGCAAATATACTGCTCTTTGATTTCCTTATCCTCCGTAAAACCGGACACCCTCTGATAATAAACCGCATAATCAGTCTGAGTGCTCACTCCGCTGCCATTCCACTCCTTGCTATATCTTGCCAGTACAACAAGGTCCTTTAGCCCGTCTCCGTCAATATCCCTGCAGTTAATACCCTTTAAAGCATACAGACTGTCATAGTCTTCCATAGGCTGACAGCTCCACACGATATTTCCCTGCTCATTGACCAGATAGATCATAAATACTTCATAATCCGCAATACGATAGGTCCCCGGAACCACCATCAAACGGCCAAGCTTTTCAAAGGTACGCCAATAACACTGCTCCGACACAACATGCAGACCATTCTGCAAAAGTTCATCCATCGTTGCTGCCGTATACATAAATTCTGTAGAATAACCATCCCTCACATATGCTGCAATGACTTTAATGCTCTTGTTCATACCAAACCGGTTGACCTTATCCGACACCCGCCAGTCTCTATAAAAGCACTTTTTCCCCTGAAACAAAACATCTCCAACGCGATAGTTCCGGTCATTTCCTACTATATTCTCTGCTGTATTCTCTGTTTCCTTTTCTGCACTGCCCTTTGCCGCGCTCTCTTTTTCGCATTCTGAAATCAGTACGATATCCCACAACCCGTCTGCATTCATATCCTGAAAGGAAACTGCTGACAATCCGGTTACCTGCTGTTTCACGCTCCCGCGCTTTTGAAAGTTTGCTTCCAGCTGATCCGTCTTATAGGTAATATTTCCCTCTGAATCCGCAAAAAACAGTGCCATCCGTTTACACTGCTTATCGATTGCAGGAAGAAACATCACTTCCCCGAACTGCTCCAGATAGACCGGAAATTTCTGTTCCTTCTCCACCACAAAACCAGCGGCTTCGATGTCCTCTACCGTATGCATTGCTTCAAAGCGTTTCTGATATTCCCGGTATTCGCTTTCTACTGTGGGCGCCGCCTTTACTCCTCCCGGAAGGGGAATCCAAAACAAGGACAAAAGAACCACATGCACCACTGCAAAAAACAACCGCTTTATTCCATTGTACAAATTCCTTCCCCCCCTTATCGTTCTTTACTTTGCAATGGTCTCTACTCCTGTAGACATCCTGCGCTCAAATCCACCGTGACCGCCGGACGGATGCCAAAGCCCTCCAGTCCTGCATTCCGTTCCCATATATTATTATCTGCATACCCATTTCCTACCATATAGCAAAGACTTGAAGCGTTCTCCACCGGATCTCTTAACCACCAGCTGCATTCCTTGATTCCATATTCCTTCAATTCCAAAGCATACCAGCCGCTCTCATCCTGTGTTACAGCTACCTCTGTCGGCAGGGCAAGCTGGTTCATGCCGGCTTCCTCAAACCATTTTAATTCTTCTCTGGACAGCAGATAAACCCGGTCCTGTGTGGTAATCGTTTCACTCTCTGCCACTGCATTTCCCCTTGTCACAATTTCCGTTTCCAATAACGCCGCACGTTCTGCTTCCGTAAAATCATACAGAAATCCCGTCTCATGCTCATAACCGTTTTTATGCTCTGCCATGGCAGTTTTCTTAGGCGGCTGATCCGTATATGCAACAACCTCATCCTCTGAATTCAGCCAGGTTCTGATATTGGAGGTTCTCCATTCACTGCTTCCCCGAACATACGCCTGCAACTTCAAGTCCGTATCCGCCTCTGTCTGCTGCCCCCAGTAATCCTTGGTATCATCCCTGTTATAGCTACCACTTTCTGCCGCATCAAAAGCCTTCATCGTAAGAACATGCTTTGCTACCAGAACCGCACTTTTCTGATCTTCATTCACTTTCAGTACCCGCCAGCTGATGGGCTCACCGTTATAACTTCCAAACACTACGGTATCCCCCTCTTTAAGCGCAATATCTCCGGCTGTCTGCACCCTTCCTGTTTTGGCAAAATAACAGGCTCCCAGACCGACCGCAAGCAAGATGATAAGGAGCAGCATAACCGCAGCCTTTTGAAGCCGTCTTTTTGCAGGAATCCCCCGACCGATTCTATTCGGAACTTTCTGATTCGGAATTTTCTGATTCGGTATCTTCTGCTCCGGTATTGCCTTCTGCTCTTTTTGCTTTTCAAAATCACGAAGAATCGCCAGTATTTTTGAGTCGTCCTCTCCCGTCCCGTCACAAACCCACTGATGTGCCATCAGGAAATACTCCATGGACTTTGACAGTTCCACCTCTTCCAGTTTACATACCAGAATCGGAATGGACTTGCTTACGGCACGCTCTACCTCACGCAGTACATGCGGGGACTGGTTTGCCGCTCTGGACATTAACAGCACTACCGCCTGTGCATGGTCAATCCCATCCACGATTTCTGCTGCATACTCTTTTCCCATTCGGATATCTCTGGGTGCGATAAAACATGGTTTTCCGTGCTCCTCCAGCAATCTGCATACCTGCATGGCAGTTTCTGCATCCTTTGAGGAATGCGATATAAATATATGCATTGTTTCTATTTTCTCCTTTAAATACTTCCGGCTATCTTTTATTTTACTATTAACTTTCGCAGAAAGAAAGGTTTTTTTCCTCCATAACGCTCATATAAGCCGGACGTATGATCTTGTCCGTGCAAATCAGCTCCTCGATGCGGTGCGCGCTCCATCCGACAATTCTTGCCACAGCAAAGATGGCAGTATATAATTCCTGCGGAATGCCGAGCATATCGTAGACAAATCCACTGTAAAAATCCACGTTCGGGCTAACTCCCTTTAAGCTCTGTCTCTTTTCCGCAATCAGCTTCGGCGCCAGCTTTTCGATATTTTCATAGAGCAGCAGATCTGCTTCCCTGCCCTTTTCCGCCGCCAGTTCCCTGACATACTGCTTAAAGACCCTCTCTCTTGGGTCAGATAACGAATACACCGCATGTCCCATTCCATAAATCAGTCCCTTTTGATCAAATGCCTGTTTCTCTATGATCCTGGTCAGATAGCTTTCCACTTCCTCCTCATCCGCATAATCCTTTACATGTTCCCTGATATTCTCCATCATTTCCATCACTTTGATATTTGCACCACCATGTTTTGGTCCCTTTAATGAACACATGGCTGCCGCCATCGTCGAGTAGGTATCCGAACCGGAAGACGTAACAACCCTTGTCGTAAAGGTAGAATTATTGCCTCCTCCATGCTCCATATGCAGAATCAATGCCGTATCCAACACCTTTGCCTCCACGGCAGAATACTTCTGATTAGGTCTTAACAGCATGAGCAGGTTTTCTGCCGTAGACAGATTCGGATTCGGATTATGGATAAACATACTTTGATTCTTTTCATAATGATTATAAGCATTATAGCCATATACCGCTAATAATGGGAACTCGCTGATCAGCTGGATACACTGCCTGAGCGAATTGCTGACACTGGTATCCTTTGCTTGATTATCATAGGATGCAAGCGTCAAAATACTTCTGGTCATGGAATTCATAATGTCTTCGGACGGTGCTTTCATAATCACATCTCTTGTGAAATTCGCCGGCAGCATTCGACAGCTTCCAATCACCTCCCGGAATGCCTTTTCCTCTTCGACAGACGGAAGTTCTCCCATTAAAAGCAGATACGCAATTTTTTCAAACCCCATTTCCTCCGGTCCAAGACTTCCAATCAGTTCCTCTACCCGATAGCCTCTATACCACAGCTCACCGTCACAGGGCATCTTTTTCCCATCCACAATCCGCGAGGATACTATTTTGGATATTTTCGTCAGTCCGGTCAAAACTCCGTTCCCCTTGTCATCACGAAGCCCTCTGTTAACTCCATATTCCTCATATAACCGGGAGGCAATGTTGTCGTTTTTACGACAGACCTCCTCCTTTTTTTGTACATAGCTATTCATCATATCCTTCGGTCCCATTTTCTCCATTGCCGTCCTCCATTTCTTCCATTGTGCTGCTCATTACCGTTTCCAACTGCTTCATAAGCCGGAGCAGCTGAATGAGGTTCTCTGTTCCGAATTTGCAAATTACCTTACCGTAAAACTCTTTCAGAACAGCTTCCTGCTCCTTTAACTTGTTCTTTCCGTTTTCCGTAATCGTCACATAGGTTCCTTCACTTCCGTTGCCATCATGAGACCAGAGTAACAGTCCCCGTTCCTTTAATTCGCCCACCATTTTAGATGTCTGTCGGATCGTCAGCCTCATTTTCTCCGATAAATCCTTTAGGTAAGTCCTGCCTTCATAAATCACTGATGTTTCGTTGTTTACCGCAATACTGTGCAGGGCTATGTATTCCGGAATACTCATATTCCGAAAACACTCACGGATAGCTCCCTTATTCATCAGGTATCGATGGTATGTCAGTTCATTGATCAGGCTCTCCATTTCATTATCCGTTTTCAAATTAACAACCTCCTTTTTGTTAGCACTCTCTCTTGCTGAGTGCTAATCCAATTGTAAAAATATATCACTTCCTGAGAAGTGACATATTTCTATTCCAAAGCTCTTATTGTCAAACAATTATAACACCTGCATCCTGCTTGTCAATGGAATTTATGATTTTTTAACAGTTTCCGGCAACCGTTATATCGTTCTTTCCTCCTATAAATACAACATCTGACGTACCGACTCTGCATAATATTTTGCTGTGCGGTTATCAAAAGGAATAACCCGTGACCACATGCGCAGTCCCTGATAATAATACAGGATCAGATCGGAAACCCTGTCCGGGTCTGTTTCCTGAAACTCCTTTGTTTCAATTCCATATTGAATTAAATGAATCCACCGTTTCTTTGCTTTCTCATGGATTCGGATAAAAAAATCCTCATTCCCCATGCTCGCATACTCGTAAATGGCAAGACTTAAAGAGAATTCCTTTTCCATAATCTCCTTTTCGATCGCCTGAAGCATATCCTCCAAAATGGTTTTCGCACTCTCATGCCTCTCAATCCGGTCTGCTATCGAATATTCCTCAGACAAAATTTCCGAAAAAATTTCCTGCGTACCGGCATAATGTCTGTACAAGCCGCCTCTGCTTAAACCTGTGCTCTCGCATATATCCTTCATGGTTACTTCTTTAAAGCCCTTTTCCGCGAACAGCTTATAGGCTTCTGTCCGTATCATCGCTTTCGTCTGACTGCCTTTTGCACCCATGCTTCACACCCCAGCTTCTTCCCTTAAAATGGAATACATACAATAGGAATGCACCCGTCCATTTTTGTATACTCCATTCCGCATGGTTCCTTCACAAGTGAATCCTGCCTTTTCCAGTACTCCTCTGGAACCTGCATTATCCTCAAAGGGTTCCGCAAAAATACGAATGATATCAAAGTCTTGAAAGGCTTCCCTGCAAATCTGAATCACCGCACGTGACATGATTCCCTGCCTCCAGTGGTCCTCCGAAAGCCAGTAACCCAGTTCCGCAGACTTTTCATATACATCCTCTTTCACAAAAACGCCAATGCTGCCCACCGCCTTCCCATCCACAATGATGGCACGCGTAAGCTGATTCTTTCCCTCCTTCGCCATGCAGTCATGGACATACCATTCTGCATCCTCAAACGTATATGGATTCGGAAAAACATTTCTTAACTTTGCTGCAACTTTCGGATTATTGGCTGCCTTTGCCAGTGATTCTGCATCTTCCTTTTTCCACGGTCTTAAACTAAATTCTTTCATACTCTCGTCTCCTTTCAAAAGAGACACCAGTGTCTCTTTTTCTTATTATGCGACACGCATGTCTCTTTGTCAAGCGTTTTTTGAATGCCTACTCCCAAAATAAACATTCCAGTACAGAATGAAAGCTTTGACACAGATTTCAGAAGCCGAATATGAAGTCATGAAATTTCCTGCTCCATACTGTCTGACTATTTTTCTCTGGGCAATACTACATCCTCCCAAAAGCCAGGCTCACGATAAAAAAATACAATTGCCGAATCCGTCATGTAAAAATCAAGATCATCCCATGTGCCAATGACATCAAATCCCATCGTATGACTGATCTTCGCCAAAATATCCTCATCGCTTTTTCCCAAAAGTTCTGATGCGGAAACCTGTTCTCCTGTTTTGCAGTCAATCGTAATGCCATCAAATCTGGAATACGGATGTGCACCGCCCATATAATAAACATCATTATATAAGATACTGATATAATCCTCCCCTGCATAGGTCAGATTTAATAAATGCCAATCACTGTATGGCGTATTGGGAACCGGTTCGTCAAACTCATCCAAACCAAAGCTATCCGCTGCTTCTATATAGTCTGCTTCGTATTGATCATAAACCTGTTGCAGCGTACGGTTTATGGCAGCCGCATTCGTAAACGCATCCTTCACAAAAAACTGTTCCAGTCTGTAGTAATATGATATTTCTCCGGTTTCTTTTTCGAAAAACTCCTGCTGCCTTTCTTCCACAGTTCCGTATTCTTCTATATCATATACTTTTTCTTGTCCGTCATCGGTCTCTTCCTTTTTATCGGTCTCTAATTCCACGGACTGCTCTGTATCCCTATCTATAGCAGCTACTTTAGAGGCTATTTCTTTATCTGCATTCCGGCATCCTGTTATGCTTCCTGAAAGGACAAACAGTGCCGCATACAAAAATATTCTCTGTTTCATCATATCAAACTTTCCTCCTGATCAGATTCTTCTAAAAACTGCACCGTATTTCATACAATCCATTAAAACAAAAACCCTTTGGGCACACTGCTCCAAAGGGTCTTCATTCTATTTCTTTTCCGTAAGCTCCTGCAAACGAACAGACTAATACCGCTTTATCTTCTTAGATGGTGTCTTCTCGAATTCCGTTTCTCTTACCTTTAGGCTGTAAATTTTTTTATATGCCGGTGCTGTCTTATTATAATCGTCAATCACCTTCTGAAGCTCGCCCGGAATATCCTTGATTCGCTTTTTCTTTACATAATCATAATCCGGGAAAATCTCCGCTTCGATCACACCTTCGTTCTCACGCACCAGGATTTCCTGTACCAAACGCTGTTCTCCAAGCTTATTTTCCAGCTCTTCCGGAGACACATTCTCACCGTTCTTTGTAATGATCAGATTCTTCTTCCTGCCGGTCAGATACACAAAATTGTCCTCGCCAACGTATCCCAGATCACCGGTTCTAAGCCACCCGTCCTGTAATGCCTCAGCGGTTTCCTCCGGCATCTTGTAATATCCCTGCATGACACTGCTGCCGCGCACCCACAGCTCTCCGTCCACGCTCTTTGCCTCACAGTTTGGCAGAAGCTGTCCGACAGAATCCTTGCGGATATCCCAGCTTATTGTCGTGCTGATAACCGGAGCACATTCCGTCATGCCGTACCCCTGCAAAATCGTAATTCCATACTTTGCAAACAAGTCGATATATGCCGGATTCAAATAAGCGCCACCACTGCAGATCGTATGGAACTGCTCTCCAAATACCTGATGCTTCACAATTTTAGGGGGAAGAAGCGATGCCTCTTCCAGCTTTTTTGCCATCGTCTCGATCATAAGCGGTACCATCAGAATCATATTCAGCTTAAACAGCTTGATATTCTTTGCCACACGTAACAGGGAATCATTGATACAGATAATGCTTCCAAGCGAAATTCCCTTCAGGATATCCATGCTAAGACAATAGGCATGATGGATTGGCAGCACGGATAAAATGACCGTTCTTTCCGCAATCTTCATATCCAGACAGGTCGCATTTTCTGCCATATTTCTATGCGTAAGCATAACACCCTTACTCTTCCCGGTCGTTCCCGAAGTAAACATGATCGTACAAAGACTATCGGGCTGAGGCATAAAAGCATAGCTTCCGTCCTGCTTTTTTAAAAGCTCCCAGAAGGAAAGACTTTCCTCATCCCCGGTCTCCTTCTGCATGGAAATCAGATATTTGAGCTTCGGACAGCGTTCCTTCACGATTGCAGCAACATCCTTACGGATTTCATCAAACACAAATACCGTCACATCCGCACGGTCAATCAGTTCGCACATTTCCTCTGCCGGCAGGGATACATCCAACGGCACCGCCACGCTTCCGCTGTTTACGGTTCCAAAATAGGTTACAAGCCATGGATAGGATGTCATTCCGGTAACTGCAATATGATGTCCGTTCTCTCCCAGTTCTTCCAGAACTTTGGAGAAGCTCTCACTGTCTGCTTTAAGCTGTGTATAGGATTTGGACTCTGTCACGTCCTTTTTTACCTTGTAGCGAATGGCATCCCCATCGCCGAATTTTTCTGCTGCATATACTAAAATCTCACGAATCGTACTGCACTGCATTCTTGTTCCTCCTACTCTTCACTGGCAAGCTTTTCCAGATAGTCAGCTGCTTCCTGTACCGTACGGATATTAACAGCCTCCTGTTCATCAATCTCCACATCCAGTTCATCCTCCAATTCTCCGAGCATGCTCATAAAATCAAAGGAGGTAAACCCCAGATCTTCCATAAAACGTGATTCCGGATGAATATTTTCCGGCTCAACATCTACATAATTGCCAATAATTCCAACTAATCTATCAAACATGACCTCTCTCCTCCTAATAGCAGTCCAACATTAAATCAACTTAATAATATCACCAATCGGCAGATTCGGATTTTCGGTTCCCTTAAACATAATCTTGCAAAGATAATAGTACAGGTACTCCAGATCTTCTCTGCTGACTGCCTTCACCTGATGTTCAAAGTTAAAATCAAGACCGTTGTCCTCCGGTCTGTGCATAACGGTCAGGTACATAGCCTGTGTCGTCGCCCCATTCGGATACCATTTTGTCTTATACTTAATTCCACCCAGATCATCCAGCGACTTTGCCTGAAGTGTAAGCGGCTGATAGGTCAGTGACATCGGCTCGTAGGTCTCACCGTTCTTGTACGGATATTTGCGTCCGCGGTAAGCAAAATACTGTACCGGATCGTAGTTAGCATGACGGAAATAGGTATTCTGCAGGTCACGAATCTCATAAATACCTTCCAAAAAGGTCTTGTCTTCGGAAATAATCGTACGGAATGGGAAGGAATGGATTCTCGTTCCACCGGATCGTTTTTCCTTTAATGTAGCGCGTCTGGCGATTGCCGTATTGATAGATACATCATCATTTCCGTTCATTTTCTGGAAATAAGTCCGCAGTCCCATAATCAGCAGACATACAAGCGATACATGATATTTCTCACAAAAATCAAGCAGCCGTTTTGTCGGTTCCTCCTCCAGATGGAAAATATCCAGTGCCGAATCCACCGAGTCGGAAACATTAATAGCGGCTCTGGCATTCGGATTTCCGGTTCTTTCTCTTTCTGCCTCCAACTGTCCGGTTCCCCTGATGCCATTGTAGATCGGTTCCGTGCTGTTATCGATTAAATCCTGGAAAAACTTCTCGTCGCGCTCCTTTGCCTTGCTTCCTGCTTCGTATTCCAAATCCTTCTGAAGCTGCTCAATATAGGAAGCCATCTCCTTCGGATAAGGTACATTTTCAAACTTTGTATGACAATAAAGCTCAATGACATCCTTTAAAAATCCAATCAATGACTGGGCATCCGCTGTCATATGATCGATCAGCAGATACAGACCGTTGAAGCCGTCCGAGGTCTTAATCATGACTACACGGTTCATCGGTGAATCTTCCCGTTTAAACGGCACCTGCGTCCATTTGCGCATTTGTGCCTCGGCTTCTTCCATGGACTGATTGGAAAAATCCACAAATTCGATGTCTCTCTCTTCTTTCTCCACTACATACTGATACCAGTTTCCATCTTTATCCCTGGCAAAACGCAGACGCATGGAATCACGGCGCTCAATCGCCTTGTATACGGACTGCTTTAAAACATCCCAGTCGATATCCGCTCCGATGGTCAGACTGGTTCCGATATTAAGGACTTCCTTTTTGGGGCAGAAATCCTGATAGAACAAGTGAAATTTCTGGGCTGCCGTGAGCGGATATACCGGATATCCTTTTCTTGTTTTCATCATTTTAAAGCACCTCCTGTAAAGTCATCCAATGCCTGTTCATAAGCTGCCATATCTTTATAATAACTCTCTGCATGGGCAGCTCCGGCTACGATTAATTTCGTCTTCGGGGATGCACAATTCTCATATATTTCCTCACACATCTGACACGGTACAAAATTATCCTTATCTCCGTGGATCAGAAGAATCGGCACTTTTGCTTTTTTTACCTCGCGTGCCGCATTGCATTCATCCAGTCCGTATCCTGCTCTTTTTCGATTGACATAATCTGCAATCGGAATCATCGGAAACGCTGGAAGATGATACATCGTATGCAATACATGAGTAAATACATATTTCGGAGAAGTAAATCCACAGTCGGAAACAATTCCTTTTACCTGTTCCGGCAATTCCAACCCGCTTGTCATCAGCACAGTAGCCCCTCCCATGGAGGTACCATGCAAAAGAATCTGCATCCGTTCTCCGCAGTTTTCAATCACCCAATGTATCCATCCAAGCACATCCCTCCGGTCCGGACAGCCAAAACCGATATAGGTTCCTTCACTCTGCCCGTGTGCCCTCGCATCCACTAAAAGCATACGAAAGCCGTGCTTTAAATAATAATCGGATAATCCTATGTAATCGCTCATACAATGACTGGTATAACCATGACAGCAGATGACCAGTTTATCCGCATCCGCCTTACCCGGGAAATATACCCCGTGGAGCTTCAGTCCGTCCTCAGAGGTAATATAAACATCCTCGTGCGGCTGCTCTAACATGTACGCCTTTCTCGTTTCCATCAAAGGCATATACTGGTTCCAGTCGGTTCCTGACATTTTCATGGTCCGCTCTACTTTGGCGTTATACCGCTTCATCGTTCTGCGGTAAAAATAGGCGGTTCCTCCTGCACTGGCAGCTGCCGTCACCCCGGCAAGCAGTGCGGCTGCTTTCAATATTTTTTTCATTTCTGCTCCATTTCCCCATTTTCACACAATGGACTTTTCATCTGCCTCAACCTGCAGTTTTTATTTGTAGCTGTCAATCAGTTCCTTTAATCTCAATGCTTTATCAATGTTGCCCTCTACCTTCAGCTTCTGCAGCGTCACCGCAGCAATCGGATCCAGCTTTCCGGACTCCAGCTTTCTTAACGTTTCGGCAGTACAGATAAACATTGCATCCCTGTCATAATATTCATACGGCTCCACACTCAGTTTGCCGTCCTTTACCTCTATGTAAAAAATTCCCTGTGCCTCCCCTACGATGTTAAACTGATACGCAAGATGCTCCTTAATACCACTTACATCTGCCTCCATAAATTTTCCTTTGATTTTCGAGAAAAATTCTGCGTATGTCATATCGTCCTCCTTCTACTAAACTTTTTCGACCAACGGTCGTTTAATTTCTTCTGTAATGTAACACTTTTTTCGACCTCGGGTCAATATGAATCATTCTAAAAGTTGTACATATCTGTTTTTTTCTGCCTTTTCCTGTCTTACACATTTTTTCTGCTTGTACAGCTCGGATTTTGCATGGTATACTGTTAAATAATTCGAATCATTCCGTTCAAACTGGGGGAAAAGAATAACCATGCCAAGCAGCACAAAATCTGATCAGATACTGGATGCCTTACAGACACTTCTGGTCGAAAAAAAAATTCAGGATATATCCGTCAGCGAAATCGCACAGACCGCCGGAATCGGTAAGGGAAGCATTTACTACTATTTCCCTTCCAAAGATGCCATACTGGATGCTTTGATCGAGCGCAACTACAAGCAGCCAATGGAAACGGCAAAGCACCTTGCGGAGCAAAAAGACATATCTCCGTTTACCCGGATGGCAATGATTTTTCAGGCATGCCGCAATATTTCCGGGGAATTTCATGCACAGAACAGCAAGACGGCTCCGACCGATGACAAGGAACAGGCTTTTTTACATCAGAAATATCTTCATTATCTCGTTACCGAATTGAAGCCCGTTTTAACCGATATAATCTGTCAGGGGATCGAATGCGGCTCCATCCATTTTGACTACCCGGCTGCGCTGGCAGAAATTGTACTCATTGTACTCACTATAAAGCTGGATAATACTCTGGTACCCTCTTCGGAAAGCGAGGTGGACAATACCATACTGGGATTGATTTCATTACTGGAAAAGGGCACCGAAAATCCGGCAGGGTCTCTGAATTTTTTGAAAATAGGCTAATAAAGATAAGTAAAAAAACGGACAGCAACCCTTTACAGTATGCTGTCCGTTTTTGCGTTCCTACAAAAAATCTCTGCTATGCTTATTCCATTGGCTTCATCGTATCCGCATGAAATGTAAGGGTATATTCAATTTCATGCGACTTACTCATTGCAACGGTATCGCCGATCACATCCATCGGCTCATCAAAAAGCAGAACCGGAATCTCAAATACCGAATCTCCCTCTGTATTGACCGGAAGATACTTTTCTCCGCCCACTATCATATAGTCATAATTCGGGCTGCTCCACTGTACTGTTGCAGTCACCTTCCCCTCTGTCACCGTAATGACTGCAGGAGATAAAATCTCCGCCTTTCCGCTTCCGCCTTCAAACGTAAGCTCAATGGTATAAGTCCCATCCACCGGCATAATGTCGCTGTCTTCCAATGCTTCCCCATCCTTCACAGGCTCCGGATTGGAAACACTGACCTTATGGTCATACCAGATTCCTTTGACACCGATCAGTGCCAGATCAAATTCTTCATCCAATGCTGGAACCGGCACATCAAAACCATAGACCTCCTCTGTCATGCCGTCACTGTATGTCACGCTATCTACCGTTGGCAAAAGCAGCTCTGCCCCATCCTTCTTTGCATCCTCTGAAAGTCCGGGATACAGATTCACAATCTTCTTGGACACCAGAGAAACATGAATCTCCATCTTTCCATTCTTTACGTTCAGTGTTCCCTTACCGTCACAAGCCTCATTTACATGGAACATTCCACTGTCTGTATTAAAATCCGCCAGATAAACTCCATCCGGCAGTGCTGCCGGTGTCTCTGCCGCTTCTTCCGGCTCCGTTGTCTGGACGGCTGTCTCCACGACCGTAACCGCCGTTTCCGGTTCCTGCATACTGCTCTTATCCACACACCCGCCAAGCAATGTGCAGGCAAAAAGTATACCACAGATTACATTCATTTTCTTTTTCATACAAGTCCTCCTCAGATTATTCTATTTTTTCATGGCATCTGCCGTATGCGCCACATAGATTTGCTGAACGGCATCAATCGCACCAAGACCGGAAATCTGTGCATCCACACGTTCAAATTTGCCGGATGCCTGAAACATACTAATCCAGGAATCTTCCTCATCTCCTGCCATATCGTTATTGGCATGGTCTCCTGCTACAACCATTAATGGACGGAGAATTACTTTGGTATAACCTGCCTTTGCAGCTGCATCTATGACCGCCTCACAGGAAGTCTCTTCCGGTTCTCCTTCCACTGTTCCGATAAACACATTATCATATCCAAGCTCACCCATCTGCGTCTGCATCTGGCTATAGGAAACCTTCGCCGTATGAGAAGTACCATGTCCCATAAATACAAATGCTGTCCCATCTTCTGCTGCTGCATCCAGACTGTCATAACCTGCATCCTTCACCGCTTCTGCGGTAACTGCTTCTGCAACTGCAGCCTTATCCGCATTGATGACAGTGGCATCTGCTCCAACCTCACCAAGTAACGGCTCTGCAACCTTGACCGTCTCAAATCGATCCCGATATGTCTCCACGGATTCCATCAATTCATCATACTCTGCACCGTGCATCAGGTGAGTCGGCTGCACTACCAGATTCTTCACTCCGTTTTTCACAGCACGCTCCAATGCCTGATCCATATTATCAATACACTCGCCGTCCCGTGCCTGCACATGATTAATAATAATCTGCGCCGTAAATGCTCTTCTTACCGACCAGTCAGGATATGCCTCCTGCAGTGCATCCTCAATTCCTTTAATATCATCTGCACGACTGTCATTAAAAGAAGTACCGAAGCTTACGACCAGAATTTCATTTTCCCCGATTTCATCCTGATTGCGCGGATCATCCCTGGATACATCACCGGTATCTCTGCCAAAATAATCCGGATCGGCATTTTCACCTTCCACCAGTTCCTTCTGGGCATCCGTCAATTCATCCCACGCCGCCTTTGCCTTTTTGCATTGTTCATCTGTCTCATCTGTTCTCTCCTGCACATAGATTGCATCGATCAGTGTCGCCACCTCATCGGCTTTCTCTTTGTCTGCATTAGAACATCCTGTCAGTATTAACGGACAGATCATAACCGTTGTCAATAACGCAGAAAGTAATTTTTTCTTCATTTTCTTCTCCTTTCATCGGTGCGCGATCGCACATAAAAACGCCCTTCCTGAGGGCATCAGTAAAAGGGCGCGATGATAGTATAACAAAATAAACCTTCCGGCAGGACTGCAGCTTGCCAAAGGCATGTACCTTTCATTATATATCGGTTTGCGACCAGTTACTCGTGGCCGGTGGAATAGAATCCCACTCCATTACACAGGCAGGTCTCCTGACTTGCGTATCCACATCCAAGGTCGCCTTCCCAATTTCTCAGTGACATTTATGACCTTGCACTCCCCGCTTACAGTGACGAGTTCGTACAGGATTTTCACCTGTTTCCCTTTTAATCAGACAGTTTTCCACTGCCTGAACCTGCTTTCGATACAATATCATATTTTATTGTATATGTAAACCTGAAATTATTTTTTGTCTACATGTGGCTTGCAGATTTTTCATGTCTTTGCTGTCTCGCTTCTTTTTGTCTCGCACAAAAGCGTTTCCACATTTCATGCCATACATAGCTGTCGCACTCTGCACTGATTTTTTCCATACTTTCCAGTTCCGAATCGCATATCTCTTTATCTGTATACGATACTTTTTCGTAATAATCGATAAACGACAATATCTCATCCGGCACAGTTTTCCTGACTCTGTTTCTGTATTCCGAAAGTGTCTCACCCTCTGTCCGTTGATAGCCCATACGATGAAACATTTTCATGTTCTTCCGGCAAAGTGTAACCACCTTATCGCGATTGCTCATTTTCTGATACTTACGCTTTTTTCTTGCATGGTCTGCCATCAAAAAGAAAGAAAGAAACAGGACGCAAAGACCAACCGGAACGAGAATTCTTTTCCAGTTGATGGGACGTTTTTGAGCAGGCTCTTCCTGATTGATTCCACTGCTCTTCACTATATCGACTGTCTTGTCATATTGTTCAATATAATTCGCATCGGCGTTGTAATTACCCGTACCAGCCTGTTCCATAACAGTCCAGCCGCTTGTTCTTTTATACCCTGGTGTTGGTTCAAAGCCCAGCCAGCCATAACCTTCTATATAGGCTTCCGGCCATGCGTGTGCTTTGTCGGAAGTAACGTCAACATGGGTCTTTTCAGAGTACACGCTGTATCCCTGGATATACCTTGCCGGAATACCCTCTGCTCTTGCAAGCAGTACAAATGCAGTAGCATAGTGACTGCAAAAGCCCTCCTTCTTATCCAGAACAAAGTAATCCAGATATTCTGACGGAGAAGTAACGGTATCTGGAATATCTCCCGGTTGATTACTATACTGATACCCGCAAAGAAGCTTCTCGATTCTTTCGAGCTTATCCATATCCGTCTCAGCTCCATCAAGCAGGTCGTCCATGAACGCTCTCATGCGTGGAGACAGTTCCACAGGCTGTCCATAAACATTTCTGACTTCATCACGATATGCCATCAGATTCTCATAGGAATACTGCGTAAGATCAGACTGCCCCGTCTCGGCTAACGCTGCTCTCCATATATTTTCATCAAATACATATTCTTCACGAAGCATTTTCTGAAAATCAGGATTATCTCTATTTACTCTGTAATATTGGATCGTATAGGCGTCTCCGTTTTTCCTTCTTGTTGAAAAAGCGATATCCCCGCCTGTCATACGATTCACATCATCTGACACAACGGTCAGTATTTTAGGTGGTGTAAAGGCACATGCCGTTTTCACACCTACATACGAAACATTTGTCTTTACTTTTCTCAGATAATCCGAAGGGGACTTCGGAGCACTCTTCATGACAGCGCTTACCGTTTCAAGCGTATCAAATGTGGCATAGTCTGTTTTACTCTCATCCGTTTTGCTCCACTTTCTTCCATCAAATGTATCAAAGGTCTTTCCGCCAAAATAGATACGTGCGCTATCCTGACAGTCGGATGTCATACCAAGCACTTCATATGGTGTTGAAGTAATATTTCCCATGATATCTCCCCGGTCAGAAAAACCGATCGATGCATTGCTGCTGTCCCATCCTTTATCCGGAACCAATGTCTGATATAGCAGCTCAAGCCTGATTCTTGCCGCGTTTGCAAAGTCTTTTACAAACTTCCAGTCATACGGCTTATCCGGTGTCTTTACCAGAACGGCAAGCAAAAAAGCGCAATCAGAAATGGAGAAATGAATACCAGATGCTTTCTGGAATCGATAAATCCTTCCTTTTTCCAGCGGATCTGTATCTCTTCGACAACCGATATAACAATAAGGAACAATATCATCATTACCGCTATTTTCTCTACCGAAATTCTCGCTGTCATGATGACAATCAGTGACACTAATCCGACAAAGGCTGATGCCAGCCGCAGTTTCGTATAATGGGTAATCATCTTTCCGGCAAAAAAACAGCCTAAACAGATCAATACCATCCAGAGCACCCAAAGATTATTATGGATAAATGCACTTCTTTCCTGCGCGTCACGCACAAGAACCGCCCCCACAAGCGACGTACAGCTTATTCCCACTGTAATGACTCGTCCTCTTACCTTCAGATGACGGAAAATGACACAGACTGTTCCTGCAAGACTAACGATCACATAGAACAGTGGTGTGATTTCGCTGACCCCGATATAGGAATGCCCAAAGATTGCCGCTATCAGACAAAGCGGCATAATATACATAAAATCATATACCGATTCTATCATCACAACACCTCTTTTAAATCTGCATCGGTCGGTACGGTAACTACTGTCGTTCTGGATATCTGCTCAAGAGCCGCACGATCTGTACTCTCGTCTGAAATGATGTAGGCAACAACAGGAATATGATTTCTGCTAAGTTCCTCTGCCATGGTTGCCGCAGGGCTGCTCCATTTATGAAGAACCATAAATACCATCTTCCTGCTAAAAATCCTGCCATTTTGCAAAATCCGGGCAAACATTTCCCTGTGCTCATTTTCCTTTCGAAAGGAAAACTTTGCCATTTCCTCGTAAAAGTCATCGAATCTGGCGGTTCCCTCAATGACGGTTTCTGTCATTTCCCTATTCATGTAATAGGCAGTGACAGGAACATTTTTACCTGTAAAGAAAAGCGTAAGGGCAAGCACTGTTTCGAGAATCTTATTTTCCACCGGAAGGTAATCTTCCATCTTGACACTAAAACGCTGCGAATCCATGATGATACCGATTCCCTGTTGTTCTTCTCCGATTCGTTCTCTTACCATCAGTTTATGGGTTGCCGCTGTGGATTTCCAGTGAATGAGCCGTCTGTCATCCCCAGGAACATATTCTCTTACAAGAACGTCAGGCTCCGTCCGGTTCGCGCCGGAATCCCTGGCTGCACTAAGTGCAATCTCTGCACTTCTCAGATCACTGATATATACAAGATTTGGTTTTACAATGACACGGAGCGGTTCGCGGTTTCTGTAACAGATTGAAAACAGACGGAAAAAGTCTCTTATCACTACCTGCTTTATTCCTACCTCGTATTCTCCGCGGTATTTGCATACGATCTGCGTCTTTTTCTGAATGCCCTTATGTGGATGAAGTTCATATTCTATTCCGTCATTCAGCCCGTTTATGGTGGAAAAGGTGGAATAAAAAATGACACGAACGCCTGAAAATGCAATCATACTTTCATCCTGAAGCGTAAAATAAAAAGGTGCTGTCTGATTACTGATCAGATTTCTGATATCAATTTTCTGGTAAATTGTAAACTTCAAAAATACAAAGAGCATGTATATGAGTGAAATCACCGGTATCAGTGTAATTACGATAAAAAATCCGTAGCTGACCGCTCCACCGTAAAACGAAATTCCGACAAGAGAAAGGATCCACAATACGACCAATATAATCAGATTTTTGTTCATACATTATTACTCCATAGGAATCTTTGCCTTTACTACAATACTCTTCAAAATGCTGTCGATATCTTCCTTACAAATCTTTGCTTCTGCAGTAAGTGTAATTCTGTGATGAAGGATATTGATTGCTACCGCCTTTACGTCATCCGGTTTCACGAAATCGCGTCCCTCCAGATACGCCTTAGCTCTTGCAGCAGATATCAGAAAAAGCATTGCCCTTGGACTGGCGCCCATTACAAATCTGCTCTCCTCACGGGTGAGGCTTATGATTTCCTGAATGTAAGAGAGGATCGCATCACTCACATATACCTCTTTTACCTTGTTCTTTAATTCAATGATATCCCGGGCGCTGCATACGGTATCCACAGAATCGCTTGTTTTACCTTCTACAAAGTTCTTTGCCAGATGTATCTCTTCGGCGGCATCCGGATAACCTATGGTAAGCCTCATCATAAACCGGTCCATTTGTGCTTCCAACAGTGGATAGGTACCCAGAAACTCTACAGGGTTCTGTGTTGCAATTACCATGAACGGATCCGGTAGTTTATACAGCTTTCCATCCACCGTTACCTGCCCTTCCGCCATGGCTTCCAGAAGACAGGCCTGTGTCTTTGGGGATGTTCTGTTGATCTCATCCGCCAGAATCATCTGATGCATGATTGCCCCTTCCTTGTACTCAAATTCACCTGTCTTCATATTAAAGACAGAGAGACCGACAACATCCCCCGGCAATGTATCCGGTGTGAACTGGATTCTGCCAAAGCTACAGTCAATTGCTTTGGAAAGCGTACGAACCAGTGTCGTCTTCCCTACTCCCGGAACATCTTCCAAAAGGACATGTCCGCCTGCCAGAAGACAGACCAGAACGTCCTCCACCACCTTTTCCTTTCCTACAAAATATTCATTAATCTGTTTCTTCAATACTTCAATCATACCCTCAATTCCCTTTCACTGCCATGCTCCCGCGTTGCTCATTCAGCTCTATAACCAATTCATTTTATTGAAGTGCGCCCAAAATCTTATTACTTTGAAGTCTGCTCTTTGCTATGGCACACATCACTATTTGTCATTGTATCATAATTTCGTTTTTTCGAATAGATTTTCGAAATCAAACATGAAAATGTCGAAACCGCCAGACAAATGTATTGGATATCATCCTGTACACCTGCCTGGCGGTTTATCTTATCTCTCATCAAGAAAACGCTGTTTTTTATATTTTATAGTTTTTTTATGTCTCTTTTTTCTAAATAGGGACAATGCCATATAGGGACAATTATGTATACATCTATAACAGTTTATACATTTTTGTCTATCAATAGCAGGATACCCCAAATGATCCCTTTTTATTGCTCCCATAGGACAATGAACCACACATTTATTACATCCGGCACAATACTTTTTATGAAGATATATTTTAAAATGAAAATGCTGCCCAATCCATTTGTTAGGATAATTTAATAGTCCATACCACTTATATTCAGGCTTATTGAAATCGGCTTTATCTTCCTTTATAAATTCATTAATATCCCTTTCCACTTTCTTATTGATGTTTTTTTCATTTTTTGCGAAAAAATTTATTGCTGGAACAAGCAATATGCCATCCGTTGCACTGCATCTATATCCGGAATAACATACAGGTACAATATTCTTAGCAATACATAAATCAGCGAATACTCTCAAAACATTTTCCGGATATAATCCATAGGTCGCATATATAAAAGCCGGAACTGGTTTTTCCAATCTATTAATAGCTTTTAAAAAATCTTTCATAGGTTTGGCCGGTTCAGAATGTATTGTTGAAGTTCCTAAAACAATTTTATTATATTGAGAAAGATCAAAACTTATATCTATTTCCTCTATAGATTTTATATCAACAGTACACTGCTTCTTTATACTCGAATACATACATTCAGCAACATACTTTGTATTACCTACTCCCGAAAAATATAAAATCAATATCTGCTTCATAATGGATTTCTCTAAACTTTCTTTAAAGTGGCTTAGTTGTCAGGACAAACTCCAAGATTTACTCTCCATGGATTGGCTTCGGTTTGATTTGAAGTCTGCTCTTTACTATGGCATACATCGCTACTTGCAATTGTACCATAGTTTTGCTTTTTCGGATAGATTTTTCGAAATCAAGTACGGATAAGTATGGATAACAGGTCTTGCCGAATCATCTTTCATTTCTTGATTTTCCCTGCAATTATCATCATTGTGTGTACTCTTTCTCCGATACTGCCTCACACCACTCATTAAAGCAGTCTACTCCCGGCACCTCAATTGCCAGATGCGAAAACCACTCATCCGGAGCCGCTCCATGCCAGTGCTTTACTTCTGCAGGAATATTAATGCAGTCACCCGGTTTCAGTTCTACCGCTTCCTTGCCTTCTTCCTGATAAAATCCATGTCCGGCTACGCATACTAGAATCTGTCCGCCACCGCTTTTTGCATGATGAATATGCCAGTTATTCCTACATCCGGGTTCAAATGTCACGTTGAAAATGCCAACCTGCTCTGTGGATATAGGAGCAAGGTAGCTTTGTCCAACGAAATATTTTGCAAATGCATCATTTGGCTGTCAGACTTCCTTTGCCAGATTAAAAACGGCCCAGCCCTTTGGCCAGCCTGCATAGAATGCCACATGTGTAATAATTGCTGCAATTTCCTTTTGTGTCACACCATGTTCTTTTGCATTCTGTAAATGATATATTAAGGATGAATCCGTTATCCCGGAAGCCATTAGTGCCACCACCGTTATAATACTCCTGGTCTTAAGATCAATATCAGTTCTTCTTTAACATTTAGTTCATCCAGCATTAAGAGCTGTTTCAAGTTCCTCCTCCAATGCAGCAAGTTGCCTTGAAAGTGTTGGCTGTGTAATATTTAATTGTTCTGCGGCTTTTGTAAAGTTCTGTTCTTTCGCCACGGTCAAAAAATATCGAAGTATTCTAATATCCATCTATATATACACCTCTTTTATAATCAAAAGACTGTTCATTATTCTATTTAATAGGATGTCTGATCACAGTTTTCCATTTCTCCGGTGCAGTCTTCCTGACATCAGACATATAAATCTCATGATGAAGTCTTCTGTCACTCAGATCATTTTCATAATTATTTTCTGCAAGGTATGCATTCATAACAGCCACAGTCGCAGGCTCATCGTCAAACGGTCCTATATGCATGATCTGAACACAAAGCCCTTCTTCCACTGTAAAAAACTCCGCACTGGAACAATCCATTTTCTTCTTTTTCGAAGCTGTTTTCACTGCCCAATCAAAATCTGCCTTCGTGACAAAATCAGGAAGTCTGATTACAGAAATCCAATGGAATGAGTCCTTATTGCTGTAATCCACACCTGCCGCATGATTCTGCCACCAGAAGCCTTCCAGCGGCGGCACCACATACTCAAAGAAACCTTCAATCTTATAATCTGTTTTATAACTCATTTTCAATGTATATGCCACTGCATAGAGCACGTCTACTGCCTGCTGGTATGCCCCCCCTTCTTCATTTGGATTCCCCTTACCTCGAACAGCAATATAATTCGCCTTTGGAATATTCACAATCTCCGGCTTGTTCTTTGGCATATAATACTCTTTGTATTCCTTCTTAAAATCGAATGCCATATCTACTACTCCCTCCTAAATCCGCCCTTATGGAAATTCTTATTTCCAAGAAGCGTGGCTTTCAGTCTGAACATCACACACCCATCCGGACATACAAGGTCCTTTACATTTACATATTGGCTGCTGCCGCCACCCCATGGATAATAGGTATTGGTAAACAATTCTTGGCATGTGATTCCCTAATTTGCAAATAAATCAATTACTCTTACTGTATCGTCTGCATAAGTTTGAAAAAGTGTTCTGCCTTTCCAGTACTAAAATATTCATACCACGCTTCAAGTGTTTCAGCACTAAATACATGCAGATAGTTCAGAATTTGCTTTGCCATAAGTAATCCGCTGGTGCTTCCTGCCGTAATAAGATTGTCATTTTCAACAGATGGCTCATCCATATAAAATATCTGTCCCTTATAATCAGGGCACATCATATCAAGAAATCCAACTCCATTACTCGTATGTGGTCTTTCATCAAGCAATCCCCTTCCTGCAAGTGCCACCGTAGCTCCGCATATTGCAGCAACTCCGGCTCCTGCCTTCAGAAATTCTTCAGCCTTTTCAAGAATTGTTACATGTTTAGAATCACTCCATGTATCTGAACCTGGCAAAATCAACATATTGGACTTTTTAATAATCATCTCATTGATTGTACAATCAGGCAAGATTGTAAGTCCACCCATAGAGTGTATGGCTTCTTTCGTTCTGCCAACTGTTTTTACTTCGATTTCCGGCGCGTCTTTCCTGAAGAATCGTTTGGAATGCAATTCCGCCATAACATTTCCAATTTCCCAATCTGCCAAAGTTTCCATCACATAAACATACACTGTTGCCATTTTTTTCCTCCCCTATTTCGATATTACATACCTCTTAGCAATTTCGGAAGTGATATGGAGAAGTTTCTCTCTAACAGACTCCGGTTCAAGAACCGTGACCTTATCTCTGCACGACAGCATCCATGCGATCAGACCATCTTCATCAGTATACTCATGTTCAAACAATAATGTCCCATCATCCTGCACCCGAAAAGACTCTGGTCCAAATTCCTCAATCAGATGCCATTTCATTGAGGCATCAAAGACAGCCTTAACGTTTATATCTCCCGGAAATATCTTCTCTGTGGACAGATCAGGCATCGGCACTTCACGTTTTGTCACATCCATCTGTGTCTGCATAAGCCTGTCCATACGATTCAGCTTGAACATGCGAAAATCTTCTCTCAGTCTGCACCAACCCCAGACATACCAGCTGGCCCATTTGAAAATCAAAAAGTATGGTTCAACCTCTCTTGCACTATCTCCACTTGGTGCATAATAATCGAAGCTTATTACTTTTCTCTCCTCGATTGCCATTTGAATGATTTCAATTTTCCAGGATAAAGACTCCTTATACCAGGATGATAAGTCAATCAGTATGGATTCACTTCCGCTTACATATTCAGATGAGCCAGCCTTAATTTTCTCCATAAGCTGACCGTAGTAGTGGCTGCCGCTTACGCTATCCAGACTACGTAACCCTGCCATTATCATCTGCATATCTTTGGATGTCAGAATCGTTCTGTCCATCCGATATCCATCCATAATACGAATACCACCACCGACACCTTGCACAGTACTAATAGGAATACCAGCTTTACACAAATCCTCTATGTCTCTATTGATGGTTCTTCTGGACACCTCAAACTTTTCTGCAAGATAAGGTGCCGTAACCTTTTCCTCCTGCAATAACACAGATAAAATTCCGATAAGCCTGTCTATCTTCATGATATTTCTCACTTCCTGTTTTATAATATCACCCAAAACGCGTCAACTGTATGTCATGTTTATTATAACATTTTATGCAAAAGAAAAGAACTGCTAATGCTTTGAGACACTAACAGTTTTCTTCTATAAGCTCAGTGTATTAAATTTTTTCTCCGTTCTTAACTTTCTGTAGTTCTTCTGTGTCTACGCTGCGTTTTACACGGGTATCCGGATTTGCATTTCGGTTGCTCAAAAGACAGACAGTTTCAACTGTACTTTCATTGTCCCAATCCAATTCGTATATCTCTTTCCCATTGAAAAATACTGGAAAACGGAACTTGAGGCTTCTTAAAATCCTACCGTCCTCTTGTTCTGCCTCATAGATATTTACTTCCTCGAGGAAACTCTTCATAAATATCTTCTTCTCCATATCCGTAAATCTGTCATAGAGCTTATCAAAGAATAATAAGAACTGATACACATTTTCACCGGATATCTTTTCCTGCTTAATATTATACAGTCTTGTCTCTACAGCTTCAATGGAAGTTTCAATTTCCTCTATCTCATCATAAAACTTGTCCAGTCTAACCTGCATATCTTCGTATTTCTTATCGTAGTGTTTATCAGATACAGATAAATTATCCATCTGATTTGCAAGCTTATTCTTTGCACCGGTTACCTGCTTTAATCTGTCTTTTAAGCCTGCATGCTCTCTGTCCAATTCTTCCGTGTCAATGCTGTTACCAATATGCTTTTGAATCTCCGCCTTGAATTTTTCATTATTCACAAGTTTACGGATTACCTCTTCCACCGCTGCATTGATTTTGTCCTCATTCCACTGCTTGCGATAAGTACACTTGTGACCATTTACAAAAGTTCTGTGTTTGCAAGCATAGTAAAACTAATCTCTGTA
>JAAYNV010000007.1 GCA_012520645.1 Clostridiales bacterium | reverse complement strand
CAGACGCAACTCTGATATAATATCATGTGCAGTTTTGTCTGTCAAGACTTTTTTTGATTTTTTTCAAATTCTTTTTCCTGTCTCTCGACCCGGAATTTGCCTCCGCTTTACGCGGTGGAATTTTATAATAACATCTTCCGTATTGGATGTCAACACCTTTTTTGAAATTCTTTACACGAATTTTATTCAATGTTTTCATCCTGTAAAAGACCGAAAAAAAGGAATCTTAAACTGCAAGATTCTCTTCAACAACTCTGGTATCGGTAGAACTAAGAACGGAGAAAGAGGGATTTGAACCCTCGCGCCGGTTGCCCGACCTACACCCTTAGCAGGGGCGCCTCTTCGGCCTCTTGAGTATTTCTCCGTAGTCCGAACTTTACCTCTACCATATAAAGTTGTGGGCATCATTCCATGACGCAAATGTTATTATACATAAGGAGTGCTGTATTGTCAATTGTTTTATGAAAGAAATTTTAATCCGGTTCTTTTTTCCGTTTTCGGATCTAAATACAGTATATATAGAAGAAAATACCCCAAGATAATGTTCTTAAAGATATATCCTTTATGCAGTATGCTCTTCGATTGCTTTTTCTATACGCTTCTTTACCTCCTGCGCGATCTCCACCGTCTTCATATCTTTATATTCTTCATAATATAAAGGAGGAAGATAGACCACCTTCACCGTTACCGGACGGATGGATTTTTCATCGAAAGGCTTAAAGGAATCAATTAATGCACATGGCACAATGGGACATTTTGCTTTCACTGCGCTTTTAAAGCTTCCGCCCTTAAAGTCAAGTGGCTGGTTTCCCATCTTGCTGCGGGTTCCTTCTGCAAAGATGAGGAAGTTTCTGCCCTTCTTTACTTCTTCCGTCACCTGCTGAATAATCTTCATGGACTGTCTGATATCCTCTCTGTCAATCACAAGAGAACCAAGTGCTGCGATTACCTGTTTTAACAAAATAACCTGACTGGCTTCCTTCTTTATTACGAATGCAAAAGGTACCGGACAGGATTCGAGAAATACCAGTACATCAAAAAGTCCCTGATGGTTCGGAAAAAATACAAAACCGTTATCCTTCGGTATATTTTCCAGTCCATAACTTTCTATGGTAACTCTTCCTGCCCTATTTGCTGCTTTCGTGACATGCTTTACTGTCCAAAACCCTTCTTCATGGTTTATCCTGCTGCTTTTGCCGCACCACCAGATACGGAACAGGTAATACGGCGCTTTCAGAAAAAGCCTAAGCACCATCATAATGATCCTTCGCATTTTCGTTTCTACTCCTCTTTATATTCCTCTATTGCTGTTTCATATAAATTATTGCCTTCCGAATCAATAACTACGATTACCGGGAAATCCTTCACTTCCAGTTTGCGGATCGCTTCTGTCCCCAGATCATCATAAGCAATCACTTCGGAAGAAAGAATGGATTTGGAAAGCAATGCTCCCGCTCCACCCACTGCAGCGAAATAGACGGCACCATTTCGCACAATGGCATCTTTTACCGCCTCCGAACGTTTTCCTTTTCCGATCATGCCAATCAATCCCAGATCTAACAGACTGGGCGCATACTTATCCATACGGCTGGCTGTAGTCGGACCTGCAGAACCAATCGGTCTTCCTTCCCTCGCTGGAGAAGGTCCCATATAGTAAATTACATTGTTTTTCATTTCCATAGGTAATGTCCCGCCCTTTTCCAGAGCCTCGTACATTCTCTTATGAGCCGCATCCCTTGCTGTGTAGATTGTACCTGTTATGTAAACATAATCTCCTGCCTTACACTGCCTTGCAGCTTCTGCACTAATTGGTGCATTGATATATCGATCCATCTTTACTATGCCTCTCTTGTATTTTTTTCTGAGTTTCTTCTATATATAGTGCTTTTTCTTTTACAAACACCAAATATATTAGTATAGAAGAAACAAATTTTATTATGCTCCTACAAAACCCTTACTGCGTGCCTGTTTACATGACAGCAAATGTTAATGGCAACCGGAAGCCCTGCAATATGAGTGGGGTAGGTATTGATATTGACCGCAAGCGCCGTTGTGCTGCCTCCCAGACCTCCCGGACCGATGCCGGATTGATTGATCTTTTGCAAAAGTTCCTCCTCCATTTCCCGTACATACGGGATTTCAGAATGCTCATCCACTGAACGGGTCAATGCCTTTTTTGCCATAACAGCACATTTTTCAAAGGTTCCGCCGATTCCCACGCCAACCACCATTGGCGGACAGGCATTCGGCCCCGCATCCTTTACTGCGGTAAGAACGGCATTTTTAACGCCTTCCATGCCATCTGCCGGCTTTAACATAAAAACACGGCTCATATTTTCACTGCCAAATCCCTTTGGTGCCACAGTAATCTTTACCTGATCTCCCGGTTTGATTTCATAGTGAATCACTGCCGGTGTGTTATCTTTTGTATTCTCCCGGATCAACGGATCACCCACTACGGATTTTCTCAGGTAACCTTCCACATAACCCTGACGCACTCCTTCATTAATAGCATCCTCCAGTGTGCCTCCTTCAAAATGAACCTCCTGACCTATCTCCATAAAAATAACAGCCATACCGGTATCCTGACAAATCGGAATCATATCTTCTCCAGCTATTTTAAGATTATCCTGAAGCTGGCTTAAAATCTGTCTGCCAAGAGGAGCCTTTTCCTCCTGTACGGCTTTTTTTAATGCAGTATCCATATCCGGAGCCAGAAAATGATTGGCTTCTATGCACATTTCCTTGATATTTTTTGTAATTTCTTCTACCTGAATTGTTCTCATCTGTTTTCCATCCTGTTTCTGTTTCGCATTTTACTTTGCACACGCTGCCATCTGACAGAAGCCATCCGGCAAAATATAATGTCTACCGCTATTATACTAGATGCAGCTGGTCTTGAAAAGTAAAGGTTTTGCTTATTATAGCCTATTATAGAAAAATAAAGGTTAGAATAAAAGATAGTTCTGATATTTACCCCGGTCCGCCGCATTACAGTTCACCTTCAGATATACTCCGTCCTCCCGGTATTCCTGTACATCCACTCTTGCGTTTTCCATAAAATAGGAAGTAATCTGTCCCTGTGCGTACGGAATCAGAAATTCTGCATTTACATGGGAGGCATAGAGTTTCCGGATAATCAGCCAAACCAGCTCTTCGATATCCTGCTCATTTTGGGCAGACATATAGATACGGTTATCCTCCGTCCTATGCCGAACTCCTTCCCCGGTGCATTTGTCTGTCTTATTAAACACATATATGACAGGAATATCACCTGCTTCCAGTTCCTGCAGAGTCTCTTCCGTCACAGCCATCTGCTGTTTGTAATGTTCATCGGAATAGTCTATGACATGCAGCAGAAGATCGGCATTTTTTACCTCTTCCAGAGTCGAACGAAACGCTTTGATCAGTCCATGCGGCAGTTTGTGAATAAATCCGACTGTATCCGATAAAAGGAAATCCTGATTATTTCCCGTCTCAATCTTGCGCACAGTCGTCTCCAGCGTGGCAAAAAGCATATCCTTTTCCAGTACCTTTTTGTCTTCCTCTCCCAGATATTTTTCTACCATATGATTTAAAATGGTAGATTTACCCGCATTGGTATATCCCACTAAAGACACTTTTGGTATCCGTGAAGAGAGCCGCTTTTTGCGCTGGGTTACTCTCTCCTGTGCCACCTCATCCAGTTCTTTTCTCAGTTCGCTCAAACGATGTTCAATACGGCGGCGATCCAATTCCAACTTCTTTTCACCGGCACCTTTATTGCTCATGCTTCCACTGGCTCCGCCCTGTCTGGAGAGGGCCGCCCGCATACCGACTAATCGTGGGAGCAGATATTGCAACCTCGCCGTTTCAACCTGCAGTTTAGCTTCTCTGGTCTGTGCTCTGGTAGAAAAAATATCCAGAATGAGTGTTGTTCTGTCCAGTATCGGTTTTTCCAGTTCATTTTGCAGGTTTCTTAACTGGGAAGGAGACAAAGCATTGTCAAAAACAACGACATCCGCTTCGATATCCCTTGCAAAATCCCTGACTTCCGCAATCTTACCGCTTCCGATGTATAATGCTTTATTTACCATGGAAAGTTTCTGTGTAATCAATCCGGCTACCTGCATATTACATGCCTCCGCCAGACTTGCAAGCTCTTCCATGGAACGCTCAAAGTCTGTATCTTCACCCGTATCGACACCGACTAAAAGTGCCTTTTCTTTCTTATCTTCTTCCATATATGATTCCTTCCTGTTTCTGATTTTTTTAGATTTCTTTATTTTTTCATAAGAAAAATCTCACTTTATTATCACTTTCTCTCCACATCCTGTTCACATTTATCTTTTATCATAAAAGAGCATTCAACGAAAGGAGTGTTGCAAATGGCACAGGATATATTTCAGGAAATCACCGGCGTAGCTTTACAGGCAGAAAAAGAAGAATATCTGTCTGAGCAGGATCTCCAACAGTTAAATGCCGAATTTCTTGAACTTCCTACATATAATAACACAACTAAGGAAAACTCTGTATGGGAATTCTATTTTGTTCCCGAAGAATTTAATCAGAACAGCCAATGTAATGACGAAGAATACCTGGTTTCCGTGTCATCCTATCAGGATGAACCCTGTATTACATTGAAAAAGCGCAGTAAGCTGGGTGATTTTATAAACGAGAAATTTTCCAGAATTTCCAAAAAGCAGTTCCGCAGTCTTTTACTTGAAAATTATGAGTGGATGAAACATTCCGGCGAACTGCTGTTATTGGAACTTTATAATAAATTTAAACTTTGGAACATGAAAATCGGTGTACTTTTAGAATGTGCCAGAAAACAGCTGCTCCTTGCCGAAGAACAGCTTCTGGTCACATTGGACCACTACCGGATCATACCCGGTAATCTTTCGATTTTCAGGCAAAATCCGCTTTGCCAGCAGATGAAGCGTGGTTCCTACCGTATTACAGTCAAGGATCTTGGCTCAAACTATTCCGGTATGAACTGCAGAGAGATCATCTCCTCATTGTCTGCTGTTTAAATGCCCGTTTCGGGCAGTACAGTACTCCGGCAGATATGCACCGGACTTACTGTGCTGACTCTTCTCCTTAATATACTATCCGGGGCAGGTTCCCTCCTTGTACCTGCCCCACATTTGTGTCTTTTTCTTCTATTCTTTTATAATTTCCCACTTATTGTTTATAAATACTACCGTTTCTACTACCTGGAAGTATGGCATTTTCCCGGATAAACCTGTACAATGCAACTTAGATGGTGAAATAAAAATAATTTAAGCACCACTAAATATTCCAAATGAAAGAGAGGTATCTCGTATGTATTTTATCGCTTTAATTGTTTTCTTTGTTATTGTTTCCCTTATCTGTTCCCTAAGTATGATTGGAAACCCATTATATCTGGTAGACTTTGTAAGTCTGTTAAGCATTCTGCTTTTGTCTCTGCCGATGCTTGCTGTGGCCGGTCTGATCCGGGATTTCTTCCGCAGCTTTTCCATTGCATTTGCAAAAACCTGTACTGCAGACAAACGGGAAATCACCCGTGCTCTTACAGCCGTTAAAATGGCTTCCAGACTGTTTCTGTTTACAGGTATTCTGACTTCTCTGCTCGGTCTGGTTGGTATGCTGTCTATTCTGGATGATCCTGCTTCAATTGGTCCGAACATGGCAGTAGCCATACTGTCCCTTTTATACTCGATGTTCATTTCCATTCTCCTGCTGCCGGTAAAGGCAAGACTGGAGCTGCTGTTATGAAAATCATTACCAGGCTATCCGTTGTTCTGGTCTACATAGCCATTCTGCTTTATGTGGCGGATTTCCGCTTTTCCCTCCTATGGGATCCGCAGGGTATTTTGCTTGTTCTGGTTGGTACTCTGCTGCTTACGGCTTCGAGCTATAAGCGCGGAACCGACCGTACGAGCCTATGCTACAGCATCCGCTTTCATAGTATGTCAGCGGCTTATCTGACCACCTTTATCGGATTATATACCCGGCTTGTTGCTGGAAAAATTCCTTTAAACAACGTTGTACCTACCGTTGCCATGTCCTGCCGTCCGCTACTTTATGGTTTTATTATTTATCTGCTCTTTACCGGACGTACCGGAGAACCTTCCAGGGACACCGCTTCTGCAGAATCTCAGACCGACCATCAGAAAACGGTAACTGCGGAAACTTCAAAAGAAAAGGAAATCACGTTTTGGGCGGGAAAAACCGAAAGCTCCACAGAAGAAGATTTCTTAGCAAACTGGGAAAAACTGAAACAGAAGCTTACTTCTATAGGGCTTACCAAACGGGAGATTGAAGTCACTTTTTGGGTAAAGAAAGGACTCTCCAATAAAGAAATTGCTGAAAAGCTTTTTATTTCTGACACAACTGTCAAAAAGCATATTTCCAACATTTTTGACAAGCTGGAATTAACCAATCGCGAACAGCTTAGACAATTATAAACTGTACACTTACCTCCTTCCTCTTGCATATACTATAGAAAATCCCAACCTAAAAAGGTATGAAAGTATATGGAAAATTATGTATCCCTCTCTATAGAGACACATCTGTTTTTTGCAAGAATCATGAAGGAGCATGCTCTTTTTCTGGAAGCCGGATTTCCCGGCATTGAAAAAGAATGGATCAAACAGGCAGACTGGTATCGGGAACAGTTTCAGGATCTGCTGCGTGATATTGTAGCAATCGCAGGCGGTAAAATAAACGATGCGATCCTGCAGTCCTGCGAGTTAGTGACCGAATTTACCATACCTGCCGAAAACCGCACGGAGCATTTGACCGGTATCCCTATTGACAGCCGGATCTCTATTATGCAGAAGCGCCTTTCCTCCGGATGCGGTATGGAAGAGAGCTCTGAAATGACTCGCATGATCCACCGTTTCAATGACCGTGCGATCCGGCTTTTGGATGGTCTGATCCTCTTCAAGGAAAGTATTCTGAAAGGAATGGAAAGCGGGCAGCTTTTCAATGCCAACTATCCCCTGTTAATCAAACACATCATACGGGAAGCCAGACTGTATCGTGCCACTATTGCGGATCTGCTGCAGAACAGACGTCCCACCTATCAGAGTCTGTGTGAGACGGAAGAATTCTGGAACCGCATCATGATGGAACATGCACTGTTTATCCGCGGTCTTTTAGACCCTTCCGAAGTAAAATTGATTGATACGGCAGATGACTTTGCAAAACAGTATGCTGTTTTACTGGAACAGGCCAGACAAAAAGACTGTCTTGCTGCCGGCGATCTGGCTGCAAAGTCTCTGACAGAAACCCGAAAATATTGTCAGTTCAAGGCTGCCGGTGCGCAGGGTATTCTAAACTGTGAAATCGCTTCTATTATTCTTCCGCTTTTGGCAGATCATGTACTGCGTGAAGCCAACCACTATATCCGTATCCTGGAATGCGGGCGTAAGGCATAAGGAGGTGCAGCATGGAATTGTGTCGTTATCCCATCCCTGAACGGGTCCGTTCTTATGAAATCGAAGCCATTCAGATTCCGATTGTATACAATAAATATGGAGACTATGATCCAAATGGCCTTCTCTATGTACTAAAGAAGGATGCTGAACGCATCCGCAGAAAAGCGATTCAATATTTTTCTCAGGAAGTACCCCAGCCTTATAAAGAAGTACAGCCGCTTGTCATCCGTGCCAATGTCGGGGAAAAGATTATTGTAACTTTTTCACACTCTTTAGACCGACCACTTTCCATCCATGTACAGGGACTGGACTATGATGTTCAGACTTCAGACGGCGCCAATGTAGGTTTTAATAAAGTCTCTACGACACTGCACCGCATTACCTATACCTGGTATGCCAGAGAAGAGGGCGTCTATCTGTTTCATGATATGGGTGATACGAGAAGCGGTGAAGAGGGTACGAATGTACACGGTCTTTTTTGTGCAATTATCGTAGAAGCAGCGGAATCCAGCTGGCTTGATCCCGAAACCGGAAAAGAACTGGAAAGCGGATTATTTGCAGACATTTATCATCCTGTTCATCCCGCCTTCCGCGAATACGCCGTATTCTTCCATGATGAACTGGAAATCCGGAATAAAGACGGAGAACAGCCCACAGATCCTCATACCGGTCTTCCCTCTGCCACGACCGGTATCAGCTATCGCTCCGAACCAATGCGCAACCGCCTGCCTCTTACACACGATCATGCTGATACCGGAGAGGATATTTCCATGAGTTCCTGGGTATACGGTGATCCGGCTCCGCCGATTCTGCGTGCCTATGCAGGTGATCCCTCTAAAATACGGCTGATTCATGGTGGTATAAAGGAGACACATGTCTTTCATCTGCACAACCATCAATGGCGGCTGGAAGGGAAAAATCAAAACTCTACGATCATTGATTCCATCAGCATAAGTCCTCAGGAATGCTATGCTTTGGATATTCTGCATGGTGAGGGAAGCTTAAACGGTACGATCGGAGATGTAATCTTCCACTGTCACCTTTACCCGCATTTTCATGAAGGTATGTGGACTCTTTGGCGAATACACGACAGACTGGAGGACGGAACCGGTTGTCTGCCGGATGGAACCCGGATTCCTCCCCTTCTGCCTCTAAAGGACCGAAAGAATCCTCCAAAAAAGGATCCTCTTCATCCCGGTTATCCGAATTTTATCAACGGAACCTTTGGAGAACGTCCGTTGCAGCCGCCCCTTGGCATTTGGAATGAGGATGGCTCCAACAAAATTGAACCGACTGCACTGGAGCGTGCAAATTTTGTGCCGGCATTCGAACCCGGTGCCCTTTATACGGATACCTGCCCCTGTCATACGGACCGTTGCTGTGACTGCCACTGTCCAGAGCCTGAAGTGAAAGTATTTGAAATCGCACTGGTTCAGGCAAAGGTCACATATAATCGTTATGGCTGGCACGATCCGCAGGGACGCTTTTTTGTCCTGAAAGAAGAATTGGAACGGCACGGCGGACTGGATTCCTATATTAAAAAGCTGGAAGCACAAAAAATTAAGGCAGAACCACTCGTCATCCGTGCCAATGCCGGAGACTGCATTGAAATACGGCTTACGAACCTGTTACCGGAATATATTAAAGAAAGCCCGTTCCAGATGAAGACCCTGACCGATATTGCAGGTTATCATATCCATCTGGTGAAGTTTGATACAATCGTCTCAGACGGAGCAGCAAATGGCTGGAACAACATCGCAGGAGCAAGAAAATACGAAACTCTGATCGAACGGTTCTTTGCAAATACCGAACTGCGCACTGTCTTTTTCCACGATCACCTTTTTGCCAACTCCCACCAGCAGCATGGAGTATTCGGTGCATTAATCATAGAAGAAGCAGGGGCAACCTTCCACCATATACGGACCGGAAAGGAATTAAAATACGGCACAAAAGCTGTCATTCGCAGAAAGGACGGAACCTCTTTCCGTGAATATGCCCTGTTTGTCCATGATTTTGCCCTTCTCTTTGATAAGGATGGAAAACCTTTAAATCCACCAGAAATGCCCGGTTCTCATGACGATCCGGGTGTCATGGGCATCAATTACCGCTCCGAACCGATGCGGGAACGGCTGAAATGCCACAGTGATCCCGCCTATGTTTTCAGTTCACTGATCCACGGCGATCCGGCGACTCCGATTCTGGAAACCTATCCCGGTGATGAGCTGATGATCCGTCTGTTAGACGGTGCACACGAAGAGCAGCATTCCTTTAATCTCACCGGAATGTCCTGGCAAAAAGAAATTGCGGATCCGGCTTCTCCCGATACTGCCTCCCAGACCATCGGCATTTCTGAAGCGTTTAATATACACATTACCAAGCCCTATGCTCCCGGTGACTATCTCTATTACTTTGGCGGCATTGATGATGTGTGGCTGGGGCTATGGGGCATTATCCGCGCATACCATCGTCCGCACAAGCGTCTAAGACCTCTCTGCAAAGGGCGTAAAGAGCTGCTGCCGCTTCCGCCCTGTCCGGGAAAGGATGCGGTTATCCGCAAATATAATATTGCTGCTATCCAAAGAGATATTCCCTACAACAGCCATGGAGATCACGACCCGAACGGACTGCTGTTTATTCCACTTGAGGATTTGGAACATGCACAATGTGAATGCTATAAACCAAAGCCACTTATCCTGCGTGCCAATGCCGGAGACTGGATCGAAGTCACACTGCACAACCTGTTCGACCCTGAAAATCCGGTCCCATACTTTGATTATCCAAGGGTGCCCTTAGACTGTGCACACAAACCTTCCATGCGGGTATCCCTGAATCCACAGTTTTTATACTATGATCCTGTCTGTGACTCCGGCATTAATGTCGGCTACAACAACAGAGAGCAGACTGTCGGTCCGGGTGAAAGTAAAAAGTACCTGTGGCATGCAGATAGCGAATACGGAACCTGCATCATTCAGTCTTTTGGCGATCTGCGCAATCATCGGTATCACGGACTCTTCGGAGCGATTATTATTGAGCCTCCGGCGGAAAAATGGTATAAAAGCTTCTCTCTGGCAAAGGCACTGTACGAGGAACAGACCGTTATCACTGCCCCAGGAGTTGAATCCTTCCGTGAATACGTTCTCTTTATCCAGAACGGTATCCGCATGTTAGACAGCGAAGGAAATCTGGTAAAGACAGCTGTCGGAGAAGATGGCGAGAAGGTTGATGCTGAAGATACCGGAGAAAAAGGCTATAATTACCGCTCCGAACGCTTTACCAACCGTCTGAAAAAGGATCCTCGAATATCCCGCATATTCAGCAGTAGAATTCACGGCGATCCTGCTACACCGGTTTTTAAAGCCTATCCCGGCGACCGCGTTATTTTCCGGACTATGATGCCCGCAGATAAGCCAAGAAATGTCGGCTTTGGAATCCACGGACACCTCTGGAAAGAACAACCGGAAGACTCCTATTCAAGAGTCATTCCTTTACAGGGTGCTGTCAGCATCGGTAACCGCTTTGAAATAGAATTAAAAGACGGTGCATCCTGCCCAGGTGATTATCTCTACCGCTCGGGCAGCCTTAAATGGGATGTGGAATCCGGCATGTGGGGTATCTTCCGGGTCCTGAAACAGGGCATGGGCTGCAAATGCAGAAATGTATGTCATCGCCTGACTTCCTTAAAAGACCGGCTCTGTTCATAACTGATTTCTACTGCGTTCCTGCCGAATGCACATGAAAAAAGAGACAGCCGCATCCATGATGTTTTCAATCATTCATGCGACTGTCCCTCTTCTTTCTATCCTGAATATACGACGTACTACCGTCAAATCTTGATTAATTCGTATTCGTCATTACCAAGACCAATCTTCACTGCATGCTCGATACAAGATCTCCAGTTGGTCGTCGGAGCGGAATCTATGAAGTGATCTCCATGTACATGAGGCATACGGTCTAACTGGCTGTCTGCTATAACCGGCTGCTTATTAACAGCATCTGCACAAGCTACATCCAGCGCCACCGGATCAAAAGAAGCAAACATTCCCACATCCGGCACAATCGGAATATCATTCTCTGCATGGCAGTCACAGTTCGGGGATACATCTACCACCAGACTGATGTGGAAGTGAGGTCTTCCTGCTATAACTGCCTTGCTGTATTCTGCTATTTTACGGTTTAAGATGTCATTGGATTCATCCCCTGCCGCGCATACGGCATCCATCGGACATACACCAATACAGCGTCCACATCCTACACACTTATCATGGTCAATGGAAGCCTTTCCATCCGTAATCGTCGGTGCATCATGGGCACAGATCTTGATACAGCGTCCGCAACCCACGCAATGCTCTGCTTCTACATGCGGCTTCCCTGCACTGTGCATCTCCATTTTACCGGCTCTGGAACCACAGCCCATTCCGATATTTTTGAGTGCTCCGCCAAATCCCGTTGCTTCATGTCCCTTAAAATGATTTAAAGTAATAAATACATCCGCATCCATAATCACACGGCCGATTTTGGCCTCCTTGACATATTCTCCGCCTTCTACCGGAACCAGTGCCTCATCTGTTCCCTTCAACCCGTCTGCAATAATGACATGACAGCCTGTACTGTAAGGCGTAAATCCATTCTGATATGCCGCATCGATATGATCAAGCGCATTCTTCCTGCCGCCTACATAAAGAGTATTGCAATCCGTCAAAAATGGCTTTCCACCCAGCTCTTTTACAACCCTGGCAACCACTGCCGAATAATTCGGACGCAGAAAAGCAAGATTTCCCGGTTCCCCGAAATGAATCTTGATTGCCGCATATTTTCTGTCGAAGTCAATCGTTCCGATTCCGGCAGTCTTAATCAGTCGCTCTAACTTCTGCGGAAGATTTTCGCTGAAAGACGTCCTCATATCTGTGTAATATACCTTGGATTTTGCCATATGTACCTCCTGTTCACCAATTATCCTCATACAATACTTAACAAAATGCTTAAAATCCTGCTGCCAGTGCAAAAATTCCAATCAACCAGAGAATGGTTAGAATAGAAAAGATTACGGTTCCGATGATACCAATAATAAAACCTGCCTTTGCCATTCCCTTTTTAGAAGAAGTCTTTGCTTTATTACCGTATACAATACCCATTACCGCAAACAGCAGTCCAAGAATCGGATTCGTAATAAGTCCCAGCAGTGCAATCAGACTGAATACCAGTCCCATTGTAGCATAACGGGAATTGTCCACGCCCTGTACCATAATCGGCTGTCCTGCACCACCCATCGGCTGGGCATTCATATAAGCATTGTCAGACGGAAGCGGCTGATACAATAAGCTGATCAGTTCCTCCACACTCTTTTTATATGCACTCTTCGGTACAGCTCCGATAAAGCCTGTCATTGCATTTTCTCCGGTATATACACCCGGAAGCCACGCAGTCTTCATCCATGCTTCAATATGTACCACACCATTTACATAACTGTATTTGAAAAATTTGGGCGGTGCCAGCATGCCTACACCATCCTGCCATACCACTTCACCCTTTACTTCTTTCTGCGTAAATCCATGCTTGGTCAGAAAATCATTCATGATAAATGCCACAAAATCATCCGGCTTGTTAATCTGTTCGTCTCTTACATATCTTGCCATATTTCAGCATTCTCCTCTCATAATAAAAAGTGTGCTTTTCAAACACTGTTCCTTTTTCAGTATACGGAATCAATATTTAAAAAACAACTTTTTTTGAGAAAAATAATTTAATTTTTTAAGGCTCTGGAAATCTCAACCGTATTCGCTTCCGTATCCGCATATAAAAATACGATTTTCTTTCCTAAAAACGGTTTTAAAGACTCCTGCAAAAGCTTTTCGTCCTCTATACGGTAATTGCCGTCCGTTAAAATTAAAATCAGCTTGGAACGGGCATAGAATTTTTTTAGCTGCTCCAGCAAAAGTTCTGCCCGCTTTTTCTCCATCCGCTGTTCATATTCCGAAAAAAAAGAACCGGTCTGAATAAAAGGCATGGCAGTGACTGCTTTTTCCAGTACTCCGTCTGCCTTCCACTGTATCGTATTCAGACGTACATTTCGGAAAATCTCTCCCTGCTGCTTTAATGCAGACACTGTCTCCTGTGCCAATGGTTTTACGGTATCAAGCGGCAGATTACAGTCAAATACCATTGCCATCTCCAGTATTCCACCCCGGTAATTTCCCTGCACATGCAATACCTGTTCCACGGCATTGCGCAGAAATATCCTTTGTATCATCAAAATCTATCCCTCTCCTCCGGTCACCATTTTTCTAAATAGGTTCTATCCGTTTCACAAAAGATCATCAGACGGTACTGCGACCTGCGGTAAAATACCAGTCAGATGGGCAATGGCTACACCGTAATTGGTCATCGGCACCGCCTGTTTTTTCGCCCGTTCGATTCGTGACAGCACATATTTCCGGTTAAACATACAGGCTCCGCACTGGATGACCAGATCATAATCTGTCAGCTTCTCCGGAAAATCCATTCCACTTACCAGATCTACCTGCAGCCCTTCTCCAACACGTTTTCGAAGCATACGCGGCAGCTTGACCCGCCCGATGTCTTCCTGAAGCGGTGCATGGGTACAGCATTCCGCGATCAGTACCTTCGACTGCTCCGTCAGGGCATCAATTGCTCCGGCTCCTTCTATATAACAGGAAATGTCTCCCTTGTATGCCGCAAACAATACCGAAAAAGAAGTCAGCATGCTTTCTTTAGGTTTATTTTTATAAACATAATCAAAGATCTGTGAATCCGTAATAATTAACTTCGGCGCTTTCGTAAGCACGGGAAGCACTTCGGTAAACTGATCGGTCGTCACACTCATAACATGGCATTTTTTATCCAGAAGCTCCCGTATCGTCTGTACCTGGGGCAAAATCAGTCTGCCCTTTGGCGCCTGGATATCCTGGGGCATGACTAAGAGCACCAGATCTCCCTTTTTGACCAGATTTCCGGTAATATAAGCCGCCCCATAGTTTTCCGGCAACAGGCGGGTAAGCATTGTTTTGATCTTATCCATTCCTTCTCCGTTTACGGTACTGACAAGCAGTGTCTCTTCACCTGTCTCACGGCGAATTTTCTCTGCCAGTGTTTCTGCCCTTTTCCCAAGATCAGACTTACTGACCACAAAGAGTACCGGGGTCTTCTTTTCCTGAAAGATCCGATACCATGTATTTTCCTGCAAAAAGCATTCCTGAAACCCGGCTTCACCTGCATTTTCTTCCGCACTGATCAGAATAACGGCGATATCTGTTTTTTCTGCTGCCAGCTTCGTCTTCTCAATACGGCGTCCACCTAGCTCGCTCTCATCATCAAACCCTGCTGTATCAATAATCACGCAGGGACCAAGCGGATAAATTTCCATTGATTTATAGACCGGATCGGTAGTCGTACCCGCCACATCCGCCACAATCGATACCTCCTGTCCGGTAAAAGCATTGATAAAAGAAGATTTTCCGCTGTTTGTTCTGCCGAAGATTCCAATGTGCAGTCTGTTGCTGCGCGGTGTTTCATTTAATGTGGTCATGGTATCCTTCCTCTCCTTTTTAAATCATAAGCATCTTAGAACCTGAAGTCTCTTCTGCCCTCTGCAATATCATGAATGTGCTCTGTTGCAATCTGTTTTACCTTGGGATTCGGAATATTCTGAAGCTCCCTTTCAATTAATGCCATACCGATTTTTTTCGTTTCCTCGCTGGCATAATCCTCCAGATATTCTTTTAATGTCATCAGGGCATTCGGATGGCAGCAGTTTAAAATCTGCATATTCTTACAAAGCGCCATAAAGCGGTCTCCTGTCCGTCCCTCTCTGTAGCAGGCGGTACAGAAGCTTGGAATATAATCCATTTTCATAAGCCAGTTTACAACTTCATCCAGCGTTCTGGTATCACTGACATCAAACTGTTCGGAGTTTTCATACTCCGGTTCCGGTTCTGCATACCCACCTACACTCGTTCTGGAAGCACCGCTGATCTGGGATACTCCAAGCGGCAGTACCTTCTCCCGCACAGCCTGACTCTCCCTGGTGGAAATGATCATTCCGGTGTATGGTACAGAAATCCGGATCAGGGCACAGATCTTAGCAAAAATATCATCGGAAATGCCGTTGTCAAATGTATCCGGATCGATATCATCGGCACGCTTTAAGCGGGGCACGCTGATGGTGTGGGGTCCTACACCGTGTACCGCCTCCAGATGCTCTGCGTGCATCAGGAGCCCGGCAAATTCATAACGGTACATTTCCAGTCCAAATAAAACTCCCAGTCCCACATCATCAATGCCGCCTTCCATTGCACGGTCCATTGCTTCGGTATGATAAGCATAATCATGCTTCGGTCCGGTCGGATGCAGCTGCTCGTAGCTCTTTTTATGATAGGTTTCCTGAAACAGAATGTAAGTACCGATACCGGCTTCCTTTAACTTGCGGTAATTCTCCACGGTCGTTGCCGCAATATTCACATTCACCCGGCGGATAGCTCCGTTTTTATGTTTAATACTGTAAATCGTCTGAATACATTCCAGAATATATTCGATCGGGTTGTTAACCGGATCCTCTCCAGCCTCGATCGCAAGACGCTTATGTCCCATATCCTGTAAGGCTGTTACTTCCTTTACAATTTCTTCCTGGGTCAGCTTTTTGCGCGCAATGTGCTTATTTTTCATATGATACGGGCAGTAAACACAGCCATTTACGCAATAATTCGACAGGTAAAGCGGAGCAAACAGCACAATACGGTTGCCGTAAAAATCCTTTTTGATCTGCTGTGCCAGCTCGTATATTTCTTCCAGCTTTTCCGGTATTTCACAGGCTAACAGCACAGATGCCTCTCTGTGATTCAGACCCTTGCGTTCTCTTGCCTTTTCAATGATCCAATCGATCAGCTCAACATTGTCCTTGTTGGCATCAGCATATGCCAAAGTATCCCGGATCTCTTCATCTGAAATAAATTCTTCTGCTTTTAAAGATTTTGAATTGTACATTTTTCCTCTACTCCTTTTTTATATCCTATGGACGGTAATCGCCTCTGTCTGTTACGACCTGATAGCCGATGCTTTCCATCCTTCTCTGCATACAGAACCGGCATTCCGCCGCCTCATCCCCGGTACAGATCTTATTGTCATAAAGCTTATATTTTTCACGCACATTCACTGGAGAGAGATTCGGCATCACCACGTTGGCACCCGCCAGAATCCCCTTTTCCCTGCCCTTCGGATGAATCGTGCCAAGCGCTGTCGTTGCAGGCAACAGCACATGGGGATGAATCAGGCGGATAATAGACAGTAATTTCAATGTCTGTTCCATGGTACCTGCCGCCTTCCCCGCAAACGGCGTATCCTTTTGCGGAATAAAAGGACCAATCCCTACCATATGCGGCGCAAGCTCCTTAATAAAACGTAAATCCTCATACAAAGTTTCCACGGTCTGTCCCGGTGACCCTACCATAAAGCCGCAGCCTACCTGATATCCGATTTCCTTCAGATTATACAGACATTGCCTTCTGTGCTCGAAAGACATTGCTGACGGATGCAGAGATTTATAATGACACTCCTGTGCTGTCTCATGCCTGAGCAGATAACGATCTGCCCCCACATCAAAAAATCTCTGGTAGCTTTCCTTTTCTCTTTCTCCGATAGACAATGTCACGGCGCAGTCGGGATAATTCTTCTTTATTTCCGATATGAGACTGCATAGCTTCTCATCCGTGAAAAATCCATCCTCGCCACCCTGCAATACGAAGGTTCGAAATCCCAGTTCATATCCTGTTTTACAACAGGAAAGAATCTGTTCTCCGGTCAGTCTATAGCGCTGCGCCTGAGTATTACTTTTCCGGATACCACAGTAATAACAGTCATTTCTGCAATAGTTGGTAAATTCTATCAGCCCGCGGATAAAGACTTGATTGCCGTAAACAGTCTGTGCCGTCTCTTTTGCCATATCATACAAATACTGGATTCCATCTGTATCCTTTGTCTGTAGTACTAGCTGAAGTTCCTCTTTCGTAATATCCTGTCTGTCCCGGATAACCGCAACAATCTGCTTGATCTTATTCATCTGCGTTTCCTTCTTGTGAGTTTTATTCCAAAACCGCTGCTTCAGTTCCCTGAAACATTGGAATAGACGGTCTTTGCGCTGATGCCATCCAATCTGCCAATCTTTCCGGAAAGGGCATTGATGATATCCTGTGGGGCATCAATCGCCACACTGATAATATTGATTTCCCGCTTTCTATACGGAATACCCATCCTTCCGACAATATAACTTCCATAATCGTGCAGCAGT
>JAAYNV010000039.1 GCA_012520645.1 Clostridiales bacterium | reverse complement strand
TAGTGTTATAATACCCGTATATAATGCGGAGATTTTTATGGAATCCTGCATTGAAAAAATGATGCAGCAAACCTGTAAAGACTTTGAAGTTATTCTGGTAAATGATGGTTCAAAGGATTCTACGGGGGAAATTTGTAAAAAGCTGGAGGAACGTTATTCTAATATCCGCTCTATTCAGGCCGTACATGGCGGCGTATCAAGAGCCAGAAATACAGGCATTTGTAATGCAAAAGGGAAATACGTTCTTTTTGTTGATGTAGATGATTTTATAGAGCCTGAGATGTTGGAAAGGCTTTATCGGCTGTCTGTCAAAACAGAGGCAGATATTTATTTTTCGAATCAGCATTATGTCATACGGAATGGGCAGAAGGAGTTATATACTGTTTTTTCGGTAGACAGTAGTTTGCAGCGTGAACTATATACTCCTGAACAGTTTTTGCATATAGTGGCGCGCCAGGGCAATCATATGCCGGGGTCAATATGCTTAATTATGGCTAAGAGGGAGTTCCTTCTGGAAAATCAAATTAGCCTGGACGAAAAAATTGCATGGAGTGAGGATTCCGATTTTTGTTATAAAGCATTTGTGCATGCGAAAAGTATCGGAATCAATGATTTTTGCGGATATAGCTGGTCGAATGATAACCCCCAATCGTCTTCTGTCAATATCTCAGTAGAAAAGGTGTTGGGCAGAATGAATGTATATAAAAAATGGTATGAATTCTTTACCAATGATGGTAACTGGGGGGTAAAGTATGATAAGGCAGATGTAAAAGCTGTGGCGCAGAAGATGCTTAGCAACTATTGCAACTATCTGATAGAATACCGGCATTTAAAGGACAAAAAGGACAGAAAAAAAATACAGGAAAAGCTGAAGGCCGAGCGAAAAGTGTGGAAGAATTGTAAGGATGAGAAGTTTAAATATTATGTCCGCTATGGGGTCAGAGCGGGAAGGATCGTTACATTTTTGGCTGATGCTATGCGGGATTTATACAGCAGCATGACGGGAAAGCAGAGAGAAGGATGATTAGTGTAATTATACCTATTTATAACGTTGAAAAGTATCTGGTGCAATGTATAGAATCGGTTTTGAAACAGACTTATACACAAATAGAAGTGATATTAGTGAATGATGGCTCAACAGACCATTGCCCCGAAATATGTGAAAAGTATGCGAAGCTCGATGAAAGAATCGTTTACATCTCGAAACAGAATGGCGGGCTGTCGGATGCAAGAAATGCAGGGATTGAAAAAGCCAGGGGTGAATATCTTTTTTTCCTGGACTCGGATGATTATTTACATCCAGAGATATTAGAGCGCCTTTTTCATGGGCTTATGGAGCTGGATGCGGATATTTCCATTGCCAATTATGAATGTGTGACAGAGGATATTACTCCGGGGGAGATGGAGGAAGAGAGCTTTGAGAAAATAACAGGCAAAGAGGGATGCCGGAGGATATTTACCAGCAAGGGTGTCCTGATGACGGTCGCATGGGGCAAGCTGTATCGGAGAAAATTGTTTCAAGAGGTGCGTTATCCCAAAGGAAAAATACATGAGGACGAGTTTGTCACATATCGTTTGTTGTATGATTCTGCTAATGTTGCTGTGACAAATGAGAAATTGATTTATTATAGACAGAGAAAAGACAGTATTATGGATCAGCGCATTTATCATCCGGGACGTATGAGCGTTGTAGAGGCAGGACTGGAAGCGATTCGATTTTATGAAAATAAGGGAGAAAAGGAATTACAGGTACTTGCGGTAGAGAGAGAATTAGGGTTATGCAGAATGCTTATTGAGGAGTTCCAAAGAATTGCTAACCTTGCAAGTGCGAAAAAAACTCTGCATGCTTATCGGTATGTATGGTGGAAATATGGAAGAAAGTGTAAATACGGTATAGGTACGTATTTGGTCAATGCAGCATACTCCTGTTCACCGCAGGCAGCAGAGATAATGGAGAAGGTATTAAGGAGAAAATAAGATGAGTGAACAATGGACGACCATAATAAAGTCGAATACAAAGTGGTTTGATATTAACTTAAAGGAACTATTCCGGTACAGGGATTTAATTGTGCTCTTTGTAAAGAGAAATTATGCAACAAGATATAAGCAGACGATATTAGGTCCGCTCTGGCTGATATTGAATCCTCTCATTACCGTTTTTTTATATAGTTTTGTTTTTGGCAGCATTGCGGGACTTTCCACAGACGGAGTACCGCAAATGGCTTTTTATATGGCCAGCAATGCGATATGGACTTATTTTGCCGGTTGTCTGACCCAGACCTCCGATACATTTGTGGCAAACGCAGCAATATACGGGAAGGTGTACTTCCCGAGACTTACCACGCCTATTTCCACAGTAATTACCGGTGTGCTGGATCTGGGGATACAGATCGTCATGCTTGTAATCATTATGGCAGCCTATGTTGTCCGTGGAATACATTTTGAATTGGATTATTCTGTCTGCTTTATACCGGTTCTGATCATTCAGGTAGCAATATTAGGTCTGGGGTGCGGCATTATTATTTCGGCATTAACGACAAAATATCGTGATCTGGCAGTTCTTGCAAAATTTGGTGTGCAATTGTGGATGTATGCGAGCCCGGTTGTTTACTCCGTTACGCAGATCCCGGAGGAATATAGGTCATTATATTTACTGAATCCAATGGCGCCTATTCTGACAGTTTTCAGGCATTCTTTTTTTGGAACAGGAGAGATTCCGTGGGCAGCGTGGGGAATCAGCTGGGTGGTTACTGCAGGTGTGCTGGTACTGGGAGTTGTATTGTTCAGTAAAATTGAAAAGACGTTTATGGATACGGTATAGGAGGATGTATGGAAGAAATTGCAATACAGATCACCAATTTGAAGAAGCAGTATAAACTGGGTGCTATCGGAGGCGGAACACTCACAGCTGATTTACAGAGCTGGTGGGCCAGAAAGCGTGGAAAAGCGGATCCCAATGTACAGCTTGGAATTGATGCAGAACAGTTTGGCAAGAGATTCTGGGCTTTGGATGGCATTGATCTCAGTATCCGGAAGGGCGAGGCTGTTGGAATTATAGGCGCCAATGGGGCAGGAAAATCCACCTTATTAAAAATTTTGTCCAGAGTGACGGCTCCAACAGAAGGAGAGGTTAAGATCAAAGGCAGAATTTCCAGTATGCTTGAGGTTGGAACAGGCTTTCACGGAGAATTGACGGGTAGAGAAAATATATATATGAATGGCGCTATTCTGGGAATGAATAAAAAGGAAATAGAGGCCAAAATAGAGGATATTATTGAATTTTCTGAGTGCAGAGAGTTCATTGATACCCCGGTTAAAAGATATTCATCCGGAATGTATGTGAAGCTTGCGTTTGCCGTAGCCGCACATCTGGATGCGGATATACTGGTCATGGATGAGGTGCTTGCGGTTGGCGATATGAAATTTCAGGAGAAATGCCTCGGAAAGATGGGGGATGGGTCTGCAAGTGAGGGCAAAACAGTACTTTATGTCAGCCACAATATGAATACAATACGTCAGCTTTGTACCCGGTGCATCGTGTTGGAACGGGGAAAAATCATATATGACGGTGAGACAGAGCAGGCCATTGCCATTTATATGGATCGAAATACAGGTGATCTGAGAACCAGATATGATCTGAGTCATGCAGAGAGACCGCTTCTGCAGCCTGGAAAAAGTGTAAGGCTCCACAGCTTTGAATTTCTGGATAAGGAGCATGCTGTTTTTGACAGGAAGGAAAAGATACGTTTTAAGATAGAGTGGAGTGCAACAGAAAATATACCGGGGTTACGGATATATTTTCTCATCCGGTTTGCAGATTCCAGTGTGGTAGGAATGACGGAATCGGAAGCGTTTGGGGATGCGGAAGCCGGAGTAAGAAAGACAAGCTATTTCGAATTTGATCCGGCAGAGTTTGCAGACGGAAGGTATTATTTTTTTGCAGATGTTTTCTCCATGAATGAATCGCGTGCTCATTTAAGCTATGATCATCCATACGAGAAAATATATTTTGAAATCAGCAGCAGTAACGAGACGGGATTGGTCTGGCAGTCAAAGTATTGGGGACATGTCAGGTTAAATCCTATTGTTTGCGTGGAGAAAAATTAGGATAACAGGAAATATGGAAAAAACGTACCCGTTTAATTTAATTACTGAATATGTGATTCAGGGATATGGGATTACAGACCAGACTCCGTATGAGATAGAAGAGATTGACGCCCGGAAGCTGTTGACTCCCTGGCGTATAGATCTGATGGCAAAATGGATTTACATTGATGCAAAGGTGAATGGATGGAATTTGTCATATGCGACTGAACTGTATAAGAGACATCTGGACAGCTTCAGTAATGGAACGTTTTGTGAGCCGGGAAATGTTGAAAAGACATCGTTTGCACAGTATATTCAAGTGTTTGACGAGTTGATAAGAGAGTTTCAGCATTCGGGCTTTGATGAGAAAAAATCCTTATTACCTGTAGGTGAAAGTAATGTTTTGCTGGATGGTGCTCATCGATGTGCGTGTGCAGCCTATTTTAACCAGAAAGTTAAGATCATCCGTTTTAAAAACATCAGGCAAAATTTCGGGTGCGATTTTTTTGAACAAAGATTTCTGGAAAGAAAGTATCTTGACAGAATGGCGCTGGAATATTGCAGGCACAATGAAAAGCTTTTTATGGCTTGTATTTGGCCGGCGGCAAAGGGAAAGGGATTAAGAGACAAAGCACAGGAAATTATTGCGGGAGAAGGCAGGATCGTATATCAGAGAGAGGTAAGGCTGAATTATCGTGGACTGAAAAGCTTTATAACTCAAATTTATTCCCATCAGAGCTGGGTCGGCAGCTTTCGGGATCGCTATGCAGGTGCCGAAGTGAAATCCAGAGCCTGCTATAGAAGAAATGGAAAGGTTAGAATGATTCTGTTTCAGTGTTCGGACCTGGAAACTGTCGTAAAAATGAAAGAGGAAATACGTTCCATATTTCATATAGAGAATCATTCGGTTCATATATCGGATAATGCAGAAGAAACCAGGGCAATGGCAGAATTATTATTAAACCCCAGTTCCGTATTTCATATGAAATACGGAAAGCCGGAAAGACTGGAAAAAATAAATCAAAGTATAGAAAACTGGAAATCTTTTTTAAAACAGGTCGATGGAAGGAATTCATTTGATTACCTTGCTGACTGGAGAAGAGGTATGGCAGTTTTTGGAATCAGGGACTGTTACGGGCTGGGTGGAAGCAGCATAGGGAACATGCCGCCCCTTCTTGAAAAAAACTGGACCGAGGAAGAAATGACGGAGAACAGCCTGAATGAGATATTGCAGGATACAAGTCGGTATTTTCAATATCAGGGAATCAAGTTTGAGATGATGAAAAAAGGGCCCATTATCAATATCAGACATTTTCAACTGTATTTGTTATGGATTGCAGATCATGTAAAAATTTATATGGCACAGCATCTCAAAAATGAATTGTTGAAACGCATGCAGAAGCTGGCAGAACGGAAGAGGAAGTTTAAAAGCCATGTATACTGTTTTATAAGGAATATATTGAAAAAGCTGGGGCTGTATGAACGCTTGAGAGATAAATTGTATTAGAAAGCAGCAGAGGACACAGATATGGATCGGTTTTATTTTGCAGGATATTTGGGAAAAAGAGTAGAGGAACTGCATTTACATGACTTAGCCTGCAGGGAAGATGTTACTTTTGTTTCTGAAAGTTTAATTCCCATGAGAGAGCGGGAAAAGAGGCTGTTTGAGAAAGCACATCAGTGGAAGAGAATAGAAGATAAGGAGCCGCTTTTTAAGTCCTACTGGAATCATTTTTATACGCTTTATAATCTGGAATATTCCCGGGAAGATAATCATTATATCATTTTTTTTGATTCCGCTATTAGTGTATGTTATTCGGAAGAGTTTTTCCGGAAGTTAAAGAAAAAGAATCCCAATATAAAATTAATCATGTATTTGGTAGATCAGATGGACAGATGGTATTCTGGACGCATTCGGAGAATGCTTCCGCTCTTTGACCTGGTCTACGCAATCAATCATGAAGATTGTGAAACCTATGGTTTCCGTTATTATCCGCTCTTGTATTCAAATTATCCTCTGTCAAAGGTAAAGAAATTAGAGGAACAGAGTGATATTTATTTTATAGGAAATAATTGGGACCGGGATGAATATCTGCACAAATTGTATGATATGCTCACGAGTAAAGGCGTAAAATGTGATTTCAATATTGTCGGAGTAGATGAGGAAAAGCAATTATATAAAGACAAAATCTGTTATAATCGGCCTTTTTCCATGGAAGAAAATCTTGCACACAGTATGGCTTCAAAGTGTGTATTGGAGATCATGCATCAGACGATTCATGCGGTAACGGCAAGATATCCTGAGGCAGTATATTTGAACAGGAAATTATTGACCAATAATCCGGCGGTCAGATTTGAAAAATATTATAATCCGGATTATATTAAAGTATTTCATTCCTTAGAGGACATAGACATTGATTGGATCAAGGAAGATGTGCAGGTAGATTACCACTATGACAATGGCTTTTCGCCGGCTCTTTTTATTGAGGAAATAAAACGGACATTAGGATAGGGTGGAAAATGAAAACGATCAAGATAGCATATGCAGGATGGTGGAACGGATTTGATTATAAACAATATTCAATCCAAAGGATTTTGGAGAAATATTACAATGTAGAAATATCAGATAAGCCGGACTATTTATTTTATTCGGTATTCTCTCCTGTGAAGACATCAGATGATACGATTACGATTGAATATCTGGGCGAAAATATGTGCCCGGATTTTAATATGGCTGATTATGCGATCGGTTTTGAGAAGCTTTCTTTCCAGGACCGATATTTGTATAGACCAAACTGGCTTATGAATCCAAAATATGAAGCTGAAGTAGACCTGATGCGAAAGAAGCATTTACAGGCGCCCCATGAGAAGAAGGAGTTTTGCAGTTTTGTTTATTCAAATGGCGAGGCAGACCCGTTTCGAGAAGAATTTTTCAGGGCATTAAGCAATTATAAGAAGATTAACTCGGGTGGAAGATACTTAAATAATATAGGGTTGAAGGATGGTGTTCCGGATAAACTGGAATTTCAAAAGAAGCATAAATTTTCGATCGCATTTGAAAACAGTTCCCATGCGGGTTATGTGACAGAAAAAATCGTACAGAGCTTTGCTGCCGGTACGGTTCCGATATATTGGGGAGATCCGCAGGCAGGAGAAATTTTTAATGAGAAGGCATTTATCAATGTTCATAAATATCCAAGTATGGATGCAGTGATAGAAGAAATTAAAAGGATAGATGAAAATGATGATCTATATGATAGTATGTTAAGGGAGCCGGCCTTAAAGGAATGTGATTATGTGGAACAGCAGGAACAAAGAGCAGAAGAGTTTTTAAGAAATATAGTGGAACAGGATAAAAGGAATGCAATCAGAAAACCCATGGGTATCTGGGGAGAGAGGTGCAGAAATGAGTCTGGACATAAGAGCGGGAATAAAAAGGCTGGTATGTTTTCAAGGTGGAAAAGATAGAAATGCGGCAGATTATAAATATGGGATTATAACAAGAAATGCACCGAACTGTGGTCTTTTTTCCTTTATCATTACGTATATGGGGGGAATACAGTTATGTCTGGAAAAAGGACTGATTCCGGTTATGGATTTGCAGAGTTATAAAAATATTTACCTCAAAGAGGAACAGGTTGGCAGAGAAAATGCATGGGAGTTTTTTTGAACAACCGTGTGGGATATCCCTGGATGAAATCGAACATTCCCAGGCAAAGGTGATCGATGTGGATCAGGAAGTGGAGGCTGCAAAAAGGCCCAATCTTTCTATGGATTTCCTGACGAACGAATATGCTGTTCAATATTGGAGGGGTATTTTTCGGGACTATTTAAAATTTAATGCAGGCACATGGAATTATATCAGTCAGAAGAAGAAAGAAATCTTTGACTGTTGTCCGGGAAGAAAACTGGGAGTGTTGTGCAGAGGAACGGATTATACGGATTTAAAACCATATGCGCACCCGGTGCAGCCCGATGTGAATCAAGTGATTGAAAAGACATTGGAGACACAGAAGCGATGCCGGTGTGATTATATCGTTTTGGCTACTGAGGACAAAGATATATATACGAAATTCAGCACGATCTTTCGGGATCGATTGATCGCAATCGATACGGAGCGGTTGAAAAGCGGAAATGAGGAATTTCTGGCGGATACCATGAAAAAGAACGGGATAGATGCGGTGGAAAACGGATTGAATTATCTGACTTCGATTTATCTTCTGGGACAATGTGACTGCCTGTTGGCAGGCAGGACAAGCGGAAGCGTTGGAGCATTGCTGATGGCTGAGAAATATGAATATCAGTTCTTCTGGAATTTAGGAAAGTATGGAATTGATGATGCAATGATTGCATGGGCTACGAAAAGGAAAGAAGAAAAATAATCAAAAGGAAGGATGGGTAAGAAAGGGATGAAAACAGTTATTATTATAGGTGCCGGACCGGCTGGTCTGACTGCGGCAAAGGAAATATTAAAGCATAAAGAAGAGTATAAAGTGATTATTCTGGAAGAAAGTTATGAAATAGGAGGGATATCCAGAACCATAAATTATAAAGGCAATCGTATGGATATAGGAGGACATCGATTCTTTTCAAAAGATGAGAGAGTTATGAAATGGTGGACGGAAGTTTTACCTTTACAAGGGCAGCCGTCATTTGATGACAAAATGTTGGGCAGAGAGACAAAACTTGCAGAAGGCGGTCCGGATCCCGAAAACGAAGATAAGGTAATGCTAGTGAGAAAACGGGTGTCAAGAATTTATTATAAAAGAAAGTTTTTTGACTATCCGGTTACCTTAAAAGCAGAAACACTTGTAAATATGGGATTTATTACTACAGTAAAAGCTGGAATAAGCTATTTATATTCAGTTTGTAAAAAAAGGAAGGAAGAATCCCTGGAAAATTTTTATATTAATCGATTTGGGAAAGTACTTTACTCAATGTTTTTTGAGGGATATACGGAGAAATTGCGGGGAAGACACCCAAGAGAAATATCGGCAGATTGGGGGGGCACAGCGAGTAAAAGGTTTATCTATCCTTGCGGTAATCAAGGACATGTTTGCAAAAGTACTACCGAACCGCAATAAAAAGAAGGATTGTGAGACATCGCTGATTCCTGAGTTTATTTACCCCAAATATGGACCGGGAGAATTATGGGAGCAGGTTGCAAAGGATATTTTGGAAAGTGGGGGAATAATACGTAAAGGTGCTAAAGTCACTGAAGTTCATAAAGATAATAGTAATAAGATTGATTATGTCAGCATTGCTACAGAAGATGGGACAGAGAAAGTTTGTGGGGATATCTTTCTATCGTCTATGCCGCTGAAAGATCTGGTAGCAGGCATGAACGATGTGCCGAAAGACATGTTAGATATTGCAGAAGGACTGCCGTATCGTGATTTTGTTACGGTTGGCTTACTGGTTGATAAACTTAATCTGGTAAACACGACTAAAATTAAGACATTTAACGGATTGGTTCCTGATTGCTGGATATATGTGCAGGATACAGGAGTAAAATTAGGAAGGATTCAGATTTTTAACAACTGGTCTCCTTATATGGTCAATGATCCGGAAAAGGAAGTATGGATTGGATTGGAATATTTCTGTAATGAGGGTGACTATTTCTGGAATATGTCGGATGAAGAATGTAAGAAACAGGCTATTCAGGAATTAAAGAAAATGGGAGTATTGTCTGAAAAATCTATTATAAAAGACGCTCATAGAGAAAAGGTTAAGAAAGCTTATCCGGCATATTTCGACACATATGAGCAGATCGATAAATTGATTTCCTATTTGAATCAATTTGATAACCTTTATTGTATTGGAAGAAATGGGCAGCATAGATATAATAATATGGATCATTCGATGGTGACATCGTTTGAAGCGGTTCATAATATTGTAAACGGAATACAAAGCAAGGATAATATCTGGAATGTTAATACGGAAAAGGAATATCATGAAAGTGCCAAATAATGTAAAGTGAGGGAAGGGTAATTGAAAATAAAAAGGTTTACTCCTAAAAACTGTTTTTTTCTTGTTGCTTCTATAAGCTTACTTGTATACCTGGCTAATATAATATGGTCTGAGGGACGGTTTCTTGATAGAATTATATATGCAGCGGGAACGGATACATATAGTGATTTTTATATGCATATTTATCGCTTTTATGGTTATGAAAATGTCTATGCAGTGTCTTCCGGATCCTGCTTTCCACCATTGAGTTATATATTTTATGGAATTTTGTCAAGAATATTAAAACATACAGGTATTACATCATGGAAAATGGTAGCGAATGGATATGCCATTCTCGTTCCTACCATGCTGCTCGTTATCTGGGCGGTTTTGTTTAGTTCTTTTGTAAAGAAGCTATACAGGAATGGTAATGAAGGAGAGAGCATAGGGCTTTCAATCCTGCTGATATGTTCGGTGCCTTTTTTTGCAACGGCGATTGAGAAATCAAACTCTGTATTATATGCTCTTTTGCTGCTTATGATGGCACTTTACTTCAAAGATTGTGATAGTAAGACTTTGAGAGAGATAGCCTTGATTTGTATTGCCACGGCGGCGGGATTGAAAATATATCCAGCCATTATTGGAGTAATATATATTAAGGAGAAACGTTATAAAGAAGTAGTACGTTTAATTATTTACGGTATTCTGTTTTTCTTTACTCCGTTTATTTTCTTTGATGGATTTGAAGGAATGAGATTATTTCTACAGAATATCTCAGAGGTAAATGGGCGTCAATTATCTTCAATAGAAACTATAGTTGGACTGGTGACTAAAGTCTGGACAAGTTTGGGAGGAGGAGTGACATCTGGATATCATGTAGGGAAAATTCTTTCATATATTTATTTCCTGTATGTGCTTGTCTGCTTTTTTATAGAAAAGTATTCATGGAAATCCATGACCCTTATAGTGAGTTTGATGATAGTTTTTACGGTTTCCAGTTATCGTTATACTTTGATCTATTTTTCGATTCCGTTAATTATGTTCCTGGTAGAAATGAAAACCAAGAATGGTTATAGTTGGAGCGATTATTTATATGCACTATTATTTGCGCTGATTTTTTGGATGTATCCGATAAGGGGATGGCTTATTCCAGAGAGTGATTCTATGACAATATGGTATTATCCCGCCTATCTACTATTGTTTGCTCTGTGTTGTGAGTTTGCGCAAAAGCTTTTCATTCATATGAAGAAAGGGATAAAGGCAGTAGAAAAAAAGGCCCAAGCGTGGGAAGCGATGAAAAGAATGACGTTCGCGCATTTTAAAATTTTGTATACGGTACTTCTTCTAGTCCTTACTTTTTCTGTTTTTAGAGTCATTGTATTTAATAACAACCTTTATGAGGAATATCAAAATGAAGTGGATATGGATTCCTGGATGACTCTGCAAGATGGAGATTCTGAGGAAGCGGATATTGTAGTCAGAAACGAATCCATGACATTAGAGAAAGTAGAAATCTTTATTGGCAATCTGAAAAGTGTCGACAGTAATGATTATGTCGAACTGGAAGGTATGGGAATAAATCGTAAGATTTATTTCTCAGAAATAGATCCCAACACCCCATATTCCGTTGAACCTGCTAATATCCAGGAGGAAAGAGAGACGCTACATATTAAAGTGCAATGTGCCCCCAAAAGCTGGATAGAAATGCGAGAAAATAAACAGGGGGAAATTGCCCTGCAAAAGACCTATAGGGTCTGCCAGTTGGATCAGACGGGCAGAATGGTTTATGAGGTGCTGGTGGTATTGCTGTTTATCAGTACGATAGTTCTTATTTTTTTCCTGGTCTGGTATCCGAACATCTCCAGATATGGATATTTTGCCCTGATGACCGGACAGCTGTTATGTGCAATGGCTGTCCGTGATGTGACCTTTTTGTGTTCACCGGAACCATTTGCAGAACAGATTGGAACCCACTTCTATTATGCTACACATTATTCCATTTTGGAGTGTATATTGACAAAAGAAGCGGGCTATATGCATTTCATAAAGAGAATTGTGGCGTGGTTTGTGGCTCAAAGTGACTGGGGAAAGATGCACTATGTCGTTGTGACAAATTTTGTTACTTTGCTGGTAATAGCGATGGCAAGTTCTATCGGTGTACTGCGGTGTGAACGGCAGGAAGAAAAAATTCTGGCCTATATTTCAGGGCTGTATATTCCACTGGTGCTTTTGGATGCTGTTCCTAATTTTTTCTATATTGATATAGGATACTGGGGAATTTTTTTCCTCTTCTATTTCTTGTTTTTAGGGAAACTGGAGAAGCTTTCAAGAGGAGCTTTTGCAGTTGTTATTGTGCTGTGTGCATCATTTTGTCTGACACAGGGACAGTTTGTGTGCTTTATTCCACTTTGTTTTATTTTTATGTTTTGGAAAAAGGGAAGATACAGAATCCTGCATGGATGTGTAGTGGTGGCAGCGTTAATTCAATTAGGTATGTCACTGGGGACGCCGGGAGGAAGAGCATGGGATAAGTATGAAGGATTCATACAGTTATGTAAAGGATGTTTCCTGGAATTTCCGAAGATATTTTACCGGATCTGGGGAATTGATATTTGGCAGTATAAAGAGGGTGTGACAACTGTCTTAATTATTATTGCCTATCTTTTTGTAATAGGGATGGGCATTCTGGTACTACGAAGTAAGAATAAAGGATTGAGAGAGATTTCTCTTGCAGTATATTTATTGGGAGCCATATCTCTTGGATTTATGGGGATTACGACACCTCATATGCTGGAAAAAGGACGCTATGACAAGGGTAGATATGAGATGTTTCTGATCGTGGTGATCTACATGGCAATATGTGTTTTTCTTGTATATTTAAATCGTGCATACAGTGGAAAGTGGCACGGCATATTCGGTATAGTTGTTATGGTAGTGGCCTGTATGGGCGGGATAAAGGAAGAGAGTGACGGGCGATATTACGATAAAAGATATGTTATGGATTTGTTGTGTGATTGGAAGAATGTTGCAGGATATGTAATAAATAGTGACAGCTATTATATTAGAATAGATCCTGAGGAGTGGCCCTGGTCTGCATATTTTGAAAATATTACAGAAGAAATAATAGAGACAGCTGATGTAAAAAAGGAAATTCATGGAGATACGCCGTTAGTCAGTGTATATCTGTTCAGAACAGATATATCGGAGCCGTTGGGGATACGGGTATATGGAGAGAAAGATAACTTGTTGATAGAAAAAGAACAGACTACTTCAGCTGTGCGGAAGTTTACAGGATTTCTGTTTGATGAACCGGTGCAGAATGCAAGGTATGTAGAATTATATTATCTGGATACAGGAGAAAAACTCGTAATGGACAAAGAAATTTATGTATATTCAGTTGGCACAGATGTATTTGTACCAAGAGATACAGAGGATCAGATTATTCAGAATGCCTTGACTGCAAAGTGGTAAGAAAAAAATCAAAGATTAATTTGGGAAAGGAAAAAACATGACAAAGAAAGGCAGGAGATTTTTGGGGGCTCTGCTCGGAATGATCGTGGTAGCCGGGGGAATAGTTGGTTGGTATTTCTGCACGAATCTAGCGGTGGAGAATGACACACAGATTGATATTTTTAAGTTGGGTGCAGTTGGAGATGGAATCACAGATGACTCTGCTATTTTCCAACAGGCGTTAAATATTGCGAAAGAGCGTGGAAAGGTAAGTATATATATTCCACAAGGGAATTATTTTATTAGGGATACCTTAAATTATTATCCGAATACAGAGCTAGAATTTGCAGATAATGCAAAAATTACGTTTGATTCTGCCAGTGGCATTGTAATGACAAATAGCAATCATCTGGTGGGAAAAGATGCTTTTTCATGTGGCTATTTGAGGATTAAAGGCGGAAGCTTTGAGGGACAGTATTCAGATGATCAGACGCAAAAGGTATGTATACAGGCCGGTAAATTAAGTGAATTATCAATTACTGGCACATCATTCCTGAATGCCTGTGCAAGAAATCATTTATTGGATATTTCCGGGTGTCAGAATATCATTATTGAGAATTGTTTTTTTGATGGGATGAATTTTTCAGAGGAATTAAGGCCTCATGATGAAACGGAGAATTTGCAGCCGAATGCAAAACTTGAAATGATACAGATTGATCTGGCCAAGGGATTAGGTACGCCGGTTCAGTCTGAGGAGGATGAGAAATCTGCAAGAAATATCCTGATTAAAAATTGCGTATTCGGTAAAAAGAACAGTGGTCAAATAGAGCAGATTGTGTCATATCGTCCGATTGGTATTCATAACATTTCGCAGGATGAGACAAGCTGTTATGATAATATTATTATTGAAGGCAATGAGTTTTATAACTGCCTGGGGAGTTGCATTAGACTGTCCCGGGTACGCAATGCAGTAATTACAGAAAATTATTTTTGGAATACGGATGAAGTAATTGACGGAGTGGTTGTTTTGGCATTGGCTGATAGTGATGGGAATGAAGGGGATATACAAAATATAGCGATTACGGGAAATCGGTGTGAATATAAGAAGAAATATGATTTTATAAGAACGGAAGAGGGAAAAGAAGAAAGCAGCAGAATATATAATGTTGTTATTAGAAATAACAATGTTTCTCAATCGAACATCAGATTAAAGAAATGTGTAAACGTGCTTTTGGAGGGAAATTCCACAGATGCAATTTACATGGATGAGTGCAAAAATGTAGAGAAAGATAGTCTTAGAGTATACCCGGATTAGTTGGAGAAACCAGATGAGAGCAAATCAGCAAATAAAAATCTCAATTTTATATACGATACTATTAGGCGTATTTACAGTTTTGATATTGAGAATCGCAGTATTTGATAACAACCTTTATGAGGAATATCAAAATGAAGTGGATATGGATTCCTGGGTGACTCTGAAAGATGGAGATTCTGAGGAAACGGATATTGTAGTCAGAAACGAATCCATGACATTAGAGAAAGTAGAAATCTTTATTGGCAATCTGAAAAGTGTCGACAGTAATGATTATGTCGAATTGGAAGGTATGGGAATAAATCGTAAGATTTATTTCTCAGAAATGGATCCCAACACCCCATATTCCGTTGAACCTGCTAATATCCAGGAGGAAAGAGAGACGCTACATATTAAAATGCAATGTGCCCCCAAAAGCTGGATAGAAATGCGAGAAAATAAACAGGGGGAAATTGCCCTGCAAAAGACCTATAGGGTCTGCCAGTTGGATCAAAGGGCCTTCGCCCTTGCAAAGCAGAAATACGGACTAGGTCTGATCACAAGCAGGTGGATGAGACAACGAGATGTTCCATAGCGTTATCAGTCATTGCAATGAACGTGGATCGGCTGTGCAGATTTCTTTTGCGCTTATTTTACGATATTGTTTTTTCAAGGTATAAACAGCGTGAATTCATGCTGTTATTGATACAAAACAACAGCATGAAAAATTTGGCGTGTTGTTAAGCAGTCATTACTTAAGAATAATTGAAGTAATACTAAAATAGGTTTATAAGGGGGCAAAGTGTATGTTAGAGAAGCTAATTAAAAAGTATCGTTCAATATTTGCGACTGCGTATTTTATAGTGTTTTTGGCTTATATTATTTGTATGATTGATAATCAAGGCGCTCCAGATAGCGTGAGTGAGGGGGTTAATTACTATACTAGTGGAGGCTGGGCAATAATGTGTGGGCGTTGGGGACAATATTTATTAATGAAGTATTGTTTTGCAAATTTAGTGCTTCCGGTAGTAAATATTTTTATTTATGCAACACTTGTGGCATTGGCTATGTGTATCCTCGGCAAGTTGTTTGATTTAGAACTAAAAGAGTTGTGTATTGTCACAGCATTAGCTCTTGTTTCACCATCAGCAATTAGTCAGTTACAATTTATTTATCTAATTGTATCGTGGGCTTCAGCAATTATACTATCTGTTTCTGTTGTGTATTTAATCAATTTAAAAACAGAAAAAAAGGTATTATATGTTATAAAATTATTTGCAGCTGCATTGCTGGTTGCGATAGACATAGGGATGTATCAGACATATATTGGTGCAATAGCAGGATTGGCTTTAATGGTTATGATAATTGATCTGTTAAGAGGTGAACATCAATGGAAGTATTATGTAAAAAGAGTTGTAGAATATATTTTGACATGCGGATTGGGATTAGGTTTTTATGCATTTATTCTAAATATAATCTGTAAAAATAACAATATTGTTTTATCGGGTAGGGTGCAGCAGTTTAGCATAAAGGAAATTTTCATAAGTCTACCTAACAGTATCATAGAGATATACAAAATTTTCTTTTCGTATTATCGAGATCCGATGATGAATAGAAAATGGTTTTACTTTGTCATATTTGTATTGGGTTTTGTATCGTTTATGAGAGGAGTGTACTTACTTTTATCAAAAGGGAAAAGAATAAGTGCAGTTTTTTCATTATCTTTAGTATTTATTTTACCAATTGCATTAAATTTAGTTAGAGTAGTTATTCCTTACAATCGTATCACACTTCTGATGGAGTATCAGAATATTTTTGTTGTTCCGTTTATAATCTGCTTGTCGAAGAATAAGATAATTTATTTAAATAGTAATAATCAAACTCAGGGGAAATGGCCATTTTTGAATGTTCTGGGGGGGGAAATTCCAAGCTGGTATGTATTTGTGCAGTGTTTCTGGCATGGACTTATATGTTGTCCGCTAATGCAACATTTCAAGCTCTAAGACTAGGATATAACGCTATCAAGACTCAAACTAACGCCATTTTAAATGATGTATATGATCTTGATGATTATGTATATAATGAAACACCAATAGTTTTTATTGGATTTCCTTCAGATGATTATTTAAGAAAAACAAGTGGGGTGTATAATTACGCAATTAATCTACATGATAATCCGGTATATTTGTTAGATATGAATGGAAGTTTACATGATAGATATTGGTATGCATATAATTATTTAGGCATCAATGTTGGAGATATTGATGCTGAAAAATATCAACAAGTGTTATCTTCTGATGCCGTTAATAATATGAATATTTGGCCGGAATCAAATTCAATAAAAATTATCGACGGAGTCGTAGTCGTGAAATTGGAATGATTTAGGTAAAAAAGAAGGACTGAGAAGGGAAAAGCAATGAAAAAAAATTCACTGGTGTATTTTAAGCTTTCAGTTACTGTGCTTCTTTTGGGATTGACGCTTTCTTTGTTTAGAATCGCAGTATTTGATAACAACCTTTATGAGGAATATCAAAATGAAGTGGATATGGATTCCTGGATGACTCTGCAAGATGGAGATTCTGAGGAAACGGATATTGTAGTCAGAAACGAATCCATGACATTAGAGAAAGTAGAAATCTTTATTGGCAATCTGAAAAGTGTCGACAGTAATGATTATGTTGAACTGGAAGGTATGGGAATAAATCGTAAGATTTATTTCTCAGAAATAGATCCTAACACCCCATATTCCGTTGAACCTGCTAATATCCAGGAGGAAAGAGAGACGCTACATATTAAAGTGCAATGTGCCTCCAAAAGCTGGATAGAAATGAGAGAAAATAAACAGGGGGAGATTTCCCTGCAAAAAACCTATAGGGTCTGTCAGCTGGATCAGACGGGTAGAATGGTTTATGAGGTGTTGGTGGTATTGCTGTTTATCAGTACTATAGTTCTTATTTTTTCCTGGTCTGGTATCCGAACATCTCCAGATATGGATACTTTGGCCTGATGACCGGACAGCTATTATGTGCAATGGCTGTTCGTGATGTGACCTTTTTGTGTTCACCGGAACCATTTGCAGAACAGATTGGAACCCACTTCTATTATGCCACACATTATTCCCTGTTGGAGTGTATATTAACAAAAGAAGCGGGCTATATGCATTTCATAAAGAGAATTGTGTCGTGGTTTGTGGCTCAAAGTGATTGGGGAAAGATACACTATGTTGTTTTAACTAATTTTGTTACTCTATTGGTGGCGGCAATGGGGTGTTCCATTATGATGCTTTGGGAATACCAATATAGAGAAAGGATTGGAGTATATATAGGGATTTTGTATATTCCCTTAGTGCTTTTGGACAAAAGCAGTAATTTCTTCTATATCAATATAGGATACTGGGGGATTTTTTTTCTCTTTTATTTTCTGTTTCTGGGGAAATTGGAGAAGCTTTCAAGAGGAGCCTATGCACTTGTTATCATGCTGTCTGTATTGTTTTGCATGACGCAGGGACAGTTTGTATGCTTTATTCCACTTTGTTTCATTTTTATGTTTTTGAAAAAGGGAAGATATAGAATCCTGCACGGATGTGTAGTAGTGGCAGCGTTGAGCCAATTAGTTATGACACTGGGCACACCTGGGGGAAGAGCATGGAATCACAATGAGGGGCTTATACAGCTGTTGGAAGGTTGTTTTCTGGAGTTCCCGAAAATATTTTATCGAATCTGGGGCATTGATATTTGGCGGTATGAGGAGAGTGTGACAACCGTCTTGATAATAATTTCCTATTTTTTTGCAATAGGAATGGGTATTTTGATTTTGCAAAGTAAGAATGCATGGTGGAGGGAGATCGCGTTTGCAGTGTATTTATTGGGAGCGACATCGATTGCGTTTCTGGGATTTACTACACCTGCAATGCTGGATATACAGTATTATGGCAAGGATAGATATGAAATGTTCGGTATCTTGTCAATCTATCTATGTATGTTTTTATTTGTCTGGAAAGTCCGGGAGGTGACAAAGTTAAAATGGAGCAGTACAATATGCTTTGGTGTGATGCTGCTATTATTTGTGAACGGGATAAACGCAGAAAGGGAGATTCGATATTATGACAAGGCCTGGGTTACAGATGCCTTGTGTGACTGGAAAAATGTTAGCAAATACGTTGCAAATGCGGATAGTTATTATATCAGAGTGAATCCGGAAAACTGGCGATTCTCTGCATACTATGAAAATATTGAGGAAGAGATCATAGAAACTTCAGATGCAAAAAAGGAAATTCATAGTGATACGCCGTTAGTTAGTGTATATCTGTTCAGAACGGATGTATCAGAGCCGTTGGGGATACGGGTGTATGGAGAGAAAAATAATTTATTGATAGAAAAGGAACAGACTACTTCCGATGTACGGAGATTTACAGGTTTCCTGTTTGATGAACCGGTTTCAGAGGCAAAATATATTGAATTTTACCGTGTCGCTACCGGAGAAAAGGCTGTAATGGATAGTGCGGTTTATTCATACACGGTTGGAAACAAGAGTTTTGTTCCACCACAGGAATGAGAGGCTATCATGAGAGAAAGATTTGGAATGATGGGTACAGGGAGGATCGCCCTTAGTGTAATCGCAACTGGGCTATGGACTATTTTTTCCATATATAATGATTTACATTTTTTTAATTTTACGGCTTATCCACAGGCAATGATTTTTTACATTTTGATGAAACTCCTGTTTGTGGTATTTGTTTTTTTGCTTTTAAGTTATTTGATTTATGTAATTTCAGAAGCGCTCAGTCAGGGAAGTGGAAGAAACAGATCAAGAATCCTGGTGGGATTTAGTGTCTTACTGCTCTGCGTTTATATTCCGCTGATGGTCATTATGTATCCCGGAGAGTGGGGACTGGTATCGGATGAGTTTCTAATATACAATGCAGCTGTTGATTTACGTATTTGGGGAAACCAGGGAACATTTTCATCCATATTTATGATTTTGGGGTTAATGTTATTTCCGAGACCGGCTGCAGTGGTGTTGCTGCAATGTCTGATTACTGTCTTGACAGAGGCAGGTATTTTGGCTGACATATGGTTGGAAACTTCTGGAGGAAAAAAACGCTGTTTTGCTCTTATCGTTTTATTTTTGTCGATTCCCTGTCTGGCTTTTTCCATGTGTCCGATCAGAATCTGGCTGTTTTCTTTATTGATATTAAAATTATTAGCCAGCTTTTTGAAATTCCAAAGAAAAGCAGGAGAGGTGACGTGGCAGGAATGGGCGCTGTTAACGGCATTGTGCTGCCTGATCATAAACTGCAGGGAGGAAGGGAAGCTGTTGCTTATTTTCTTCCCGGCGCTGCTTTGGAAAAGCTGCCAGGGGCAGAAGATAAAATGGATGGTAATTTTAGGTGAAGGGCTGGCTGTTATTTCCGTTCTGTTCTTTTCTGTATTGACAGGTCTGGGACAGGGGAGGACCTTGCGCCAGCATGCCATGGTAAATTTTATCTGTCCGTTGAGTATCATGGTTTCACAAGAAGATATTTATGCAGAAATACCTCCAAAGGATCTGGAAAATATCGATAAGATCTTTTCTGTGGAAGTGTTGAAGGAATATCCGAGTTATACGGAAATGTTTCAGTGGAAGGCGGGTGAGGGAATGTTTGCGGAGCCTTCCCAAAAGGAACTGGCGGCTGGGATTGTCAGTGCCGTGAAACTTTGTTTGAGATATCCGGAGATTTACCTGCGCTGTAAGCTTGAGTCAGCCGCCTGGTCACTGGGACTTTACCCGTATTCGAATGTGATCGGAAGAGTGTGGAGTACGGAACAATTAGAGGCATGGGTAAATGGAATGAGGTATTTACCGGAAAGGTTTCTGGAATTTACCCATACTTCCGAAATGAGGGAATCGTTGAGCAAAATATTGGCAGGAGATTTTAAAATAGGAAGAATTAACGGTTACTACTTGGTGTATGCATTTTGGCTGCCGGCAGCTTTTCTTGTATTGGGATTATGGACATGCCGGGGAAGAGGAATCTGGCTGCTGCATTTATATGTGATTAGTCAGTTCTTGTGTACGGTTCTTTTGGCACCATCCAGATATAATATGTATTATTTGCCTTACTATTTGTGTGGATGGTTTTTGATCATTATGAGAGCGGGGAAAAAGGCGGTGAAATATGAAGAAGTGGAAAAGTCTGAGTGATGTATTTCAAAATGTCCCGGAGGATTGTCTGTATGTTATTCTGAGAAGCTACGAGAAGCTGCATGAAAAGAGTTTTCCGGAAAGCGGCAAAGATATTGATGTTTTATGTGAAAAACCGGAAAAGTTTTTACAGGCCATAAACGCTGAACCGCAATACGGAAAGGATGATGGACTGCATTATGCGGTATCAGTGGATGGGCACAGGATACCCATTGATATTATGCCGTGTGGTGTGGGATATTATTGTGCAGAGTGGGAAAAGCATATGCTGAACCATAGAAGGCTGGCTGAAAACGGAAAATGGTATGTTCTGGAGGAGCAGGACTATTGCTTTTCTCTGCTATATCATGTATTACTGCATAAACCGTCTGTATCTGAGAAGGATATCCATAAATGTGAGGAAACATTTCAAAGATATGACCGCTTTTTGCCGGACCATAGGCAATATAATAAATATATGGTAAAATACATGAGAAACATGAAATATCGGTATACGGTGCCGGTTCTGAATGGGGGCGAATTATACGTAAACAAAGAGAACTTTTGCTTTTGCATGACAGAGCAGAAAACAGAGTACATTAAATATTATATTAAAAAACATATTCAGAGCATAAAGGATAAAATCAGATGGATAATATGGAGGAAATGATGCAGGGATTTATAAAAATATCAAAGTATGCCGGCATGCGTGAGGATCTTGTGCAGGCAGGAGGTGGAAATTCATCCTATAAGGAGACCGATACACGGATGTATATTAAGGCATCTGGTTTCCAATTGGCGGAAGTGTCGGAAAAGGAAGGATATGCTGTTGTGAATCCTCAAAAGATACAGGCTGCTTTTTTAAATCAGGAAAATCTGGACCAGATTACGGATGAGGTAAGCAGGGAAATTTTACAGTCGGCATTTATAGAAGGAAAGAGACCATCGATCGAAACCTTTCTTCATGCTGTTTCAGGTCGCTATACCCTACATACCCATCCGATTGTAGTAAATGCGATGACCTGCAGAAAACAGGGAATGGATGTGCTGGCAGAGATGTTCCCGGAAGCGTTAATTGTACCATATGCTACCCCGGGCGTGGAATTGGCCAAAAGCTTTTTTTTGGCATATCGCAGAAAAGCACAGGAAAAAGGTCAGATTTTTGATATTGTTTTCCTACAGAATCACGGACTGGTAGTGAGTGGCGATTCCGCACAGATAGTCATTGACAGGACGGAGGAGGTTGTGAGAAAATTGGAACGGTATCTGAAAGCGGATATGCAGCCATATCATGTCTGTACAGAGCTGTGGGAGTACTTCAGGGAAAAGGTGGTCTGGAGAGTGACCGACCAACATGTACTTGAGGTATTCCATAAAACCGGTCATATGTGGAAACATAGTTTCTGCCCGGATTGTGTGGTATTTATGGGTAAGAACATATTAAATCTGACTGAACAGGATATTGAGGCTGCATTGGAGAAGTTTCAGAAGGAATACGGAAGTCCTGTTATACTGATTTATGACGATAATATGTATATTGTGGCAGACAGTGTAAAAAAGGCGTTAGAAATACAAAGTGTACTCAGCTTCAGTGCACAGGTTATGAAACTGAATGAAAATGTAGAATGTACGCTGCTTGATGAAAGGGAACAGAATTTCCTTTTAAATTGGGATGCGGAAAAATATAGGAAGAATATAAAGTAGGGGGCAAATATGCAGATTATAATACCAATGACAGGATATGGATCCCGTTTTGTTGCAGCAGGCTATAAAAATTTAAAACCCTTTATTGAAATTATGGGAAAACCGATTATTGAATGGATCGTAAAGGGGATGTTTCCGGAAGAGGAAAATATCTTGTTTGTCTGTAGAAGGGAGCATCTGGAAGCTATTCCGGGGATGCGGGAAAAACTAAAGCAAATATGTCCGACAGCGAGAATATATGAGGTGGATCCGTGGATAAAAAAGGGACCGGTATATGATGTATTAAGAGCAGAAGAATGGATTGATGATGAAGAACCGGCAATTATAAACTATTGTGATTTTTACATGACATGGGACTGGAAAAAGTTTAAACAAAAAGTTATGGAAAGAGGCTGTGACGGCTGTGTTCCATGTTATACAGGTTTTCATCCACATTTGCTCCCGGCGGGGAACTTATACGCATCCTGTCTGACAGATGCGGAAGATAATCTGATTGAGATCAGAGAAAAATTTTCTTTTGAAGCAGATAAGACAAAGGCAAAGCATTCGCCGGGCGTATATTATTTTAAAAGCGGAAGTGTTTTAAAGAAATATTGCCGGAAACTGGTAGAGAGTGATCAGACGATCAACGGAGAGTATTATGCCAGTCTGCCATATAATTTTATGGTACAGGATGGACTGAAGGTGTGGGTACCGACCGATATAAAATATTTTTGTCAGTGGGGCACGCCGGAGGACATGCAGGAGTTTGTATTTTGGACGGATATGATAAGGGGAGAATAAGCTGATGAAAATATTAATACCTATGGCAGGAGCGGGACAGAGATTTATGGATGCCGGCTATAAGGTTCATAAGCCTGCAATTTTGACTTATGACAGGAGAACCGGTAAGAAAATACCAATGGTAGTCTGTGCAGTACTGGATTTGCCGGGAGTAGAGCCGGATGGAAGCAATGTTATTTTTATTGACCGCTTATTTCATAAGGAGGAAGGGGTAGAAGAGGAAATCAGGAAATATTTTCCCAAGGCACAATTTGTGACGGTGGAAAAGCTGACGGAAGGACAAGCGTGTACCTGCATGTTGGCCAGAGAGCTGCTGAATCCCGGAGAAAGTGTCCTGATCGCGGGATGTGACAATGGAATGCTGATGGATGAGAAAAAGTTCAGAACTTTAACAGAAGAATGTGATGAGATTGTTTTTACCTATCGGAATAATGAGGCAGTGTTAAAGAATCCGGATGCATATGGCTGGATGAAGGTGGATGATCAGGACAATATTATTGGAACCTCCATTAAAAAAGCAATTTCCGGGGAACCCATGAAAGATCATGCAGTGGTGGCGACCTTTTGGTTCAAAACAGCGGAACTGTTTATTAAGGCAACTGAAAAAATGATAGCCGAAGACGACAGGATCAACCAGGAGTTTTATGTGGATCAGGTGGTAAAGCATGTTCTGGATCTGGGCTGCCTGGCCAAAGTATTTGAGATTGACCGATATATCGGATGGGGTACTCCTAAGGATTATGAGGAATACCAGAAAACGTATGAGTACTGGAAGGGTTTTTTACAGGAAGAAAAGTTATTGTAGGTGATTGGTGTGCTGAAAAACAGAGGAAAAGACATAGATTACAGAAAGTGGATGCTTGGAATCATAGTGTGTGTAAGTGTGGCGAAAGCTGTCATAATGGCATTGTTTTCATCGGATTACCAGAATAAAATGTTTATGCCGTTTGTAGAGTGCTTTCTGGCAGGCAATCGAAATCCGTATCAGTACTATTATGAGAATCATTTATTGTCATCCTTTCCTTATCCCCCGTTAATGCTTTGGATTGAATCCCTGGGGGGGGATCGCAGTAAGATGGATGGAAGGTGCGGATGTATGGCTTAGAAATTTTATTTTTAAACTCCCGCTGTTGGTCTGCGATCTGCTTTCTCTGTATTATCTTGTGAAAATTTGTGGACGGAGACGCAAGTATATTCTGATCCTGTATTTTTGTTCACCCATTATTTTGTATTCTACCTATATGCATGGACAATTGGATATTGTGCCAACAACCTTTTTGATTATCTCCATTTATTATCTGTTACGGAGGCAGGAGGGAGATATCGTTCGTTTTTCGATTGCGTTGATGGCAGCCTTAAGCTGTAAGTTCCATATCCTTGCGGTTGTTCCGCTTTTATATTGGTATCTGTACCGAAAAAGAGGATTAAAGGTGTGTATTTTAAGTGCCACAGCCGTTTGTGCGGGAGTGGCCTTAATATGTGCGCCTTATTTTAGTGAGGGCTTTGTGGAATATGTCATATTTAACCGGGAACAGACAACGCTGGTGAATGTTTTTCTGGATTATGGAAGTGTAAAATTATACCTGCCGATTCTGGCCTTGATCATTATTTACTTGAAATTGATTCAGTTGAATAACATTAACCGGGAGCTTCTTCTTTGCTCTGCGGGAATTATTTTTGCCGTTTTTCTGATCTGTGTGCCGCCGATGCCGGGATGGTTTGTATGGATGGTTCCGTTTGCTTTAATCTATTTTGTAGAGGTAAATGAAAATCGATATAAGGTTTTAATGCAGTATGCAGTATTCTGTTTTCTGTACCTGTTCTATTTTATTTTTTGGCATAAAACCTTGTATGTAGATTTATATTTTGGGAATCAGAGTATGGCCTTTTTAAAGGCAGGCAATGAAAGCGTGAGAAATATTGTCTTTACGGCATTGACAGCAACTCTGATCTTAATCGTTATTTCCATGTATCAGTTTGGTATACAAAAGAATGCAGTTTATAAAAGAAATAACTGTCCGTTTACACTCGGCATTGCGGGGGATAGCGGTACGGGAAAGACAGAGCTGTTAAGTCATATTGAACTTTTACTGGATCCGAAAAAAGTTTTGTACATTGAGGGGGATGGGGATCACAGGTGGGAAAGAGGAAGTAAGAACTGGGAGCAGTATACCCATCTTGAACCGAAAGCAAATTATTTATATCGACAGGCGAAGGACCTGCAAATTCTGAGAACCGGAAATGCGGTAAAAAGAAAGGAATATGATCATGATTCGGGCCGGTTCACGCAGGAGCACCGCATCAATCCAAAACCCTATATTATTATGTGCGGACTGCATTCTCTTTATCTGCCACAGATGCGAAAAGCGCTGGATTTAAAGATCTATCTGGATACAGATGAAACGCTGCGGAGGTTCTGGAAGATAAGGCGTGATGTGGATAAAAGGGGTTATTCCAATCATTCTATCATTGAACAGATTGAAAAGAGGATTCCGGATGCCGAGAAGTATATTTATCCGCAAAAGCAATATGCAGATCTTGTGATTCAATATTTTGATGAGACTTTAACAGATTGCTTTGATCTTTCCCATGAATTAGAGCTTAGTCTGAAGATTACGGCAAAAATTTCCCTGTATCTTGAAGATGTCGTAGAAATTCTTGAGCGGTATGGAGTGTCGGTTCTGCATGAGTATGATGAAGATATGCAGCATCAGACGCTGATATTTAGCGGAAAGCAAATGAAAAATATGAATATAGATTTTGCGGAGATTGCAAGAGAAAAAATAGAACAGTTTGACGATATTTTCCCGGTCAATATGTGTTGGAAAGCTGGCGTAGAAGGCATGGTTCAGCTTTTTATTCTGATTGCCATAGGAGAAAAGGTGACAGGTAATTGAAATGATAAAAGGGATTCTATTTGATCTGGACAATACATTATATGATTATGATGCATGTGACAGAGAGGCGCAGAAGGTTTTAGAGAAGTGGTGTTTTCAAAATCTGAATATTGAAAGAACACAATTTCAGAACTGTTATGAGCAATCAAAAAAGATGGTAAAACAACAGCTGGGTAATGTCGGAGCATCGCATAACCGGCTGCTGTATATGCAGAATTTTCTGGAACTGCTTGGAAAGCCGCCGGTCTTATATGCCCTGGAAATGTATGACATATATTGGAATACCATGCTGGAAAAGATGGAACGGTTTGATTATGTTCTGCCGCTATTTCAATGGTTGCAGGAGCGGAAGATCAAAATCGGGATACTGACAGATCTGACAGCGCATATTCAACATAGAAAAATCAGGGCGTTGCAACTGGAAGAATATGTGGATATACTGGTGTCCAGTGAAGAGGCCGGAAGGGAAAAACCGGAAGCCTGTATCTTCGACCTTATGATTAGAAAGATGCAGTTATTGCCGGAGGAACTGTTGATGGTAGGTGACAGCATGATGAAAGATATACAGGGAGCAGAGGCTGTGGGGATGGAGGCTGTTTGGTTTGAAAAGACCGAGCCGGTGCAGTCAGGAAGATATGTAAGAGAAAGAATTGAAGGGAAAATATTATAATGACGGAGTGTGGAAATGCGTAAGATAATAGAAAGAATACCCCGGAGTTTCCTGCGGTTTTTGATGGTTGGAGGAACAGCCACCTGTATTGATTTTGTTTTATATTGGGTGTTAAGTCGATGGATCGATTTTAATATTGCTAAATTTTGTTCGACTTTTACGGCATGTGTTTTTTCTTTTTTTGCAAACAGGCGTTTTACGTTTGGCGGCAGGACAGGAATTTCTGTCCTGGTCATTTGCAGATTTGTGCTGGCACAGTTGGTTGTGATTGCAGTAAATGTAAGCTTAAATTATTTGATCTTTACGAAAACGGGCGTGAAAATTTTTGGAATGGTCGGAGCAACGGGCGTTTCCATGTTCGTAAACTATTTTTTGCAAAGAAAGTTTGTGTTTACAGTGGAGGAATGAGCAGATGAAATTATCGATTGTGGTACCATGCTATAATGAGGAGAAAAATATCCCGTTACTACTGGAAAGATTTGCACAGGTCTTAGAAGGCAAGGATATAGAGGTTGTTATGGTGGATAATGGATCTACTGATAACAGCGCCATAGTACTGAAGCAGCTTCTGCCCCAGTATCCCTTTGCCAGAAAAATCAGTGTAAAAGTAAATCAGGGCTATGGTTATGGAATCCTGCAGGGGTTAAAAGAATGCAGAGGCGAGTTCATTGGATGGACTCATGCCGATCTCCAGACCGATCCGGGAGATGTTTTAAAGGCACTATGCATTTTGGAGCAGCATGAAGGAAAACCGGTCATGGTAAAAGGAAATAGAAAAGGGCGCCCGGTTTTTGACCAGTTTTTTACAATGGGGATGAGTATTTTTGAGTCTTTATACTTAGGTGTGAAGCTATATGATATTAATGCCCAGCCCAATATTTTTCCCAGAGCCTTTTTCGAAAAGTGGCAAAGCCCTCCGTATGATTTTTCGTTGGATTTATATGCGTTGTATATGGCCAGACAGGAGAAAATGGAGGTTATCCGATTCCCGGTTGTATTTCCGAAGAGGATACACGGAGAATCAAAATGGAATACGGGGCTTGGAAGCAAGTGGAAATTTATTAAAAGGACGTTGGATTTCTCAAAAAAATTAAAGAAAGAAGGAATCAGATAATGGAATATATTGCGCATCGGATCAATACGGTGGAGGAATTGAAGAAGCTGCCAGGAGAATATGGAGTAGAACTGGATCTGCGGGATGATTTGAATGGAAAAATATACATATCGCATAATCCGTTTGAAAATGGCGAGGACTTTGAAGAGTATCTGAAGCAGTATCAGCACGGAACAATGATATTGAATATCAAGAGTGAGAGAATCGAATTAAAGATTCTGGAAATGTTGAAGAAATATAATATCACAAAATATTTCTTTTTGGATAGCTCCTTTCCGATGATTTATCTGTTGAGCAGTCAGGGAGAAAAAAATGTGGCGCTGCGTATTTCCGAGTTTGAAGGAATGGATACGATTCGAAATATGGCAGGAAAGGTGAAATGGGTTTGGGTAGATTGTTTTAGCAAAATTCCGATTGGCAGAAAGGAATTGGACGAGTTAAAAGCCCTGGGGTACAAAACCTGCTTTGTATCGCCGGAATTACAGGGAAGACCAGAGGATATTATAAGGTATAAGGAAAAGCTGGAAGAGGAACAGATGATGTTTGATGCCATCTGCACGAAACAGTATAATATTGAGAAATGGCAATAGGATCATTGGTATATAAAATGCAAGAGAGTATTCTGGGAAAGCGATAGAAAAAGAATGGAAAAAATATCCGTATTCATGCCATGCTATAATGCGCAAAAATATCTTGGACAAGCAATTGAAAGTATATTGGCGCAAACATATCCGTATTTTGAACTGATAATTGTAGATGACGGATCAAATGATCGCAGCAGAGAAATGATTGCGGCCTATATGGAACAAGATTCACGGGTTAAGCTGTTTGTGAATGAGTGTAACAGGGGGCTGGTTTATACCCGAAACAGGGGGATTGAGTTATGCCGGAATGAGTATGTTGCATTGATGGATGCGGATGATGTGGCACCGCCCGGCCGTCTACAGACAGAACTTGAATTTCTGGAAAATAATCCGGATATTGGTGCGGTCGCAGGGAAATACCAGTTAATAGACGATAGCGGCTGTAAAATTACAACTCAGTACCCCGCAGCATTTACAAAAAGCGAGGTAAGGGCTGCGATGTTCTTCCAGAATGTTATTGCAAATGGAAGTGTAATGTACAGAAACGAAATAGTAAAAAAGGGTGCTATTTCTTATCGGGCAGACTTTGGCGCAATGGAGGATTATTGTTTCTGGTGTGATTTTTTAAAGCAGAGTGATATTGTGAACCTGAATGAAGTATTGCAGTTTTATCGAATACACGGAAACAGCCATGAGAGGATTACCGGAGAAAGTCAGGCAGAAAAAAGAACAAAATTGTTGGATCTGATTCATCTGGATTTATTAGAAAGTGCAGGGATTCAGCTGGATAAGGAAAAAGAAAGAGTATATTTAGCAGCTACTCACAACACTACGCAGCCGGGAATTCGAGGAAAGCTTGCATTGTGGCGTGCCGTGGTGCAGATGATAAAGCAGAGTAAAAACAAAGATTATGAGCGGGAATTGAGAAGAATGGGAATGCGATTTACCCTAAAGAGCAGGATATGACGGGTTAGAGGAAAGAGAAATGGTTATTGTAAAAGTAATGGGCGGATTGGGAAATCAGATGTTCCAGTATGCTTTGGCAAAGCGATTGGAATATGAGGGAAGGGAGACACGTCTGGATTATTCTTATTTTTCAGAAATTCCCACAGGTGATACCGTACGGAAAAACTTTTTAACAGAGTATGGATCTGATATAGCGGAAGCGACAGAAAAGGATATAAAAAAGATTAAGGGAGAGCAAACCTTTCTTTCCAAGATACTTTGCAGGGCAGGTATAAAGAAGAGACAGATTTTGGTAGAAAATGAGCAGAGATTTTATCCGGAAGTCTTTTTCAAAGATCCGGTATATCTGATCGGATACTGGCAGTCACCGGATTATTTTACAGGCGTTGAAAATGCTTTGAGGAAGCAGTTTAATTTTTTAAACCGGGTGAAGCGCCGGGAGGATAAAGAGCTTCTGGAAAAGATCAGAGCCGCTGAGCATTCGGTTTCGATTCATGTTCGTGGCGGAGATTATTTGAAAGCAGAGAATGCCGGCGTGTTCGGGGGAATCTGTACAAAGGAATATTATGGTGGTGCAATAAAATATATAGAGGAGTCCATTGGGCAATGTCAATTTTTTGTTTTTACGAATGATGTTGCTTTGGCGGAGAAGGTTTTTCCTATAGAAGAGGGGCAGTGTACTATAATTGAAGAGGATACTGCCAGAGAGGCATATGTTGACTTGTGTCTTATGAGTCAATGTAAGTATAATATTATTGCGAACAGTACATTCAGCTGGTGGGGAGCCTGGTTAAATGAGCATCAGCCCCAAATTGTAGTTGCACCTGAGAAATGGAGCCATGTCAGGGAGGGAAAAAGTCTTTATCCAAAAAGCTGGATATTATGTGATCAGGAAGGTCATATATCGCAGTAGTGAAAATGAGAGGATCAAAATAAAGAATTCATAGGTTATAGATTTGAGTTATTATATGGGTGAGACCAATTATAATAATAGATGAAAAGTAAACATTAGGATGAGGCATGCGAATATGGTTTTTTCGAGCTTATTTTTTGCTTTCTTTTTTTACCGCTGGTAATGATCCTGTTTTTTTATCAAAGGAAGAATATCGCAACTACATTTTGCTTTTGGCAAGTTTACTATTTTATACTTACGGGGAACCCAAATTCGTATTTGTAATGATAGGTTCTATTGCAGTAAATTATGGAATGGCCATGTGGATAAGCAAAAAGAAAGCAAGTAAAGCAGATGCTTTTGCCAGAAATCTTTTGATAGCAGATATTTTGATGAATGTGGCAATTTTGTTTATTTATAAGTATCTGGATTTTACGATTAGCTCGCTTGGTCTTTTATTTCACACAGAATATTCTATTACAGGGCTTGCGCTGCCTATTGGTATTTCATTCTTTACTTTCCAGGCATTGTCATATGTGGTGGATGTATATAAGGGGACGGTTAAGGTTCAGAGAAACCCGATGTATGTTGCATTGTATATAGCTTTTTTTCCACAACTTATAGCCGGACCAATTGTAAGATATTCAACTATTGAAAAACAGATAACGACAAGAGTATATAGTTTAGAAAAGTTTTCAGATGGGGCAAGAAGGTTCCTGCTTGGATTTGCCAAGAAGGTAATATTAGCAAATAATTTATCTGTTGTAGCAGCTGAAATATTTGGAAAAAATGTTTATGTAACAAATCCTATATTGTTGTGGCTTGGTTCAATTTGTTATTCGCTGCAAATTTTTTATGATTTTTCTGGATATTCAGATATGGCGATTGGCTTGGGGAAAATTTTTGGTTTTGAATTTGAGGAAAACTTTAATTATCCATATATTTCAAGATCGGTGACAGAATTTTGGCGTAGATGGCATATCTCCTTAGGACAGTGGTTTAGAGATTATGTATATATTCCGATGGGTGGCTCAAAAGTTACCGTGCCCAGGCATTTGTTAAATATGTTTGTAGTATGGATTCTGACTGGAATATGGCATGGCGCAAATTATACTTTTATTGCATGGGGACTGGGATATTTTATACTTTTGGTAATTGAAAAATATTTAATAAAACCTGAGAAAAGACAAAATATCCTTGTAAGAATACTATGGCAGGTAGTTACTTTACTTTGTGTGAATTTTGGATGGGTGATCTTTAACTCGGATGGTTTAAAAAATGGAATAGGATATTGTATGGCGATGCTTGGAAGATATGGTATTCCATTTAAAATAGATGCAAATGTTATAAGATATGCAAGAGAATATGGATTTTTTATAGTCTTGGGAATTGTTTTTGCCACCCCGGTTATGAAAAGCCTTGGAAGCAGGATTGAAAACAGCAAAAATGCAAATGTGATGGGAGTAATTGTTCCTGTTTGCTATGGGTTGATTTTTTTATGGGCTGTTTCATTTATTATTCTTGGTGCGCATAATCCTTTTATTTATTTCAATTTTTAGAAAGAGAAGACCCACTATGAAAAAAAACAATCCAATATCCACAGTAACATATGCCATCGTTTTTGTGATGGTCACAGGGGTAATAGGGCTGTTAAGCTTTGGTAATCTTATTAACTTTTATGTAAATGATGAGGTCGATTATAATGAATGGACGGCTGATCTAGGAAGCAAATTTGAAACAGATATTGCAACCACCTTTTTTGAAAAATTCCAATTTGTAAATCTGAATGGAGCTGTTCGAAATCTTTTAGGGCAGCAGGAGATGAATGGAGTAGTAAAACTTGACAATGGATATTTGTTAACTACTTTACCGTATTCATCTGATGACTATTTGCAAAAGTGTGCTGATCATGTAGTCACATTTAATACATATTTGAGAGAAAGGGGAACTGCGCTGGTATACGCTTCACCTCCATATACATCCGGAAAATATGATCCGGAATTACCGGAAGGTGTTGAGGATTATGGAAATAGTAATATTGACCGTTTTATCAGCATGCTGAATAACGCAAGTGTAGATACGATTGATTTTAGAGAAAAAATGTATGAAGACGGAATAGATCATTATGATATGATGTATAAGACGGATCATCATTGGAATACAGAAGCAGGGTTTTATGCATATGGAATATTTGAAGATTATATTGTTGAAAAGACCGGATGCAGTGTGGATAAAAGGATATCGGATATAGACAATTATACTGTAACAACATATAAAAACTGGCATTTAGGTTCAAGGGGACAGAGAACTGGAAGATATTATGCCGGTATAGATGATTTCGACCTGATTATTCCCAATTTTGATACAGCTATTCAAAGTGATTCGGGTGTAGTAGGCTGTATGCAGGATGTCGTGATCAATATGGAGCCACTTCAAAATAAAGAGTATACTTCAAGATATACATATGATTGGGTGTTGGGAGATTCTTTAGGGCATTATGTTAATTTGGATTGTGAGAATGAGATTAAAATTTTAATTGTGACAGATTCATTCGGGAAAGCGGTTACCCCGTTTTTAATGATGGGATTTTCTGAAATTGATTTTGTTTACGATGAAGATGTGTCGGGAATAACACCGGAATTTATTGAGTCATTTGATCCGGATATAGTTATATTGATGTATTATCCGCTTTGCTTGTCAGAATATTATGATGGTGCACCATTCAATTTTCAAGGGTATGATGAAAATTGAATGGAAGGCTTATATTAATAGGCAATAGTTGTCAGAATGAATAGAAGTGCGGGAGAATTATATGAAGAATAGAAACACTTGTCTTGATTTTTTGAGGGGATTATTATGCATTAGTATAGTTCTTATACATATTCCTTTTCCGGGTACGTTAGGAAAAGTGTTAAGTATTGGGAACATGGTGGCCGTTCCGTTTTTCTTTATGACAAGTGGATATTATGCTTGGGAGAATGGCAGAAATTCGGATGAAGTACTGAAACGCAGAGCGTTGAAAATGATCAAAATTCTGGTGGAAATGTTTATATTATATGGGGGATATTGTCTTGTTATATCAATTCATTATAATAATTTAGAAGAATGGGTGGAAAAATATTTTAACTTACACAGTTTAAGGAGTATCCTGCTATTTAACAATTATGACATAATCAGAGGAGGACAATTTTGGTTTTTCCCGGTATTGATAGAGTGTTATATACTGTTATGGGTTGTTGAAAAATGGGAGAAAAGAAATCTTATATATAAATGGATACCTTTGTTTTTACTTGGGTATTATGGATGGAATTGTTTGGTAGATTTATATTTGGCAGCTTATGATAGTAAGATTGGAAGCATATTTATTTTCAGTGGATGGCCATTTTTTATTCTGGGGAATTATTTTGCCTTTCATTCTGAGGTAAAGAATAGGATACCCAATGGAGCGTTGCTTATTGGGATTGCTACAGAAATTGGATATAGTTTGTTATCGGCGTTTGGTGTGTGGGGAAATATATATATTTTCAGATTTATTGTTATATTGGGAACGGCAAGCCTTTTTTTAATAGGGGTGAAGAATTCTCAAATGTCAATGTGTAAACTGATTGAAAAGCTGGGTAGAAGATACTCCATGTATGTTTATCTGTTTCACATTCTGGTGATGTTTATTCTTCAATATTTTTTGAACCATTGGGGATTATCTGACAAGAGCTGGGTTGGATATTTTATGCCGATAGCTGTTGTTTGTATTTCAATTATGGGTGGAATAATGTGTGAACAGTTGAAAAGAATAAAGAGGAATACACAATGAAAACGATAGAATTGGTTGTACCCTGTCATAATGAAGAAAGCTGTGTGTCATTATTTTATGACACAGTGAGGAAGGTGTTTGAGTCACTTCCGGATTTCCGATTCATTATTACCTATGTGGATGACGGAAGCAAGGATAATACACTGGCTGAAATCAAAAAGGTTATTGAGAGGGTGGATAAAGGAAAGGTACAGTATATTTCTCTATCCAGAAATTTCGGAAAGGAATCTGCTATGTATGCGGGACTTTCCCATAGTACAGGAGATTATGTGGCTGTTATGGATGCTGATCTCCAGCATCCGCCGGAACTTCTTGTCAAAATGATCGATGCCATAGAGAAGGAAGGCTATGACTGCGCTTCCGCACGCAGAGTATCGCGAAATGGGGAGCCGTTGATCAGAAGCTCCTTATCCAGAGCTTTTTATCATGTCATAAATCGGGTTACCGTAATCGATCTGGTTCCGGGAAGTACCGATTACAGACTTATGAAGCGTAAGGTAGTAGAGGCTATTGTATCCTTAACAGAGCGGGAACGGTTTACGAAGGGTATTTATGCCTGGGTTGGTTTTAAGAATAAATGGATTGAATATGAGAATGTAGAACGTGCTGCCGGAACAAGCAAGTGGAGTCTTTTTGGACTTTTCCGGTATGCTTATAGTGGTTTCCTGGCTTTTGCCACAACGCCTTTGCGCGGGGTAATCTATCTGGGACTGGTTATTGTTCTGCTTTCGATTGTTTTTGCTGTTTATACATTTGTATCGGCCATCCATAGTACGGGGGAAAGAAACGGATATGCCACAATATTGATCGTTATGCTGTTTTTGGGCGGAGTGATCATTACCATACTTGGCATGATCGGCGAGTATATGGCGAGAATCTATATGGAGGTCAAGAACAGGCCGATTTATTTTGAGAGAGAGTCGAATATTGCGGAAGGCAGCGATCGAGAGAAATTAGCACAGAATCAGGATAAGCACGGTGATAAAGAATGAATACCAAATTTTCAATCATTACGGTCTGTTTTAACAGTGAAAAGACAATTGAAAAAACATTACAGAGCGTGTTGAATCAGACATACCGGAATTATGAGTATATTATTATTGACGGAAAATCAACGGACCGGACATTAGAGATCATTGAACAATATAAGCCGATGTTTCAAGAAAAGATGCGTGTGGTATCCGAGCCGGACAAGGGTATTTATGATGCCATGAATAAGGGGATCCGGCTGGCTTCCGGCGATTTGGTAGGGATTGTAAACAGCGATGATTATTATGAGCCGGATGCTCTGGAGAATATTGCACAAGCATATGACGGATATGAATATGCGGTTGTTTATGGACTCCTGCGGAAGATATATCATGGAAAAGAAGTGATGGTATATTCCAAGAATCCGGAATTTCTGGATCAGGATATGATAGCGCACCCTTCCTGCTTTGTAGCCAGAAGAATCTATGAGGAATTTGGAGGCTATTCGCTGAAATATAAATATTCGGCAGACTATGAGTTTATGTTGCGTATTAAGAGAAAGGAACCGGTCCGTTTTACAGGAATCTATAAGATTATTTCGAATTTTTCCATTGACGGAGCATCCTCTTCCTGTAAGGCGTATATGGACACATTGCATTTGCAGAAGGAATATGGTTTAATTACTAAGAAGAGTTATTATTTTAAGATATTAAAAAGCAGAATCGCATTACTGCTTGGGAGATAGCATATGCACATGACATGGCAGGAAACCAAAAAGTATATAATGATGGATGTGTATCGCAATCTTGGTTCATCCACAAAAAAGGATGTATTAAAAGCTCTTGTGTCGAATTCGACACCGGGGCTCTTAGTATATTTTAGGGTCTGCCATTATTTCGCGGAACTGGACAGGAAATCCTTATTCCAGAAACTGCTGCATGCATTTTGTTACCTGAGGTTCAAAAGACTACAGGATAAGTGTGGCGTGGAGTTGAATCAGCATACCCGGATCGGCTATGGACTCCGTCTGCCGCATAAGGGCGGAATTATTATTCATCCATTGGCGGTAGTCGGAAATAATTGTGAGATCATGCAGGGTGTGACCATAGGAAATAATATTCTGAAAAACCGGGACGGGGTGGCTGTGATCGGAGATGAAGTTCTTTTGTGCGCAGGCGCTAAAATAATTGGAAAGGTGCATATAGGAAACGGAGTAGTGGTGGGGGCGAATGCAGTAGTCAATAGAGATGTGGAGGATTCGCTGATTGTAGGAGGAATACCGGCAAAAGTGATTGGAGCGTGTGATGGCCGGCATGTGATAAACAAATGGGAGTAAACTATGATTCAGACCCTGTATAATTATGTTCTAAAACAAAAAAGTAAAAATAAAAAAAACTGGTCGATTCTCTATAAAATATGCAAGGTCGTTTTAAACCTGTTTTATCCCATCCTGGTCTGGGGCAGGAAGAAGCCGGGAACCGATGCAGATGGAAAGATCATTGTGTCGCTGACGTCATTTCCGGACCGAATCGGAGATGTGTGGATCAGCATTTCAACCATTATGAATCAGACACTGAAACCGGCACGGATTGTTCTTTGGCTTTCAGAGGAGCAGTTCCCGGATCCAGGAAAGCTTCCGGAGAGTCTGAAAAGGCTGCAGAAGAGGGGACTGGAAATAAAGTATTGTGAGGATTTGATGCCGCACAAGAAATATTTTTATACGATGCAGGAGAACCCGGATCAGGTTGTAGTGACGATTGACGATGATATTTTCTATCCGGAAGATCATCTGGAAAAGCTCTGGGCGGTGCATCAGCAGTATCCCCGGGCGGTATGCTGCTGGTATGGACATGTGATAAGCTATCGGGAGGATGGATCGATCGAAGCTTATAATTCCTGGATCAGTGATGTGAGCGGTTATCGGACACCCTCTCTTCAGCTTGTGCCGGTAGGCTGCGGCGGTGTGCTGTATCCGCCGGGAGTTCTGCCCGGGCAGCTGTTTTGTACCGAAGATATCAAAACCTTGTGTCTGAAAACGGATGACCTCTGGCTGAAAGCCATGGAGGTGCTTGGAGATGTCAGGGCGGTGCGGTGCGTGGAGGACAGCATGATCTTTTATGGTCTGATCAAGACAAGGCATAAGGGGCTGTTTGCCGAGAATGCGGACCGGGATGGAAATGATGTGGCTTTACGGGCGATATTGGGGAAATATCCGCAGGTAGAGAAAAGACTGTATGAGGACTATAAAAACAGGAGTGCAGAGGAATAGATGTTATTGATCATTACGGCGGCAGTACAACCGGGAGGGGATATACGGAAGCTGGAAGAGAGAAGTGCCAAGGATCGTCTGGAGCAATATTATGCCGCATTGGAACAGACGATTCTTTCCGGAGCCTTTTCCCGAATTGTATTCTGCGACAATACGGAGGTGGAACTGGCTGCTTTTCAGCCGCTTACAAAGTTGGCCGGAGAACATGGCGTGGAACTGGAGCTGCTAAACTTTGCAGGGGATGCGCAGGCGGTGGCCAGACAGGGAAAGGGCTATGGAGAAGGCGAGATCATGGAGTATGTGATGCACCACAGCCGTCTGGTAAAAGAGGCGGATTTTCTGGTGAAGCTGACCGGAAGGCTGGTGGTGGACAAGCTGCGCCAGACGGTGCGGAAAATGAAGACGGACAGATGCTATTTTAATATACCGAACCGGACCAGAAGAAATATGGCGGATACCCGTTTCTATGGCATGCCGGTATCTCTTTTTCGAGAGTGTTTTTTGAAGGAATACTTTCGTGTGGATGATGAAAACGGATATTTCCTGGAGCATGTCTATACCAATATCATGAAAGAAAAGGGAATCAAAGTGTTCAACATGCCGTTGTATCCGAGAATACGGGGGATTTCCGGTTCCACAGGGGCGGTCTACACCTATAAGGAATGGAAATGCCGCATTAAGGATATTCTGAGCTGCTTTCAGTGGTACAGACCGGTTGTCGGGCGCAATTGACAAGCCGAGTGGATGAATGATATACTGAATCCATACATAGGAGGAAACCGGATGGGGAGTTTGGCAATATGGGCTCAAAAGAGGGACATGAACATACAGAAGGCAGAGACCGAAGTTCATGTCAATTTTTTTATTGATTATAATCGGAAAGACAAGCCGATGCTGGATTTTGGACTCAAGGTAAAAAATGTGGATGAGTTGAGTGCCATATATCTATATATTCCATATACATTGCCGGAATGTGTTATACAGGATCTGGGGGAGATACTCTCCAATAAGAAAGAAGTCTTAAACGCTCTGTTTAATGAAAACTTTGAAGTCAAGAATATCAATATACCTAAGTATTCGGAGGTACAGAAGGAAGAGCATACCGCTTTTTATATCTACAGTCTGGATGTTGCACATGATATCGATCTTTCGTTTGATTATGATGGGACGATTTTAAAGATTATTCCGGGCAATTTGCCCGAAAAGGTGCAAAATGCAGATATATACTATCGGTTCAGAATTACAGACCGGGTTCTGGAAAATATCAAGGTAAATATCAAGCAAAAGGATGCTGTTTTATTGAGTACTGTCGTAAGGCAGAGCTTTATTGATTTTCGGTTTAATGACTATAAAAGTCTGAATCAGTCCTTGCTGGAGCTGATTAACGATAAGGAAAATGTTCCGGTGAAGCTAAGTAAGCTGCATTTTTTGCTTGTGACGAGGGCAGATGTCAATGTGGATTCGGCAGAAGCGCACACAGAAAGAGCATTGGAAACGGATATCTGGGGACAGTATTTTAACAATATGTCCAAACCACTGATGGTGGCGAATCACTGGAAAAGGAAGCCGAAAGCAGGGGAGTATGTAGACAATGCGATTATATATGTGAAATTTCGGGAGAATATATGCTCCTGGGGGACGATTTGTACGTATTTGCTGGCTTTGGGTGCTTTATCTATTATTTTCAATTTGCTTACGGAAGCAATTTGTCAATTGTTTTAAAAGGCATCATATATTTATAAAGGGAAGAGGAGGAAGTCGATATGGATAATAAGAATATAAGTTTTGTTTATTATTCAAAATCAGATGTTATATTTCGGCATGTATACCGGGATAAGATCTATGGCTTTTTATATTCTTTGACCAGGGATTATCCACTCTTTTCCAAGTGGTATTATGGTTTGTTTGAAGGAGAGCAGCTGAAGAGGGATAGAGAAATTATCGTTGCTTTCTGGGGACAGGAAATGGTGGGAATCAGTATCCTGAAAAATGGTTCCGAGGAGAAAAAGCTGTGTACTCTGAAAGTAGCAAAAAGGTTTCGGAATGTTGGAATCGGCAAGTTGTTGATGGAACAGAGTTTTGCTTATCTGGAAACAGATGAGCCGTTCTTTACGGTATCACGAAGTAATCAGGCACAATTTGAAAAGCTGTTTCAGTATTATGGATTTGGCCCGGCAGAAGAGCGTAAGAATTACTATCATTTATTCCGAACAGAAATGGTTTTTCACGGTGAACTGCCATGCCGAAATTTCTGGATCAACAAGCTTCAAATTATATCAATGGAAAAGTTTTTTCAGGAACGGATCAGAGCCTGTCAGCCAATAGAACGACAGGATATTATGAGGTATGTGATACAGGAGTATTTGTAAAGGGTATCAGTCAGAAATGGATAACAATTATGTTGTTATCCATTTCTGCGGTATGTAACCAAAATGGAGAAGTTACTTTGAAGACAATAGATCAAAAGGCAATGCTCCTGTCAATTAAGGCAGAATATGCCAGAAAGATATTGGCAGGGGAAAAACAGTTTGAGTATAGAAAGACAAGATGTAGGGAAAACATTAACCATATAATAATTTATGCAACCAGTCCGGTAAAGGCAGTCGTAGGAGAAGCAGATATTTCCGAAGTGTTACAGGACACTCCGGAAGTCATCTGGAAAAAGACGAAAGCGATGGCCGGTGTGGAAAAAGAGGACTTTGATTTATACTTTAAGGGGAAAAAGACGGCAGTAGCTTATGCACTTTGTAATGTATCAGTCTTTGAAGAACCCAGAGAACTGATACAATATGGAATCAGAACTGCACCGCAGTCCTATCGGTATTTATAGAGTTCCCATATAAAATCGGAGTTAGAAAGATATATGAACATTCTGTTAGTACACAACTATTATCAGATTCCGGGCGGAGAAGATACCGTTGTCAAAAATGAAAAGGAATTGCTTGAGGCAAACGGCTGTAAGGTCTGGCTTTATACGCGGAATAACAGTGAGATTAAGGATTTTTCCATATTACAGAAGCTGTGTCTGCCAATAACCAGTATTTTTTCGTTAAAAACCTATCAGGAAATCCGCAGGATACTACGGGACAATCACATTGAGATGGTGCATGTGCATAACACCCTGAGTCTGATCAGTCCTGCGGTTTATTATGCGGCAGAAAAGGAGCATGTACCGGTGATTCAGACGGTGCACAATTATAGACTGATCTGTCCGGCGGCAACACTTTACCGTAAGAAGGGGATTTGTACCGATTGCCTGGAAAAGGGGCTTGGGTGTGCGGTGATGCACAAATGCTACCGGGCAAGCAGAATACAGTCCTTTGTCAGTGCCTGTGTACTTTGGATTCATCGAAAGTCAGGAATTTATCGGAAAATTAATTATATTTGCCTGACGGATTTTAACAGAAGGAAACTTTTAGAGGCAAAAAAGCATGGAAATACTTTATTCCATGCAGCAAAAATGTATGTGAAACCGAATTTTACGGCACCTGTTAAAGCATACAAGCCGTATGGAGAAAGGGAGAATTATTTTATCTATGTAGGAAGACTGGATTCCCTGAAAGGTATCAGGCTGTTGTTAAAGCGATGGAGAAACATACAGGAGCGTTTAGTTGTATGTGGTACCGGACCGGAGGAGTCATGGTGCAGAGAGTTCTGTGCGGAAAACCGGATGGAACAGGTGGAACTGAAGGGGCAGCTTTCCCATGATGAAATCATGAAGCTGATCGGAAATGCCAGAGCGTTGATTTTCCCGACACAGTGGTATGAGGGACAGCCTATGACGATCGTTGAGAGTTTCTCTGTAGGAACTCCGGTAATCGGAACAGAGCTTGGCAATGTGGAAGAAATGATTGAGGAAGGAAAAACCGGGCTGCATGTGGATGTGGCGTTGGAAAGTCTGTCGGATAAGCTAAATGAGCTGAAGCCGGAAATGAGTGACGCATGTTTAAGGGAATATGAGCGTAAATATACTCCACAGGTAAACTTTAAGGCGTTTACAAGAATATGGAGTGATATTCAAAGAAACAGCATTTGATAAGGCAGGAGATAAGATGGATTGTGCATGGTATAAAATAATAATGCGCGTTATGGGAATAAAATATGGAACTGGTCTGAAACTGAAAGGAATGCCGGTTATCTTCAATAAAAAAGGTGCTCAGATGGAATTGGGAGAGAATGTCATCATTAAAAGTTCGTTTCTGTCCAATCTGGTGGGGCTGTATCAGCGTACGATTATTGTAACACGTACAGAAAAAGCCTGTATTATCATAGGAGACAGGGTAGGTATCAGCGGCGCTACAATCTATGCCAGAGAGTCTGTTGAAATTGGAGATGATACCAATATCGGGGGAAACGTAAAGATTCTTGATAATGATTTTCATCCGCTTGAGGAGGAAGCCAGAAGACAGGATATAAAAGAGCGGATCGGGACAAAGCCAGTCAAAATCGGAAAAGACTGTTTTATTGGATGTAACGCATTGATTTTAAAGGGAACGGAACTTGGGGACGGCTGTGTGGTCGGAGCAGGAGCTGTTGTGAGCGGGAAATTTGATGCGCGTTGTGTGATTGCGGGCAATCCGGCAAGAGTCATCCGGAAATTGGGGGAATGAAATGAATTTTGTGAAACGGAAGAAAATTACCTTCTTTACAAATGCGACGGCTCCTTATAGGACGCTACAGATCAGAGAACTGTCTAAAATAGATGGAATTACAATACAGGTTTGTTATTATGAAAAGAAAACGAGACAATGGAATATTGAAAAGATCGGTAATGATGTGGAAGAGAAGTGGCTGAATATGATTCCACCGTTTGATGGGAGAATTCACTGGAAGCTTCAGCTGCATAAGGGGCTTGCAGACATTGTACGGAAAAGCGATATTGTTATAAGCGGAAGCTATTACACGATTTCAGACAATGTGCTTGTCGGTTTATGTAAACGGTATCATAAACCCTTCGTACTGTTGATGGATGGCTTTGAACCACACCGTATTTATGAGAAAGAGAATGGACTGAAGTTTCATCAAAAGAAATGGGTTCTGAAAAATACGAGTTATATATGGGGAAATGGGACAGTTTGCCGGGAATACTATACAAAACGTTTTCAATATCCGGCAGAGCGTATCATCAATCAGTGTCTGACAGTAGATGTGGAAAAAATTGCGGCTCATTGGACAAACAGGGATAGTCTTCGTGAGAAAATTCAAAACCGATATGGAATTGCATCCGGTGAACATATTGTCATGTATAGTGGCAGGCTTGTGAAAATCAAAAATGTAGAGTTGTTGATTCGTGCTGTGGCAGCACTTGCGGATAAGGAAGCTTATACGGTGCTGATTGCCGGTGATGGTGAGATGCGGGCAGAATATGAGAAGCTGGCAGAAGAGCTTGGCGTAAAACTCTGTATTACCGGATTTATTAAGAAGCAGGAAGAATTGTTTGAAGTCTATTATGCGGCGGATTGTCTGGTATTGCCGTCTGTCTATGATCCATGGGGACTTGTCATCAATGAGGCTATGGCTGCGCATCTTCCGGTAATCTGTACAACTTACTGTGGGGCAGGAATGGATTTGATCCGTGACGGTTTTAACGGATATGTGATACAGAGTCTGAAGCCGGAGGAACTGGCAGAGCGTGTGGAGGAGTGCATTCTGCACAAAAAGGAGTGGGGAGAGCATTCGTGGGAGATGATTCAGGACTGGACATTTGCAAAATCGGCAGAGAATTTTAAAGAGCTGTTATTTCGGCTGGAGCAGGAGAGGCTTTGTGATAATCGGAAGCGGGAAGGTTATAAGAGCGGGAAAATAGGCAGATAAATGGGAAAGAAAATCAGTGTCAGAAAAAATTATATTTATAATCTGATTTATCAGTTGGTTGCGCTTATGGTGCCGTTAATTACGACGCCTTATGTGTCACGTGTGCTTGGTGCTGATGGAGTAGGAGCTTACAGCTATACTTACTCCATGGCAACCTATTTTGTAATGTTCGGCAATCTTGGCGTCAATGAATTTGGTAAGATTCAGGTGGCGGGTGCCAGAGAAGATAAAAAGGAAATCAGCAGATTATTTTGGGAGCTTGTGTTGTTCAAGACGATTATGACGACAGGCTCTTTTGTTGTGTTCTGGATTACCCTCGGGATGCACAGCCGGTACTGGAAGCTGTATCTGGTGCTCGGCTTGTATTTTCTTGCTTCCGTGACGGATACGGCATGGTTTCTGCAGGGACTTGAAGAGTTTAAAAAGACGGCTTTTCGAAGCTGTTCTATTAAGATTGCAGGAGTAGTTTTGATTATTCTCTTTGTAAAGAATCCGGCAGATATTTATAAATATGCGGCAATTCTTCATATCTCAACAATACTTGGGAATATTGCCCTATGGGGTTATATGCCCAGATATCTGGTGAAAGTTCCTTTCAAGGAATTGCGGATATTCCGCCATACCAAGCAAAGTCTGGTCTTTTTTCTTCCGGTAGTGGCGGCATCGGTCTATTCCATTATGGATAAAAATATGATAGGATGGATTACGAAATCGGAAGCGGAAAACGGATATTATGAACAGGCGCATAAGATTCAGCAGACGATCCTTCAGGCTGTATTGGCGCTCAGTGCGGTTTTGCTTCCGAGGATCACCTATTTGTTCCGGGAGGAAAAAGTAGATGAGATCAAAGGAATGATAAACCGATTGCTACAGTTTGTGGCACTGATTTCTTTTCCGCTTTCCTTCGGATTGATGGGAGTAGCGGATAAGCTGGTGCCATGGTTTCTTGGAGAGGAGTTTCTGCCGAGTATACGGCTTTTGCAGATATTCAGCCTTTTGATCCTGATCATAGCGTATGATGATTTTGTCGGATTGCAGTGTCTGATTGCAAGAGGAATGCAGAAGGAATACAATAAGGGTATTGTCATGGGAGCAGCGGTCAATTTTATCCTGAACTTGTTCTTTATACCGAGACTGGGAAGTCAGGGAGCAGCAATTTCTTCCGTGTTATCCGAGACAGTCATATTTTTCGTATTTTTTTATTATGGAAGAGAGTTTTTAAAGATACGGGATATCTTATGTTTTTCAGGCAGATATTTTCTGTCGGCAACAGCTATGCTCTTTTGTGTTGTGGCAGTCGGAAAGCTGTTCGATGGACCGGAAGGGATGGCGGTACAGATCGGTGTGGGTGGAATTATCTATTTTTTATCTGTCTGGGTGCTTGGCGACAAACTGATGCCGGAATATCTGGCAAAGGGATGGGAGCGTATTCGAAGTCTTAGAAAGGGAAGATGATAATGCAGAAAAATGGAGTAATCACGCAGGAGGAGTCCAAGCGGATTACGGCACTTCGTTTTATATTGATCGTTCTGGTTATTTTTATTCATAACAATGGGAGTGAGGTAGATAATACTGCATTTTCTGGTGCAATCCGTCTGTTGTTCAGTGAGATACTGGCAAGAACAGCAGTACCGCTATTTTTTTTCATATCCGGTTATCTTTTGTTTATCAAGCCCCGCCCTTATAAAGAGGTATTGAAAAGAAAAGCAAAGACCTTGCTTCTGCCTTATCTGCTCTGGAATGGACTTGTGCTGTTTTTGTTCTGGGTTGGACAGACGGCTCCGTATGTATCAGCATTTTTTACGGATGAGAATAACCGGATTGCAGATTATTCGCTTTATCAATGGGTCGATGCCTTTCTGGGACTGAATTATCAGGGGTATCCTGCGGCATATCAGCTTTGGTTTATTCGGGATCTGATCCTTCTGACGCTTCTTTATCCAATAGGGAAAAAGGCAGTGGATTGGTGCCCGGTGATAACGGTTACGGTGCTTGGGGTTCTGTGGTTCATGCAGTGGAGACTGTTTTTTTTCAGCAGTGAAGCGGCGCTCTTTTTCTTTCTTGGTGCCTATGCGGTAAAATATGAAGTAAAAGTGAGTTCATTTGACCATATCAGCATATTTGATATTTCGCTGGCTTATATAGGCTGTGTGGCAGTGGAGTGGATACAGGTCATATGGGACGGAGAATTTATGGTGCTTCATAAGCTGGGAATTTTACTTGGATGTGTATTCTGGCTCAGAATATCCGGGAAGCTGGCGGCACCGGGAAAGCTTTATCAGGGTCTCGCCTATCTGGCGGATTTTTCCTTTTTTGTCTATGCAGCTCATGAGCCCTTCCTGACGATGCTCCGGAAGGTATGGAGCAGTCTGCTGCCATTGCAGAATACGGCAGGGCAGTTAGTGCAGTATTTTGGACTGGTTTTGATAGCAGGAGGGGGCGCTCTGTGTGCGGGAATTCTTGTAAGAAAGCTGTTTCCGCGTATTTTTGGCATTCTGACCGGCGGAAGAAGCCGTACCGGCGTATCCGGCAGGTTGCTCCCCGGCAGACAAAGTGATAAAATGAAAGAATGATTGCAGTCTTGTATGCATCAGAAAACTGTAAATAACCGCGTTGCGGGCATTGGAAAAGGGAAAATAAAATGATAGCGATCAGCCGCAAAGGAAAAGCAGCCTATTATATCTGTCTCCTGGTGCTGGTATTGGGTCTGGCCGGAAACCGGGACAGGGACTGCATTACCAGGGAATATTATAATTACCCGGATTATCCGGAACTGAACAATATCGCGGTAAACGGAGAATTTCAGACCGCCTGTGACGCAGGAGAAGCCTATAATGGCATGGTGACCTCCGGACCCGATCTTACGTTGCCGGCGGGAAGCTATGAGATTGATTTTCACTACCGGTCTGAGGCGGACGGGAACCGGTTTGAGGTGGTCAGTGACACAGAAGTAAATACCGAAAACAGTCTGGGGTGCAGCTTTGCAGCCGGGGAGCTGCCGCTCAACGATGACGGCAGATATACGGCAGAGTTTACGCTGGACAATGAGGTGGAGCATGCGCAGATCAAAACGTATACCACAGAAGGCGATCTGTTTATTTATGGTTACACGCTGCATTCTGTCAGACCGGTCAACAACGACACCTGGGCTATGATTGTTGTCGTGGTATGTGCCTTTGTCCTGTTTCGGGTGTTCTGTATGAGGAGCATGAAATGGGAAGAGGAAAAAGGAGCGTGGTTTGAGATCACGGATGTGGACAGGCTGGGCACCGTACTTGCGGTCGTACTTGTGGGGCTGATCGCTTCTCTGCCCTGTTTTACGGATTTTGTAACGGAGGGACACGATCTGGATTATCATCTGACCAGAATCGAGGGGTTAAAGGAGGCCCTTGCCTGCGGGCAGTTCCCGGTGCGGATCAATCCCGAGTTTGCCAATGGCGCCGGCATGGCGAGTCCGATCTTATATCCGGAGCTTTTTCTGTATTTCCCTGCGGTATTAAGACTCCTTGGCGTATCGCTTATTCTTTCCTACCATCTGTTTGCAGCCGTTATGAATCTGGCCTGTGCCTGGGCCGGCTATATCGCATTCCGTAAGCTGACGGGAAAGCGGACGTTAGGTGTCCTGATGAGCGCTCTTTATACGCTGTCGCTTTACCGGTTAAATAATCTGTATATGCGGGCCGCCGTGGGAGAATGGACGGGAATGATCTTCCTGCCGCTTGTCATATACGGCATGTATGCCCTCTTTTATGAGGAAAAGGAAAAGTGGGGATGGGGGGTGCTTGCTTTTACGTTCTGTCTGCAGGGACATCTGCTGACCACCGAGATGGCGATCGCCTTTTCCTGTCTGTTTGCTCTTGTTTCCTGGAAGCAGTTAAAGGAGAAGGGCAGATTGGTGACAGTTGCAAAGGCAGCAGCAGTGACTGTACTGGTTAATCTATGGTATATAGCCCCGTTTCTGTATTTTTACAGTCAGTCGATGGGGGTTGCGGCGGAACAGCAGCCCTTGGGGCAGTATTCCTTGTATCCGGAACAGCTTTTTGCCACATTTTTGTATAACCGGAATATGGGAGAGTATCTGGGTACAACGGCGGGCGAGATTCCTACCACGGTAGGAGGAATCCTTGGCATTGGGATTCTGTTTTATCTTTATGCAGCCTATGTCAGAAGGAGCCTGACGGAAAAGGAAAAGAAGGCGGGGAATCTGTTACTGCTGTTCGGGCTTCTCAGCCTTTATATGACGACCTGTTATTTCCCGTGGGAGCTGCTGCAGAAGATCAGGCTGGTGGATATTCTGGCGGGGGTTTTGCAGTTCCCGATGCGGATTCTGGCCGCTTCGACATTATTTCTATGTGGAACCGGTGCACTGGGAATTTACGGAATACTCAAAGGGAAAGTATCCGGCAGGGGCATTGTGCTGACCGGAACGATACTGGCTGTGGCCGCAAGTGCGTATACGTTTGACCAGTATACGGAGCAGAATAAAACGGCGCTTGCGGACGATGCGGACAGCTATAATAAAAATCTGATCTATGGCGGTCTGCTTTACTATCAGGGAACGGATTCCAATGCGCTTTTGAGCAGAGAGCCGGTGATCATGGCTCAGGCAGAGAGAGTCAGCATTCATGATCTGAAAAAGCAGGGGACAACGCTGTCTTTTACCTGCGAGAATTCTTCCGGTGAGGATGTGGTCCTGGAGCTGCCGCTCTATTATTATCCGGGCTACCGGGCATGGAACAGCGGTGAGGAAGTTGAAATCAAAGCGGGCAATAACGGCATGGCGGAAATTGTGGCATCTGCCGGACAAAGCGGCGAGTTTCTGGTATGTTACCGGGAGAAAGCGATATTTCTGGTATGTGATTGGATTACGGTCATCACCCTGGCGGCGTTAGCTGTGCAGTGGCTGAGAAAGAAGGAGAGATGAGACCGATAGCAAGATGGCTTCGTCTGGTCATACTGGTGGCGGCTGTTTTTTTGCTGTTTTTTGTGACCGGATGGAGCAGGTTTACAGAGAAGCAGGAGGTCATTGTGATCAACGAGGTATGTGCTCACAATTCTTCTGTTATGGAACAGCCGCTGTATGGAAGCTGTGATTATATTGAACTGTATAATACCGGATCGGAAAGCGTGAATCTGAAAGGCTACGGTCTTTCGGACAAAAGGAATGGCGCGGCGGAATTTGTATTTGAGGATTGTGAGTTAGGAGCAGGGAGCCGGATCGTGGTATTTGCGTCCGGGGCTGTGCCGGATCTGGAAGAGCATATTTTTGCAAATTTTAGAATCTCTGACGATGAGACCGTTTACCTGACGGATCCGGGCGGAAAAATTATCGACTATGTGGATCTGGTACCGACTACGGCTGATATTGTGTATGCCAGGGAAAGTGACGGAGCCGAAAAATGGACAACGATGAAGGGAAGTCCCTGGGCCAGAAATGACAGCGTAAGAAAGGTGCTAGTGCCCACGGAGAAGGTGGCACCTCCGGTATTGTCGGCAGATAGCGGCTTCTATGAGGATGGCTTTGCGTTATCCATGGAGGCGGAGGAAGGCTGTCTCATTTATTATACGTTAGACGGCTCGGAACCTTATCTGGATGATGCGGTATACGAAGAAGCCTTGCAGATCGGGGATGCCAGTGTGCAGGACAATGTGTATTGCAGCAGAACGGATCTGTCCCAGCATGCTTATGAAATCCCTTCCGAAAAGGTCGACAAGGCTACGGTTGTGCGTGCTGTGGCGGTGGACGAACACGGAAGAGCGAGCAGCGGTGTGACTGCCGTCTATTTTGTCGGTGAACGGTTTGAAAAGTACAGAAACTGGAATGTGGTTTCACTGGTGGCAGATCCGGATGATCTGTTTGGATATGAGAACGGGATTTATGTTCTGGGGGAAAAGAACGACGAGTATCACAGAAAGCTGGAGGAAGGCGGGGAAGAGCTGGAGGTGGAACCGGCTAATTATATGCTTTCCGGAAGAGAGACCAGACGAGACGCTGTTGTGACAGTTTTTGACCGTGCACGTGAGTGCAGGACAAAGCAGGAGGTCGGTATACATATCAGCGGGAATTATTCCCGTTCGGAAGTGAAGAAGAGTTTCCGTGTGGCGGCAAATATGAAATACGGAAATGAATACATTGATTATGACAGTTTTTTGAAAGCGTGCTACCCCAAGTCGCTTGTGCTGCGCAATGCATACGGCAAAAACCAGTGGATACAGGAGCTTGCCAAGGAATGCCATGTGGGAATACAGGAGTCAGAACCGTGTGTACTGTTTCTGGACGGAGAGTATTGGGGAACCTATTGTATTCAGGAGCGGTGCAGTGCAGAATATGTAGAGAATTTTTCCGGTATTTTGGCAGAACAGGTGATTCTCATAAAGGGCGAGGAGCTTACAACAGACCCATTGGATGAGCATTATGCGGAGTATCAGGAGGAATGGGAACAGCTTTGTGCCAGGATCACAGAGTGGAATGCCTCCGGCAGAGACTGCTATGAGGAAATTGCGGAGACGATAGATATTCAGAGCTATGTGGATTACATCTGTATCCAGACGTATCTGGATAACTGGGATTTCAGCAACAAACATAATGTAGCGCTGTGGAAGGCCGCACAGAAATCAGAGAATGTTTATGGTGACGGAAAATGGCGGTGGATTTTTTATGATCTGGACTATACCATGGTCGATCCTGCCAGAAACACGTTTACGGAGCCGGGGACTACGGATTATACCGTGGCCGGTGATCCGCTTTTTGTGACATTGATGCGCAGTGACAGATTCCGGAGGGAATTTGTAAACCGGTTTTGCGAGCTTGCAGACCATACTTTTTCCTATGAACGGGTTGCGGAATATATGGAGAACGTGAAGGATGTGTATGGGCTGGAAGAAGCAGATGCATGTGTGGAATTTATACAGCAGAGACCACAGTATGCTTTTTTGTATTTAAAAGAGCTGTTCGGACTGAGTGACGAATGGCTGAAGGAACGAGAGGAAAAAGAGTGACAGGAAGGAAGAAGGCGGCCCTGCTGGGACTCTGTCTGTTTGGCTTAATCTCTTTCTGCCTCACAATGAGGAGGGTGGAGGGAAAGTCAGAGCAGGGACTGGTCCTGAATGAGGTCTGTGCCCATAATTTTTCGATCATAGAGGAGAAGTACCGGGGGTATTCTGATTACATAGAGGTTTACAATGCGGGAACAGAAACGGTGGCTTTAAAGGGCTATGGATTGTCGGATAAACGGGGAGAGGTCAAGTACAGCTTTCCGGAAGCAGCGCTTGCACCGGGATCATTTATGCTTGTATTTGCGGTGGGCGAGGAGCTGGAAACGGAGGAAGCTGTTTTTGCGGATTTTTGCATTTCAGACAACGACACGGTCTATCCGACAGATGCAGAAGACCGGGTTTTGGATTCGGTCTCCATGGTTCCCACAGCGGACGATATCGTACTGGCCAGAACCGAGGATGGAGCCGGAGCCTGGGAAACGATGAGCGGGACGCCATATGAAAGCAATGAAAAGGGAAAGACGCGGTCAGTTGCTTCGGATATAGCAGCTCCGGTGTTGTCGGCACAGAGCGGATTTTATAAGGAAGAGTTTCTGTTGGAGATAGACGCCGGTGAAAATATGGTTTATTATACAACCGATGGCTCTCTTCCGACCACGGAATCGCAGCGCTATAGCGGACCGATCCGGATAGCAGATATAAGCGGCAAGGAAAATGTTTATAGGAGCCGGGACGATTTTTCAGACAATCCAGAGGATATCTATACGGAGAAGGTGGATAAGGCGGTGGTAGTCCGGGCAGTTTCTGTAAACGAACAGGGAGAGATCAGCCGGGATACCATCGGAACGTATTTTGTCGGAAAGGATTATTCGGAGAAGTATGCCAATTATCTGGTCGTTTCTCTTACAGCAGACCCGGATGACCTGTTTGGAGAAGATGGGATTTATGTATTGGGAGAAAAGTACGCAGAGTATCTGGAAAATCTGGAAAAATGGGGAGAAGAAGCAGCTGTAAACGGCATCAATGCGAATTTCCTGCAGCGCGGCAGGGAATGGGAGCGGAGAGCCTGGCTGGAATGCTTTGATGCCGGTGGAAATCTGTGTCATACCCAGCTTGTCGGTCTGCGGATCAACGGAAGCTCGACCAGATTCGGGGCGGTAAAAAGCTTTAAGATATATGCCAGAGAGCGGTATGACGGCAACTGCTTTATAGACGGGGAGCTTTTACCCGGAAGCAGTGGACAGAGATCGCTTGTTCTGCGCCATGGAATCGGGAAATCACAGTTTTTACAGTCCCTGGCAGAGAGTGAAGAGGTTGCCACACAGAATTATCAGCCCTGTATTCTTTTTCTGAATGGGGAATTATGGGGTGAGTACTGCATTCAGGAACGGATCAGCCGGGAGTTTGTGGCAGGCTGTTATGGACTGGAGCCGGAAAAAATCATATTCCGGAAGGGGGAGGAGGAATCCCTTTCCCCGTATGAGGAAGGCTTTGAGAGAAGCTGTGCAGAATATGAAATGCTGCAGGAAAGTATCGAAAGCTGGTATGCTTCCGGAGAAGACTGCTATGCGGAAATCGATGCCTGCATCGATATCCAAAGCTACATGGATTATTTGTGTTATCAGATATTTTTTGCCAATGGTGATTTCAGCGATCACAAAAATGTGGCTATATGGAAGTATGCCGGTGTCAGAGACGAGAGAGAGAAGACAGACGGAAGGTGGAGATGGATTTTGTTTGATCTGGACCTGACGTTAGAAGATGTGTCCCGGGATAGCTTTCGGGAAAGAATGCCGTATACCGAGTATGTGTTGTGGGACGATCCGTTATTTGCAAGCCTGATGCGCAGTGACAGATTCCGGGAGGATTTTGTACATACCTTGCAGGAGATGTGCAGCGAAGAGTTGGATTATGCCAACATCATACAGAAGCTGAAGGAGCAGGAAGGGTTGTATGGAAGTCTGCTGTCGGGTTCAGACAGGGAATTTATAAAAGAGCGGGAGGCATATCTGATGGAATATGTGAGCCAGTATTTTGGAGAGGAGAATGAGGATGGAAAAGAATATACGGAATAGCAGATATGTGCAGGTACTATGGATTTTTACCATACTTCTGATGCTGTTTTTTACATTCATGACTTACCGGTATGGCGATAAGCGGATTACCTCGGATGATGCATCCGAAATGGTGCTGGCAGAGCTTCTGCATGAGGAGCATGCAGTTATTTCCCCAAACTGGTATTATTCCACAGAGCTTCGGGTGTTAAATACGCAGCTTGTGACGGCACCCCTGTTTGCGTTTTTTTCGGACTGGACGCTGATCCGGACGGTTCGGGAACTGATCCTTATGGTGATCATGGCGGGAGCGTATTATTTTTTCTGCCGGAATATGAAGTTTGGAGAAAAGGCGCTGATTTTTTTGCCGTTTCTGGTCTGGCCCTTTTCTAACAGCTATACGACCTTTGTTTTACTGGGAGGATATTATGTTCCGCACCTGGCGATTTCCTTTTTTTCACTGGGGCTGTTTGCGGGAATCATAAAAGGGAAATACCGTAAAATCGGAACCGCACTTTTCCTGGGCTTGGCGTTTTTAGCCGGGATGGGAGGCTTCAGACAGGTATTTATACTTTATGTGCCGTTGTTTGTCACCGCTGTTTTTGTAAATTTTGGAAAATATCTTTTGAACAGGGAAATCGTGAATAAGAGTACGATTCTGTCTGGTCTTGGGATGCTTGTGGCCGGGGGAGGACTTGTGTTTATCAATCTACTGAAGGACCGGTATCACTGGACGGATTACTCGGAGATTTCTGCCGTTCCCTTTTCGGTGGATCGGGTCACTGACCTGGTAAACGGATTCCTGGAGACCTTTGGCTATGATGATAAGCAGCTTTTTTCTTCCAGAGGTCTGGTCTCCATGCTGGCTGTTGCATCTATGGCAGCCATCGTCTATCTGGTAATCCGTATGGTCCTGGGAAAAGATCAGGCAGAAGATCAGGCAGAAGAGGAAGAGAGAACCTACAGTGTATTCGTGGTCTGGACATTTGTGATGCATATGGTATTATTTTTATTTACCGATGCCCCGTACCAACCCCGATATTTTATACCATTGCTTATTTATGTATTCCCGGTTCTGGGTATCTGCCTGAAGAGAGAAGTTTCGCAGAATGACAGGTATAGTACCATTTTAGCTGCAGGGATCGGAGTCTGTATGATCTGGGGTGGAGTGAATGTATGCAACCGATGGATCGAAGGCATGGATACGGCATATGCACAGAAAATGGAAGCAGCCGATTTCCTGACACAGGAAGGTTATACCTTCGGGTATGCGGAATTCTGGTCGGCCAATCTGTTTACGGAGCTGACCGATGGCTTTGTACAGTTTCATACGATTTTTGACTGGAAACAGGACTGGAATACGCTGGAAGCATATCCCTGGCTGATGCGGGTAGAGAATGCAGACCGGGAAACGGAAGATAAAGTATTTATTCTGCTCAACAAAGAAAGAGATACAGATTTTCCGGAATGTGAATATATCAATGAGCAATACAAGGTCTTTGAAAACAACATGTATATTGTGTATTCCTATGAGAACACCAGGCAGCTTAAGTCTCTGCTGCCGGATGTGGAGTGATTATCACCACTCCACATCCGTAAATTTTACATATAACGTATCTCCATCCACCATGACGGAGTTTTTGCCGGGCCAGATATCCATGGTCCGGTATTTTTCGCTGTGGACAAACGGAATCACGACATCATCCGGGGCATTTCGAAGGCTCAGACCGAAATAGTCATTTAAAAATGCCGTCATGCCGAGCTGTTCGCTGACCATATATGGGTACATGGCACCTGTCATCTCAGGAGGGAGATTTAAGTTATAGCCGGAATCTTCGGTCGTGATCTCCCCAATAATGCCGATCTGCCGGATCGGTTCTTCGGTCTCTGTCTGTTCGATGCGGTTTGCAATCCGAAGCCCCAGTCCGTAGGTGATCTCATAGCTGCGGTTCATATAAAGGAAGTTGATGTTGGCAGCCAGAATAAAATTATAAATAGACAGAAACAAAACTGCAAAAGCGGCCCAGGAAAAGACCACATCCGGCTTGAAGGAGATCTCACTCTGCTCCAGATACAAAATGGGCAGCAGGTAGATCATGGAAAATCCTGCACACATCAGCGTGTGGAATGCGACCCCCGGTGATATAAAATAGAAAACAGCCGTTACAAAGGGAATGGATGCGAAGCAAAGAAGCAGCAGTACACATTCCGGTATATGGCAGAATATCCGGTTCTTCCACAAAAGGCGGAGCACAACATAGGCAATCAATACCACTAGCAGAAGGTTCAAAAGCGTATACAGGGACGGTGTCAGACCGCCGAAAAAGAAGTGTTTGAAATAATGCAGACAGGAAAGTATGGCTTCTTTGATACGCTCTGCACTCAATTCCATTCCCCCGGAGATGCCCTGATAGGAGGAGAGTTTCTTTCCCTGGATACGAAGCAGAGCATTTAGGGAGAGAAGGTAGGCAAGGGAGCCAAGCACGCCCATGACAAGCAGCTTCGCAATCGTGCCAAGAAGTCTGCGGACCGGAGTTTTTAAGAACAAAAGCTGCCAGATCAGCCATACGACGACGATCATAAGAGTAAAAGCGATATAGGCCTGATAAGAACCATAGCTGAAACACAACAGTATCGCTCCGGCAAACAGTCCGAATTGATAGCGGCAGGTAAGCAGGACTGCCAGAGCACCGAAGAGCATGGCGAGCAGATAGCCATCCGCGGTGAAGTTGTAGGCGAAGGTGCTTGCCACAGACGGAAAGGTGATGAGCAGACCGGAGGTCAGTACAATAGACAGCGTTTTTTTGAGCTGAAACAGTTCTGCGATACAGACACTGCAGAAAGCCACATACAGGATGCCAAGCAGTCCATTTACGGTCGGCAGATCATAAAAGGAGCTGATACCGCACGTATAGGTCAGAAAGCAGCGGCCCAGATGAATCGTATTCTGTTCCGTATGAAAATTGTGGATGGAATCTCCGTTGACCAGAAAGCTGCCAAGGTGCCAGAGATAGGTAAAAAATCCAATGACAAAGGCGGATAGAAAAGCTATCCGCCATTCTTTTTTGATATGGGTATTCAGGCGTTTGAAAAACTGTTCCGGCATCATCATATCATATCCTCACTTTCAGCATGAAGCAGCATGCGGTACTCATGCTCCAGTGTATTTAAGCGCATCTCAAAATCCCTGCGGTCATTTTCACTTGTGTTGCTCAGAATCAGACCTGCAAATAATGACTGGATAGCCGCCAGTGCTGTAAAACCACAGACAAACAGAGTCGGGAATTTGAGTACCTGGTGGGTATGCAGAAATTCAAACAATACCGGCATAAAAAAGCCGGCAGCCAGAGCCATAAGCACCAACGCAATCAAGCCGAAAAAGGCAAGCGGCTTATAGTTCTTAAAGAGTCTGGCAATCATGCGAAGGACACGTATGCCGTCGGAATAGGTATTCAGCTTGGATTCGCTGCCCGCAGGTCTGTCCCTGTAGTCTACGATCACATTATCTACCTGCATGTTATTGTGCACGGCGTGGATGGTCATTTCCGTCTCGATTTCAAAGCCCTTGGAGAGTACCGGGAAGGATTTGACAAACAGGTAGTTGAAGGCACGGTAGCCGGTCATGATATCTTTAATATCGGAATGAAACAGATAGTTGATGCTGCCCCGCACCAGACTGTTTCCGAAATTATGGAAGGGACGCTTGTTCTCCGTAAAATACGTGGAGGACAGGCGGTCTCCGACTACCATATCCGCATTGTGATACAATACCCGGTCCACCATTTCGCGGGCACAGTTTAATGGGTAGGTATCATCCCCGTCAATCATCAGATAACATTTGGCATCGATCTCCCGGAACATGCGGCGGATAACATTGCCCTTTCCCTGTTTATATTCGTGGCGGACAACGGTCCCCGCTTTTTTTGCAATGGCTGCGGTATCGTCCGTGCTGTTATTGTCATAGACATAAATGGTAGCTTCGGGAAGATTTTCTTTTACATCGGCGATGACCTTGCCGATCGTCTGTGCTTCATTATAACAAGGAATGAGTACTGCGATTTTATCCATAATGTTCTCCGTTCTATTGATAATGAAAGTGTTTCAATTTTGGGGCTGCAATCCAGATTACTGCCGTAGCAAACGAAACGATCAAAGCGATCGTAAAGCCTGCCATACCTTTATATTTTACTATAATTTGATGCGGACTTCCAGTGGAATCGGATAATTCCACCTCAAGCATTTTGTCTTTGTTTTTGACAAAAGGAAGTGGATTGCCGTTTTCATCTTCTGCCGTATAGCCGGAATAAGCCATGACCGGGAAGGTGACGGTATTGCCGGCCAGCGTATTATGGTAGGTCAGAGTAGAGGTGGTTCCTGTTCTGGAATATGCGACATCGGAAACCGCATCGGGAACTGTAAACGTACAGGTCGTATCCGGTTCAGTCACGGGGAAGTCTTTTAAACACCATTCATAGGGGTATACGATGGTGGCTTCTCCCTTAGGGATGCCGTTTAGCTTGCTCAGATGACCGCGGCTGTAGGTGGAATCATAGGAAGCATAGGCAAAATCTTCTTCCTGATAGCGTACTGCGGACAACAGACAGACCGCAGTCAGAGCAATGAAAATACTCTGGCGGTACGGTGTGAGCAGACGGCTCTTATAAAGGAGGATACAGCCTGCCAGAATCAGGGTAACGCTGGCAGGACCGAGCATACGCCAGGCAAACTGCAGATTTTTTAAAAGTTTTTCATACAGACCGATCCGCAAAAATTCCCAGCCGGGGAATAGATTTAAGACCATAAAGGTACTGACTGCTCCCAGGATAAGCAGAAAACCGGTAAAAAGAGACAGAGACCCGGAAACTTCGGAAGCGGTTTCGTCAGTCGGCACATGAGCCGTTTTCCGTTCCAGCACAAAGTAAAACAGGGCAATAGCGGCACAGAAAACGATTGGAAGCCCCAATGTGAGGGTGCGGTAGCCGTTTGTATTGATCGTACCGAGCAGACCGGAAAGGTTTAAGGAATATTCTGAAAAACTGCACCAGTCCAGTGCCTCGGTATACAGAGCTTCCTTTGTATAAAAATAGAGAAACGGAACCATAAACCAGAGGTTTAAAAAAAGAGTCAGTGCGACAGCTTTACAAACAGGAAGGATACGCTTTTCGGTATAGACCCTGCGGATGCAGATGATGCCAAGCAGGATACAGAAAACGGTTCCAAGCAGGGCACTGAGCACATGGGTCTGGATCAGACCGGAAAGTCCGAGCACTAACATCCAGTATTTCTTTGCATTGCCAAGCAGTACATGATAAAGACCTGCAAATAACAGCGGGAAGAAAGTCATGGCGAGAGCTTCTCCCAACGCCCCTCTGGCATAAAAGTTTGTCAGCCGGTAGGGACAGAGCGTATAGAGCAGGGCTGCAAGCAGCGCAGACTTACGGCTGTTACAGATGGACTTTACAGAAAAATAAGTAATTACAACCGTCAACAGGTGGAAAACAAATATCAGACATTTATAGGAGCCTGCCATAGAAACGCCTGCCAGTCTCAGAACGGCAGGAAGGTACAAAAACAGATTCGGATACATGCAGTTTAAGTAACCGTTTCCCTGCATACCTTCCGGATAGATCACGACCGGAAGCTGCCCGTCAGCAAGTCCGTCCTTGATGCCTTCGATACGGATCAGATGGTAACAGATGTCATCGCCCCAGTTCAGATAACCGTTCATGTACGGGACGAATGCCACCAGCGCTATGCAAAGCAGGGCAAAGCCTATGGCTTTTGTCTGTATACTTAAGTTTTGGATAAAAGAGGTCTGAGACAACACAATCACAGCGATACCGACCATAAGTACGAGCAGCGCATAAAAGTAAGCGTCATTGTAAAAGCGGGATTCCGGGATCAGGGTGACGGAATCCACGGAAAGATTTCCGGTACCGTTGTAATGGATTCGAAGTACCGCATCCTGTGAATCCTTTGTCAGGGTAAACGGATATTCCTCGTAAGTAGTCTGGGGAGAAAGAACCGCGATGTCGGTGGTTTTTCCGTTATCATAGAGAGAAACGGTATTCGTCTCCGAATCGGTATGGTATTCCACACCGATTCGGTAGGATCCCTTCTCCAGCATAAAATTTTTTGTGCGTAAGAAGACACCGGAAAAGCCGGAGTCTTCTGCAATCCGAACACAGGTGCCGTCAATCGTACCGGCTTCTCTTATCAGGGCATCGCCCTTTAAAGTCAGAGGAGTGCGGCTTTCATCCGCAGAAAGCACAAGACAGACTGCGGTTATCAGAAAGAGAATGGGAAACAGTAATTTTTTCAGTATTTTTTGCAGGTCCATAGAAGGACGGAATTTATCGGTCATTTTGGTGTTCTCCTTTCCAGGATGCCAGTACAAGCATCGAAAGCAAAAGCAGCGTGATCAGATAGGGCAGTGCCTGTCTGAATGAGGCAGCACCGTGATAGGTAAACTGCATGATCAGTGCGTTGTTCGGATATTCCTGACCGCCGCAATAGACGGAAACCTGTCCAGTACAGGCGGTTTTCGGAGAACCCAGCCAGACGGAAGGGGAATCCTCTCCAGCACCGGAAACGGTGATTTCATAAATATATGGCTGTCCGGCAGACAGCTTTTGCAAAATCCGGAAGGAATGGTATTTGTTGTTCTTCATTTCACAAAGTGGAATATCTTCCATATAGATGACATTTCCCTGTCCGTCTGTCAGACGAAAGTGTAAAATACCGGTATTTTCTTTCCGGTTCGGAATGGAAAAGCGGACCGCGATACGGTCCAGTTTGTCTGCCACCGGCTGGATAATGCCGGAAAGGGCGGTTGTTTCCGTGATCGGTCCGGACTGTGCCATGCCGTATTCCAGAGATTTATATTCCTGCTTTACCTGAATCAGTCCCACCGGCCAGATAAGAAGTGCCGCAAGAAGGAACAGAAGCAGCAGACAGAGATAAATTGAATCGGTCATCCTGTTTTTTTTCATGTTCATTTTCCTCAAATATAGATTGCCTTTCTGTAGTTTATCATGATGGTACTATGGTTATTTTTAACAGATTTTGCTAAAGCTATTATCATATGAAAGAGGCGGGTTGTCAATTAGAGAGATTGAGAGAACGTAATCTTTGATTTTCTGTGTAAAACATGATATTATAAGCAGAAAGTTTATTGTGTATGGAGAAAGAATTTGAAAAGTAAAAAAATAGACTATAAATGGTTCCTCGTCTGGGTGGCAGGACTGCTCTGTCTGGCTGTGACGGCATGGAACCCGTATATTCAATATGATGAATCTTATACGCTGTCGTTAATACAGCATAATGCGTCAGAACTGGTGCGGATTACCGGAGTGGACGTGCATCCGCCGTTTTATTATCTGCTCGTGAAGTTTCTCACAGCGCCGTTTGGCAACAGTATCTGGGCGGTTCGGGCATTTAATGTACTGCCGCTTACGGGGATGTTTCTCCTTGGGGTGACGCTTGTAAGAAAGCTATGGGGAGAGAGTACCGGGCTGTGGTTTAGTTTTTTAAGCGTGTTTCTGCCGGCAAATATGTCTTATCTGTTGCCGGAAATGCGGATGTATGGTCTGGCTTCCTTTCTGGTGGTTACTGCATTTTTAGTGGGAAAGATTGTACTGGAAAAGCGGTATGAAGTGATTGCTGAGAAAAAGGCATGGGCTGCGTTATTCGTAAGCGGTATTCTGGCCGCTTATACGCAGTATTATGCACTGATTGCGACGGCACTGATTTATCTGTGGATGCTGGCAGTCATGATTCGTCGCAAGCAGAAGGGAATCGGAAGGTGGTGCATCTGTGTGGGAGCTTCGTCCATTGCCTATCTGCCATGGCTTTTTGTTCTGCTCGGACAGTTTGGAGCCGTCCGTGAGGATTATTGGATTCCGCCCATTTCCGTTCGAGATTGTCTGTCTTATATTATGTTTCCGTTTTATTCTTCCATGTCAGTTCTGGCTGGAGCGGCACTGGCACTGTTTGTGGCTGTCATTTTGGTGTCAGAAATCGCCAGACAGACAGAGTGGGGAACGATTGCTTACGGAGCATTTGTGTATGGCGGAGTGATCGGAGTCGGTGTGTTGGTATCGGTTGTTGTCAGTCCGGTATTCAGTGTCCGGTATGTGAAATGTATTCTGGGCATATTAGTACTTTGTCTGGCATGTCTGTTTTCGACAGCAGGAAAAAGAAAACAGATTATTTTGTTTTTTGCTTTTTTCGTATTTGCAATCTGCAATCTTTTTACGATTCAGAAAAAAAATGCACACAACCGGGAAGTCTACGAATGGATGATGGCTTATGTGTCGGAACGGTTTGATGAGAATACGGTACTTGCTTATGCAAGTGATGGGCACTATATGGGCATCTTTTCCGTCTGGTTTCCGGAATATCCGGGGCTGATTCCCGATGAATGCTGGAAGGATGAATATGAGGCATTTGCGCCCAGGCTCATGACTCGAAGCGCTTACGAGGAACAGTATGGCGCTGTGGAAGAAAAGGGAATCTGGGCAATCGACATTGGGAATTTCTGGTGGAGAGAAACCTGGGACAATGAGATATGGCAGCGGGTAGAGCACAGTGAACCGTTTGTTTTCTATGATCAGACAGATGAACTGCAATGTGATATTGCGAAGCTGATTGAGCGGGATGAACCGGAAGCGGATGAAGGACAGTCAGAGTAAGGCGTCTGTATTAAAAGGAGCAGATTTATGAAAAAGCACTATGCGGAAATAGACAAGCTGAGAGGAATCGCCATTTGTATGGTGCTGTTGTATCACAGCATCATTGTATTTCCGGTAAATCTGCACGAGATTCCATGGTGCAGTGCACTGCATTCCTTTTTGTGGAAAATTGAGATGCCACTGTTTTTTCTGGTGTCCGGTTTTTGTATCTCTTTTGGAGAAAACGATCAAAATCAGGGAACCGGAGCATATGGCAGCTATGTGTGGAAGAAGGTAAAGCGTATTTTTGTGCCGCACGTCGTTTTTGGACTGTTGGATATCGTGCCGCGCATCATTCCGAATCCGCTTGTAAACGAACAGATGGAAGCAGGGGAAGCTATATGGAATTTTCTTTTATACGGTGGCAGCGACTGGTTTTTGTGGGTGCTGTTTCTGCTGTTTCTGATTTTCCCGGCGGTGATCGTCTGTTACCGGAAAGGAACGGCGGGAAAGGCGGCGGTGATTCTTTTTAGTCTGGTGCTTTACTTTGTGAGCGGTGAGGTGACGGATGTATTTCTGCTTTCCATGGCAGCTGAATTTCAGGTCTTTTTTCTGATGGGCTATGTACTTCGAAGAGAAATATACGAAAAAGAATATTGTAAAAAAGCTTTGTCTGCACTGGCAGGAGGCGTTGGCATGGTTGTGCTGTATCTGGCGGGTGCAGCACAAGAACGGATGCCGGGGATGCTTTTGTTTGTAACAGGTGGTACACTTTGTTTCTTATGGCTTGCCGAAAAGAGCAGGGGCATAGTGGAGAGACTGCTTTTGATTTGCGGGAGATATTCGTTGCAGATGTATCTGCTTGGGGGCTATGTGCTTGTGTTATCCAGAACGCTGCTCATATCCGTGCTTGGCATGGAAAATCCAGTGGGGATCATACTTGGCAATTTTAGCATGGATTTGTTTCTGACGATTACAGTGACGCATTTCGTGATTCGTCCGGTAAAGCTGTTCCGATTTCTGTGTGGGTTACCCGAGATCAGAACAAGGGTGCAGGCAAAGGTTTTGGGTTGTGAAGGGAGCATAAAGTATGGCGATAAAGAGCAGTGAGATCCAAACAGAACCAATCCGCATTCTGCATGTTCTGGGACGTCTGGACAGAGGCGGAGCGGAGACGATGGTCATGAACCTGTACCGGTGTATCGATAGAAGCCGGATACAGTTTGATTTTGTGCTCCATACGGAGGAAGAATGCGCCTACAGTGAGGAAGTGCGAGCGCTTGGGGGACGGATATTTTCCGTGCCGGCATTTTCGGTATCCGGTGCAGTACATTATAGACGGGCATGGAAGGAATTGCTGAAAACACATACCGAATGGAAGGTTCTGCACAGTCATATCCGAAGTACGGCAGCGCTGTATCTGCCGATTGCAAAAAACTTTGGTATCTGCACGATCATCCACAGCCACAATACCGCTTCAGGAAGCGGAGTGTCTGCTCTTGTAAAGACATTGCTCCAGTATCCGCTGCGGTTTCAGGCGGATTATTTATTTGCCTGTTCAAAGATGGCGGGCGAATGGCTGTATGGAAAACGTGCCTGTGATAAACAGAATTTTTATCTGTTAAAAAATGCCATTGACACGGAGCGGTTTGCCTTTTCAAAAGAGAAGCGTCAGAAAGGCAGGGAGAGACTGGGAATTTCAGAGCAGGACTTTGTCGTCGGGCATGTGGGGCGGTTTGAGGAGCAGAAAAATCATAGATTTTTATTGGATATATGGGAAGCGTGGCTGCAAAGGGAAGCAGCAAAACCGGAAAGGAAAAGCATGCTGCTTCTGATTGGAGAAGGTGTTTTAGAACCGCAGATAAAACAGCTTGCAGAGAAAAAAGGGCTGAAGAATGTTCGTTTTCTGGGCAGCAGGACAGATGTGGATGAACTGATTTCCGCGATGGATGTTTTTTTGTTTCCGTCTTTATTCGAAGGGCTTCCGGTGACGTTAATCGAGGCACAGGCAGCAGGACTTAAGGTGCTTGCATCGGATACGATCAGCAAAGAGGTAATGGTGACAAAGCTGGTGCGGATGTGTTCTCTGAAAGCACCGGCATTAGAATGGAGTGGCTGGCTTGAGAAAGCACAGATCATAGAAGGCATGTCTGCGCGGATGAGACGCAGCCGGGAAGCTGTCACACAGATCAAGGCTTCCGGCTATGATATACAGGAGACAGCCGCATGGCTTAAGGAATTTTACCGTTCCATATGGAATGGATGAAGCGGTTTGGAAACGAAAGGAGCTTGCATATTCAATGATAGATTACACAAAAGTAAAGCTGATTATATGGGATCTGGATGAGACCTTCTGGAAGGGGACACTCAGTGAGGGAGCCGTGGAAGCCATACCGGAGCATATCCGGCTGATTCACAGACTGACAGACTGCGGCATTGTCAATGCGGTCTGTTCCAAGAACGACGAAGCTCCGGCGATGAAAAAACTGAAGGAACTGGGCGTGGCGGAGGAGTTTGTTTTCAATTCGATCAACTGGGAGGCAAAGGGAGAACGGATCAGACAGCTGATTATGGATATGAAGCTTCGAAGCGTAAATGTTCTGTTTCTGGATGACAATGCGGGAAACCGGAAGGAAGCAGAATATTATAATGAGGGACTGATGACTGGCGGACCAGAGGAAATTCCTGCGCTTTTTGCTTATGCGGAGAGCATTCCGGCAAAGGATGAGGAGCATAAACGTCTGAAATCCTATCGGGTGCTGGAAGAAAAGCGGGAGGCAATGAAGCAGAGCAGCTCCAATGAAGCGTTTTTGATGGAGAGCAACATCAAGGTCGTATTGCATAAAGATTGTCTGTCTGAGCTTCCACGTGTGACGGAACTGATCCAGAGGACGAACCAGTTAAACTATACGAAAAAGCGGCTAAATGAAAAGGAAGTGGAGGAGCTGTTTCAAAATCCGGCATATGAGTGTGGCTATGTGACGGCAGAGGACAAGTTTGGTTCCTATGGGATTGTCGGTTTTTATGCAAAAAAGGGAGAGAAACTGGAACACTTTTTATTCTCCTGCAGGACGCTTGGTATGGCGGTGGAGCAGTATGTCTATGCGAAGCTTGGATATCCGGAGCTTACGGTAGAGGGAGAGGTTGTTTCCATGGTGAAAAAAGATTTCCTGCCACCCTGGATCAATCAGGACAGGGAACTTGTGCAGGAGGGAAAGCAGACTGTTGCAGTAGACGGGCGGAAGCAGAAGATTTTGTTCAAGGGGCCCTGTGATCTGAATTCTCTGTTTGCATTTCTGGAAGAAAGTGATAGCATAGACAGTGAATTTACGTATATCAGTTCAAAGACCGGCGTGAACATCGAGCAGGTCAACCATTCGACCCAGATTGTGGAGTCCTATACACTGTCGGAAGCACAGAAAAAAATGCTCGTGGAAGAGCTTCCGTTTGCGGATGAAGATATGTTTTCGGACAGGCTGTTTACGGAGCATTATGACATTGTGTGCATGAGCTATCTGGCAGACTGTAACCTGGGTGTCTACCGGAGAAAGGAAACCGGTGAAAGGGTAGCATTTGTACCGGGCTATTATCCGATAACGGAGAAAAAGAACTGGCAAAAATACATAAACCGGGAAATCTATACATCCCGGTTTACGTTTACGGAACCTTTTCTTGAGTGGTTTTCTAAGCAGTATGAGTTTGAAGGAATCCTGACACCGGATGAAATTCTTGAGAATATCCGGTTTATCCGGGAGCATCTGGCACCGGATACACTGCTTATATTGATTCTGGGTGCAGAGATACCGTTTAAAAAGAACCGGAATCCGGCATACGAGGGAAGGCATCTGGTGCAGAAGGAAGTCAACGACAGGATACGCAGACTGGCAGAGGAGAACGAAAATATCACCTTTTTGGATATTAACCGTTATATCAAAGGACAGGAGAGCTTTTACGATCAGTTCAACCACTTTGTACAGGAGGTCTACTATGAAATGGCAAAGGATCTGGTAAAGGTGGTGGCAGAAAAAAAGAGCATTGAGCTGTCGGAAAAGTCCAGGACTTTTATGCGCGTGGAGACATGGAAGGAAGATCTGCGAATGATAAAGAACCGGATACTACGGAGAAAGAAATAGGATATAGATTATGATAATACAAATGTTGATGCTGGCGGGGCTTCTCTTTCTGGTTCCGTTTCTGGCAGGTCTTCTGCCGGTCAGATTTATGGATGACAGGCATAAAAACTTAGGGATGGTCTATGTTTCCGGGTGGCTTGTGCTGTTTGCCCTGTTTCAGTTTATGATCATTCCGTTTATCGTGGCACAAAAGGATTTTGCGGATGCGGCAAAGCTGTATAATGTACTTATGCTCATAGCAGTGCTTGCCGGTCTGCTGCTTGGCGCAAAGATGATAAAAGAGTGTTTTGTAAATACGTTCCGTTTTAAGTTCATGGAGCGAGGGAGCCGTATTCTGTGGAGTGTTGTGATAGTACTGATTGTGCTGCAGATGGTGACGGCAGTTTTCATGCAGTATCTGGATGGAGATGATGCACTTTATGTGGCAATTTCGGCACAGACACAGAGCGGAGACGGGATGTATCTGAAAAATCCTTATTACGGTTATGCGCAGGAGCTGGATGTACGTCATGCACTGTCGCCTGTACCGATTTTTATTGCATGGATTGGCAGGCTGACCGGTATTCATGCGACGATTCTGTCCCACTGCTTTATCGGACCGGTCTTTCTGCTTCTGATGTATGCGCTGTACGGTCAGATCGCAAAGCGGCTGTTTGAGGACAGACCGCAGAATATTCCGTTGTTTCTGCTGTTCTTAAATATCTGGTATCTGTTTGGGAATGTTTCGCTTTATACGGCAGAAACCTTTGCGTACACAAGAACCTGGCAGGGAAAAGCGATGTTTGGCAATCTGGTCGTTCCGGCAATGGTGCTGTGGATGTTGTTTGTGGTACGGGACGAGATGCGGTGCGGAGAGTGGTGCATGCTGTTTGCCCTTTCGGCAGTGGCGGCATTCACGACCAGTACGGGCATTTTTATGTTCCCGATCTTTGTGGCAATGGCGGGACTGATCCTTGCGGTTTACAAAAAGAAGCTGGTCATTCTGTTTGAATTTGCAGCCTGCTGTATTCCGAGTCTGGTCTATGGTATATTGTATTTGTTCTTAAAATAGGGGAACAAAAGAGGAGAATCGAATGTTAGGTAATATGATGGAAGCGTTCCGTATGACAATAGATATGTACCGGAAATTCAGCGGTGTCGGTATGGTTACGGTGTTTTTTCTGGCGGCACTGGGGTATCTCTGGTTCTGGGAAAAGGACAAGGGAATCCGCATGATCTTAGTATACCTTGTGACGGCGGTTCTTGTGCTGTTCTTTTTTCCGGTATTTTCTTATCTGGCGATCTATCATTTTTTAGATCAAGAGGTCTATTATCGGTTTTTATGGCTGATGCCGATGGGGGTCATTGTCTGCTATGTGATTGTGCGGATCTTTGAGCAGTTTGAGAGCGGGAAAAAAAGGGTTCTGTTTAGCATTGTCTGCGGAGTAATGTTAATGCTGCAGGGAAGCTTTATTTACTCGAATCCGGCAGTAAAGAGGGCGGAAAATGCCTATCATCTGCCACAGAGTGTAATCGATACAGCCGATATTCTGCATGTGGAGGGTGACTGGGTCAAGGCAGTTGTGCCGTCGGAGATGGTGCAGTTTATCAGACAGTATGATCCGAAGATCATGATGCCATATGGCAGGGATATGTTGGTGGAAAGCTGGGATGTACAGGGCGGCAACCGGGAAATGTATGAGGCAATGGAGGCGGATATTATCCATGCGCAGTATCTGGTACTGCTCTGCCAGCAGGAGAGAGTGGATTATATTGTTGCCAGAAAGAGCTCGCAGATCGGAGGCAGTTTTGAGGAATGGGGATTTATGAAGATTGCATCTCTGGAGGAATATGATATTTATATGGATAAGCATTCAAAGTTCTATGATCAGAAAAGGGAAGAGCTGGGATTGGACTAAGAGGAAATAGGATGGGAAAAAAATACGTTTGGGCGGAATCATGTTGTTTGGAATGGTCGTATTTCTGGCATGGTGGCTTAGTTTCAGTCAGGGACAGGAAAAACCTGTTATTTTGATTAATGAGGTATGTGCACACAATTCTACAACATTGAAGCAGAAATATTACGGTTCATGCGATTATATTGAAGTATACAATGCAGGGGCGGAAGGCGTAAATTTAAAAGGCTATGGATTGTCAAAGAACCGGGATGGCAATGAAAAATTTGTCTTTTCTGATTATGATATTCCGGCAGGCGGATATGCTATTGTTTTTGCAACTGGAGATGTGCCAGATACGGAGGAGCATATTTTTGCACCCTTTCGAATTTCAGATGGTGATACAATCTATCTGACAGATCCGAATGAAAAACTGATGGATTTTGTAAAACTGCCATCGACTACGGATGACGTAGTTTATGCGCGGGAAAGAGATGGTGGAGATGGGTGGACAACTATGCAGGGCAGTCCATGGGATAAAAATGAGAATGTCAGAAAGGTGACGATTCCTGCGGATATACCAGCACCGGTGCTTTCAGCAGAAAGTGGATTTTATGCGGAAGGCTTTGAATTGGAAATGGAGGCCGGAGACAGTCGAATTTATTATACGTTAGACGGATCGGTTCCGAATGAAAGTTCAATGTATTATGAGAAGCCCATTCGGCTGGAGGATGCGAGCAATCAAGAAAATGTATACTGTAACCGACTTGACTTTTCTTCCGATCCATATGATGTGCCAGATGAGAAGGTAGATAAGGCGGTGATTGTACGGGCAGTGGCAATCAACGAGTCAGGAGAGAACAGTCAAATTACCACGGCTACCTATTTTATCGGAGAGCGGTTTACAGAAAAATATCGTAATTGGAGTATTGTATCGATTGTGGCAGATCCGGAAGATTTGTTTGGCGGTGATGGAATCTATGTGTTGGGAAACTTGAATAAAGCATATCAAGAGGAGCTGGCTATGGGCTATGAGGAAAAAGAAGTAGAGCCAGCCAATTATCTGCGGCATGGAAGTGCGAAGGAAAGGGAAGCAAAGGTGGAAATCTTTGCTTCAGACCGAAAGCTGGTTCTGAGTCAGAATTTGGGACTGAATCTGAATGGTAATGGATCCAGAATGAGCCCAAAGAAGAGTTTCCGCTTAACAGCCAGAGAAAAATATGATGGAAATGAAAGAATACAGTATGAGGGCTTTTATAAAAACAGTCTTCCAAGATCTCTTATTATCCGAAATGGCTTTACACAAAATCAGTGGCTGACAACTCTGGTAGAAGGAAGAAGGGCATCGGTTCAGTTTTATGAACCATGTGTACTGTTTTTGAATGGTGAATATTGGGGAATATACAGTATTCAGGAGCGGTGTACGGAGGAATATCTGGAAAATCATTTCGCGGTACCGGCAGAGCATATCATACTGATACGGGGTGGAAAAATAGTAGTAAATGAATGGGATGAACGGTATGAAGCTTATGCGTCGGAATATCTGAAGTTTCGGGAGAATATTACACAGTGGTATGAGTCAGGAGAAGACTGTTATGATGAAATCTCCGAACAGATGGATATTGGAAGTTATATTGATTATCTGTGTGTTCAGACGTATATTGGTAACTGTGATTTTCGGGATGAAGTGAATATGGCGATGTGGAAAAGTGATGCCGTGACAGAACGACCGTATGAGGATGGAAAATGGAGATGGATTTTTTATGATCTGGATAGGACATTAGAGGATGTTACAAGGGATTCCTTTACAGAAAGCATGTTTAATGATGAATATAGCGTGGGAACCGATCCGTTGTTTGTAACATTGCTTCGAAGTGCGGTTTTTCGTGAGCAGTTTGTAAGCACATTTGAGGAAATTGCAGATGCAGATCTTTCCTATGAAAATGTTATGATAAAACTGAAACCATTGGAAGACAGATATGGAATAGAACTGGTGACCCCATATGAGGATTATTTCCGTGAAAGATCCGTTTATGCAAGAAACAGCTTGGAAAAGCAGTTTGGTATTTCAACAGTCAGTGAGGAACCGTAAAAAATGGAAGAGATGAAAACGACGAAGAAGAAAAAAATACTGTGGATTGTGATCGGGCTGATCTGGATTTGTGGCATACTGCTCAGGTTTTACCGGCTGACGGAAATTCCTGCCGGTATTCATGTGGATGAGGCGGGAATGGCATATGATGCGTGGTGTCTTGGAAATTACGGAACGGATCGTTTCCTGCATAAATGGCCGGTTTATCTGATCAATTACGGCAGCGGGCAGAGTGCCATGTATGCCTATCTGTGCATGATATTTATGAAAATCGGCGGAGTGAATCTGTGGATGATCCGTATGCCGGCGTTTTTGCTTGGGTGTGCAGTCATGATTTTCGGTACGCTGATTGCAGCAAAGTGTCTGAAACGGGAACAGGAGAAATGGGGCGTGGTGCTGACAGCACTGCTTCTGGCAGTGTGTCCGTATTTTATTATGGCATCCAGAATGGGTTTTGACTGTAATCTGATGCTGGGCTTTTCCACGATTACTTTATATCTGTTGGTTTGTGCAGCAGAGAACGGAAAGTGGCAGCAGTTTGTATTGGCTGGCATATTCTGCGGACTGACGCTTTATACCTATTCCCTTTCGTGGATGGTAATGCCTGTTTTTCTTATCTTTTTACTGCTTTATTTATGGAGGCAGAACAGGATAAACGTCCGGAAGCTTTTGAGTCTGGGAGTGCCCATCTGTTTACTGGCGCTTCCGTTACTTTTCTTTGTGGCGGTAAATAAACTACAGTTGGAGCCCATGCGTGTGCTCTGGTTTACGGTTCCCAGGATTCCGTACTTTCGGACCGATCATTTTCAACTTGCCAACATTGCAGAAAATGAACTGATCTTAAAAAAGCTGCTGACCAAGGACCAGTATACTTTTAATGCTGTGGAGCCTTACGGAACATTGTATAGGCTGTCCATACCGTTCGTGCTGATTGGAATAATAGTCGGAATGGTCTGTCTGGCACAGAGTATCCGTAAGAAGCAAATGGATACAGGCTGCTTTGTCATTCTATGGTTTTTGTCGCAGATGATCTGTGCACTGGTGACAAAGGATCCGGATATTTACCGGACAAACGGGATTTATTTCAGTCTGGTATTTCTGGCAGTGCTTGCCATGAAGCAGCTTCTGCGATGGTTTTCCCTGCTTGTGGAAACCCTTTTTCGAACGAAAGAAAATGCAGGCAGACTTGCCGTACATGCGGGGGGCTCGATATTAGTACTGTGTTATGTGGTACAGGGGCTTGGATTTGCAAACTATTATTTCACACAGTATTCGGAGGATTATCCGATTCACTGGTATATCAACGACTATGTGGATGAAGTCATGGAGATTTTTAAGGATGCGGATCCTGAGCAGGAGATTTATTTTGACAATTATAACTGTACGCTGTATGCTTATGACTGCCTGATCCGCAGGGTGTCACCATACGACTATAATGCGGAAAATGATATGTTCACGCAGGAGGAGAATCTGGGACACAGACATTATTATCTGCCGCCTGTTGAGGAAATCCGGGATGATGCGTGGTATGTGGTTTTTGACGAGAGCGGATACGGTGCGAATCTGGAGGCAAGGGGCTTTCAGTGGAATGAATATGGGTATTATAGTGTTTATTACAAATAAACACTGTTTATTATAAATAAACACTATTTATGAGAAAGAGCGATAGGGAAGGAGAGCGGTCTACAGACCGATAGGATGAGGATGAAACAGTTGGATGTATCGAAAAAATATTTGATTACGGGAGGAGCCGGATTTATCGGATTTTTCCTGTCCAAACGTCTTTTGGAGGCTGGAGCCGAGGTTATCGGTTATGACAATATGAATGACTATTATGAGGTGAGCTTAAAGGAAGCCAGACTGAAGCAGTTAGAGGATTTCACAAAGTATACCTTTGTAAAGGGGGATCTTTCGGATAAGGAAGCGGTCTTTTCTGTTTTTGAGACTTATCAACCGGATGTAATCGTCAATCTGGGGGCACAGGCAGGAGTACGTTACAGTATCGATAACCCGGATTCCTATGTGGCATCTAATTTAGTCGGATTTTTCAATATTTTAGAGGCATGCAGAAAGTATCAGCCGATGCACCTTGTATTTGCCTCTTCCAGTTCGGTGTACGGAGGAAATGACAAGGTACCGTTTTCGACAGAGGATAAGGTGGATCAGCCGGTCAGCCTCTATGCAGCCACAAAGAAGTCCAATGAGCTTATGGCATACGCTTACAGTAAGCTGTATAAGTTTCCGACCACGGGTCTGCGTTTCTTTACGGTTTACGGACCGATGGGGCGGCCGGATATGGCATATTTCAAATTTGCTAAGAAAATCATGTCAGGTGAACCCATTCAGGTGTATAACAACGGCGATATGCTGCGGGATTTCACCTATATTGATGATATTGTGACCGGAATCTGTAATCTGCTCTGTAATCCGCCGGCAGAGGATCAAAAGGGAGCTTCCTATAAGATTTATAATATCGGAAACAATAAGCCGGAAAAGTTAATGGACTTTATTACAACACTGGAAAAATGTCTTGGCAGGGAAGCGGTCAAGGAGTACTATCCGATGCAGCCGGGCGATGTGTACCAGACCTATGCGGATGTAAGTGAACTGGAGAAAGATTTCGGTTTCAAGCCTTCCACAACAATCGAAGAGGGACTTACCCGATTCGTGGAGTGGTTTAAGGAGTATTATAAATCGGTTTACACATTTTAAAACCTCAGTTATAATGAACAATAAGAACAAAAGGAGGATGGGGTATGAGAAGAACTGGAATAAGAAAATTTGGAAAATACCTGTTGACGCTTTCGGTAATCGGAGCCATGGTGCTTGGAAACGGACTCATGGTATCAGCCAGTGAGCCGAAGGAAGTAAAGGATCTGTTCGATGCGGAATATTACCGGAAAGCAAATCCGGATCTGGCAAAACTGTACGGAAATAATGCGGATGAATTATATGCACATTTCATGCGCTACGGAATCTATGAAGGAAGGGACTGTACACCGCTTTTCGATGTGGACATTTATAAGCAGACTTACCCGGAACTTGTGGAAAAGTATGGAAATGATAATCCGAAGTATTATGAGCAGTACTTAAGTCAGGGAATTGCGGAAGGCAGAGAGAGCGGCGGCTTATTTGATGCTGTGGCATATGCCAATGCGTATCCGGATTTAAAGGCTGTTTACGGTAATGATATTAATGGATTGTATCAGCATTTTCTGGAGCATGGAATCTATGAAGGAAGACTGGAAGGTCTGAATTTCAATTACTGGTGCTACGGAGCACTCAATCCGGAACTGGGAAAAGCCTATGAGGATAAGCCGCAGTATCTGTATCTGCAGTATATCAGGGAAGGATTGGAGCAGGGGAAGGAAGGAGCCAGAACCAGCGTGGAATACCGGTATACCTATTGTGATCCGGATGGATATGGCGGAAAAGATCCGAAGCATCTGATCAGACAGTGGACTGTGGCACAGATGCCGGAAGACGGAAAAATCGGCTATGATGAAGCTTACTGTGAGGTGTGTGGACAGCATTTCAGAGATGAGATGGATATGAACGGATATTATGTCAGACATCTTCATATGCCGGAGCCTGACTACAATAGATGGAAGGGAAATAAATAAAATTATAAAAACGTAGGCGGAGAGTGGAGACCATGCTTCGCCTTTTGTACCAAAAAAATAAAAGGATGTACTCCGTATGAAACCATGCAGTTTTAAAGTAACAGAAAAGACAAAAAAATTAGCAGTCGTGCTGCTTTTTCTGCTCCTGTTTGGAGTGGGAATTGCGACTACCGGGGCTTATGGACAGCACTGTGATGAAAACAATCAGTTCGTACTGGTGCATGCCAACATGAAGGAATATATTCTGCAGCTTGTAAAGGGCGGTATGCAGGCGGATCTGGTAAAGTGGTATGATGACCGCGGTATTGTAGAAATTTCGAAGAGTGAAAATCTGGATCACGGTATTGCTGCATATTATCCCATCGCACCGCTTCTTTTGACGGATCAGATGTCCCATGGTTTTATGCTGTTACTCTGGAACGGGTATACATTTTTGTTGTTTTTCCTGGGTGTGATTTCTCTGTATTTCATAGGAAAAAAGCTGTTTTTAAGCAGAGCGGCAGGGTGCGTCACAGCGGTCCTGTTTTATCTCACGCCGAGGATGTTTGCGGAGGGACATTATAATAATAAGGACTTGATCCTGCTGTGTCTGGCGCTTCTATCGGTCTGGATGGGACTGGAATTTGCAGAAAAGAGACAATTTCGCTATGCGATTCTTATGGGAGCGGCTGCGGCATTTGCTGCCAACATCAAAATTGTCGGTGCATGGCCCTTTGCGCTGGTCGGACTCTGGTATTTGTGGGAACTGACCCGAAAGAAGGAGTGGAGTCAAAAGAACTTTTTTGTAGGTGCCTGTGCGGTGGTCAGCTTTTTGACCGTATATATATTGATTACGCCGGCATGCTGGAGCAATCCGGCGGGATTTTTGGCATATCTGACCGGAAATGCACAGCATTTCTCCAGATGGGATGGCGAGATTTTATTTGCCGGACAGCTTTATAAGCACAGCCGGAATCCGTTGCCCAGATTATATCTGATCCGGATGCTTGGCATGACGGTACCGGTTTATGTACTCGTGCTTTGGTGCATCGGACAGGTGGCGCTTTTCGTGAAATTGTGCAGGGAAAGAAAGGCATTTTTTAAAGAGGGAAGAAACAGCTTTTTCCTGTTAGTGAGTCTCTGGTGGTTTTTGCCGCTTTCGATTGCAATGGCATCACAGACTTTAGTATACAATTCATGGCGGCATTTTTATTTCTGTTATGGAGCCATTGTGCTTCTGGCGGTGTATGGGCTGTTTGCACTGATCCGGTTAGCGGAAGCTAAAGTCAGGTGTGGGAGAGAGCAGAACGGGAAAAAAGCGGGAGCAGAGCGTTCCTGGCATCCTGCAATCGTACTTGGCGGTTATGGAGTTATGGCAGTCTGCCTTCTCTTTACGGCGGTTCAGAATATCAAGTATCATCCATATCAGTATGCCTATTTTAATGCACTTGCAGGTAAGGGCATCGAAGAGGAGTATGAGATTGATTATTGGGTTATCGGCGGAAGAGCCATTCTGGAGGAGTTGTCTTCTTATCTGGCAAAAGAAGCCGGTATAGAGCCGGAAGCGGTGTTTGCAGGAGAGGGGGCGCCTGTCACAATTTCCGCCTGCGATATTACGACGTTAATCGGCATGGAGAATGGCTGGGTCAATCTGCCTGCAGCAGAGCGGGCAATGCTGTCCTGCACGGATAACTGGCAGGAGGCGGATTATGTGGTGGTGAATTCCACGTATTCCGTGATTGAAGAGCTTGCCGGGAATGCGGACAATCGTTTTGTAAAAGACAATTACACAAAGGTATGCGAGATTTCTGCTTACGGCAATGAAATCTGGAGTGTATACCGAAAATAATTGGAACAGAATTTTGGATCAAGGTTACAGAAGTGACAAAGAAACAGGAAGAGAGGAACAGGAATGAAGGCATCCATATCAGTCGTCGTGCCGGTTTACAATGAGGAAGGCAATGTAGCGGCACTGCACCAGGAAATCAAGGAGGTCTGTGAGAGAGAGCAGTTTGATTATGAAATTATTTTTATCGATGACGGTTCCACGGACCAGACCAGGGAGATTATGAAGACTCTAAAGCCGCTTAAGGCGATTTATATGCGGAGAAACTTCGGACAGACGGCAGCGATGGATGCGGGCATCAAAGCGGCGGTCAAGGATTATATCGTGACTATGGACGGAGACCGTCAGAACGATCCGGCGGACATTCCGAATATGATAAAGTATCTGGAGGAAAATAAGCTCGATGTGGTGTCCGGATGGCGTAAGAACAGAAAGGACAAAAAGGCAAAGAAATTCACATCCCGCGGTGCGAACCTATTGCGGAAAATTATTATAAAGGATAAAATACATGATAGTGGATGTTCTCTGAAAATCTATAAAAGAGAGTGCTTTCAGGATGTGAATCTGTATGGTGAGATGCACCGGTTCATACCGGCGCTTTTGGAAAACAAGGGCTTTAAGGTTGGAGAAATTGTTGTCAACCACAGAGAACGAACCTCTGGAAAAACAAAATATAATTGAAAACGTGTCTTTAAGGGCTTTGAGGACATGCTGGATGTGCGGTTCTGGCACAGCTACGCGGTGCGTCCGATGCACCTGCTCGGTACGGCGGGTATTCTGATGATTATGCTGGGTGTGATATCGGCATTTTTGACGGTATTTCTGTTCTTTACCGGAAACGATCTGTCCAATACTTTTCAGCCGGTGATAACGGTATGCTTCCTGATGGCGGGAATGTTTTTATTTGTCTGTGGTCTGATGTGTGACATTCTGGTAAAGATTTATTTCGGCGCCAAGATCGACACACCTTATTCCATTGAAAAGATCGAGGAAAATCATGTGGAAGACAATTAGTAGACTCTTTACAAGGGAAGGCATCATAGAATTTTTTCACAGCGAGCTGTTTCGTTATGGAATCGGCGGCGGCAGCGTGACAGTGATCAATTTTGTGTTATATACGCTTCTGGTAACACTTGATGTAAAGTATACCGTTGCCAATGTGATTGCACTGGTCGTCAGCAAGACGTGGGGTTATTTTATCAATAAGTTTTATATTTTCAGAAGCCATACCCATGGATTTAGGGAAACACTTGCAGAACTTATAAGGTTTGTTGCGGCAAGAGGATTTACCGGACTGGTGGACTATTTCGGTGTGGTCTTTTTGGTTGAGATTATGCAGGCAAATGAGCTGTTCTCGAAATATTTTATTATGGTGCTCATTATTGTTTTGAATTATGTGCTTGGAAAAAAGGCAGTTTTCGTGAAAAAGGAAAGTTGACCATGAAATGTATTATTCTGGCCGGCGGTCACGGAGACCGCCTTTGGCCGTTATCAAGGAAAAATTATCCCAAACAGTTTATCAGGATTAAAAAGAGCCACTCTCTGTTTCAGGAGGCGATCGCACGGAATATTCCGTTTTGTGACGAGTTTATTATTGTGACCGGAAAGGAATATGAGTTCATTGTGGAAAATCAGATGAATGCCTTTCAGGGAACGACATACCGTTGTATTTATGAAGAAATCGGACGGAAAACGACAGCGGCAATTCTTATGGCATGTATGGAGCTTTCGTTGTCGGAGTTAGTATTTGTTGTGCCGACCGATCATCTGATTGAAGGAGAAAGCTATCGGGACAGTGTCCTTCGGGCAAAGGAGCTGTGCCGACAGGGGTATCTTGTGACGCTTGGCATGCCGGTGAGAAAACCGGATACCCGTTTCGGTTACATCTGTCATGACGGAGAATGGGTCAGGAGCTTTGTGGAGAAGCCGGATGAAGATCAGGCTCTGAAATACATGCAGTCGGGAGATTATCTGATCAATGCCGGAATGTTTTTATTCCGCGCAGGCGATATGCTGCGGGAGCTGAAGCTGTGTTCACCGGAGGTTTATGATTGCTGCATCCGGGCATATGAAGAACGTCAGAATGAAAAAAACGGAATTTTTTTACCGGAGGAGATGCTTCGGAAAATTCCGGCAGTACCTATTGAAAAGTCAGTCTTTGAAAAGACCAAAAGAGCCATGGTCGTACCGGGCAGGTTTTTCTGGAAGGATATTGGAACGTTAGAGGATCTGGAAAGTGTGGCAGGTGCAGAGGATGCGGCAGCTTCCATGCCGGTGCAGAGCGGCGGGGATGCACTGGGACTGTCTGAGGGAGCCTGTCAGATACAGTACCGGTGTAAAAATACGGGAATTCTGAATCAATGTGCGAACCGGGCAGTCGTTGCAAATGGATTGACTGATACGGTCATTGTCAATACAAGAGATGCGGTCTATGTGGGCAGAAAGGGAGAATCCGGTGAGTTGAAACGGATTCTGGAGGAGAGTGACGCACTGCGTAAATTTTATGAGACCGGGGGTGTGGTCTACCGAAAGTGGGGAACTTATGAAATTCTGGTCCGCGAAAGCAATTATGTCGTGCGTAAGCTGACCGTGCATCCGGGAAAGACGATCTATGCCCACAAGCATATGGAAAGAACGGAGCACTGGTCCATTGTGGAGGGAACCGCAAGAGTCACGCTGGATGGCAGGGAAACCATCTGCGGGCGCAACGAGGTAGTACGGATCGTTCCGAATATGGTGCATCAGCTTTCGAATATCGGTATGGAGCCGCTTATTTTTATTGAGACATCGGTTGGTGAGCATGTGCGGGAGGAAGACCTTGTATCGGTGCAGAGTGCGGATCTGACGGAGACAGAGCTGGGCTTTGCTGTGGAGCCGTTTGTCAGGCTGCAGCCTGCATACAAAGATTTTTTGTGGGGCGGCACGCGGTTAAAGGAGCAGTATGGAAAGCAGTGTGAATATGATATTGTGGCAGAGAGCTGGGAGCTTTCCGCCCATCCGTCCGGTCAGAGCGTGGTTGCGAGCGGACGCCACAGGGGACAGTTGTTCGGGGATTATCTGGAAACCATCGGCAAAAAATACTGGGGCTGGAAGTGTCAGCCGCTTTCGGCATTCCCGATTCTGATCAAGTTCATAGATGCCAGGGACAAGCTGTCGGTGCAGGTGCATCCGGGGGATGAATTTGCACTGGAAAAAGAAGGGCAGTACGGCAAAAATGAGATGTGGTATATCGTGGATTGCGAGCCTGAAGCATGTATCTACTGTGGATTCAAACAGGACGTGACAAAGCAGGATGTGGAAAAGTGCATGGAGGAGGGAACGATCCTTACGATTCTGAATCGGATTCCGGTGCAGAAGGGAGAGTCTTATTTCATCCCGTCAGGAACAGTCCATGCGATCGGAGCAGGAATTTTTGTCTGTGAAATACAGCAGAGTTCGGACTGTACTTATCGGCTTTATGATTTTGAACGGAGGGATAAATACGGAAATCAGCGTGCGCTGCATCTGGACAAGGCGCTGCAGGTGCTGGATTATCATAAATATGAGCATGCAGATGTGCCGGAAAAACTTTCTGTTCTACCGGAAAAAGAAAGGAATCCCGGCTGGGTGTTTGCGGAAAGCGGTCTGGTGAGGACGCTCAGCCGGTGCAAATACTTTGAATGTGTGCTGGCGCAGGTGAAGGAGCGGGTAACGATACAGGTGGAGGAAGAGTCGTTTGTATCTGCAGTCTGTATCCGGGGAGCAGGAAGCATCCGGACAGAAAAGGAAGGCAGACTCTATTCGATGGACTTTCAGGCAGGAGACAGTCTGTTTTTGCCGGCAGAAAGCAGAAACTGCCGCATAGAAGCCACGGCAGAGGGGACGGAACTGATACTGACAAGGATATAGGATCCAGAGAAAACAATTATCATACAAAAACTCGTTCCTTTATTGTCCCATGATATTCACGATACGTTCTGCTGCCAGTGTACGTCCTTTATCGTTCAGATGAATGTTGTCTTCCAGATATTCTGTATAATTGTCTTCGTGGATGGTGCCGTAATAGTTGTCGATAAAGGTGACACCCTTTTCCACGGCAATATTTTTTTCACCGATCATATACTCGGACAGAAAACCGTTTTTGTACAGAGTATTTGTTGTGCTGCCCGGCAGATAATCTCCATTTTCACCGATCTGACAGGCGAAGGCAGGAGAAAGCACGATAATGCGGATATGCGGGTAGCTATCCTGAAGCAGTGTCAGGGATTCCCGCAGGGAGCCGGTATAGGTTGCAATATCAGACAGATCGTAGGGACTTGTAATAATGCGGTCCTTCAGATAGTCCTGTCCGTCGTAAAAAATGAGCAGGGTATCGACAGCATTCATATCGACAGATTTTAACGTATCCAGAGCTTCTTTTGCAGAAGGAGATTCCTGAGAGAACGTATCCACCGCATTGTCAAGCAGTGTAAAATCCTGCAGGGTGATGGTCTTGCTCAGCCAGTAGAGACAGAAGGCATCGCTGACCACCTTTTCATCATAGACGGAATTCTGGCAGGAGAGGGTAGTGCCCTCAAAGGCGGCATTATATACGACGGTATTTTCACCGAGCATCTGTTCTAACTGCCTGGCAATGCCGTTTTCACCACGTTCTGATGCAAATGGCTCATTTCCGAGACAGAGGATCGTCTGGACACCGTCATCCTCGTGTCCTTCCAGAAAACGGGGATCCACGTGCATGATATAGTCTTCGGTTTCCACATCAAACTGTGAGGTATCTTCATTGGGATCGATTTCAATCTTTTCACCCTTGCTCCAGATAGCAAGACGGACGACTGCAAAGATCAACACAACGGCAATCAGTCCGATCAGGATAAAGTGAAAATTGATTTTGCGGGAAAAACGACCGTCACCTTCATCTGCAGAGTCCTCCTCCCATTCTTCGTTCAGATCCTCAATTTCGAAATCGGGGTCGGAATCCAGATCGAAACTGTCATTTGGGATTTCTGTTTCGTTTTTTGTTTCCGTTTCTATGTCATATTCTTTTTCGTAATCCAGATTTTCCTTTTTCATCTCAATTCCTCCGGTTTTTCAAATCCGGTTCTGTTTCTTCCGGTAATTCTTTCTTATTTTACAACAGCATATTTTATCTGTCTATGTTCTTTACAGTATTTTTAAAAATTCTGGAAATAGAAGTAGTATGCCTGAGGCGGACAAAAATTATGCGAAATACTTTACCATGCTGCCAAATACGGTTATACTGATAACCATGTAGCTTTGCTTCATGGTTATCAAAGAAAAACGAGGGAAAAATATGAATGAATTACAGAAAGAAAAGAAGATCCGGCTGAAGGATATTTTTATGCTGCAGGGAATTATCATGGTCTACAGTATATCCAGTGTCGTGGCAAAGCTTGCGTCGGCACAGGAATTTTTGTCTTTCCGGTTTCTGCTGTTTTATGGAATGGAAATCGGAATACTGGGAGTCTATGCGATTTTGTGGCAGCAGGCGATTAAAAAATTTGAACTGTCCATTGCCTATGCCAACCGTGCCATGGTCATGCTTTGGGCGCTTGTCTGGGCGGTGTTGATTTTTGGGGAAAGAATTACGGTGCAGAATGCAATCGGGCTGGTACTGATCACGCTGGGCACGATCATCGTAAACAGAGAGGAGAAGGAAAATGAATAATACGGCATTTTACTTTGCGCTTTATGTACTATCGGTGGTGGTGGCTTCCTTTTCACAGATTCTGCTCAAAAAAAGTGCGGCAAAGCAGTATTCGTCCATCATCCGGGAGTACTTAAATCCATATGTCATTCTCGGCTACGGCATGCTGTTTGGATCGATGCTTCTGACCATCCTTGCCTTCCGGGGAATCGAATTTAAGAACGGTGCGATCATTGAATCTCTGGGATATGTACTGGTAATACTGTTAAGCCGCTTGTTTTTTCAGGAAAAGATTACAAAAAATAAAATAGCAGGCACAGTCTGCATTCTGGCAGGAATTATGATCTATTATCTGTAGAATTGTTGTTCAATGACTGTTGCATTTCTTTGTACCACTTGCTGTATTTGATCATACGGTAGGTGGTGCTTATTTTTCCCAGCTCTTCCGGATGAGAGCAGTGTTGTGCCAGTTCTGCGCGTTCGGACGCATCCATGGCGGTATAAGTCATATAATCGACTTTTAACTCGGCAAGCTGTCCCTCACAGCGGGGACAGAACTGTTTGTGCCCGTTGAGCATATGGATCTTATGGCATGCCGGGCAGTAATGAATATACATCATAAGCCATTCCTCCTTTTACCAAAAACCTTTTACAATACTAAAATATGCCATTAAATTAATGAAAAGTCAATATTTTGACAGAAGATTATTTACAAATCCCACCAGAAAAGTAAGAAAATATTAAGAAATGCAATAATTGGAAATCTCTTGAATACCTTGAAGTGTGTGGAAGTGAATGCTATAATGTTACAGAATTGTTACCTGTGCCGGAAATATCGGGCAGGAGTAAACGGAGGTAAAAATGAAAAGGAAAAATCACGGTTTTGAAAAGTGGATGAATACCGCGAAAAAGCATAGAAATTATCAGGATTATGAGGAAGATTATGATGCGTCTTATGATGATATAGAAGAGTATTATGAAGAAGAATATTATGAAGAGGAATACTATGCGGACGGAGAAGATGCCGACGGCGCTTACATAGCGGATGATGTAGACGGGTATTATGCGGAAGATGCCGAGTATGCGGATGAAGACGGGTATTATGCGGAAGATGCCGAGTATGCAGACGAAGACGGGTATTATGCGCAGGAAGGCGAAGAGGATGAGGAAGCCTTCTATGCGGACGGGGCAGACGGACCGGACTATGCCTATCTGGCAGAGGATGAAGGTATGGATACGGAAGTGTCCATGGAAACGATGGAGTTTATCCCGTTAGGAGATGCCGGCTTTGATTCGGGAGAAGAATATTACGAAGAAGAAATCTATGAAGATGAGGAAGACGACGAAGGCTATTACAGCGAAGAGTATGAATATGAGGATGAAGAGTATTACGGCGACGAGGAGCTGAGTGCCGGATGGAACCGGGGCAGCAGAGGAAACGGACGTAAGAAAAAGCATAAGGGATATCATTCGGAAAATGCTTTTCTGGCATTTTTTGAAAATCTGCGGCTCCGCATTTCTGCCATAACAGCGATGGACCGCATTGTGGCAGCGACCGGAGCAATCGTGATGGTTATCGTGATGGTGACCTGTTCTGTGTATGCCAGTGCCAGAGCGGTGGATGCACAGGTGGCATCCTTTGCAGAGGTAGGAGATAAGCTGGATACCATCGGTGTGGGCGGTGAAAGCGGACTGGTGGCAATGGCGGATTCCAGGATTTCAACGGAAGAGATAGATGCTCTTTTTGAGGAAGAGACGGAAAATCAGACAGAGGAAGAAAAGGGCGAGGAATCGCTTGGGTTTAATATGACCTCGGTAGAGAAGGATCTGAAGATCAAGTTTGTCAATTCTTCCAATAATCGTCTGGTGTCCGGAATTCCGTTTGAGGTAGAGGTAGTCGGACCAGACAAAAAGAGTGTTACATGGACCGATGATGACAAAGATGGTGTCATTTATAAAAAAGATCTGACACCGGGTAATTACGAAGTGTCCCTGAAGGAAATTGATGCACTGAAGGATTACAAATATTATACCGGAAAGCAGAGTGTTACCGTTAAGGATAAGATTGAATATGTCAAAATCGATGTTATTGATGAGGTGAAGACTGAGGCTGAGGTCAATGCGGCTGTCGAGGATACGGCGATTCATCAGGCAGAGACGGCACCGGCGCTGAAAGATACGGTAGAATGGCTGGAATCCACCAAGACACCGATAGAAGGCAGCGGAGACGGTAAGACAACCGGGGAATATGTAGAGTTAGATAAGAAAAAGATCACCGATCCGTTGACGGTCAGTCTGGCGGCAGGGCGGTTTTTAAAAATGGTAAGCGAAAATGATGGAAGTTCCGAGGCACCTTCCGAATCACCGTCAGAAAGCGAGAGTACGAAACCGTCCGAGGAAGAAAAGCCATCCGAGCAGCCAAAACCATCTGAGCCGGAAACACCACCTGCACCAAATGATCCTTATAAAGTAGATTCGGTGAAGCTAAACCACAGTTCTGTCACGTTAACTACAGGCGGAACGACCTTTAATCTGCAGGCAGAGGTTAAACTGACCGGTAGCACAGGCGACAAACCAAGCACTGCAGTTAAATGGACAACCAGCAATGATAAGGTCGTTCGGGTTTCAGGCGGTACACTGACCAGTGTAGGTGCCGGAACAGCGACCGTAAGGGCTGCCTCAGAAGCAAGTCCGGACAAATTTGCAGAATGTACGGTAACGGTCAATGAAAGCGAACTGAAGCTGACCATGAATCCTTCTACGCTGGCGTTAAAGGTGAATGAGAGCAGCAAGCTGTCTGTGAGCATTTCGGCAGGGCATGAGATTGCAAAGACAGAGTGGTATACAAGCAATGATAAAATAGCGACCGCGGCAAATGATGGAACAGTTAAGGCGGTGGCAGCAGGTGAGGCTACGATCACAGCTAAAGTTACGACCAGGACGAATAAGACGGTGGAAGCGACCTGCAAGGTAAATGTCAGCAACAGTGATATGAAATTAAAGCTGGATAAATCGGAACTGACCGTATTTACCGAGCTGACCGGAGAACTGAAAGCGACCTTTGAAAACACGGTAAACGGAGATAAGATCGAATGGGTATCCGATAATACGAAGATTGCTACCGTGAAAGCATCGGATGACTGGAAAAAGGGAACAGTCACAGGAGCTGCACCGGGAACGGCAAATATTTCGGTTGTGATCAAACGGGCAGATAAAGAGATCGCAAAGGCTACCTGTAAAGTGACTGTCAAGCTGAATCCGAAAAAGGATACGACAACCAAGCTCAAAGATAATGATGGAAATCAGGTTTATATCAAGAATAAGGACGGCAAATTCATTGAGGCAACGCTGGCGGATTATTACAAAGCGGAAAAATTCTATATTTTGAATAAAAATGTAGCATACAAATATACCGGATGGCAGACAATAGACGGTAAGACCTACTACTTCAATAAGGATGGAAAGCCGGTGACGGGTGAGCAGGTCATTCAGGGTATGAAGTACAATTTTGACAGCGAGGGAGCGCTGATGAAGGGCTCCGGCAATATGGGAATCGATGTTTCCAAGTGGAACGGCAATATCGACTGGAATGCGGTGAAGAATTCCGGTGTGTCCTATGTGATTATCCGCTGTGGTTACCGTGGTTCTTCTTCCGGTGCAATGATCGTGGATCCGAAGTTTAAAGCAAATATTCAGGGAGCATCTGCGGCGGGTCTAAAGGTTGGAATCTACTTCTTTTCCCAGGCGGTCAACGAAGTGGAAGCGGTCGAGGAAGCATCCATGACCCTGAGTCTGATCAAAGGCTATAAGATTTCTTATCCGGTATTTATTGATATCGAGGGCAGTGGCGGACGAGGAGACCGTATCGACAAAAATACGAGAACCGCTGTGGCAAATGCGTTCTGTAAGACAATCCAGAATGGTGGCTACAGTGCCGGAATCTATGCAAATAAAACGTGGTTTGAGAGCAAAATGAATACCGCAAGTCTGACCGGCTACAAGTTGTGGCTGGCACAGTACGCAGCCCAGCCTACTTATAAGGCAACAAGATACGATATGTGGCAGTACACTTCCAAGGGTAAGATTAACGGAATCAGTGGAAATGTAGACATGAATATAAGTTATCTTGGCTATTAAGGAAATATATGGTATGATATACTATACGAAAGAAAAATATCCGTAATTCAAATGGAGGAAATGAGTTCATGAGAACCTATCTTGTAACAGGTGGTGCCGGTTTTATTGGCTCCAATTATATTCATTATATGTTCCGCAAATATGACAATGAAATCCGTATTATCAATGTGGATGCGCTGACCTATGCGGGCAATCTGGAAAACCTGAAGGAAGTGGAAAACAGAGAAAATTATACGTTTATAAAAGCCGATATTTGTGACAAAGAAGCAATTCGAAAGATTTTTGCAGAAAACGATATCGACAGAGTGGTACACTTTGCTGCGGAGAGCCACGTGGACCGCAGTATCAAAAATCCGGAGGTATTCGTACAGACCAATGTACTTGGAACGGCGGTCATGTTAAATTGTGCCAAGGAAGCATGGGAACTTCCGGACGGCAGCTTTCAGGAAGGAAAGAAATTTCTGCATGTATCCACGGATGAGGTATATGGTTCCTTAGAGGAAGACGGCGGTTATTTTTATGAGACCACTCCTTATGCGCCGCACAGTCCGTATTCTGCCAGCAAGGCATCTTCGGACATGCTCGTAAAGGCATATATGGATACCTACAAATTCCCGGCGAACATTACGAACTGCTCCAACAACTATGGACCGTTCCAGTTCCCGGAGAAGCTGATTCCCCTTATTATCAACAATGCCTTACAGGGCAAGAAGCTTCCGGTATACGGCGACGGCAAGAATGTGCGTGACTGGCTATATGTGGAAGACCATGCAAAAGCGATTGACATGGTACAGGAAAAGGGTCGGTTGTTTGAAACCTACAATGTAGGCGGACATAATGAGAAGCAGAATATCGAAATTATCAACATTATTCTGGAGACCTTACAGGAGATGCTGCCGGATTCCGATCCGAGAAAGGCATTGGTGAGCAGGGATCTGATTACTTATGTAGAGGATCGTAAGGGGCATGACAGAAGATATGCGATCGCACCGGATAAGATTAAATCTGAGATCGGCTGGGAGCCGGAAACCATGTTCAAGGATGGTATCCGCCTGACGATCAAATGGTTCTTTGAACATGAGGACTGGATGAAAAATGTAACAAGCGGTGACTATCAGAAGTATTACGAAGATATGTATCATACGAAATAAGAACTGCCTAAAAGAAGGGTTATCATAGCGATATGAGTAAGCCTTCTTTTTGGCATTTTAGAATTGACGTATTTAGAACGGGAGGATGAACCAATGAAGGGAATCATTTTAGCAGGCGGTAGCGGGACAAGACTTTATCCGCTGACCAAAGCCATTTCCAAACAAATCATGCCGGTGTATGACAAGCCGATGATCTATTATCCGTTGTCTACCCTGATGTTAGCAGGAATCCGGGAGGTGCTGATCATTTCGACTCCCAGGGATCTGCCGGTATTTAAAGAGCTTCTGGAGGACGGAAGCCAGCTTGGCATGCGTTTAGAATATGCGGTGCAGGAGTACCCAAGAGGGTTGGCTGATGCGTTTATTATCGGAGCGGATTTTATCGGGGACGACAGTGTGGCACTGGTACTCGGCGATAATATTTTCTACGGACAGAGCTTTTCGAAAGTGTTAAAGGAGGCAGCTTCCAGAGAAAAAGGAGCGACGATCTTTGGCTACTATGTCCGTGATCCGAGAGAATACGGCGTGGTGGAATTTGATGAAAACGGAAGGGCACTTTCCATTGAAGAGAAGCCGGAGCATCCAAAGAGCAACTATGCAGTGCCGGGACTTTATTTTTATGACAATGATGTCGTGGAGATTGCACGCAATGTCAAGCCCTCCGCAAGAGGTGAGATCGAGATCACGAGCATTAATAATGAGTATCTTCGAAGAGGGACGCTGCATGTGGAGACGATGGGAAGAGGCTTTGCCTGGTTAGATACGGGAAATCATGACTCTCTGTTAGACGCAGCAGATTTTGTTTCCGCATTTCAGAAGAGACAGGGACTTTATATTTCCTGTATTGAGGAAATTGCTTATAAAAGAGGTTTTATAGACAGAGAACAGCTGTTAAAGCTGGCAGAGCCGCTGATGAAGACGGACTACGGAAAATATCTGGTTGAGGTTGCAAATGGACTCTAGATTATTAAGAAGGGCTGTTTTTCTGGCGTTTTCCATGCTGGTTCTGATGCTTTGCGTGGTAGCGGTGCTAAATCCCGAACAGACGGCAGAACTTGTCAACCGGATTGCAGGCGAAGAAGTAATTTCTGTAGTGGGTACAGAAGCGTCCGAAGACCAGCAGGAGACCAGTTCTGTACAAAACGGGTTTGTGCAGGATGTACTGGACGAAAACGGAATGATTATCGGTTCCGACCTGTCAGCTTTTCTGTATGATGAAACTTTTTTCGATCCTCAAAAGCCGGGCTATGCGGCGATGATTGAAAATGAAACAAAGTCGCTTTCCCTGATGGCCACTTCGGTGGAAAAGGATCTGCGTGTGCAGGTCGTGGACGGACTGGGCAGAAAGGTCAAGGGACAGAGCTTTTATGTGACACTTGAGCGTGCTGATGGAAGTCCGGTGGAGCCGCAGGATGATGGCTACAAGGATCTGGATCAGGACGGCATTATCTACATCGGCGGGTTGAAGGCGGGAGATTATACGCTGCGTTTACAGGAAATACAAGGCTATGAAGTGGCAAATGCCTCCCTTCCGGTGACGGTCAAGGATAAGTTGGAATACCGTATCATTGATGATATTTCTGCGTTTATTAAAACCGAGGATGAGATCGATGTATCCAAAGAGGATACCGAGGTCAATGAAGCAGGAAAGGATCTGGACGGTACGGAGGAAACGGCGCTTAAGGAAACGGACGGCAGAATGCGTACCGGTATTGATGTGTCCAAATGGAATGGTGATATCGACTGGGAGAGGGTGAAGAATGCAGGTGTGGAATTTGCGATCATCCGCTGCGGCTACCGGGGTTCTTCCTCCGGTGTGCTGGTTGAGGATCCGTATTTTGTAAAAAATATAGAGAAAGCCAGGGCAAACGGAATATCCGTCGGCGTCTATTTCTTTACACAGGCGGTCAATGAGGTGGAGGCGGTGGAAGAGGCCAGTATGGTAGTCAGTCTCTGCCGGGAATATGAACTGGATTATCCGGTCTTTATTGATACGGAAGGAGCGGGTGGAAACGGTCGCGCAGATGGACTGGGTGTACGGGAGCGTACGGCTGTCTGCAAGGCATTCTGCGAGACGATCGAAAGCGCAGGCTTAAAATCCGGTGTATATGCGAGTCGTAACTGGTGGTACAATAATCTGACGGCTTCGGAGCTGTCGGACTATGTAACATGGCTTGCGGAGTATCGCAGTGAACCGCTGTATACGGGAAAATACCAGATCTGGCAGTACACCTCAAACGGAAGTGTAGACGGCATTGAGGGACGTGTCGATCTGAATGTCAGCCATTTAGGCTATTGATAGAAAAGGAGCAGGGAAAATGGGAAAGATTACAGTAGAAACATGTGAAATAGAAGGTCTTAAGATTATCACTCCTGCCGTATTCGGCGATGCAAGAGGATATTTCATGGAGACTTATAATTATAATGATTTTAAGGAAGCGGGAATTGATGTGCAGTTTGTGCAGGACAACCAGTCAGCTTCCAAAAAGGGAGTGCTCAGAGGACTGCATTTCCAGAAGGAGTTTCCGCAGGATAAGTTAGTCCGGGTCGTGCGGGGAGAGGTATTTGATGTGGCAGTTGACTTAAGAGAGGGTTCTGCTACATATGGCAAGTGGTTTGGCGTGCTGCTTTCGGAGGAAAATAAAAAACAGTTTTTTATTCCGAAGAATTTTGCACATGGTTTTTTAGTGCTGTCCGATTATGCGGAGTTTGCATATAAATGTACCGACTTTTATCATCCGAATGATGAGGGCGGTCTGCTTTACAGCGATCCGGAAATTGGTGTGGACTGGCCGATCCCAGAAGGCATGGAATTGATCCTTTCCGATAAAGATACAAAATGGAGCGGCATCCGTGAGTATACGGAGAGCAGGAAGGCGAAATAGAGTAAGATTACTATGGGAAAAGAAAGAATGAAGAAAGAATTTCATATGAGTAAACAGGCATGGATTACTGTCTTTACGGTCTGTGCACTGGCAATGGCGGCGATTCTGGTTGCGCACCACAATCCATTTGCCAATCCGCAGGAGGAGAGGATCAAAAAGATCATTGCCTGTGTGATTATTGCAGCGTGTGAGATTCTTTTTATACGTCTGTATGATAAGATTACCGTGCTTCCGGTAGAATTGTGGCAGAATAGAAAGTTGATTTGGAAGCTGTCCAAAAATGATTTTAAGACCCGCTATGCCGGTTCCTATATGGGAATGGTATGGGCTATGATTCAGCCGGTTGTGACGATTCTTGTTTACTGGATCGTGTTTGAGTTCGGGTTTAATGCCAAGGCAGAGATGGTAAAAGACGGAATCAATGTGCCCTTTGTGCTGTATCTGACGACGGGACTTGTGCCGTGGTTTTATTTTTCCGAGGCATTGACGAATGGAACCAATGCCCTTCTGGAATATAATTATCTGGTCAAGAAGGTGGTTTTTAAGATCAGTATTCTGCCGATCATTAAGATTATTGCAGCGACTTTTATTCATATTTTCTTTGTGTGCTTTATGTTAGTGCTGGCGGCAGGCTACGGATATTATCCGGATCTGCATATGCTTCAGATTATCTATTTCAGTTTCTGCATGTTTGTCTTTGTGCTGGGACTTTGCTATGCAAGCTGCGCGATTATCGTATTTTTCCGGGATCTGGGACAGATCATCAACATCTTTTTGCAGGTGGGAATGTGGGCGACTCCGATCATGTGGAATATCAATATCGTACCGGAAAAATACCGGATCATTTTTAAGTTCAATCCGGTATTCTATATCGTAAACGGTTACCGGAGCGCTATTTTTGAAAAGACCTGGTTCTGGGAGGACTTTTATTCCACCATGTTCTTCTGGATCATTACGGTAGTTATCTTCGGAGTGGGAGCGCTGATCTTTAAGCGTCTGAAGGTTCACTTTGCGGATGTACTGTAAGGGAAGGAACAGGAGAAACTATGGCAGAGAAGAAAATTGCAATACAGGTAGAAAAATTAAACAAGAGATATAAATTGTATGAAAAACCCTCCGACCGTATGAAGGAGGCGCTGGGACTTGCCCGGAAAAAGAAGTTTACGGAGCACTATGCCTTAAGGGACGTGGATATGTCCATCTATGAGGGGGAATGCGTCGGCATTATCGGAACGAACGGTTCCGGTAAATCCACGATTTTAAAGATCATAACCGGGGTTTTAAATCCGACCTCCGGCAATGTGACAGTTAACGGAAGAATTTCCGCCCTGTTAGAGCTGGGAGCGGGATTCAATATGGAATATAACGGTATAGAGAACATTTATTTAAACGGTACAATGATCGGTTTCTCCAAGGAGGAGATTGATGCCAAGATGCAGGATATTCTGGATTTTGCGGATATCGGGGAATATGTATACCAGCCGGTAAAGACTTATTCCAGCGGTATGTTCGTGCGTCTGGCATTTGCGGTAGCCATCAATATCGAACCGGAAATACTGATTGTAGATGAAGCGCTTTCGGTCGGGGATGTATTCTTTCAGGCAAAGTGTTATCATAAATTTGAGGAATTTAAGAAGGCAGGAAAGACGATTCTGTTTGTCAGCCACGATCTGAGCAGCATCAGCAAATACTGTGACCGTGTAGTGCTGCTTAATCAGGGCGTTAAGCTCGGCGAGGGTAGTCCGAAGGAAATGATCGATGCTTACAAGCAGGTACTCGTGGGTCAATATGTTGTGCCGGATACAAATGAACAGGATGAGACGAATCTTCTGGACGATCAGGAACTGCAGCAGAAGGCGGCCGGTGAGAATCCGGAGCTTCTCGAATACGGAACAAAGCAGGCTGAGATTACCGAATTCTTTATTACGGATGAACGGGGTGTCCGTTCCAGTGCCGTGCTCAAAGGAACAGAATTTGATATTCATATGAAAGTGAAATTTTACGAAGCGCTTCCGGCACCGATTTTTGCTTTTTCCTTTAAGGATGTTAAGGGAACGGAGATTACGGGTACGAACACGATGGTGGAAAAGGCATTTTTAGAAAGTGTGTCTGCGGGGGAAGAAAAGGAGATTGTGTTTCATCAGAATATGAGTCTGCAGGGCGGCGAATACCTGCTCTCTCTCGGACTGACCGGCTATGAGGGCGATATATTCAAGGTGTATCACAGGCTGTATGATGTCTATAATATAACGGTTATTTCGGACAAAAATACGGTTGGATTTTATGATATGGATTCGAAAATTACGATTCGATAAGGAAAGGAAGTGGCGGTGTGACGGAAAAAATTGGAAAGATTACACTTGATTATAAATATTATCCGGGAGAGGATCTGTACTGTGACGGAAAGGTAGAGGACGAGCTGCTTTCCATTGTCAAAGAGCATCCGGCTTCCGAATACGGCAGAATCATAGAGGAGCGGGCTGACTGGCCTACCCTCTATCATCTGTCTGCGCTTCGCGGAAATATCGTGGAATGGATTCCCGTGGAAAAGGGAATGAAGGTGCTGGAGGTCGGTTCGGGCTGCGGAGCGATTACCGGAACGCTTGCGGAAAAGGCAGGAGAGGTGACCTGCATCGATCTTTCTAAAAAACGCAGTATGATCAATGCTTATCGACATAAGGAATGTGATAATGTAACCATTCACGTCGGAAATTTTCAGGACATCGAACCGGAGCTTCCGTGTGACTATGATTACATTTTTTTAATCGGCGTATTTGAGTATGGACAGGGCTATATCGGCACCGATAAGCCTTATGAAAGATTTATGACGATTTTAAAAAAGCATTTGAAACCAGATGGCAGAATGGTCATTGCCATAGAAAATAAATTTGGATTAAAGTATTGGGCAGGCTGTAAGGAAGATCATCTGGGCAGGTATTTCGCCGGACTGGAAGATTATCCGGAGGGGGGCGGAGTACGCACCTTTACCAGAAAAGGTCTGGAAAAAATCTGTGCGGCAGCCGGCATTTCAGAATACAGCTTTTATTATCCGTATCCGGACTACAAGTTCATGAGCAGTGTTTATTCGGATGCCTATCTGCCCAAGGTAGGGGAGCTGTCTGCAAACCGGAGAAACTTCGACCGCGACAGGCTGTTTTTATTTGATGAAAAGAATGTATTCGATACGATTATCCGGGAAGAAGAGTTCCCGTTGTATTCCAATTCTTATATGCTGGTGATCGGCAGGGAACTGGAGATTAAATATGCCAAATACTCCAATGACCGTGCAGAGCAGTTTGCAATCCGTACCGATATTTACGAGAAGCAAGACGGGGCAAGATTTGTAAAAAAGGTGCCCTTATATCAAAGCGCCCAAAAGCATGTGGAAGGCATTTTGGAGGCGGCAGAAAAGTTAAATAAGAAATATGAGGGAGGACGTTTTCGGATCAACCGCTGTGAAAAAGCGGCAGACGGTGTTTTTCTGGAATATTTGTCCGGTCATACATTAGAAGAACTTCTCGATGAAAGGCTTGGCTGTGCAGATGAAGCCGGATTTCTGGCATTGGTGGAGGAGTATGCACAGGCAGTATCTTACCGGGAGGAGATTCCGGTGGCGGATTATGATCTGATTTTCGGAAATATTCTGGTCGAAGGAGATCGTTGGACGATTATCGATTATGAGTGGACCTTTGACAGGGTATCCACCGGAAAAGATATGGTACTGCGCGCCCTGTATTGTTATCTGATCGGCTCTGAAAAGAGAAGAAAAGCAAGTCTTTCTTATCTAAAGGATCGGTATGGCTATTCCGAACAGGATCTGGAAAAGTTTGCAGAAGAGGAAATCAAATTCCAAAAATATGTCACAGGAAACAGACTTTCCATGACAGAGCTTAGAAACGAGATCGGTTATGCAGTGCTTCCGGCAACACATATTGCAGAACGGCAGGCAGCTCAATGGAATAGAAAGCGGGTACAGATTTATGAGGATACCGGCAGCGGTTTTTCGGAGGAGCAATCCTTCTTTCTTCCGGATGCTTATGAGGGAAGGGATGTCTATGGAGCCGGGAATAAAATAGCATTCGATATTAACATTGCAGAAGATGTCCGCGCGATTCGCATCGACCCTGCCATGGAGAACTGTATGGTAACGGTGGAAGAGCTTTTGCTTTATGAATCGGATACGGTAGAAAAGCAGATTTCCATGGGAGAATGCTTGTTAAATGGAAAATTAATTTCTGATAATGTTGTAATCTTTGCGACGGAAGATCCGAATATGACCATTGATTTCATGCGATTGAAATGTGCTGGCAAAGCGTATAAGCTGTCGGTTCGTCTGGAAATTGTGCCGCTGTCACAGAAAATGGCAGGGGAAGCGGTCAGAGGATTTTCTAAGAAGGGGTTATTTGGGAGAAGGTAGATGATGGGAAATCCGTTCAAAGAGTATATACAGAGAAAAATATATAACAGATGTTATAATAATTATAGGAACGAAGTAAAACGGCAAAGTGAGCGGTATGCACAGTTTTTACGCAAGCGTGGCGAAGAGCCGGTGATTGCACCGGAAGTCTGGAAGCGTGATTTGCAGGGAGAAAAATTCCACCTTGTGGAGACAAAAGAGTCGGTTGTTATTTATTTGGATGGTGGAATGCCGGATAAGGCGGCTGTTCCAAATTGTGTGATTGAAGCAAAGCATGCCGAGGGCGGGAAACGTGATTTTGACTCCTGTATTGACCGGGAATTTCAAAAAAAACCATGGCTGTTATTTTTATATGGACACGAGGATTTTCTGGAAGAAGACGGCAGAAGACATTCCCCGTGGTTTAAGCCGGCATGGTCGCCGCATACGTTTGAAACATCCTTTTATATCGGCAGTCTGTTTGCTGTGCGAAAGGAAATATTTCAGGCATGGAAGGAAGAACAGCATGGGCAGAACTGTGCTTCCTATACAGAACTTGGCAGGGAGTTAGCAGCTTACTGTATAAAAAGAACTGGCGCTATTTTATCAAACGAAGAACAGAAGCCCATCGATGTCATGGATGCTTTTTTATATCATGGTTTTCGAACAAAAGAGGAAGCGGATGCCTGGCTGCCGGAAGAATCATGCCGGAATGCAGACGTGAGAACGGACGGGCAGGAAGAGAAAGCAGGCATTTCTGTTATTATTCCATCCAAGGACAATCCGCAGGTGCTTCGCATCTGTATTGAGTCGGTACTAAACAGGACAAAAATAACGAGCGATTTCGAAATAAGAGACATGATTGTAATCGATAACGGAAGCAGCGAAAACAATCGAAGAACGTTGGAAGAAATGGCAAAGGAGCTTTCCTTTCGATATCATTATGAACCGATGGAGTTTAATTTTTCGAAGATGTGCAACATTGGAGCTTCTCTGGCCCAAGGAGAGTATCTGCTTCTCTTAAACGATGATATGGAAGTGGTTCAGCCGGACTGGCTTATGCGGATGTTTTTAGCAGCAAGCCGTGAGGATGCCGGAGCTGTGGGCGCAAAGCTTTTATACCCGGGAACGGATCTGATACAGCATGCCGGTGTGACGAATCTGGCTGTCGGTCCGGCGCATAAGCTGCTAAAGGCACCGGATACGAAGGTTTACTATCATGGAAGGAACCGTAACAGACACGATATGTTGGCGGTGACGGCAGCCTGTCTCCTTGTCGCAAAGGAGAAGTATGAGGCAGTCGGCGGTTTTTGTGAAGAGATGGCAGTCGCCTTTAATGACGTGGATTTCTGCTTCAGCCTGTATGAAAAGGGCTGGTATAATATACAGTGCAATGATGTGATGCTCTATCACCATGAGTCGTTAAGCCGTGGGGATGACAATCTTTCGGAAGAAAAGTGGGAGCGTCTCTTAAGGGAGAAGCATACCCTTTACACGAGACACATGGAACTTCCGGGGAAGGATCCGTTTTACAGCCCGCTTTTGGCAGGGCATTTCAGTGATTATATCTGTAATTTTGAGTATGAATACGAGCACCGGGATTTTCTGACAGATTTTCAGGAATATAAGCCGGAAGCGATACCGGATACATGGCAGAATGAAAGCCTGATAGTCAATATCGAGCGCGCCGAAAGAATGCGCAGGCTGGAGATGGAAGAGAGTGGGGATGTGTACTGGATTGAGGGCTGGTCCTATGTGCTTGGAATGGATAACTGCCAGTATAGGCGCTGTCTGCTGTTGACGGAGGAACAAAGCGGCAGGGTATATGAGGCAGAGCTGCTGACCCGTTACAGAGAGGATGTGGAGAAAGTCCTTTCCGAACAAAAAAATGTGGCACTGGCAGGTTTTGTCTGCCGGATTGCAGGAGAAAAAATACAGACAGGGCGCTACCGGATCGCTATGCTTGCAAAGGACAGAACCTCCAGACAGAGACTTTACCATGAAACGGATTCTGTGCTGGTAGTGGAATAATCCGGAAAAATATGCTATACTATTTTCGTATGGCACGTAAAATGTACGTGTATATGAAGGAGTTATGATGAACAACGAAGAAGATTTATTGGAATATTATAAAGCTGCTTATGAGAAGGAAAAGCAGAAAAACAGCGTGTTGGCGGGGAAACTGGCAGACGCTGAGACAGAGATTGCAGATCTGGATTTTAAACTGAAGCGGATTAAAAACAATCCACTCTGGAAGATCAGCAAGCCGGCGCGGTCACTCATGCACCTGATCATCCGTACGAAGGACAGGGTAGTCCGCTATGGCAGCCCGAAAGGCATTGCCCGAAAGTTAAAGAGCAAGGCAATCGAGAAAAAGGCGCAGAAAAAGCACGGAAGGGCGAGCTTTCCGACGAAGGAGCAGATCCTAAAGCAGCGCAGTACCGTATTTGAAGGCGAGGTTAAATTCAGTATTCTGGTGCCGCTTTATAATACGCCGAAGCAGTTTTTGACAGAGATGATTGATTCGGTGGTGAACCAGACCTATGAAAACTGGGAACTGTGTCTGGCAGACGGCTCCGATGCAGAGCATGCCTATGTGGGTGAGATCTGTGCGCAGTATCGTACAAAGGATAGCCGGATCGTGTACCAGAAGTTAAAAAGCAATGAAGGAATTTCCGGAAATACCAACGAATGCTATAAGATGGCAACCGGAAATTATATCGGTCTGTTTGATCATGATGATATTCTGCATCCGTCGGTGCTGTTCGAATACCGGAAGGTCATTGCAAAGCAGGGAGCAGACTATATCTACTGTGATGAAGCCACCTTTAAAAACGGTGATATCGATAAGATGATTACCCTGCATTTCAAGCCGGATTATGCGATTGATACCCTGCGGGCAAATAATTACATTTGCCATTTCAGCGTATTTGCAAGGGAACTCTTAGAAGGAACGGAGTTGTTCCGTTCACAGTTTGACGGCAGTCAGGATCATGATATGATCCTGCGGCTTACGACAGCGGCAAAGAAGGTTGTACATGTGCCGAAGCTGTTGTATTACTGGAGATCCCATCCGGGCAGCGTGGCATCGGATATCAGTGCCAAGACCTATGCGATTGAGGCGGCAAGAGGTGCAGTGGCAGATCATTTGAAAAAACAGGGATTTGAGAACTTTGAAATCATCAGCAGCCGTGCTTTCGAGACGATCTTTCGTATCAAGTATGCCCTGACTGGGACCCCGAAAATTTCGATCATCATTGCAAACAAGGATCACTACGAGGATTTAAGCCGGTGTGTCAGCTCGATTCTGGATAAATCCACCTATGAAAACTATGAGATCATTGTGGTGGAGAATAACAGTACTACTTCGGAAATCCGGGAATATTATGAAGAATTGAACAGGCATCCGAAGGTTCGTGTTGTCACCTACGAAGGGGAATTTAATTATTCCCGGATCAACAACTTTGGTGTAAGCTTTGCGACAGGAGAATATATTCTCCTTTTAAATAATGATACACAGGTCATTTCCGTCAACTGGATGGAAGAACTTCTGATGTATGGGCAGCGCGCGGATGTGGGGGCGGTAGGAGCAAAGCTCTACTATCCGGACAAGACCATCCAGCATGCCGGTATTGTGATCGGTCTGGGCGCCCACCGGACGGCGGGACACACCCATTACAAGGTCAATTATGAAAATGTAGGTTATATGGGAAGACTCTGCTATGCGCAGGATGTGACGGCGGTCACCGGGGCATGTCTTCTTGTGAAAAAGAAGCTGTATGAGCAGCTTGGCGGGCTGGATGAGAGTTTTGCCGTAGCGCTCAATGACGTGGATTTTTGCTTAAGGCTTCGGGAGAAAGGCTATCTGAATGTATTTAACCCCTATTGCGAGCTGTATCATTTTGAATCCCTGTCCAGAGGTCTGGATGACAAGGATGAAAAGGCAGAGCGCTATAATGAGGAGTCGGCACGGTTCCGTGAAAAATGGAAGACCGCTTTGCAGGCGGGAGATCCTTATTATAATCCTAATTTTTCACTGGATCACAGCGATTTTACACTACAGGTATAGAGGAAGGGCATAAAGAATCTGCCGCAGAGAAAGCCGCAGCTTCCTTTGCGTAGAGTATAAAGGAAACACAAACAACACAGGAAGGACATGGAGGTAACATATGAGCTATCAGGAACAATTTAACTTCTGGCTGGAGGATGATTATTTTGACCAGGAGACCAAGAATGAATTACTTGCCATCCGTAATGATGAAAAGGAAGTGGAAGACCGCTTCTATAAGGAATTGGAATTTGGTACAGGAGGATTAAGAGGTGTCATCGGTGCAGGTACCAACCGTATGAACGTCTATACTGTACGTAAGGCGACACAGGGACTTGCCAATTATATTATCAAGCAGAACGGACAGGATAAAGGGATTGCGATTGCATATGATTCCCGTTTTATGTCTCCGGAGTTTGCTGATGAAGCGGCACGCTGTATGGCGGCAAACGGCATTAAGGCTTATGTATTCGATGCACTCCGTCCGACACCGGAACTTTCCTTTGCGCTGCGTAAGTTAGGCTGTATTTCCGGTATTGTGATCACAGCCAGCCACAATCCGCCGGAATACAACGGCTACAAGGTATACTGGGAAGACGGTGCACAGGTAACGGCTCCGAAGGATAAAGAGATTATCGGAGAAGTTAAGGCAGTGACCGATTATCATACGGTAAAGACCATGAGCAAAGAGGACGCCATGGAAGCCGGGCTTTATAATATCATTGGAAAAGAGATTGATGATGCTTACATGGCAGAGCTGAAAAAGCAGATCATACACCCGGATGTGATCAAGGAAGTGGCAGACGAAATCAAGATCGTATATTCCCCGTTTAATGGAACCGGAAACGTTCCGGTCAGAAGAATCCTTTCCGAACTGGGCTTCAAGAATGTCTATGTGGTACCGGAGCAGGAAATGCCGGATCCGAAGTTTACGACGTTGGAATACCCGAATCCGGAGGATCCGAAGGCATTTACCCTGGCACTGAAGCTGGCAAAGGAGAAGCATGCGGATATCGTTCTGGCAACCGACCCGGATGCGGACAGACTCGGTATTTATGCGCTGGATACGAAGAGCGGGGAGTACGTTCCTTTTACCGGAAATATGTCCGGTATGCTCATTGCAGAGTATATTTTAAGAGAGAGAACGGCAACCGGAACCATGCCGGAGAATCCTGCGCTTGTGAAGACCATCGTTACGACTAACTTAGCAGACCGGATTACCGCAGATTATAATGTGAAGTTAATCGAAGTGCTGACCGGCTTTAAGTTTATCGGAGAGCAGATCAAGCTGTTCGAGCAGAACGGAAGCAACCACTATGTATTTGGTCTGGAAGAAAGCTATGGCTGTCTGGCAGGAACTCATGCAAGAGATAAGGATGCAATCGTAGCCGTGATGGGTCTGTGCGAGGTAGCTGCATGGTGCAAGAAACAGGGCATTACCGTATGGGACCAGATGCTTAAGATTTACGAGAAATACGGTTATTTCAAGGAAGATATGTATACGATTACGTTAAAGGGAATCGAAGGATCCAAGCAGATCGCAGCCATGATGGATAAACTTCGTGCAAACCCGCCGAAGGAATTCGGAGAACTCAAGGTACGTGAATTCCGTGATTATGATGCAGATAAGGTTGTAAATTATGAGACCGGAGCAGAAGGAAAAACAGGTCTTCCGAAGTCCAATGTACTTTACTTTGATCTGACAAACGATTCCTGGTGCTGTGCACGTCCGTCCGGCACGGAGCCGAAGATCAAGTTCTATATGGGAGTCAAAGGAAAGGATCTGGAGGATGCAAAGGCGAAGGTCGAAGCGCTGACAGAGGCATTGAAAGCGAAGCTGGATGCGTAAGGCCTTTTGGGAACGAGCAAGCGTTTTTCCCGAGAATTGCGTGTAAAAAATAAATAAGAAGAAACAAACAGACTACAGGCGGTAAGCCTGTAGTCTTATGTTGTAAAAATCCGGAAAAGAAATCAATACAAGGAAAATTTATCTATGAAAAAACTGATCGATCAGATATTGAAATTCGGAGTGGTAGGTATTATCAGCACGATTATAGACTTTGCGGTATTCTCCTTTTTGAACTATGTTGTTGGTATTCATTATATGTCGGCAACCTTCTTTGGTTTTACCATTTCACTGATAGCCAATTATATCCTCAGCATGAAATTTGTATTTGAACGTAAAGAGGATCTGGACAAGCGTGTGGAATTTATTGCGTTTACCGTGCTGAGTGTGATTGGACTTGGACTGAATGAAATCATCATCTACGGCTGTGTGGATGGAATTTATCATAACCTTCCGGCTCTGCAGGAAGTGATAGGCAGCGGAACCGCGGAAATGGCGGGAAAAATTATTGCCACCGGAATCGTTATGGTCTATAATTTTGTGACAAGGAAAATTTTTTTGGAGAAAAAGTAAATGGAAGAAGCATTGAAATACCGGCACGAGTACAAATATCTGGTAAGTGCCGGAGAACTGGCAGTGCTCGGAAACAGACTGGATGGACTGGTTTCACGGGATGCCCATGTGGCAGAGCGGGGAAGCTATCAGATTCGAAGTGTTTATTTTGATGATTATTATAATACATGTTATTATCAGAATGAAGCCGGCGAGGATCCGAGAGCCAAGTTTCGAATCCGTATCTATGAGGCAAGTGATGCGCGGATCACACTGGAAAAGAAGAGCAAGAAAAACGGGATGACACATAAGGAAACCGCAAAGCTGACAAGAGAACAGGCAGGTATTCTGTTAGCCGGAGAAACCCTTTCCGTGGAGGCGGACAGGCTTGCACAATACCCGCCGCTCCTGCAGCAGTTTGCGGTGCTTGCACGGACCAGACTTTTACGCCCGAAGGTTATTGTGACTTATGAGCGTGTACCCTATGTATGCAGTCAGGGCAATGTCCGCATTACATTTGACCAAAATATTACATCCTCGGTTCAGTTTGAACGCTTTTTTGAGAAGGATATGAGGCAGTATCCGATTCTGCCGGCAGGGCAGCATGTGCTGGAGGTAAAGTACGATGAGTTCCTCCCATCTTATATCAAGAAGCAGCTGGAACTGGGGCGCTTGAAGCAGACAAATTTTTCAAAATACTATTTATGCAGAAGGCACAATGAGAAGGAGTAAGGTTATTTATGACATTCAAAGATATGATTAAAAAATCCGTGCTCGAAGGATTTTCGGGCAATAATATTTCTATAGCACAGATTGTTACGGTACTTGCGGTCACAACACTGCTCGCATGCTACATTTTCCTGATCTATTATATTTCAACAAAAAAGACCTTTTATAATAAGAGCTTTAATATTTCACTGGCGCTGATTGCAGTCATCACGGCGAGCATCATTCTTGCGATGCAGTCCAATCTCGTGATTTCTCTCGGTATGGTCGGTGCACTGTCCATTATCCGTTTCCGTACGGCGGTCAAAGACCCGAAGGATCTGGTTTTCCTGTTCTGGGCGATCAGTACCGGTATTATCTGTGGTGCCGGAATGTTTGAAATTGCAGTGATCGCAGGGCTGATTCTGACCATCGGACTGTTTGCGCTTGAGCTGACACCGATTGGAATGGCATCCATGCTGCTGGTGGTCAATGCAGCCAGCCTTTCCTGTGAAGAGGAAGTGCTTCAGACGATCGGTCGTGTGACAAAGCATTATAGTGTAAAATCCAGAAATACTTCCGGAGGAAAGACCGATTTTATTGTAGAGTTGAAGGTAAAAGACCAGAGCGCTCTCATAAAGGCTGTTTCTGAAGTAAAGGATGTGACAGGAGTGTCATTAATATCCCGTGATGGGGAAGTGAATTTCTAAAAGAGCACGGTGTGGAAAATTGGGAAAAATAAGCAGGATATTCAATGCGGCAAATATACGCCGGACAGTTAAATATATCCGTAAGAATGGTGTCGCGGACGGTTTCTATGCAGCCCTTGAGCGGTTGCAGGAGAAGAGGAAGGAAGAATACAGCTACAGCGGGCTTACAGAGGCAGAGCGGGAGAAACAGGAGCGGGTGGCAGAGGAGCTTCAACAGGAACTTCCGGTGACTTTCAGCATTCTCGTTCCTGCCTTTGAGACAAAGGAGGACTACCTGCGGGCGCTGATCGAAAGTGTGCTTTTGCAGACCTGGAAGCGGTTTGAGCTGATTCTTGCAGATGCGTCGGCTTCCGACCGCGTGGAGCAGGTCGTAAAACAGTATGAGGATGTACGGATCCGTTATATCAGACTGGGAAAAAATGAGGGAATCTCCGGTAATTCCAATGCGGGATTACGGGAAGTGACCGGGGACTATGTCGGTCTTTTGGATCATGATGATGTACTGACTGAAGATGCCCTGTATGAGATGGCAAAAGCCCTTTATGCAGAGAATGACAGGGGAAATGTGCCGGTCATGCTGTACTCGGATGAGGATAAGATGGACGGCGGCGGGAAACGATTTTACGATCCGCACTACAAGACGGATTTTAACTATGACTTGTTTTTATCCAATAATTATATCTGTCATTTTCTGGTAGTACGTGCAGAGTATCTGAAACAGGTTGGTTTCCGCTCTCTTTATGACGGAGCACAGGATTACGATATGATTTTGCAGGTGCTTCGGAGAGTAAAGATGAACGAAGAAATGGAAGGCAGAATGGCGCTTTCTGCAAATGCCGGGAGGAAAAAGGCAGAAGCCATGCAGCGGGCGGTTATACATGTGCCGAAGGTGCTCTACCACTGGCGTTGTCATGTGCAGTCCACGGCAGAGAATCCGGACAGCAAGATGTATGCCTACGAAGCGGGCAGAAAGGCTGTCAATGACTATTGCAGGGAGCTTGGCTATCAGGTACGGATGCGGCATGAAAAGCATCTGGGCTTTTACCGGGTGAGCTATCTGTCCGGTCCTCTTGACCAGAGAAACGATCTCGGTGCAGTCGGAGGACGTCTGCTGCGGAAAGGAAGAGTGGCAGGGGGCGCCTATGATGCGTCAGGAAGAATCTGTTACGAAGGGATGCCAAAGCGTTTTTCCGGTTATATGCATCGAGCCGTGCTGATGCAGAATGTCGATGCACTGGACATACGTTTCCTTCGGATACGGGAGGAAGCTGTCCCCATTCTTATGGAGGTATTTTATCAGGAAACCGGAAAGCACTTAAGTGAAAGGCAGCTTGGTTTTCTGCAGACACAGTTGGAACCGGACAGGCAGAATCTGTTTATCCGGGATCTGCAGGGAATGGGTTGTACGCAGGAGCAGTTAAAGGCGGTCAGTCTGCGGCTTGGAGAACGGCTGCGGGAAGCCGGTTATCGGTTGCTGTATGATCCGGGAAAAGAATATAGCTTATGAAAAAAACAACGGTAGTGATTCCAAACTATAATGGAATACGGTATCTGGAAGCATGTATTTTATCGCTTTTGAAACAGCAGTGTTTCTTTGATATTCTGGTGATTGATAACGGCTCCACGGACGGCAGTGAAAACGTGGTGGATGAGCTGAAAAAAACGGTAGAATGTGAGAACCTCAGGCAGATCAGGCTGGATCACAATACCGGATTTTGCGGTGCGGTCAATATCGGAATCCGGGAGGCCCAAACGCCTTATATTCTGTTGTTAAATAACGATACGGAGGTGCTTGCGGGTTTTGTGGAGCGGCTGACCGGAGCAATCGAATCCGATGAGCGGCTCTTTTCGGTGAGCGCACGAATGCTTTCGTTAAGGGAGCCGGAAGTACTGGATGATGCCGGAGACCTTTACTGTGCGCTTGGCTGGGCATTTGCCAGAGGAAAGGGCAGACCGAAGGATCGTTATAATAAAAAAAATGAGATCTTTGCTGCCTGCGGCGGAGCCGCCATTTACCGGAGGGAGATGCTCTGTAAACTTGGCGGCTTTGATGAAAACCACTTTGCTTATCTGGAGGATATTGATGTCGGCTATCGTGCGCTGATTCATGGTTTCCGAAATCTATATGAGCCGTCTGCCATGGTACTGCATGCCGGAAGTGCGACGACGGGGTCTGCGCACAATCCGTTCAAGGTCAGGCTTTCTGCCAGAAACAGTGTTTATCTGGCATATAAGAATATGCCGTTTCTGCAGCTTGTTTTAAACCTGCCGTTTTTATTATGCGGTCATGCGGTGAAATATATTTTCTTCCTGAAAAAGCATCTGGGAGCGTCTTACCGGAAAGGGCTGGCAGAGGGGATTGCACTTTGTTTTTCACAAAAGGGACGTGCGCATAAGATAAAATTTCAGTGGAAAAATACGAAGCATTATGCGAAAATCCAGTGGCTGCTCTGGAAAAATGTGATCAACCGCCTGACGGAATAGAGAGTGGTTTCTGAAGTTTTTATGAAGAAACAAACTTTAAGTTGTACTTTTACTTCAAATAAGGTACAATATTTTGTGTATATATGCCGAAACAGCATATGTCATATGAAAATCAGGTGAATTACAATGATAAAAGATAACCAGAAAGTGTTTAACCGTATTCATCTTTTAGTGGATGCGGTCGTTACGGCATGTGCTTACATGTTGTCCTGGTATTTGAAATTTGAAAGTATATTTGCAGAGAAAAAGGCTGGCGTAGGGGTTCTAGGAATGAATGTTTATTTTAGTGCCCTTTATTTTATTGTGCCGGGATACGTTATTCTGTATTATATTTTTGAAATGTATACGCCGAAGCGTGCAACCAGACGTAAGTACGAGTTTTTTGGAATTATCAAATCCAATGTGGTCGGGACGGTCATCTTTTTAAGTGTGCTGTATCTGATTAATCAGCCGAATTTTTCCAGATCCCTGATTTTTATGTTCAGCGTGGTCAATGTGGTAATGACCACGATCGTAAGGCAGCTTATTCGAAATGCACTGCACTTTTTTCGGGCGAAGGGTTATAACGTCAAGTATATTCTTTTAGTCGGCTATTCCAGAGCGGCAGAGGAATATATCAACCGGATCAATCAAAATCCCCAATGGGGCTATGTGGTGCGGGGGATTCTGGATGACAGGGTGCCAAGAGGGACTCAGTATAAAGGTGTGAAAGTGTTAGGAAGGATTGACAATCTGCTCTATATCCTGCCGGAGAACAAGCTGGATGAGATTGCGATTACCCTGTCGTTACAGGATTACGGCAGACTGGAGGAAATTGTGGATCTGTGTGAGAAGTCGGGTGTGCATACGAAGTTTATTCCCGACTATAACAGCCTGATTCCAAGCAGACCATATACCGAAGATCTGATGGGACTTCCGGTCATTAATATCCGGTATGTTCCGCTGACCAATACGCTAAACTGGTTGGCAAAACGGTGTATGGATGTGTTTGGTTCGCTCTGCGGACTCGTGGTGGTATCGCCGGTTATGCTGATCGTAGCAATACTGATCAAGTTTACCAGTCCGGGACCTGTGATTTTTAAGCAGGAGAGGGTAGGACTGCACAACAGAACCTTTTCCATGTACAAGTTTCGTACCATGGAGCTTCAGAAGGAATCTGAGGAAAAACAGGCATGGACTGTGCGGGATGATCCGCGTGTGACGAGAATCGGAAAAATACTGCGCAGGACAAGTATTGACGAGTTCCCGCAGCTGTTTAATATATTAAAGGGGGACATGAGTCTGGTAGGTCCAAGACCGGAGAGACCTCTTTTCGTCGAGCGGTTTAAGGAAGAAATCCCCCGTTATATGGTCAAGCATCAGGTGCGACCGGGATTGACCGGATGGGCGCAGATCAACGGATACCGTGGGGATACTTCGATTAAAAAAAGAGTGGAATACGATCTTTATTATATTGAAAACTGGACCTTTGGTTTTGATCTGAAAATAATGTTTTTGACCATTTTCAAAGGCTTTATCAATAAAAATGCTTATTAATACAATACAGCCCGATGGGACAATTCCATTGGCATGGGATAAGAGAGTAAGGAGAGATAGATAGGAAGATGGATAAGAGAAGAGGCAGTACCCCACAGTCACGAAGCGGTGCAGGAAGACCGCAGGGAAATCCCCAGCGCAGAGGTGCGGCGGCACCAAGAAGCAGCAGCGCTTCAAGAGGTAATGGGACAGCAGGAAATCAGGCAGGAAGACCGTCCGGACAGCGCAGAAATGCCGGTTATTATGAAATGGAACAGGAATATGGAAGAACCAGGCGAACCAGTCAGTCAGCTTCCGGCAGAAGACCCCAGCCGAAAGGAAAAGGAAATTCTGCCAGAGCGAGAGCTAAAAAGAAGAGAAAGCGTACCATGCTGTTTATTATTGAGATTGTGGTATTGGTCATTATGCTGGCTGTATTGTATCTGGTTATGAAGGGTACAAAGACAACCCGTTTTGATATCAAAGAAGAGGACATTGTGATCAATGATACGGTGGAACAGAATGAAGCCATGAAAGGCTACCGGAATATTGCATTGTTTGGTGTGGATTCCAGAGAGAATACCCTCGGTAAGGGAAACCGTACCGATACGATCATGATCGCTTCCATTAATGAAGATACCGGAGAGGTAAAACTGGTCAGCGTATTCCGTGATACTTATATGAATTTGGGCAACGACACTTATAATAAGTGTAACTCCGCGTATGCAAAGGGTGGTCCGGAGCAGGCAATGAACATGCTCAATAAGAATCTGGATCTGGATATTACCAGTTATGTAACCGTAGGCTTTAAGGGTGTGACGGATACAATTGATGCCCTTGGCGGTGTGGAAATCGATGTAACAGAGACAGAAATTGCCCATTTGAACAGCTATCAGATCAGCATGGTCGGTACGACGACTGACGGTAAAAACTTTACCGCAAAAGAGGGAGTGGATTATATACCGGTTACACATGCAGGTCTTCAGACGTTAAATGGACTGCAGGCAACGGCATACTGCCGTATCCGATATGTCGGCAATGACTTTGCCCGTGCGGAACGTCAGCGTAAGGTGCTGATGGCGATGGCAGAAAAGGCAAAGAAGGCAGATCCTGCAACGTTAAACAAGATTTTAAACAGTGTATTCCCGAATGTGGCAACGAACCTGACAGTGGGTGAAATTGCGGATGTACTCAAGGATCTTGGCAAATACAATGTAACGAAGTCCGACGGATTCCCGTTTGAAGATTCCAGAGCAACCGGAAATATCGGCAGCAAGGGAAGCTGTGTCGTACCGATGTCTTTGGAGAAGAACGTTGTAAAACTTCATGAATTCCTGTTTGATGAGGAATATACCACATCGGATACTGTAAAGGAATGCAGTAAAAAGGTTGAGAATGATACAAAAGCCTACGTCGGCACAGCACCGAATGACGATGCACCGACCGGTGAATAAGAAAAGAGCAAAGGGGCCCGAAGCAGAGGCCCCTTTTATATGGAATACAGTGTCATATATGACACTGTCATACATGACACTGTCATACATGGCAGTGGAAACAGGAGAGTGGACTTAAGGTGAGAGCAAAGAACAAAACAGTGGATGTGATCATCCCAACCTATAAACCGGGAAAGCAGTTTTTCACATTATTAAAAATGCTGTCCAGGCAGACAGTACCGGTATCTCGTATTATTGTGATGAATACGGAAGAAAAATATTTCGACAGACTCGTTTATGGAACGGATTTTGCGGAAAAGTACCGGAATGTGGAGGTCTATCATCTGTCCAGCTTTGAGTTTGATCATGGCAGGACAAGGAATGAGGGAGCCAAGCGTTCTGATGCGGAGGTATTTGTGTGTCTGACGCAGGATGCCATGCCGCAGAATGAGAGGATGATTGAGGAGCTTTTGAAGGGGCTTTCACAAAAGGATGTGGCAGTGGCTTACGGAAGGCAGCTTCCGGCTGAGGATTGTCATATTCTGGAACGGTTTACAAGGGGATTCAATTATCCGGAGAAGCCATGTATCAAATCAAAGGCGGATCTGGAAAGGCTGGGAATCAAGACCTATTTTTGCTCTAATGTATGCGCGGCATATGATAAGGAAATTTTTAAGAAACAGGGAGGCTTTATCCGGCATACGATCTTTAATGAAGATATGATTTATGCGGCGGGGGCAGTACAGGCAGGTTACCGTATTGCCTATGTGCCGAAAGCAGAGGTCATACATTCTCATAACTATACGAATATGGAACAGTTTCGCAGGAACTTTGATCTGGGTGTTTCACAGGCGGATCATCCGGAAATCTTTGAAAATGTTTTGTCCGAATCGGAAGGGATACGCATGGTGAAGCAGAATATACGGTATTTACAGGAACACGGAGCAGCAGGACAGATACCGGCGCTGATCGTAAAGAGCGGATTTAAGTTTATTGGTTACCGGCTCGGTAAAAGCTATCAAAGACTGCCGAGAAAGCTTGTTGTAAAATGCAGCATGAACAGGAATTACTGGAAACGGATGTAGGGCTTCACAATTTTCTTATACTTTTATCACAATTTGAACACAAATAGCGGATATACTGTATCACAGATAAGAAAGAAACCATAGTTTTTCTGAGAAAAGAGGTCTTATACATGTACGAACAGAATCAATCAGGAGTTTACAGCGGTTATCAGTCCTACCAGATGCCGGAGAGTCCGCAGCCGGGAAGAAAACCGGGACATGGAAAAAAGAGCGGATTTTTTAAGAAAGCGGTCGCGGTGATTGCATTGGGTGCGTTCTTTGGAGTCAGTGCAGGTGCCAGCTTTTATGCGGTAAAAGGATTTGCAGAGAACGGCTTGGTGCAACAGACGGAAAAGTCTGAGGCAGAGGATAACGGAAAAATTGTTATGGCAGGTTCAGACAGTGCAAAAGCAGAAATCGCAGTAAATGGAAAGGATGTAGCCAATGCGCAGACAGTCAGTGCAGGTCCTCAGGTATTAGATGTGTCAGGGGTTGTGAAACAGGTCATGCCTTCGGTAGTATCCATTACCAATACGTATGTACAGACACAGAGAGATTTCTTTGGACAGACGCTGCAGAGTGAGCAGCAGGCAAGCGGTTCCGGCATCATTGTCGGAAAATCGGATATGGAACTTTTGATCGTGACGAACAATCATGTGATTGCAGATGCAGATGAACTCAAGGTGCAGTTTATCGACAGTGAAGAAGTCAGTGCACAGGTAAAGGGAACGGATTCACCGAAGGATCTGGCAGTCATTGCGGTACAGCTCAAGGACATCAAGTCTTCTACTTTAAGCAATATTTCTATAGCAAAGCTGGGGGATTCCGACAGTCTGCAGGTTGGTGAGGGTGTAATCGCAATCGGAAATGCGTTAGGCTATGGACAGTCCGTGACAACCGGAGTTGTCAGTGCGGTGAACCGTGAAGTGGATGTAGAAGGGGTGGCCGGAACCTTTATCCAGACGGATGCCGCTATTAATCCGGGGAATTCCGGCGGTGCACTGCTTAATATGTCCGGTCAGGTCATCGGTATTAACTCCAATAAGATCGGCGGTACGGTTGTAGAAGGCATGGGATATGCCATTCCAATTTCTTCGGCAAGACCGATTATTGAGGATTTGATGACAAAGACAACCCGTGTGAAGGTAGAGGATGAGGAGAAAGGATTCCTTGGAATTTCCGGTGTCAATGTAACGGATGATGCAGTAAATGTTTACGGTATGCCGAAAGGGGTCATGATTGCACAGGTCTATCAGGGATCCGCGGCAGAAAAGGCAGGACTTGTCAAAGGAAATATCATTACAAAATTTGACGGTTCCTCCATTTCTACAATGGAAGAACTGCAGAAAATCCTTGGTTATTATGCGGCGGGAACTACGGTGGATTTGACTGTGATGGAAGGCAGTCCGGACGGTTGGGCAGAAAAGACTGTGCAGATTATGCTTGGAGCACAGCAGAGAGAGGAAGCACAGTAGAAACTGTATATTTGGATTTTGTCAGCCCGGTCAGGTTTTGATTGGGCTGGCTTTTTACGCTAAACAATATTCCTTTGTTTCGACATATCTTTAGAAAAAGTTCACTTGTATACCGCCAAAGAATCGCTTATAATGAGAAAAGATTCTAAGGAGAGGAAACATTTTTATGAGCAATTTTGATGATAGAGACAAAACATATCTGGAGGTCGAAGACGACTGGCAGGATGAGAACATGGAAAGGGACGATGACAGTAAAGCAGAGGGCAGTACCATAGAGGAAAGTGCTTTAGAAAACAGTGATTCAGACAATGAGAAGAAGGATGAATACGAGGATGTGTGCTTTATCTGCCGCAGACCGGAGAGCAAAGCGGGCAAAATGTTCCATCTGCCGAATAATATCTGTGTATGCAATGAGTGTATGCACAAGACGATGGATACGGTCAGCCAGTTTGATTATCAGGGCATGTTAAATAATACCGATCCGTTTGCGGGTGGAAAGGGCAAAGGCTTTCCCAGTATCAGCTTTGTAAATCTGGCGGATCTGCAGGGGGATGGAGGCATTCCGAACAAGCAGAAGATTAAAAAGAAAAAGGAAAAAAGTAAAAATAAACCGGTATTAAATATCAAGGATATTCCGGCACCGCATAAGATCAAGGCAAAGCTTGATGATTATGTGGTAGGACAGGAGCATGCCAAGAAGGTCATTTCTGTTGCGGTGTACAATCACTATAAGAGAGTTGCGACCGATACGATGGATGAAATTGAAATCGAAAAGTCCAATATGCTGATGATCGGACCGACAGGCTGTGGTAAGACCTATCTGGTTAAGACGCTTGCCAAACTTCTGGATGTGCCGCTTGCAATTGCGGATGCTACATCACTGACGGAGGCGGGCTATATCGGAGATGATATTGAAAGCGTAGTATCCAAACTGCTTGCGGCGGCAGACAATGACGTGGAGAGAGCGGAGCGGGGCATTATCTTTATTGATGAAATTGATAAGCTTGCCAAGAAAAAGAATACAACTTCCAGAGATGTCAGTGGAGAGTCTGTACAGCAGGGGATGTTAAAGCTGTTAGAGGGTGCCGAAATTGAAGTGCCGGTAGGCGCAAACAGCAAGAATGCCATGGTGCCGCTTACGACAATCAATACGAGAAATATTCTGTTTATCTGCGGCGGAGCCTTTCCGGATCTGGAGGAGATCATCAAGCAGAGGCTGAATAAGCAGAGTGCGATCGGCTTCAATGCGGATCTGAAAGATAAATACGATAAGGACAAGACTATTTTAAACAAGGTCACGGTGGAGGATATCCGCAAATTCGGTATGATACCGGAATTTATCGGTCGTCTTCCGATCATCTATACACTGGATGGACTGACAAAGGAAATGATGGTCAAAATATTGAAGGAGCCGAAGAATGCTATCCTGAAGCAGTACCAGAAGCTTCTGGAATTGGATGAGGTGAAGCTAGAATTTGATGACGGTGCCCTGGAAGCTATTGCGGAAAAGGCAATGGAAAAGGAGACCGGAGCACGTGCGCTGCGGGCAATCATTGAGGAATTTATGCTGGATATCATGTATGAGATTCCGAAGGATGATAATATCGGCAGAGTGACGATCACAAGAGAATACATTGAAGGAACCGGCGGACCGATTATCGATATACGAAGCAATACCGCTTGCCTGGAGGACTATTCGTCCCTTCCGTCGACATCCGAATCATAAAAAAGAATCTGTAAAAGGCGTCTTTATGTGTGTGCATAGAGGCGCCTTTGCATATGTTATCAATAAGATGTGAAAACAGAATACAGGTGAAGTTATGACTTGTAAGGAAAGAGCGCTTTCAGAAGATTATGTGGAAATTATGACGGATTTTATGGTTACAGAGGAGCTGCTTTCGGGAAAAGAAGTTGATATGTGCACGATTCCGGCGGGACAGGGAATTTATATTTCGTATGTGTCAAGCAAGGTTGCAGGGGAGCGGATGACGAGTACTTTATATTTTCTGCCACAGTGCTATGGACTGATGGCAGAGCCTGTGTGGAACATGAGTTATGATACGGTGGCGCTGTCGGATACGGGCATTTTACAGACGCAAAATCCACCGCTTTCTTTGACCGGCAGAGGGGTAGTGATGGGATTTCTGGATACGGGAATCCGGTATGAAAATGCCGCTTTCCGGTATTCGGATGGGACGACCAGAATACGCGCCATCTGGGATCAGACCATTCAGGAAGGAGAGCCTCCGGCAGGACAGATTTTCGGAACAGAATATACAAGAACACAGATCAATGCCGCGCTTGCCGGTGACACTCCGGCAGCCTTGGTGCCTGTTACAGACCGGAACGGTCACGGAACGGCACTGGCAAGTGTGGCGGCAGGCAGTGTGTCGGAAGATTCGGACGGAACTGTAAAAGGATTTTTGGGGGCAGCACCGGATGCGGAAATTGTGGTGGTAAAGCTCAGGGAGGCAAAAACATATCTGCGAAATTTTTTAATGATACCGGAGGATGTGCCGGCCTATTCGGAAAGTGATATCATACTGGCATTAAAGTATTTGAATGATTTTGCAATCAGCCTGCGCAGACCGCTTGTAATCTGTTTTGGACTTGGCACCAATATGGGGTCTCATACGGGGACTACGATTCTGTCACGCTATATGAGACGAATGTTAGAGCGGCGGAGCCGGGCGATTGTTGTGTGCGGAGGCAATGAAGGCAACAGCGGAAGACACTATGAGGGGAGAAGCTACATAGAACGGGGAGAACCCTATACGGATGTGGAAATCCGGGTTGCGGAAGGGGTGACCGGGTTTGTGGCAGAAGTATGGGGAACCGTACCGCAGCTCTATACAGTTTCCATTCTTTCTCCGAGCGGGGAACGTTATCCAGAAAACATCGGTATTCTTGGGCAGAATTTCGGGCATAGCTTTTTGTATGAAAAAACAAACGTAAATGTGGTGTATAGTGTGGTGGAGGAAGGCTCCGGGGATGAACGGATTCTGATTCGTTTTGACAGACCGACTGCCGGGCTTTGGACAATACGGCTGTACGGCATCGGGGAATGTACGGAGGATCTGTTTCACATCTGGCTTCCGATACAGAACTTTCTGCCGGCGGGAACTTATTTTTTACGTTCCACACCGTATGTGACACTGACGGTTCCAGGATACGCGGATGAGATCATTACCGTAACGACCTACAATGACGAAAACCACAGCTTCTGGCCGGAATCTGGGAGAGGGTTTGGAAGAAACGGAAAGATCCGTCCCGACCTTGCTGCACCGGGAGTCAATGTACCCACCGTAAACGGGCGCATGAGCGGTTCCTCCATAGCAGCAGCAATCACTGCGGGAGCGGCGGCACAGCTTATGCAGTGGGCTGTCGTGGAACGAAACGATGAATATATTTTCGGCAGGGACGTGCGCAACTACCTGATACGTGGAGCTCAAAGGGAAGACAGCCTGAATTATCCGAACAGAGAGTGGGGGTTTGGCAGACTGAATATTGAGAGCACCTTTGAGGTGTTGAGAGGGCTGCGGTGAGGGAGGATAGTTCAGATAGAAAGGATAAGATACAATCCAAAACAGCCAATTTTCAAAAGGGCATAAATTCTTGACCAACTGCATATAGATATGGTATATTCTTCTTAGAAGAGTAGCTCATAGAACGTGAGGGTAAAGAAAGTTCGATAGAAGATTTGGTCATAGAGCGTGACCAAGTAAAACAAAAGGAAAGCTCACTGAGAAGAAAATGGCAAAAGAAAAGCGGTTTAAAAAAAGTATAAGCAGGCGAAAGAAAATCCGCAGGATCCAATTAACGGAACTTTATTAAAGTATTCCACGTTACAGTATTTTGAGGAATATTTGTAGGGAGGTAAGCCTGCAACAGAATGAATGGAGATAAGAGCCATCCGATACAGTGTAAAAGCTGTATCGGGCGGCTCTTTTGCTTTGAAAGGAGTCAGGAAGATGGCAGATACGGCAGTAGTGAAGTTTTTAGCGGAGATAACGATTAAGGAAGTAAAAGACAAAGAGAGTAGAAATCGTCTGCTGGCGTTTATACTGGACATGGTTGTCCCGTGGTACGGATCTACCTGCATAAGTATTTTGGTATCTATACTGACAGGCACAAACGTGGATTTGGAAACCAGAGAGATGATTGTCATTCCCATTGGGGAAGATTTCTACGAGCGGCTTCAGGAAGCAGTTTGATGCAAAGGAAATAATGTATGATTGCAGATATATATGCTAAATATTACTATATGTCTTATCTATAAAATAGGGAGGTTGTCGTAATGTTTTTAAAAGAAGAAATTAAGAAATATTTGCACTATTGTAAATTCCAAAAGGAGCTTGATGATAAGACAATAAAGGCATATAGAGCGGATTTGGAACAGTTTATTGCATTGATTGGAGAAAATGAAAATAATCCAGATAAAGAAAAATTGAATTCATATCTAGTATATCTTCATCGTATGTATAAGCAAAAAACGGTTAAGAGAAAAATTGCCAGTGTAAAAGCACTATTTCATTATTTGGAGGAAGAAGAGATAATAGAGATAAATCCATTTCACAAGGTAAAAACAAAGTTTAAAGAAGAAGCCGTTTTACCTAAAATTATCTCAAGAGATATTATAGAGCAGTTGCTGAATCATCTTTATAAGGAAAGAAGTATTAAAGAATATTCGGAGTGGCGTAAAAAAAATCATTTTAAGAGATATTGCAATAGTAGAAACACTTTTTTCAACAGGGCTTCGTATTTCGGAATTGTGTCATTTACAAAGTAAATTTGTTGACTTGAAAAATGGTGTGTTATGTATCCAAGGGAAAGGAGGAAAAGAAAGGTATCTGCAAATAGGAAATAATGATGTGCTGTCCATATTGAATATTTACAAAAAGTGTTTTGAAGATGAGATAAAGAAGCAAGGTTATTTTTTTGTCAATCGATATGGAAATCCATTGTCGGAGCAATCAGCCAGAAGCATGATACATAAATATGCAGACGAAATACAGGCAGAAATAAATATTACACCACATATGTTCCGGCATTCATTTGCTACATATTTGATGGAAGAAGATGTAAATATCAGTGACATTATCATAAGTTAATCACAAGCCAACACACGAAGAACCGATTGATTTCATCACAATTTCATGTTAAAATGTCTACAGGCAATAAAGGAAGCAAATCAAAGGTTCACACAATCTTCCATTGCATTTCGGGCAGTTTGTGTCAGCCCTGGAATACAGTGCTTCATCAGGCAGTTCGCCTGAATTACTCCTTGCTTACAACTGAATAACCGGCGGGGAGGACGGCAGACCTCTCTGTTTCCCATGGAAAGAGGGCAAATGTCTTGTGCCATGAAGAACAAAAGGGATAAGTGGATTCTGGAACTGCACAGTATCGTAACGGAAGTTAAGCAATCAGAAGAATGGGAGGATGATTATGAAAGGAAAGGCAGTCAGGGCGTTTGCTGCGCTGTTTATGACAGGGTTTCTGATCGGCTGTGGAAGCAAAAGCAATGCACCGGATGATTATGCGACCAATCAGGGGTATGAAACCAAGGAACGTGTTTCGGAAAAAAAGACCGGTGTAAGTGCGCAGACAGGGAGTCAGAATGAAAAAAGCGGAATGGACAAGGCTGACCTGAAGGTCGGTGTATTATATCTTTCGGATCCGGCAGAGGGCAGCGGTTATTCCTATACGCATGATCTGGGAATACAGGGCATGGTGGACAATCTGGGACTTTCCAGGGAACAGGTAGTACGGAAGGTCGTGGATGATTCGGATAAAGAGGCCAGCCGCAAGGCGATACAGGAGTGCATTGACGATGGCTGCAAAATTATCTTTACGACGAGCTGGGGCTATATGGAAGTTACGGCAGAGATGGCAGAAGAGTATCCGGATATTTATTTCTCACATGGCACAGGTTATATGTCTAACGGCAGTAATTTTAACAATTATTTTGGACGTATTTATCAGGCAAGGTATTTAAGCGGCATCGTAGCGGGAATGAATACAAAAAGTAACAAGATCGGCTATGTGGCAGCACAGGATTCTTCCAATTCCGAAGTGACGGGAGGCGTCGATGCGTTTGCAATTGGTGTGGAGTCAGTCAATCCGGATGCCAGAATCTATGTCAAGGTAACGAACAGCTGGTATGATCCGGCAGCAGAAGAGGCTGCCTCCAGAGAGCTTCTGGATATGGGATGTGATGTGATGACACAGCACTGTGATACCCCGTTTCCACAGACATTGGCACAGGAATATGGCGTATATGGAATCGGGTATAACTCTGATATGAGCAAAGAGACGCCGGATTCCTGTCTGTGCAGTGTAATCTGGAACTGGAGTGCCTATTATACGGCAGCTGTACAGAGCGTTCTGGATGGAAGCTGGGATGGCAGTAACTATTACGGTGGTATGGAAGAAGGGCTGGTACAGGTGACAAGGCTGGCATCTTTCTGTGCTGAGGGAACACAGGAAAAACTGGATGCGGCTTCGGCGGATATCTTAAGTGGTAAAAATAATGTTTTTGACGGAGTGCTAATGACAAATGCCGGTGAACAGGTGGGAACAGAGGGCACTACACTGGATGATGCGACGATTACGGGCAATATTAACTGGTATTACAGGAATGTGGAGGTCCTTGAGTAGCATAGACAGTTTTACGGAGGAAAAAATATGAAGCTTACGATTCGAAAGAAAATTTTTCTATGTTCCCTGGTTCCGGTTTGTCTGTTGGGAGCGATTGTCATTTTTGCAGCGGCCACTTTTGTCAAAAATTCGATCATAGAGCAGGTGGAAAAGTCTCTGAAGGGAACAGCGGTTGCTACATTGGCGGCTTACGATCAGAATTCCGGTGAGTATATTGAGGCAGAGAACGGAGCCATCTGGAAAGGAAGCTATAATATATCACAGTCGGAAAAGCTGGTGGACACGATTAAGGCAGAATCTGGAATGGATGTTACCTTTTTCTATGGTTCCCGCAGAATCATGACATCAGCAGTGGATCAGAACGGAGAACGGATTCTGGGGAGTCCGGCAGGGGATAAGGTAGTGGAGAAAGTGTTAAAGGAAGGCGGGGAATATTTCAGTGACAATGTCTCCATGGACGGAACCACTTATTATGGCTATTATGTGCCGGTCTATCAGAATGGCGGTACAGAACCGATCGGTATGGTTTTTGCAGGCAGCAACAGGGAAGAGATTCTGGCTGACGTCATGAAAATCATTTACGGAATGGTTGCCATGGTCATTCTGGTGGTACTGATCTGTACTGTAACAGTAAGCATTTATGCTTCCTCTATGACGCGGGAATTAAAGAGCAGTATTCGTGGTGTGCAGAAGGTAGCAGAAGGCAGACTGGATGTCCAATTTGAAAAGAGCGGGCTGAGGCGTAAGGATGAAATCGGAGATCTGACCAGAGCGATCCGCAGTCTGCAGGATGCACTCAAAAATATTATCGGAGGAATCCGTGAAAGTACGGACCGTCTGGTGGATGCTTCGGATGTCTTGGAGCATACTTCCCGTGAGACATTTGGAAATATTAACAATGTCAAACATGCGGTGGATGCGATTACACAGGGCGCCGGTTCTCAGGCATCGGATACAAGAAATGCTTCCGATCATGTAAAGTATATGGGCGATCTGATCATTGAGACGGGAAGGGAAGCGGATGAACTGAACGGCAGTGCGGATGCCATGCGGCAGTCCGGTGACAGGGCGGCAGAGACAATTGAAGAACTGAAGCAGATCAATGAAGAGGTGCGCAAGGCGGTTGCCAATATTGCGGAACAGACCAGAGAGACAAATGAGTCTGCGAAACGGATTAAGGAGGCTTCGGATTTTATTTCGGAGATTGCCTCCGAGACAAATCTTCTTGCCTTAAATGCCAGCATAGAGGCGGCAAGGGCGGGAGAGGCCGGCAGAGGATTTTCCGTGGTTGCGACCCAGATACAGAAGCTTGCAGAACAGTCCAATGATGCCAGCGGAAGCATTGATGAGATTGTCAATACACTGATCCGGAATGCAGAGATGGTAGTGGATACGATGGCGCAGATGCAGGAGGTTATCGAGAGACAGAACGGTCATATCGCCAGCACGGAAGTGACGGTGGAGGATGTGATGCAGGAAATCCAGACCTCGGTGCAGAGCATCCGAAACATTGAGCAGAAGGCAAAGGAATTAGAAAAGGCAAGAACGCAGATTGTCAATACGTTAGAGAGTCTGTCAGATATCGCACAGGACAATGTGGCAAGTACAAAGGAAACAAATGAAGCCATGAGTGAAGTTGCGGACCGTTTCCAGAATGTTGCGGATTCAGCAGGCAATCTAAGAGGAACAGCGGACATGCTGGCACAGAATATCGGTAATTTTACATTGTGACAGAAGGAGTCAGAAAAGGAATATGCAATATCTTCTGTTAATAATTGGAATTTTTGCGGCAGAGCTTGGAATCAAGAATCAGGTGGAACGCAGGGGAAAGACAGGAGAAGAGCACCCCATTCTCGGCGGTGCTCTAATCTTAAAGAAATATCATAATAATGGCGCTTTTTTAAATCTGGGCGAAAAAAAGAAGGGCTTAGTGGCAGTCTGCTCAGTGCTGCTTACTGTATTTATGGCGGTATTATTTGTGTTGTCACTTGGCACAAAGGGGACGGGTGTTCTGCGGGCAGGACTTGCCCTGCTGCTTGGAGGTGCTTTCAGCAATACTTATGACCGTTTAAGACGCAAATATGTTGTGGATTATTTCAGCTTTGGTGTAAAATGGAAACCACTTCGAAACGTGGTATTCAATCTGGCTGATTTCTGCATTATGATTGGTGCGCTTATGGCAGCAGTGTCGGCACCGTGAAAACGAGGGCGTGCTGTTTAACGGTTACGCGGCTGTTCTTTTTATTTTGGGTTCCTACTTGGAAAACGCACGTCAATTTGCTATAATTGACCCATGGTGTCCGACAGGGGATTGAGGCTGTTTTGGACGCTGTTTAGCAGAGCGAAATCGGAAGGATTGTGAGGATAAAGTTATGAGCAGGAAAAGAGCGGTAGTTTCTTTGGGACATCAGGCACTTGGTTATACAACGACAGAACAGTGGGATGCGGTTAAAGTGACAGCAAGAGCATTGGCAGATCTGATTGAAGCGGATTATCAGCTGACGATCACGCACAGTAACGGACCGCAGGTGTCTATGATCCATAAAGCCATGACAGAGCTTCGGCGTGTATATCCGGATTATACACCGGCTCCGATGTGTGTCTGCTCGGCGATGAGCCAGGGCTATGTCGGCTATGATATTCAGAATGCGCTGCGTGCGGAATTATTATCCAGAGGGATTTCCAAACCGGTCAGTACGATCCTGACACAGGTTACCGTAGATCCCTATGATGAGGCGTTTTATGAGCCAAATAAGATTATCGGTCGCTATATGACCAAGGATGAAGCGGATGCAGAGATTCAGAAGGGCAATTATGTTGCAGGGGATGTGGATCAGGGCTATCGCAGAGTGGTAGCGGCACCCAGGCCGATTGATATTGTAGAAATTGAAGCAATCAAAGCATTGGCAGATGCTGATCAGACCGTCATTGCCTGCGGTGGAGGCGGCATTCCGGTGATCGAACAGAAACAGGCATTAAAAGGAGCTTCCGCAGTCATTGAAAAGGACAGCATTGCAGGAAAGCTGGCAGCAGACTTAAAGGCAGATATATTGATTATACTGACTAGTGTGGAGCAGGTATATCTGAATTTCGGCAAAGCAGGTCAGAAAGGTATTGACCGCATGAACGTGGAAGAAGCGAAAGACTATATTGCCCAACATCAATTTGGCGAGGGAGATATGCTCCCGAAAATTGAGGCAGCGATCGCTTATCTGGAAAAAGTACCGGAGGGCAGTGTGCTTATTACTTCGCTTGAAAAGGCAAATGACGCAGTCAGAGGTAAGACAGGTACTTTGATTACGAAATAGAAAAACAGGAAGAAAAAATCATCAGAATCATAGAAGAGCAGATCAGGATATACGGCATATTCCTGATCTGCTTTTTATACGCACTCTTTTTTTACACGCTGTATTCTTTCAAAAGGTAAACAAAAAAATAAAAAAAGAGGTTGACAGGATCCTTTATTGGTGATAATATTCAATTCATAATAAACCTAGCAGATAACTAGGAAATATATAAAAAGACAATTTGAATACAAAATTTTTTTCAGAAAAGGGAGGAACAGAAATATGGCAAGGATTAAGAAAAATGCGGCGGAGCTGATCGGAAAGACACCACTGATGGAGGCGGCAAATTATGCAAAGAAGGTGGGTATCACAAATGCAACATTGCTTGTAAAGCTGGAATATCTGAATCCGGCGGGAAGTGTCAAGGACAGAATCGCATTGGCGATGATCGAGGATGCAGAGAAAAAGGGATTACTTAAGCCGGGGGCAACGATCATTGAGCCGACCAGCGGAAATACCGGAATCGGTCTGGCATCCGTGGCAGCGGCAAAGGGATACAAAGCAATTCTGACACTACCGGATACCATGAGCGTGGAACGCAGAAATCTGTTAAAGGCATATGGAGCAAGTCTGGTACTGACGGAGGGCGCCAAAGGCATGAAGGGTGCAATTGCCAAAGCGGAGGAGTTAAAGAACAGCATGGAAGGAGCAGTTATTTTAGGACAGTTTGATAATCCGGCAAATCCCGCAGCGCATGTGGCTTCAACGGGACCGGAAATCTGGGAGGACACAGACGGAAAGGTAGATATCTTTGTGGCAGGTGTCGGAACCGGTGGTACCATAACAGGAGTCGGTCAGTATCTGAAGAAGCAGAATCCGAATGTAAAGGTAGTTGCGGTGGAGCCGGACAGCTCGGCAGTCCTTTCCGGAGAGGCACCGGGAGCGCATAAGATTCAGGGAATCGGCGCAGGCTTTGTTCCTGCTGTACTGGATACCGAAGTCTATGATGAGATCCTTCGTGTAAAAAATGAGGATGCTTTTGCAAGCGGTAAGACTTTTGCAGTCAGCGAAGGCGTTCTGGTGGGAATTTCTTCCGGTGCGGCACTGCATGCAGCGGCTGAACTGGCTAAGAGACCGGAGAATGCAGGCAAGGTTATTGTGGCACTGCTTCCGGATTCGGGAGACCGTTATCTTTCTACCCCGCTATTTACAGAAGAATAGCTTTTATGATAAAATCGGTACGATACGGAAAATACGGCGAAAAGGCATCCGCCTTTGCACCGGTGTATCGGATGATGATAAAGGCAGGTAATAGCGGATGGAAACAATGATTCAGGTCCGGGATGTCCGTAAGGTATTTACAACACAGGATAATACGGTCGAGGCGTTAAAGGGCATTAACCTGGATATACACAAGGGAGAGATTTATGGCATTATCGGCATGAGTGGTGCCGGAAAGAGTACTCTGGTAAGATGTTTGAATTTCCTGGAAAGACCGACGGAGGGAACCGTCTGTATTGAGGGACGTGATCTGGCGGCGATGAGCGAGGCAGAACTTCGTAAGGCAAGGACGGAAATTGCCATGATTTTCCAGCATTTTAATCTGTTGATGCAGAGGAGTGTGCTGGACAATGTCTGCTTCCCGATGGAGATTACAGGGCATAAAAAGAGCGAGGCGCGCAAAAAAGCGAAGGAGCTTTTGCAGATTGTCGGATTGGAGGAAAAGGCAGCCGCATATCCGGTGCAGCTTTCCGGCGGACAAAAGCAGAGGGTAGCGATTGCGAGGGCGCTTGCCATGAATCCAAAGATTCTATTGTGTGATGAAGCGACCAGTGCACTGGACCCGCAGACGACCAAGGCAATCCTGGGACTGATCCGGGAGATTAATCAGAAATACGGCATTACAGTGGTCATTATTACACATGAAATGACTGTCGTACAGGAAATTTGTACGCACGTAGCAATCATAGACAACGGAGAACTGGCAGAGCAGGGAACGGTAGAGGAAGTATTCTCCAGACCGCAGTCCAGAGCAGCCAGAAAACTGGTATTCCAGGATGGAAACAAATATGCGGTTATGGCAGGAAAACGCTGCATCCGAATTGTTTTCAAAGAAAACTCTTCTTTTGAGCCGGTGATTGGCAATATGGTGCTGCAATGTAAGGCACCCGCCAATATTCTGCTTGCGGATACCAAGGACATCGGCGGAATCGCCCATGGACAGATGGTGCTGCAGCTGCCGGAGGATACGCAGATTGCGAATCGCATGATACAATATCTGAAGGATAGAAATCTGACAGTGGAGGAGTTGAATGATTATGTGGGATAATGAAATTGTAAAGATGCTTGTCGTGGAGGGTATCGGTCCAACACTCTATATGACGATCACTTCCACGTTGTTTGCTTATATTCTGGGGCTTCCGGTAGGCATTTTGTTAGTCGTTACGGCAAAGGGTGGATTAAAGCCTAATGCGTTTGTTTACAAAATACTGGATTTTGTTGTGAATATCCTGCGCAGCATACCGTTTTTGATACTGTTGATTTTGGCAATTCCGCTGACGAAGTTCATTGTCGGCAGAAGCTATGGACCGACAGCAACCATTGTACCGCTTGTTATTGCGGCAGCCCCTTTTGTGGCAAGAATGGTAGAGTCCTCATTGCTTGAGGTGGACAAGGGTGTGATTGAGGCGGCGCAGAGTATGGGTGCAAGCTTATGGGAAATTATCTGGAAGGTTCTGCTTGCAGAAGCGCGCACTTCCCTGATTGTGGGTGCGACCATTGCACTCGGAACGATCCTTGGTTATTCCGCCATGGCGGGTGTCGTAGGCGGAGGCGGTCTGGGAGATATTGCGATCCGGTATGGTTATTACCGTTATGAAACGGGAATTATGGTCGTGACGGTGATTCTGTTAGTCATACTGATGCAGATCTTACAGATCATCGGCACATGGCTTTCCAAAAAGCTGGATAAGAGAATCACAGGCTGAAAAGTCTGATGTATTCGAATAGATGTGTTTTTA
>JAAYNV010000006.1 GCA_012520645.1 Clostridiales bacterium | reverse complement strand
TAATTTTTAAGGGAGGCAATTAAAATGAAGAAAACAATGAAGAAATTGCTTGCAGCTGTTTTAGTTGGAGCAATGACTGTTGCAATGTTTACCGGTTGTGGTAAAGCAGCAGACGATGGCCTTGTAACCATCAACGTTACCAGAGCATGCTTTAACCTTGCAGCTCCTGACGAAGCTCAGGTTCAGAAGGTAGAAGATGCAATCAACGAGTACATCAAGGATAAGATCAATGTTCGCATCGAGCTGAACGATCTTGAGTCCGGTTCCTACACCGAGAAGGCTAACATGGCATTGAACGCTAACGAGATTAACCTTCTTTGGACCGCATCCTGGGAGAGCACCATCGGTACCAACGATCTTGTTCCGAAGGAAGCTGTTTACGATTTGACTGAGCTCATTAAGGGCACCACTCTTTACAACTCCATGGACGAAGGTCAGTGGGAAGCTGCAAAGTATGATGGCAAGATCTACTACATCCCGGTTTACAAGGATAACGTAGAAGGTTATGACTTCATGTTCCGTAAGGCACTTGTTGACAAGTACGGTTGGGATGTTTCCTCCGTTAAGTCTCTTGCAGATCTTGAGCCGATGCTTGCTGATGCTAAGGCTGAAGGCTTAAAGTATCCGTTCCTTACCCAGAGAACCGCTATGTTCTACAGATGGTACATCAATGATTTCGATTTCTTCACCGCAGACGTAACTGCTAACTGGGTTTCCGTTGACAGAGCTACCAACAGCGTTGTTAACACCATCCAGACTCCGCAGTACAAAGAATTCGCTACTTTGATGGCTAAGTGGGCAGAAGCTGGTTACATCTCTGAAGATGATGTTACTAAGACTACTACCGATACCACTACCCAGACTCAGGATTGGGGTATTTCCTGGTGGACCGATATCCCGGTTAACGAAGAAGCTAACGCTAGATACGGACAGGACGTTGTTATGGCTCCGGCTACTGACAGATGGGCACACTCCACTTCCGCACTTGGTTCCTGCTACTGTGTAACTGCAAACAGCACCGAAGAGCAGGCTAAGGCTTGTATCGATTTCATGGGTCTTCTTTACACCGACAGCAAGCTTGCTGATATGTACACCTTCGGTATCGAAGGCGAAGACTTCACCTACGATGCAAACGGTCAGGTTGTTCAGAACAGCCAAAAGTACAACCACTCCATGTGGGAATCCGCATCTGCTACCATCGTAACTCCGGTACAGGGCGAGCCGGCTAACAAGGCTGAGCTTTACAAGGCATTCAACGGTGGAGCTAACACCTCTTGTGCTGCAGGTTTCCGTTTCGACAAGAAGCCGGTAGAGGCTGAGTTCTCAGCTTGCCAGGCTGTATTTGATGAATATGGTTTTGCACTTGAGAACGGCGGTGTTGCAGTAGCTGATATCGACGCTAAGATTGCTGAGTACCAGGCTGCATTGGATGAAGCTGGATACCAGAAGGTTCTTGCTGAGTTCCAGAGCCAGTATGATGCTTGGAAGAAGTAATTCTTTCTGGTAATATTACATACGAATGAATAAAGGGGCTGTAAAAAAACTCCCTTAAAAGAAAAATCGCTGAGGTCGTGAGACTTCAGCGATTTTTTGGTATAATTAGTTATGCGACTAACTCAAAACACCAACAATAATTATACTACTCGTCAGCTGAAATTACCATTGGAAATTGAAAAATTAATCGACACAGCTGACCCGGTATACACTTTCTGTGAGGTTATGGATCGCATTGACCTAACACCATACTTTGTAGATGATAAGGACTACAAAACAGGTCGTCCAAGATGTGATGCACAAAAACTGCTGAAAGTGATACTCTTTGCATTCATGGAGCGTGGAATCAGTTCCCTGCGTGATATTGAAAAACTCTGTAAGAATGATATCCGTTTTCTGTATCTTCTTGACGGAATGAAAGCTCCGTCTTTTGCCACTTTCGGCAACTTTATCCGTGACGAATTAACTACATCGGTGGAGATGATTTTTAATGATATCAACCGGTACATCTTTATGAAAGAACAGGTCGATCTGGAGCATGCCTACATAGACGGAACAAAGATGGAAGCAAACGCAAACCGCTATACCTGGGTCTGGAAAAAATCCTGCGTAAAAAACAGGGGAAAAGTATTTGAAAAGATTTCGGAACTCATCGATTCGATGAACAGGGAAGTTCTTGGGTATCTTGGAATCAAGTTTGAAACAAGGGAAGAGTATGCCGTTGATTATCTTGAGCTTCTCCTGAAACAGTACCGTGAAATAACTGCACTTGATACAACTGCATTTGTCAGCGGACGCGGACACCATAAAACCCTTCACCAGAAACAGTATCAGACACTGGAAGAATATCTGGAACGCCTCAAATCCTATGCAAAGCACATCGAGATCTGCGGAGAAGACCGGAACAGCTATGCCAAGACCGACCATGATGCAACTTTCATGCGCATCAAGAAGGATTATATGGGAAACGACCAGCTGCTTCCTGCCTACAATGTACAGGCTGCCATCTGTGATGAATATATCGCTGTTATGGATGTGAAACAATACGCTTCCGACCAGGACTGTTTTATCCCGCTTATGGAAAAGTTTAAGAAAGCTTACGGGCACTATCCGAAATATCCGGTGGCAGATGCAGGATATGGTTCCTATAATAACTATCTGTATTGTGAAGAACACGACATGGAAAAGTACATGAAATTCACCATGTTTGAGAAAGAAACGAAAAGTGAAGCATACCGTAACAATCCTTACCGTGCAGTAAACTTCAGACGGGATACGGAAGGTAACCTGATTTGTCCGAACGGAAGGAAATTCATTTTCAAATATAACCGGCACATAAAAGGGAATCAGTACGGACGACAGGAAGAAATCTACGAATGCGAAAACTGCGAAGGATGTCCATACCGGGCAGAGTGTTGTAAATCTTCGAAAAAGAACCGTATAATAAGACTGAACCGGGAACTTACCGCATTCCATGAAGAAGTAATATCAAATCTGGAATCGATACAGGGAGCCCTTCTATGCATGAACCGGAGCATCCAGTCCGAAGGAACTTTCGGCATCATCAAGTGGGACCGTTCCTATAAAAGACTGTTCCGGAGAGGAATAGAAAACGTGATTTTGGAACTAACACTGATTTCCTGTGGATATAACCTTTATAAATACCATAACAAAAAGAAACGGGACTGTAATCAGGCTGCGTAATCCTGAAAGCAATATCCGAAATGACACCTGTTTGAGAGCAGGTGTTATATGTGATGCCAAATTTAATAAAATATAGGCTGAGAAACAGAAACTGCCACGGTTTCACCCTGAGGTGCCACCGTGGCAGTTCTTTATGGCTGTTTTTTTACAGCCCCTTCTTAGGTAATGGAATGTATTACATCATTTTTGCATCAGAAACAGTGGTTTTTGATGATGACAATCAAAGAATAATCGCTACTCCGACAGAATCGGAAGCGGAAGAGTATATAGCGGAACAGGAGGAAAGTTAGTATGGAAATCAGAAGAGGCGATGTAATCTTTTGTTCACTTGGAGATAGATCAGGCAGCAGTATTCAGGGTGGTGACAGACCAGTTGTGTGTGTGTCAAATGATATGAATAATAAGCATTCTACTGTTTTTACTGGTGTACCACTTACTACAAGAGTGAAAAGAAATTTGCCAACACATGTGAAAGTGGTAGCAGCAGAAAATAGTGGACTCACAGAGGACAGCACGGCTTTGTGTGAGCAGGTAACAGTCTTGAGCTGTGATTGTATCTTAAATGAAAAGTACGGAAAGGTAAATGAAACCGTAATGGAGCAGATAACAAAGGCATTGCAGGTTCAGCTTGGAATGTAAGTGGAAATAGCCAAGTAGAGGAATAAACTTCCAACTACTTGGCTATACTTTTTTGTGTAAGCGAGGTGTAGAAAATGGCGATTGTGAATCTGGAAGAGCTACAGCAAATGAGGGATGTAGATATTAGTACAGTGGATAAAAATACATTGCGTGATTTAAAGAAGGTACGAGTGAAGAAAGAACTTCCGGTGCCGGAACGTGTTGCAGATTTTATAGAGCAGATTGGAAACCCATATTGTTTTATGGTAGGAAGTACAGTTGTGAAGTTGCGCTTCAAAAATGATGGCACAAGTTGTCAGGAAGCGTTTTATGGCATGGCAAATGCAATTAGGTAATTGTTACCAAAATGAAAGTTTTTGTGGAATCTTTGAGAGAATTGTGCTATAGTACGACTCAGGACAAATCATCTTGAACTGAATATTGGTTTTCCGAGATTTCCGAGACTTAATACAAGTAAGGAGATGTTGGAAAATGAAGGAAAGTTCAATCAAAATTTTTAAAGCAGGTGCATACTATCGCTTGTCAGATGAAGACGAGGGTGTTTCTCGTTTTGAAAAAAGCGAAAGTGGCAGTATTGCTAATCAGAAAATTCTTATCAAAGATTTCCTCAAAGACAAAACAGACATAGTGTTATGTGGTGAGTACACTGATGATGGTGTATCTGGTTCTTCGTTCCATAGACCGGACTTTGACCGTATGATGGAAGATATAGAAGCAGGTTTAATTAACTGTGTTATTGTAAAAGATTTATCGCGATTCGGACGTGAGTACATTGATGCCGGAAACCTCTTAGAAAGAGTTTTTCCAAGCCTTGGAGTTAGATTCATTTCTATCAATGATAACGTTGATACGTTATATGGAATGGATTCCTTGATGGTTGCATTCAAGAATATTATGAATGATGCCTATTGTAGAGACATTAGCATTAAAACCAGAACGAACCTTGCAGTAAAGAGAAAGCATGGAGAGTTTATTGGTCCTACCACAATCTATGGTTATGAGAAGGACCCGAACAATCATAATAAATTGATTGTTGATGATTATGCAGGGCATATCGTTCAGACCATCTTTTTATGGAGAATCCAAGGAATGAGCTGCTATTCTATAGCAAATAAGTTGAATGATATGGGGGTATTAGCCCCTTATGAATATAAAATGAAACGAGGTATTGGTTATTATACTCCGTTCAAGCAAAAAGAAGATGGTATGTGGACTGCCGTAACCGTTCGTAGGATTTTGGAAAATGAAAACTACACGGGAACTTTGGTACAAGGGCGTTGGACAACAGCGAACCATAAGGTAAAAAAGCGAATTATCAGAGATGATGACCAGTGTACAAAAGTTGAAAACACACATGAGGCACTTGTTTCAAAGAGAGATTTTGAATTAGTAAAGAAAACACTTGCTCTTGATACGAGAAATCCGACAGGAGAAGATACTTGTTATCCGTTGTCCGGAATGCTTACGTGTGCTGATTGTGGTGCTACTTTTCAACGTAGACCTAGAAAGGTCGATGGAAAATTATATGTTTATTATGATTGTCAGGAATATCAATCGTCTCACCGTAAAAGATGTTCATCTCATGCAGTACGTGAAGATAAGGTGGAAGAATTGGTGTTGAAGGCAATTCAGTGTCAGATAGATGTGTTGTTAGTAATGGATGAATGTCTTAAACAATTAGACCTTACAATGCTTATGGAAATTGATAGAAATCGCTTGAATAAGCAGATAGCAATGCATACAGCGGATGTCGAGAAGTATAGAGGAATGATAAAGAATCTTTACGAGGATTTATTTTCCGGAGTGATTACGAAGGATGAATATGTTTCGTTTAAGGAAGAATTTGAAATCAAGGTAAAATCGGCTGAAAAAGGGTTGATAGATGCCAAAATCGAACTGAATAATGTGGAAAATAAATCTTCTCGTCATTATAAATGGGTGGAGCACTTTCTGAAATATCAGAATGTGACAGAATTGACCCGTGAGATGGTTATTGAATTAGTGGACGCAATTATGATTTATGACAAGAATCATATTGAAATTGTGTTGGCATTCCAAGATGAATATGAGGATGCAGTTAATACACTGAGAGAAATGATGAATAGAGAGGAGGTTGCTGCTTGTGGCTAGAAAAAGTAGAAAAGATACTTTGTATCATGTAAGCGAAGTTACGAGAAAAGCTGAACTGATCGGTTTTAGAGCAGGTTTATACGGTCGTATTTCTGTAGAAACACTTGAAAAAATCGAAAGAGATACGATTGGTACACAGATGGCACTCCTAAGAGAATTTGCGGCAACTATACCGGATTTAATGGTATATGACGAGTATATTGACGATGATGTTACGGGAACTTCATTTGATAGACCTGAGTATGAAAGAATGATGCAGGATGTAGAGAATGGAAAAATCAACTGCATTATTGTGAAAGACTTATCTCGATTTGCACGAGATCATATCGGAGCAGGTGAGTATTTGGAGCGAATTTTTCCGGAGAAAGGTGTTCGTTTCATTGCGATTACAGACAATATTGACACATTAAAAGATGATGGCGGTATTATTGTTCCTTTTAAAAATATCATGAATGAACGATATGCAAAGGAATCTTCAATAAAACTCACTCAGAATTTTAAAACTATGCAGAATGCAGGACTATTCTGTGGCTCTAAGACACCATATGGATATAAGCGGTCCGATGACGATAAGCATGTATTTATTGTAGATGAAGAAGCTGCGAGTGTGGTTAAACAGATTTTTGAGTGGTATGTATCTGGAGTCACAAAGCATCAGATTTGTAAACGCTTAGAAGAAGCGGAGGTGATGTGCCCGGCAAAGTATGCCATTGACAAAGGGTATAGTACTAGGAGTGAAGAAAATATTGAAAATCTATACTGGAATCCAGAGCAGATATCCAAGATAGTAAGCATGAGACAATATTGTGGAGATATGGTGCAGAATAAAGCCGTTTCCACATTCTTAGAGACAGGCAAGAAGGGTTCTTCTAGGGTAACTGATAAAGAAGAGTGGATTATTGTTGAAAATACGCATGAAGCCATAGTTTCAAGAGAAATGTTTGC
>JAAYNV010000038.1 GCA_012520645.1 Clostridiales bacterium | reverse complement strand
GGAACTACGGTGGGGAGATGTATATGATTATGAAAAGAAGAAGATCCGTAAGCATATCCGGGTACAGGAACAAAAAACGGGAAAGATGAATATCATTGCAGTCAATCATGCAATTAAGATGAAACTGGAGGCGTTTCGAAAGGAAAATCCACAGATGACAGAAACGGACTTCCTGTTTCAAAGTAAAAAGCATAAGGGCATGGCACTCAGCAGATTTCAAGCATTCCGCATTATACGGGAGGCGGCGGATCATGCCGGGATTGAAGGACATATCAGTTGTCATTCCCTGCGCAAAACCTTTGGATATCACGCATGGAAACAGGGAATCCCACCGGTTATGCTGATGAGTATTTTCAACCACTCGTCCTACCAGATCACGATTCGATATCTGTGTATAGAACAGGATGACAAAGACGAAGTGTTTCAGAAAGTCATATTATAGGAAGAAATATACCCAGAAAAAAAATAAAAATTTTTTTCCCGAAACTATTAAGAATTTCAAACTGCGGCCGATATATATCATGTAAACAAGAATGCAACATTTTATAACATAATGTTGCATTTTTTATATCATGTTATGTATGGTAAAATAAGGTTTTTGAGAAAATGTTTTACCAGAATATAGTCATATATGAAGAGAGCTGGAATCGGGCAGAGCAAAGGCTGTTCGGTTCTTTTTTTATGCACACTCTCTTATATCTTTTATTTTACCCACCCTTTACAAATTCCTAACCAAACCCTGCTTTTTTGAAACTTCAAATCCGTGTATCGTATGAGTTGACGATAAGAGTCAACAAGATTTGAAGAGAAAGAAAAGAGGATTATTATGAAAAACAAAGTAAGAAAAATGCTTGGCATTGCCATGGCAGCAACCATGATTTTCGGTATCACAGCATGTGGATCTGCAGAGGAAGCGGCAGAAAGTAAAACCGCGGCAGATCCGGCTTTGGCAGAGGAGAGCACCCCGGCAGAAGAAAGCACTCCGGCAGAGGAAAGCGGTGAGGGAACAGGCGCGCAAGAGGCTGCAGATTTAAGCGGTTCCGTTACTATGGCTGGTTCCACTTCCATGGAAAAACTGGCAAATGCGGTAGCAGAGAGTTTTATGGAAAAATACCCGAATGTGACCGTAACGGCTGAATTTACAGGATCTTCTGCAGGTGTGGAATCCGTACTGGCTGGAAGCGTAGACATCGGTAACTCTTCCAGAAACTTAAAAGAAAGTGAAACAGAAGCAGGAGCGGTACAGAATGTCGTAGCAATCGATGGTATTGCCGTTGTTGCGGATCCTGCTAACACAGTAGCAAATCTGACCAAAGACCAGTTAATCAGTATTTACACAGGTGAGACAAAGAATTGGAAGGATGTGGGTGGAAGCGATCAGGCAATCGTAGTCGTAGGACGCGAAGCAGGAAGCGGCACCAGAGGCGGTTTTGAAGAACTTCTTGAAATTGAAGATAAATGTGCATATGCAAATGAGTTGGACAGCACAGGGGCTGTAATGGCAAAGGTAGCTTCTACACCGGGTGCAATCGGCTATGTATCGCTGGATGTTGTAGATGATACCGTAATCGCACTGACGATTGATCATGTGGCTCCGACTGTAGAGACCATTAAAGCTGGCGATTATTTCTTGCAGAGACCTTTCGTCATGGCTACAAAGGGTGAAATTTCCGAGCAGAGTGAGGCAGTACAGGCACTGTTTGATTATCTGGCATCTGACGAAGGAAAAGAACTGATCACTTCGGTAGGACTGATTACAGTGGATTAGCAGCAGCTGAAAAAATCAGCATGTACATGGAATGAGGTACAATATGGAGTTTTCAATTTTCGGAAACAAAAAATCAATATCCATGATAGAGAGAATTGCACAGGCGGTTTTTACCGTCTGCGCATTCTTTGCCGTATTGGCGGTGGCGTCGATTACTATTTATATGATTTTAAATGGAACACCGGCACTTTTTAAAGTGGGTATCCGTGATATTCTCTTTTCTACGGAGTGGAAGCCTACAGCGGCAGAACCAAAGTACGGTATTTTATATGTTATTCTGACATCCATTGCAGGCACGGGGCTGGCAATTTTGATTGGCGTGCCGGTGGGGGTACTGACAGCGGTTTTTCTGGCAGAGGTGGCACCGCCGAAGTTAACGGGAATCGTAAAACCGGCGGTGGAACTGCTTGCGGGCATTCCGTCTGTGATCTACGGACTGCTTGGACTTTTGATCTTAAACCCTCTTATGTATAAAATCGAGATGGCTGTATTTAAAGATTCCGAAACACATCAGTTCACCGGCGGTGCCAATCTGATCTCGGCAGTTATTGTGCTCGCGGTCATGATTCTGCCGACCGTAATCAATATCAGTGAATCTTCCATCCGGGCGGTACCGGAGCATTACAAGGCAGCCTCCCTTGCATTGGGAGCTTCTCATATACAGACCATTTTTAAAGTCATTCTTCCGGCTGCAAAATCCGGCATTGTGACAGCGATCGTGCTGGGAACGGGAAGGGCGATCGGTGAAGCAATGGCGATTACACTGGTATCGGGAAGCTCGGTCAATCTGCCGCTTCCATTCAACTCTGTCCGCTTCCTGACTACAGCGATCGTGGCGGAAATGGGCTATGCACAGGATATGCACAGAAAGGTACTGTTTACCATTGGCATGATTCTGTTTGTATTTATTATGATCATTAACGTCGGCTTAAACAGACTGTTTAAAAAGGGAGCGTGTGCGGATGACAACGAATAGCATTTATATCAAAAAGACAAGAATATCCGATTATGCGCTGACGGCTCTGATTTATATTTCAGCTTTTTTCTCGGTGGCGCTTTTGATCGGTATTATCGGTTATGTACTCTATAGAGGGCTGGGCTGTGTGAACATTCCTTTTCTGACAACTGTGTCAAGTGCGGTCAGAGGGACCTCTGGTATTGCAGGAAATATTATCAATACCATCTATATTGTAGTTCTGACGCTGCTTATTGCAACGCCGTTGGGTATCGGTTCTGCAATTTATCTGAACGAATATGCGAAGCCGGGGAAAATTGTAAATATGATCGAGTTTACAACGGAAATTCTGTCCGGTATTCCTTCCATTATATTTGGTCTGTTCGGTATGATCTTTTTTGGCACTACGCTTGGACTTGGATATTCCATTTTAACAGGAGCTTTTACCCTGACGCTTATGGTGCTTCCGCTAATCACACGGAATACGCAGGAGGCACTAAAGACAGTGCCGGAAACCTATCGCAGCGGAGCGCTTGGAATGGGGGCAACCAAATGGTATATGATCCGGACGATCCTGCTTCCCTCAGCCATGCCGGGCATTATTACGGGTGTCATCCTTGCCATCGGACGTATGGTCGGAGAGTCGGCGGCTCTGCTCTTTACCGCGGGAAGCGGATACCTTCTGCCGAAGGGCAGCTTTGGATTTGCAAAGAAGATTCTGGAATCCGGCGGTACACTTACCGTACAGCTTTATCTGAGCATGTCAAAAGCAAACTATGAGGATGCCTTTGGTATTGCAGTGGTGCTTTTGGCGATTGTGCTGGCGATCAATTTTATGACCAGGTATCTGACTGGACGCTTTGATGTCGGAAAAAGGAATTCCTAGAGAAGGATTTTCACCATGGAAGGAGCATAGACGGAGTTATGGAAAATAATATGAATAACAGTATCCAGCATAACATGCAGAAAATCAGTACAAAGAAATTAAATTTATATTATGGAAAGAATCATGCCCTGAAGGACATTGATTTGGATATCCGGGAAAAGGCAATCACCGCTTTTATCGGACCGTCCGGCTGCGGTAAATCCACCTTCTTAAAAACACTCAACCGCATGAACGATCTGGTGGACGGTGTGCAGATTGAGGGCGAAGTGCTGATCGATGGGGAAAATATTTATGACAGTCGTGTCGAAACAACACTGCTGCGTAAGAAGGTTGGAATGGTATTTCAGCAGCCTAATCCGTTCCCGATGAGTATTTATGACAATATTGCCTATGGACCGAGAATACACGGAATCAAATCAAGGGCAAAGTTAGATGAGATCGTAGAGCGGAGTCTGAAGGGGGCTGCGATTTTCGATGAGGTCAAGGACCGGTTGAGAAAATCGGCATTAGGACTTTCCGGCGGACAGCAGCAGAGACTCTGCATTGCCAGAGCACTTGCCGTGGAACCGGAAATTCTGTTGATGGACGAACCGACTTCTGCGCTGGATCCGATTTCTACGTTAAAGATTGAAGATCTGATGGTGGAGCTGAAAAAAGATTATACGGTAGTCGTTGTAACGCATAATATGCAGCAGGCAGCCCGTGTATCAGATGATACCGCCTTTTTTCTGGTAGGAGAGGTTGTGGAATTTGGCGCTACCGGTGATATTTTCTCAAGACCAAAGGATAAGAGGACAGAGGATTACATAACGGGAAGATTTGGCTGATGGCAGCTGTGCACGGCGCAAAGAGTCTGCAAGCTGACTCGTTATGATAGAGAGGATAACGATATGACAACAAGAATAACGTTTGAACAGGAACTGAGGGAATTAAATAGGAGTCTGGAAGAAATGGGGCTCTTTGTAGAAAATGCTTTGGAAAAGTTAACCATGGCAATTGAGGAAAGGGATAAAAATCTGGCGGAGACGATGATCAAGAATGACCGGTATGTGAATGATATGGAGCGGACCATTGAATCGAAATGCCTTTCCCTGATTACCAGACAGCAGCCGATCGCAAGGGATCTGCGTATGATCTCCGCTGTACTAAAGGTGGTTACGGATATTGAGAGAGTCGGAGATCATGTTGTGGATATTGCAGAGCTGCTCGTGCGTTTTGAGGAAGCGGATCCATGCGGAATTTCCAGTCATATTCCGGTTATGCTCGTAGCAGCTAAGGAAATGGTACGGGATGCGGTGGATGCTTTTGTAGGTAAGAGCATTGAAGATGCCGGGAAGGTTATTGCAAGTGATGATGTGGTAGATGATTTGTTCAACCGGGTGAAGGCAGATGTGATTGAGAGACTTAGAACCGAAAGAGGTAACGAGGATCATTGCATTGACACGATGAATATTGCAAAATATCTGGAAAAGATTGGCGATCATGCAGTCAACATTGCACAATGGGAAGTCTTTAAGGAAACCGGATCGATCGACAAGGTCAGACTGCTGTAACAACTGCAAAGCAAAACTTTACAAAGAATTTACATACTTTTTTCTGAAATACCGTATAATGACGTTAGACATATCTGCGGGAAACTCCTGCACTGTACGGAGGAAAAAGTATTATGACAGTAAGCGGTTTAGGAATGTTGTTTCAGTTCATTGGTGGACTCGGTATGTTTCTGTATGGCATGAATATCATGGCAGACGGACTGCAGAAGTCGGCTGGCGGCAAAATGCAGAAGCTGATGGGCTTTCTGACCAAGAATCGTTTTATGGCGGTCGTGCTGGGAGCAGGAATCACGGCACTCATTCAGAGCAGTTCAGCGACCACCGTTATGGTAGTCGGATTTGTCAATGCCGGAATGATGGAACTCACACAGGCGGTGGGCGTTATCATGGGGGCGAACATCGGTACGACAATCACAGCGTGGCTTGTTTCCATGAGCGAATGGGGAGAGGTCATGAAACCGGAATTTTTTGCTCCGGTTTTAGTTGGAATCGGGGCATTTCTGGTGCTGTTTACAAAATCAGAGAGAAAAAATAAAATCGGAGAGATTCTGGTGGGCTTTGGGGTACTGTTCATCGGTCTTTCCTTTATGTCCGGTGCCATCGCGCCATATCGTGATGCTCCGGTTTTTGCGCAGGCATTTGCGGTGCTTGGCAGAAATCCGTTTCTGGCAGTTGTAGCAGGTGCAGTAGTCACTGCGATTATCCAGAGTTCTTCGGCATCCGTCGGAATTTTGCAGACACTTGCCATGAATGGCATTGTGAACTGGCAGTCAGCAGTCTTTATTACGCTGGGGCAGAATATCGGTACCTGCGTGACTGCGATTCTTTCCAGTGCAGGGGCAGGGAAAAACGCAAAACGTGCTTCGGTCATTCATCTGCTGTTCAATACACTGGGAGCTGTTTTATTTGGTGTTGTCATGTTTACCCTGTTCCGGTTCAATGTAGCGTGGGCAGCATCTGAGATCAACAGTGTGGAAATTTCTGTTTTCCATACCGTATTTAATGTATTGAATACAATAATTCTGTTCCCGTTTGCAGGAAGGCTGGTGCATCTGTCTGAGCTTCTTTTAAAGGACAGTAAAGAGGAGACCACAGAAGAGAGCATTGCGGCAGAGATGGCACGGAGACTGGACAAGCGTATTCTTGGAAATCCGGCATTTGCGATTCAGACGGCATTAAAGGAGGTTGCTTACATGGGTGAAGTGACGCAGGAAAATGCCAGACTTGCAATTAGGGCAGTGCAGGAAGATAATAAGGAAAAGGCAAAACGGGTTTATCAGACGGAAAAGGAGATCAATCAGATTGAGCAGCTTTTGACAGCCTTTTTGGTTGAGGTGGACAATCTGTCCCTGACTGAGGAGCAGCATCTGGTGGTGAAGAACCTGTTCTATACAGTCAGTGACATCGAAAGAGTAGGCGATCACAGCGAGAATATTGCAGAACTGGCGGATACGAAGCGGAAGGGAAAAATTACATTTTCCACAAAGGGAACAAGAGATCTTTCCGTTATTGCGGATGCAGCGATGGAAACACTGACATGGGCATTGGATGCCAGAAAATATCATCATCCGGATTCGGTAGAGAAAGTGCGTGTGTGTGAGGAAAAGGTGGATAAATTGGAAAAGGAGCTTAGAGAGAAACATATCCATCGTCTTTCTAAGGGAAAATGTATGCCGGAGAGCGGTGTTATTTTTCTGGATATTGTGGGTAATCTGGAAAGAATCTCTGACCATGCAAACAATATTGCAGGATATGTGCTGACTGAGCATGAGTAGATGAAAATGGAGGCTTCGTATGCAGAAGATATTTGTCATTGAGGATGATGAAAACATCCGGGAACTGGTAAAAATCGCACTGGAGGGTTATGGCTATGAGGTACAGGCATTTGAAACGGCGGAGGGCGCCCTTTCCTGCATCGAAGCAGAGAAACCGGATCTGGCGATCTTTGACTGGATGCTGCCGGGAATGGACGGACTGGAAGGTATCCGTCTGATTCGGGAAAAGGATGCTGTGAAGGATATGCCGATCATCCTTTTGACTGCCAAGGACAAGGAATATGACAAGGTCGTTGGTCTGGACGGCGGTGCGGATGATTATATGACAAAGCCGTTTGGTATTTTAGAGTTGGCGGCAAGAATCCGTTCTTTGCTGCGCAGAAGCAGTGCAGGAAGCAAAAGGACATCCTTTGAACGGATTGAACTGGGGAAGTTATCGGTCAATACGGCAGGACGTGAGGTGCGCATGGACGGCAGGGCGGTCGCCTTGACCTTTAAAGAATATGAACTGCTTATGTACCTGATTGAGAACCGGACACGTGTGGTGCCGAGAGAAGAGCTGTTGGATGAACTTTGGGATTATAATGCGGAGATTGAGACCAGAACGTTAGATATTCATATCAGGACACTCAGGCAGAAGCTGGGAGAAGAAGGCAGCAGTTATATCAAGACGGTGCGCAGCGTGGGTTACCGTTTTCTTTTGCCGGAAGGAGAATGAGCATGAAGAAGGCTATCTTAAGCAGATTTACTACGGTAATTCTGCTTGCTCTTATTTTGAGCAGCATGATTTCTTATTATGCCATGGGAAGGGAAATGCTGGAACAGAATATCGGGCATCTGACAAATCTTTTAAAGGTTATTGACTGTTCCATGGATTATTCGGGAGACCTCCAGATGCAGATTAATGAACGGAAGGATTCCATGGATGAACGGATTCGCATTACCATACTTGATCAGGAGGGAAAGGTATGGGCGGATACGGATACTTCTGCCGTCGGTCTGGAAAACCATCTGGAACGGGAAGAGATACAGATGGCGTTGAAAAGTAATCTGGGATATGCCACACGCTATTCCGAAACGATCCGGGAAAATATGTTGTATGCGGCACAGCGGTCTGAACACAGCGGTTACATACTAAGGATTGCCATTCCGTTTACGGGAATCAAGGATTATCTGAGGATGATCTTCCCAATGCTGCTGTTAGGAGTTGCGGTTGCATTTCTGATCTCGATTGTGATCGGTATCCGGTTTACGGAGACGGTGACGGAACCTCTTTACGAAATTTCCATGGAGATGGAAAAAGCACACGGAGAGGAACTGGATTTCCATTTCAAGCAATATAAATATGAAGAACTGAATATTATTTCGGATGCGACGATGAAGCTTTCGAAGGAAATCAGAGACCGCATCTGTCAGGTGGAAAATGAGCGTAAGATCAGACAGGAATTTTTTAGTAATGCGTCACATGAGCTGAAGACCCCCATCACTGCAATTCGGGGATATGCAGAACTTCTGGATAATGGTTTTGCCCAGGATGAGGAGACGAAGAAAAATTTTATCCGCCGCATTGTCAAGACAGCGGAAAATATGACAAATCTGATCAATGATATTTTGATGATATCCAGACTGGAGACGAAGGAAGCGGTGGTAACCTTTTCCGAAGTGAGGATGAATCCTATGGTGGAGGATGTCTTTGAGGCACTGGAGCCGATTGCTGCCGACTATCAGGTGTCACTTCACAGAGAGTGCGAGCCGGTCGTGGTAACGGCAAGCGCCAAACAGCTGCACGAGCTGTTTATGAATCTGGTGGGAAACGGCATCAAATATAATAAACCCGGAGGAAATGTGTGGGTTACGGTACGCAGAAAGGGAGAAACGCTTCAGATTGAGGTGCGGGATGACGGAGTCGGTATCCCCAAAGAGGACCAGGACCGCATTTTTCAAAGATTTTACCGCGTGGACAAGGGACGCAGCCGAAAGATGGGAGGCACCGGTCTTGGACTTTCCATTGTAAAACATATTGTGGAATATTATGACGGCAGTATCTGCCTAAAAAGTAAATTGGGGGAAGGAAGTACCTTTTTTGTGTCGATTCCAATGGAAAATATGCAAAAAAATGAAGAAAAGCACCAGATTCCTTGACTTTTGTAGGTTGATACGATAAACTGATTTTCGAGGAAAAAAACAGAAGCTATTTTTTTAAGTAGTAATTGGACGTGCTGTGTCAAGGAATACAGAGCATTGTGAAAGAGAATTGTGATAGGAGGAATTGACATGACGGATGTTAAGAAACCAGTAGCAAAAGCAGTAGCGAAGCCGGTAGCAAAGGCAGTAGAAACAGTAAAACCGGCAACAGCAAAAGCAACAGAGACTGTAAAACCGGCAGTAGCGGTAAAGGTAGAAGAGGTTGTAAAACCGGCAGCAGAAGTGAAAGCAGAAGCTCCGGCAAAGACAGAGACCGTGAAAAAGGCAGCAGCGAAAAAAGCACCGGCTAAAAAGGCAGCCAAGACAGTGGCTAAGAAAGCAGTAGCTGCGAAGGCTGAGACAGAAAAGAAGACAGCAAAGAAAGCAGAAGTGAAAGCAAGCTTACATTTACAGTATGCTGGCAGATCTTATACAACAGAGGATATCATGAACATCATGAAAGACGTATGGACCTACGATCTGAACCAGAAGGTTGAGGATTTAAAGAGCGTGGAGTTATATGTAAAGACGGAAGAAAACATGGTTTACTATGTTGCGAACGGTGAGATCAGCGGAAGATTTGCTATCTAAACGGTGTCATTGCAGGAACGGAAAAAGAAAAAACAGAACTGGAAAATCCCGGAATATAATTTCCGGGATTTTTGTTATGGTGTATTTTATCCTTTTTTTATAAATTATTTCATGGAAAATGATTGACAATAAATATAGTAAGTGCTATTTTAGGGTAAGAAGATGTTAGCACTCCTAAGAGTTGAGTGCTAACAGCAAGAAGAAAGGGTGATGGAAATGCAGTTGGATGAACGAAAAAAGAAAATATTGCAGGCCATTATCCGAAATTATCTGGAGACAGGAGAACCGGTCGGAAGCAGAACCATTTCCAAATATACGGATCTGAATCTGAGTTCGGCAACTATTCGCAACGAGATGTCGGATCTGGAGGAGCTTGGCTATATCTTACAGCCACATACCTCGGCAGGACGGATTCCCTCTGATAAGGGCTATCGGTTATATGTGGATACAATGCTGGAAGAGAAGGAACGGGAGATACAGGAGATGAAAGAGGTCCTGATCGAACGGGAGGAAAAAACGGATCAGCTGCTCAAGCAGGTGGCAAGAGTGTTAGCAGACAGTACCAACTATGCAACGATGATTTCGGCCCCGGCAATTCGTAAGAACAAGGTCAAGTTCATACAGCTTTCCAAGGTGGATCCGCATCAGATTCTGACCGTTGTTGTGGTAGAAGGAAATGTAATTAAAAATTCCATTCTGCATGTGGAAGAGGAACTGACCGAGGAGATGATACTGAAGCTCAATATTCTGCTGAATACACAACTCAACGGGTTGTCGCTGGATGAGATTAATCTTGGAATGATTTCCGCCATGAAGGCACAGGCGGGAATACACAGCGAACTTGTGAGCGGAGTCATCGATGCTGTGGCAGATGCCATTAAGGCGGATGAGGATATGCAGATTTATACGAGCGGTGCAAACAATATTTTCCGGTATCCAGAGCTGGCAGATCAGAAAAAGGCAAGTGAACTGATCAATACCTTTGAAGAAAAAGAACTTTTGTCTCAACTGGTTAATGACACGCTTTCCGAAGAAGAGAGCGGAAAGAATGCGATTCAGGTCTATATCGGGGATGAAACTCCGGTGCAGAGTATGAAGGATTGCAGTGTTGTAACAGCGACCTATGAACTGGGAGAAGGCATGAAGGGTACGATTGGAATCATAGGACCTAAGCGGATGGATTATGATAAGGTGATCGGTACCTTAAAGACGTTGATGAGCCAGCTGGATGCTTTATATAAAAAGTAGTCAGGATAAAAAGTACAAATAACAGGAAATGGAGCGGATAGAAGTGGCAGAACAGGAAAAAGAAATCTTAACAGAACCCGATACGGAGGTCAATGAGGCAGCAGAGGAAAATGCCGGCGAAGTATTGGAGGATACAGAAGAAACAAAAAAATTCGAAGCGGATGAAACGGAAGATGAGGCAGCAGAAGGAGCGGATGCTTCCGATGAAGAGGATGATGCAGAGAAAAAGGATGCTAAAAAGGATGCCAAGATTTTTAAGAAAAAGGCAAAGGCAGATAAAAAATCCGAAGCCATGAAAGAGAAAATCGACGAGCTGGAAGACCGGGTAAAACGCCAGATGGCGGAATTCGAGAACTTCAGAAAACGCACAGATAAAGAAAAGTCGGCAATGTTTGAAACCGGTGCAAAGAGTGTGATTGAAAAAATTCTTCCGATCGTGGATAATTTTGAAAGAGGTTTCCAGGGGATGTCTGAGGCGGATCTGGAAGAACCGTTTGCAAAAGGTATGAAAATGGTTTATGACCAGCTTATGACAGAACTTGATAACTTAGGCGTAAAGCCGATAGAAGCAGTGGGGAAGGAGTTTGATCCGGACCTGCACAATGCAGTCATGCAGGTGGAAAGCGACGAATATGAAGAGGGAATCATTGCCCAGGAACTTTTAAAGGGCTATACCTACAGAGACAGCGTTGTAAGACACAGTATGGTGGCTGTAACCCAGTAATATGAGAATAAGCAAAACAAACACAATTAAAATAGGAGGAGAACATTATGAGCAAGATTATTGGTATTGACTTAGGAACAACAAACAGCTGTGTAGCCGTAATGGAGGGTGGTAAACCTACCGTTATCACGAATGCAGAGGGCGCAAGAACCACACCGTCTGTTGTGGCATTTACAAAGACAGGAGAAAGACTGGTAGGTATGCCGGCAAAGCGTCAGGCAGTTACCAATGCCGAAAAGACCATTGCATCCATTAAGAGAGATATGGGTACAGACAATGGAAGAACCATTGATGATAAGAAATATTCTCCGCAGCAGATTTCTGCTATGATTCTGCAGAAGCTGAAAGCGGATGCTGAAAATTATCTGGGTGAGAAGGTAACGGAAGCGGTCATCACGGTTCCGGCTTACTTCAATGACGCACAGCGTCAGGCGACCAAGGATGCGGGCAAGATTGCAGGTCTGGATGTAAAACGTATTATTAACGAACCGACTGCAGCAGCACTGGCATATGGTCTGGATAATGAAAAAGAGCAGAAGATCATGGTATACGACCTGGGCGGCGGTACATTCGATGTTTCCGTAATCGAAATCGGCGACGGCGTTATCGAAGTATTATCCACCAATGGTGATACCCGTCTGGGCGGTGATGATTTCGACAACAAGATCTTACAGTGGATGTTAGATGAATTCAAGAAGCAGGAAGGCATTGACTTATCCGGTGATAAGATGGCAATGCAGAGACTGAGAGAGGAAGCTGAGAAGGCAAAGAAGGAGCTTTCTTCCGCGACTACAACCGATATCAACCTTCCGTTTATTACTGCAACAGCAGAAGGACCGAAGCATTTTGCAATGACTCTGACCCGTGCGAAGTTCGATGAACTGACACATGATCTGGTTGAGAGAACAGCTATTCCGGTACAGAATGCTTTAAAGGATGCCGGAATCACTGCTTCTGAGCTTGGAAAGGTACTGTTAGTCGGCGGTTCCACACGTATCCCGGCTGTACAGGATAAAGTAAAACAGTTGACAGGGCATGAACCGAACAAATCCTTAAACCCGGATGAGTGTGTTGCACTTGGTGCTTCCATCCAGGGTGGTAAATTAGCCGGTGATGCCGGTGCGGGCGATATCCTGCTTCTGGATGTTACTCCGCTGTCTCTGTCCATTGAGACAATGGGTGGTGTTGCAACCAGACTGATCGAAAGAAATACAACAATACCGACAAAGAAGAGTCAGGTATTCTCCACAGCAGCCGACAATCAGACCGCTGTTGATATCAATGTAGTACAGGGTGAAAGACAGTTTGCCAAGGATAACAAGTCCCTCGGACAGTTCAGACTGGACGGTATCCCGCCAGCTCCGCGTGGAATCCCGCAGATTGAGGTTACCTTCGACATTGATGCAAACGGTATCGTAAACGTATCTGCAAAGGATCTTGGAACCGGAAAAGAGCAGCACATCACGATTACCGCAGGCTCTAATATGTCGGATGAAGATATTGATAAGGCTGTAAAGGAAGCTGCCGAGTACGAGGCACAGGATAAGAGACGGAAAGAAGCGATTGACGCAAGAAACGAAGCAGACAGCTTTGTATTCCAGACAGAGAAGGCTCTGAATGAAGTGGGCGACAAGATTGACGCTTCTGCAAAAGCCGGTGTAGAGGCTGATCTTCAGGCATTGAAGGATATTCTGGAGAAGACCAAGGATGCCGAAATGACAGAAGAGCAGGTAGCTGAAATGAAAGCAGCACAGGAGAAGCTTATGACAGGTGCACAGGCACTGTTCACCAAGATGTATGAACAGGCTCAGGCAGCAAACGGCGGTGCGGCAGGACCGGATATGGGTGCAGGTGCAGCAGGACCGGATATGAATGCCGGTGGTGCGGCAGATGATGTCGTAGACGGAGATTACCGCGAGGTATAAAGTGTGAACAGGTAAACCTGTTTACACACAAGAATGGCTCTTTTGAGCCATTCTTCGCATTGTAAGGAAGAAAGATTGAGGAAAAAATATGGCAGAGCAGAAACGCGACTATTACGAGGTACTCGGAGTAGATAAGAACGCAGACGATGCCGCACTCAAAAAAGCATATAGGGCACTTGCCAAGAAATATCATCCGGATATGAATCCGGGCGATCAGGAAGCCGAGAAGAAATTCAAGGAAGCATCGGAAGCTTATGCCGTTTTAAGTGATCCGGAAAAGAGACGTCAATATGACCAGTTTGGTCATGCGGCTTTTGACGGTCCGGGCGGTGGAGGCGGCTTCGGTGGCTTTGATTTCAATGGTGGCGACTTTGGAGATATCTTCGGAGATATTTTCGGAGATCTGTTCGGTGGCGGAAGAAGAGGACGTTCCAACAACGGTCCGATGAAGGGTGCCAATATTCGTACCAGTGTACGTATTACCTTTGAGGAAGCGGTCTTTGGCGTAGAAAAGGAAATCGAGCTGACACTGAAGGTTGAGTGTAAAACCTGTCACGGCAACGGTGCAAAGCCGGGAACAAGCCCGGAAACCTGTCCGAAGTGTGGCGGTAAGGGGCAGGTAGTCTTTACCCAACAGTCCTTTTTCGGAACGGTGAGGAATGTACAGACCTGTCCTGATTGTGGCGGTTCCGGCAAGATTGTCAAAGAGAAGTGCCCGGATTGTCATGGATCGGGCTATATTGCCAGCAGGAAGAAGATACAGGTATCCATTCCGGCAGGTATTGATAACGGACAGAGCGTACGTATCCGTGATAAGGGCGAGCCGGGTACAAACGGTGGACCGAGAGGTGACCTGTTAGTTGAGGTGGTAGTATCCCGTCATCCGATTTTCCAGAGACGGGAATATAATATATTCTCAACCGTGCCGGTGTCCTTTGCAGTTGCGGCATTGGGTGGTGAAGTGGTGATCGATACGGTGGACGGCAGAGTGGTGTATGAAGTGAAGCCGGGAACCCAGACCGATACAAGAGTACGATTAAAGGGCAAGGGAGTTCCTTCCCTGCGAAATAAAGAGGTACGTGGTGACCACTATGTAACATTGGTGGTACAGGTGCCGGATAAGCTGTCCCATGAAGCGAAAGAACTTTTGAAGAAGTTTGATGAGGAATCCGGGGATACGTTGAATGCTGCAAAGCGCGCGACCTCGGGAAGTGACAATAATAAGGATAACAGTGGCGGCAAAGGGAAGAAAAAGAAGCTGTGGAAATAAGACAGCGTAAATAAATCAGTATCGATAAATCAAGAGCGGTAAATCCGGTATGGGTTTGCCGCTCTTCTTGCAAAACCCCCGTTCGTGTGGTAGTCTGTACAATGAAGGAGATTGAGAACGTATATGAAATGGACAAAATTTCGAATTAAAACAATTACGGATGCAGAAGATATCATTATCAGCACTCTTTATGATATAGGGCTGGAGGGAGCGCAGATTGAGGACAAGATACCACTCACTGCTGCGGAAAAGGAGCAGATGTTTGTTGACATCCTCCCGGATGGACCGGAGGACGATGGCATTGCCTACCTGAGCTTCTTTGTGGAAGAAAATGAGGATGGAACTTTGAATGTAAATGGGGAGCAGACCGATGCACAGACCATTCTTGCGCAGGTGGAGACAGAACTTTCCGGACTGCGTGCTTTTATGGACATCGGAGAGGGCGGTGTAGTCATAGATGAAACAGAAGACATTGACTGGATCAATAACTGGAAGCAGTATTTTCACCAGTTCTATATTGACGATCTGCTGGTGATTCCTTCCTGGGAAGAAGTAAAGGAAGAGGATAAGGATAAAATGATCCTGCATATCGATCCGGGTACAGCTTTCGGTACGGGAATGCACGAAACGACACAGCTTTGCATCCGCCAGTTGAAAAAATATATCACACCGCAGACAAAGCTTCTGGATGTCGGAACGGGAAGTGGTATTCTCGCGATTATTTCCCTGATGTATGGAATTAAGGAAGCGGTGGGTACAGATCTTGATCCGTGCGCGGTAGATGCAGTACGGGAAAATATGGAAGCAAACCGCATTCCAGAGGATAAGTTCCGTATGATGATCGGCAATATTATTACGGAAAAGGAGACACAGGATGCGGTAGGATATGGCTGCTATGATATTGTAGTAGCCAATATTCTGGCAGATGTACTGGTACCGCTTACGCCGGTTATTGTCAATCAGTTGAAGGAAGGCGGTATCTATATTACTTCCGGTATTATCGATGACAAAGAGCAGACTGTCGTGGAGGCAGTGCAGGCAGCGGGACTTGAGGTATTAGAAGTGACTTATCAGGGCGAATGGGTCAGTGTTACCGCACGGAAATGAACTTCCGGGAAGTAAAGAGAGGAAAAGGTTATGCATCAGTTCTTTGTGGAGCCGGGGCAGATTCAGGATAAGCGGATCGTGATTACCGGAAGTGATGTGAATCATATCAAGAATGTACTGCGTATGAAGCCGGGGGAAGAAATTGCGGTGAGCAACGGCGTGGACGGAAAGGAATATCGTTGTGAGATTGCTGAGATTCTGGACGGAACGGTAGTCTGTACTCTGCGCTTTGTTAAGGAGGATGGGCTGGAGCTGCCGGCAAAGGTGTATTTATTCCAAGGACTTCCCAAGGCAGATAAGATGGAATTGATCATACAAAAGGCGGTGGAACTTGGTGCTTATGAGATCATTCCGGTGGCAACAAAGCGTGCGGTCGTCAAGCTGGATGCCAAAAAGGAAAAGAGTAAGCTTATGCGCTGGCAGGGGATTTCCGAAGCGGCAGCCAAGCAGAGTAAGCGCAGGATTATTCCGCAGATTGCTCCTGTGATGAGCTTTGCGGAGGCGGTAAAGTTTGCCGCAGGAATGGATGTCAAGCTGATTCCCTATGAGATGGCAGAAGGGATGTTAAAAACAAAGGAATGTATCAGCCGGATTACGGAGGGACAGTCGGTGGCGGTCTTTATCGGACCGGAAGGCGGTTTTGCGGAAGAGGAAATTGAGCTGGCAGTCTCTGCCGGAATGGAGCCGATCACACTTGGCAAGAGGATTTTAAGAACGGAAACAGCGGGCTTTACGATCCTGTCCTTTATCATGTACCATTTGGAGAAATAAGCCATATTATATAATGGAAGCTGCGAAAAGACTTTAAAGGAGAGCACATGGAAATATATTTGGACAATTCGGCAACGACCCGCTGTTTTGACAGTGTGGCACAGCTTATGATGAAAATAATGTGTGAGGATTATGGGAATCCTTCCAGTATGCATATGAAGGGCTTACAGGCAGAACAGTATGTCCGCTATGCCCGTGAAGTCATTGCCAGAAATCTAAAGGTAAATGAAAAGGAGATTCTGTTTACTTCGGGTGGAACGGAATCCGATAATCTGGCGCTGATGGGAACCGCTTATGCCAATATGCGTGCGGGCAGACATTTGATTACGACAAAAATCGAGCATCCGGCCATTCTGCAGACGATGCAGTATCTGGAGGATCAGGGATTTCAGGTGACTTATCTTCCGGTGGATGAAAACGGTCAGATTCGCTTATCGGATTTACAGGCAGCCATGACGCCGCAGACGATTCTGGTTTCCATTATGCACACGAATAATGAAATTGGAGCGTTGCAGCCGGTTGCGGAGGCAGGAGCGCTGATCAAGCGTATGAATCCGAATACGGTATTTCATGTGGATGCCGTGCAGGGATTTGGAAAATACCGCATTTTCCCGAAAAAGATGAACATTGATCTACTGTCTGTCAGCGGACATAAGATTCATGGACCAAAGGGCATTGGATTTTTGTATATCAATGAAAAGATTAAGATTCGTCCGATTCTGTTCGGAGGCGGACAGCAGAAGAATATGCGCTCCGGTACGGAAAATGTGCCGGGTATTGCAGGACTTGCTAAGGCGGTAGAAGAAATCTACAGGGATCTGGATGCAGATGTCGATAAGCTGTATGCTTTAAAACAGCGATTTATCGAGGGTGTCTGCGGCATTGAGAAAGTAAAGATCAATGGTCTGACCGGAAGAGACAGTGCGCCGCATATTGTCAGCGTATCGGTTCCGGGGGTGCGCAGCGAGGTGCTTTTACATGCACTGGAAGACAGAGGAATTTATGTATCTGCAGGCAGTGCCTGCTCTTCGAACAAACCGATGCCATCTGCTACGCTGAAGGCAATCGGGGTAAGAAAGGAAATGCTGGAATCCACGATACGGTTCAGCTTTTCGGTCTATACGACAGAAGAAGAAATTGACTATACACTGCAGGCGATGTATGATATGATTCCCATGCTTCGCAGATACACAAGACATTAATGGAGGAAATATATGTTTAAAGCATTTTTGATAAAATATGCAGAAATCGGTGTAAAAGGCAAGAACAGATATCTGTTCGAGGATGCACTGGTACAGCAGATTAAGTACGCAATGAAACGTTGTGAGGGTGAGTTCAAGGTCTGGAAAACCCAGGGAAGAATCTATGTAGAGGCACTTACGGAATTTGACTATGAGGAAGCAGTTGAGAATTTAAAGACTGTATTTGGTATTTCCGGGATCTGTCCGATGATCTATGTGGCAGATGAGGGATTTGAAAAGCTGTGCGGGGATTTGAAGGATTACATGCAAAAGGTATATATCGACCGTATGGCACAGGGAGAGAGCATGACCTTTAAGGTTATGGCAAGAAGGGCGAGAAAGGACTACCCGTTAAATTCCATGGAAATTGATATGGAAGTGGGCGGTGTTCTGTTAGACGCTTTTCCTCAGCTTAAGGTAGATGTTCACAAACCGGATGTTTACCTGAATATTGAAATCAGAGAGAGAATCTTTATTTATTCCGAAACCATTCCGGGACCGGGAGGAATGCCGGTTGGTACGAACGGTAAAGCAATGCTGCTTTTATCCGGCGGTATTGACTCCCCGGTTGCCGGTTATATGATATCCAAGCGCGGTGTCAAGATTGATGCAGTTTATTTCCATGCACCGCCATATACGAGTGAAAGGGCGAAGCAGAAGGTTGTGGATCTGGCAAGAAAGGTGTCACGCTACAGCGGACCGATCTATCTGCACGTGATTAACTTTACGGATATTCAGTTATATATCTATGAGAAGTGTCCGCATGATGAACTGACGATCATTATGAGAAGATATATGATGAAAATTGCGGAAGAGATTGCAAAGGAAAATGAATGCCTTGGGCTGATTACAGGAGAGAGTATCGGACAGGTGGCTTCCCAGACGATGCATTCTCTTGCGGCAACGAATGAGGTATGTACGCTTCCCGTGTACAGACCATGTATCGGAATGGACAAGCAGGAAATTGTAGCAGTATCGGAGAAGATTGACACGTATGAAACATCGATTCAGCCGTTTGAGGACTGCTGTACGATCTTTGTGGCGAAGCATCCGGTGACAAAGCCGAATCTGAAGGTGATTAAGAAACACGAGGAGAATCTGACGGAGAAAATTGATGAACTTGTGAAGACAGCGCTTAAGACAGATGAGGTGATCGTGGTGAAGGCAGAGTAGTGGCTGAGCTGGAATGACAGGTGAAATGGTTTACCCCGCAGTGCCATCCGGTAGATGTTTTGCATCCGCCGGATGAAGGGCTTCGCCCTATACGAACAAAAAATAGAGACTGCCCGGTAAGCATGCTTTCCGTTCAGCCTCAATTTTTTGTTCCTGTCATTTACATCATAGTATACTGCTTAATTAGATCATGTATGGTTTCAGCACGTTAAGTACTTCATCCACATTGTCTTCTGCATGGATATTTAAATCGATCGGCTTGGAAAGATCTAAGCTGAAAATACCCATGATGGACTTTGCATCGATAACGTATCTACCGGATACTAAGTCGAAATCGTAATCGAATTTTGTAATATCGTTTACGAAAGATTTAACCTTATCAATAGAATTTAAAGAAATCTGTACTGTCTTCATTGGAATCTACCTCCTTAAATTGTTCATACCTTCTGTCTCTATACTAATGGGAAAGGGGGTAAAAGTCAATAATAAAACATGACAAAAAAAGAAAGGAATAATATGAAAAGTGTAGCATTACATAATCTGGGATGTAAAGTGAATGCTTATGAATTGGACGTAATGGGGCAAATGTTACAAGAAAAAGGATTTAAAATTGTACCATTTGATAAAGAAGCGGACATTTATATCATAAATACGTGTACGGTGACGAATATTGCGGACCGGAAAAGCAGGCAGATGCTGCATCGAGCAAAGAAGAAAAATCCGAATGCGGTAGTTGTAGCGGTGGGGTGTTATGTACAGACGGGACAGGAGGATGTGGAGAAGGATCCCTGTATCGATCTGGCAATCGGTAATAACAGGAAGAAGGATGCCGTTACGATTCTGGAAGCATTTCTGGCAGAGAGGGAAGAAGCCGTAGCGGAAGCTGATGATCGGAAACGGGCTGCGGTTATTGACATCAATCATACGGATGAGTATGAGGAAATGAAATTGGAGTATATAGCGGAGCACACGAGAGCGTATATAAAAATTCAGGATGGTTGCAATCAGTTCTGCTCTTATTGCATTATTCCTTATGCCAGAGGGAGGATACGGAGCCGAAAGCCGGAGGATGTGTGTGCAGAGGTGCGGGGGCTTGCGGAGAACGGATATCAGGAGATTGTGTTTACCGGAATTCATATCAGTTCCTATGGAATTGACTTTGAACAGAAACTGACCGGAGATTATCGCAGTGCAAAAGAAGAGGCTCTGAAAAAAAATCATCTGCTGAATCTGATCAAACAGGTACATGAAATAGAAGGAATCAAACGTATCCGGATTGGTTCGCTGGAGCCGCGCATCGTGACAGAGGAATTTGCAAAGGAACTTTCCAGATTGCCCAAAATCTGTCCTCATTTCCATTTGTCGCTGCAGAGCGGCTGCAATGAGACATTAAAGAGAATGAATAGACATTATTCATCCGGTGAATACTATGAAAAAGTGCTTCTGCTTAGGAAATATTTTACAGATCCGGCAATTACGACCGATGTAATTGTAGGATTTCCGCAGGAGACAGAGGCGGAATTTGCAGAGACAGAGGCGTTTCTGCAAAAAGTCCGTTTCTATGAAATGCACATCTTCAAATATTCGAAACGGCAGGGAACTGTAGCGGCAGCCATGTCCGGACAGCTGACCGAAAACGAAAAGAGTGTCCGCAGTGCCAGACTTCTTGAAATGGAAGCATGCCATTCCAGAGAATACCGGGAGCGGTTTATCGGGCGGGAATGTGAGGTGCTTTTTGAGGATTCCATGCAGCATAACGGTGAAAACTATATGCTTGGACATACGAAACGATATTTGAAAGTGGCATACAAAACAGAAGAAAATCTGTCTAACGTTTTAAAAACCTGTCGCATTCATGGTTTTTTAACGGATGATATTTTGTTGGTCGAATAATATTATTCTGTCAACTATCCGTTGAAATTTCCTGCAACATAGGTTAAACTAGAGACAGCGTGATGAACGAAATGACAACGAACAGATAAGGGCGTGAAAAAATGCAGGATTTAGGAAATACACAATTTTTTAAGGTAGAGGCGGAACCGGAGACAGGCGTAAAGCTCGTTTTATCTACGGTATACGAAGCATTGACAGAAAAGGGATATAATCCTGTGAATCAGATCGTAGGCTATATCATGTCCGGTGATCCTACCTATATTACAAGCTATAAAAACGCAAGAAGCCTGATTATGAAGGTGGAACGGGACGAGCTGGTAGAGGAAATGCTGAAGGAATACATTAAGAACAACCATTGGAAATAGGAGAACGGCAATACATGCGTATTATGGGACTGGATTTCGGCAGCAAAACGGTAGGAGTTGCGATCAGTGATGAGCTGCTTATGACTGCACAGGGAATCGAGATTATTCGCAGAAAGCAGGAAAATAAGCTGAGGCAGACACTTGCCGGAATCGAAGCGTTAATTGAGGAATATGGTGTAGAGGAAATCGTGCTCGGACTGCCCAAGAACATGGATGGCAGTGAAGGAGAGCGTGTCGAAAAGACAAAGGAATTTAAAGATATGCTGGAACGCCGTACCGGGCTTCCTGTAACATTTTGGGATGAGAGACTGACTACGGTGGCTGCGGACAAGGCTATGATGGAAGGCGGTATCCGCAGGGAGAACCGCAAAGAGCATGTGGACCGCATTGCGGCAGTATTTATTTTACAGGGATATCTGGACTTAAAAAAGAACAGGGAGAATGAAATTGGATAAGATTACATTTAAACCGGAGGGAGCAGAACCGGTTGAATTTTTCGTGTTGGAACAGACAAGACTGAACGGTGTCAATTATATTTTAGTGACAGATTACGAAGATGGAGACGGCGAAGCCTTGATCTTAAAAGATTTATCAAAAGAGGACGAAGCAGAAGGGGTTTATGAGATTGTTTCCGATGAGACAGAGCTTTCTGCGGTGGCAGGCGTGTTTGAGAATTTGTTGGATGATATTGAGTTTGTAGACGCGGAATAATATTTATGTCAAACTATAGAGAACAGTTTAAAAAGCTGTTAAAGCAAAACGGTTTGAAGATTACGGCACAGAGATTAGAGGTACCTTCCGTGCTTGCTTCCTGCCCGGATAAACATCTGACGGCGGAAGAAATATATGAGCTTGTAAAAGTAGGCTGTCCGGACATAGGACTGGCTACTGTTTATAGAACAATTCAATTACTGTTGGAGCTTTCAGTGATTGACCGGATCAATCTGGATGATGGCTGTGTCCGCTACGAAATCGGGAATTTGGGAGCCGGACCGGAAAAGCATCATCACCATCATTTGATCTGTGTGGAATGTGGAAAAGTGACATCTTTTGAGGACGATCTGCTGGAAGAATTAGAAGAAAAGATTGAACGGACCACGGGATTTTCCATTGTCAACCACGAGGTAAAGCTTTACGGTATTTGTAAAGAATGTGGAGGGAAATTACTTGAAAAAAAATGAAAAAATGAATAGCGGTTCCAGACTGAAAATCATACCGCTCGGCGGACTGGAACAGATTGGACTGAACATTACTGCCTTTGAGTACGAAGACAGTATTGTTGTTGTGGATTGTGGTCTTTCGTTTCCAGCAGATGATATGCTTGGAATCGATCTGGTGATTCCGGATGTAACCTATCTGAAGGAAAACATCAACAAGGTAAAAGGCTTTATGATTACCCACGGTCATGAGGATCATATCGGTGCGCTCCCGTATGTCCTGCGGGAAATAAATGTTCCGATTTATGCGACCAAGCTGACCATGGGGCTGATTGAAAATAAGTTAAAGGAGCACAATCTGACAAATTGTACGAAACGAAAGGTTGTCAAATTCGGACAGTCCATCAATCTTGGACAGTTTCGGATTGAGTTTATCCGCACGAATCACAGTATCGTGGATGCGGCAGCGCTCGCGATCTACTCTCCGGCAGGCATCGTAGTGCACACCGGGGACTTTAAGGTGGATTACACACCGATCTTCGGGGACCCGATTGACCTGCAGCGCTTTGCAGAAATCGGTAAGAAGGGCGTTTTGGCAATGATGTGTGATTCAACGAATGCAGAACGTCCGGGCTTTACGCCTTCGGAGCGAACCTTGAGCAAGACATTTGATACAATCTTTGCGGAACATAAGGATACAAGAATTATTATTGCGACGTTTGCTTCCAATGTGGATCGTGCACAGCAGATCATCAATGCAGCGGACCGTTTCGGACGAAAGGTCGTTGTAGAAGGTCGCAGTATGGTCAATATCATTGAGACAGCGACCAATCTTGGAAGATTGAATGTACCGGAGAATACGTTAATCGACATTGAACAGCTGAAAAATTACCCGGATGAAAAGACGGTTATTATTACAACCGGAAGCCAGGGAGAGAATATGGCAGCACTTTCCCGTATGGCAAGCAATATGCATAAAAAGATTTCCATAGGACCGAGGGATACGGTCATCTTTTCCTCCCATCCGATTCCGGGAAATGAAAAAGCGGTTACCAATGTAATTAACGAGTTGTTTAAAAAGGGTGCCGACGTTATTTTTCAGGATGCCCATGTATCGGGACATGCCTGCCAGGAAGAGATCAAGCTGCTTTATACACTGGTGCAGCCCAAATATGCGATTCCGGTTCATGGTGAATACAAACATCTGAAGGCACAGGCGAGACTCGCAAAGGGGCTTGGCATACCGAAGGACAATGTCTTTATTCTGGCATCGGGAGATGTGCTGGAGTTAAATAACGAGAGCGCAAAAGTGACCGGAAAGGTGCCGGTAGGTGCAATTCTGGTAGACGGTCTTGGGGTCGGAGATGTCGGCAATATTGTTTTGCGCGACAGGCAGCATCTGGCAGAGGACGGTATCCTGATTGTTGTGCTAGCACTGGATGGAGCAAGCGGCGAACTGGTATCCGGACCGGATATTGTATCCAGAGGTTTTGTTTATGTCAGGGAATCCGATGAACTGATGGATGAGGCACGTGCACTGTTGCAGGATACGATGGAGAATCTGATGGACAGAGGAATTTCCGACTGGGGCAAAATCAAAACCAGCATTAAGGATAATTTAAGTGACTACGTTTGGAAAAAGACCAAGAGACGGCCGATGATCCTGCCGATCATTATGGAGGTCTGAAAGAGGGACGGCATGAAAACGATAGAACAGGCAACGGACGAATTTATTGCAATGATCAGGCAGACAGAGGAGTACCAGGAATATCAGATCCAGAAAAATAAGATTGACCGCTATCCGGAGCTGAAACAGCAGATTAATGATTACAGGCAGAAGAACTACCAGATGCAGCTTATGGGTGATACGGATGAACTGTTTGAACGGATTGATGAGTTCCAGAAGGAATATGAGCAGTTCAGAGAGGATCCGCTCGTGAGTGATTTCCTTGCAGCAGAGCTTGCATTTTGTCGTATGATACAGGAAATCAACATCCGTATTATGGAAGGCGTGGATTTCGAGAATCCGAATACGCAGGATTTTTTAGAATAGGAAAGGCATGGTAACGATATGGAAGGAAAACAGGTAGCGGGAGCAGTATTTGGAACGATGGTAAAAATAGTCGTTGTGGCAATTGCCGTAATGCCGGTATACCGCTTTTCAATCACTGCCTATGATCTGGGGTATCGTCTGTTTGGTGAGGAACCGATGACGCAGGGCGAAGGAGTTACGATTTCCGTTACGGTGGAGGAAGGCGATTCCGTGAAGGATGTGGGAACCAAACTGGAGGAAAAAGGGCTGATTCGGGATGCCGATTTGTTTTATATACAGGAAAAACTGTCCAGCTACAAAGGCAGGATGAGTCCGGGGATCTATGAGCTAAATACCTCCATGATGGCAGAGGAAATGCTGGAAGTCATGGCGGCAGAAGAGGAAACAGATGTTGAGGAATAAGATGTGATAGTAGAGGAGAGAATGGAGGCATTTATCAACTCACTGGATTGTGGGAATGCTTCATATCTGGATGAAATAGAGTGCTATGCTAAAGAAACGGATGTACCGATCATTCGTACGCACATGCAGAGCTTATTAAAATTTCTTCTGGCTTCGAAAAGACCGGAGACGATTCTGGAGGTCGGAACAGCGATTGGCTTCTCCGCATTGTTGATGCGGGAGTATGCACCGGTAAATTGCCGTATTACAACCATTGAAAAATATGAAAAGCGAATTCCTGTCGCAAAAGCAAATTTTGAAAGGTATGATACCGACGGAAGGATTACCCTGCTTGAGGGAGACGCTGCGGATATCTTAAAGAAGCTGACAGGAAGCTATGATATGATTTTTATGGATGCGGCCAAGGGTCAGTATATACATTTTATGCCTGAGGTGCTGCGTCTGCTTGCGCCGGGCGGTATGCTCATCTCGGACAATGTTCTGCAGGATGGAAATATTATAGAGTCCCGCTATGCCGTGACCCGTAGGGACAGAACGATACATAGCCGTATGCGGGAATATCTTTATGAACTGAAGCACAATGAATTGCTGGAAACGGTCATTCTTCCGGTGGGAGACGGCGTGACGGTCAGCGTAAAGAAGGAAATGTAAAAAAGGAAGCAAGATAAATGAAGAAACCAGAATTACTGATTCCGGCGAGCAGTCTGGAGGTACTGAAGGTAGCGGTCATATTTGGAGCGGATGCGGTCTATATTGGTGGCGAGGCATTCGGGCTGCGTGCCAAAGCGAAAAATTTTTCAAAGGAAGAGATGGCGGAGGGAATCCGATTTGCACATGCCCATGGTGTGAAAGTCTATGTGACTGCAAATGTTCTGGCACACAATGTGGATCTGGAGGGCGCTGCGGAATATTTTAAGGAACTGAAAAATCTTGGAAAGACACCGGGGGCGAAGGAATCAGCCATCTCCGATGCAACTGCATCAGCTGTACCTGATGCGCTCATCATATCCGATCCGGGGATGTTTTCCATTGCGAGAGAGGTATGGCCGGAGGTGGAGATTCATATTTCCACACAGGCGAACAACACGAACTGGCGGACCTACCAGTTCTGGTGGCAGCAGGGAGCAAAGCGTGTTGTGTCTGCCAGAGAACTGTCCTTAAAGGAAATCAAGGAAATCCGTTCGCACATTCCGCAGGAAATGGAAATTGAGAGCTTTATTCATGGAGCGATGTGCATTTCCTATTCCGGCAGATGTCTGCTCAGTAATTATTTCACCGGAAGGGATGCCAATCAGGGTGCCTGCACTCATCCGTGCCGCTGGAAATATGCGGTCGTAGAGGAGAAACGTCCTGGAGAATATCTTCCGGTTTATGAAAATGAGCGGGGAACCTATATTTTTAATTCCAAGGATTTATGTATGATCGAGTACATTCCGGAAATTGTGGATGCGGGAATCGACAGTCTGAAAATCGAAGGAAGAATGAAAACCGCATTGTATGTGGCTACGGTAGCGCGTACTTATCGGAAGGCAATTGATGATTACTTCGAATCGGAAGAAAAATACCGTGCGAATATGTTATGGTATCAGGAGGAAATCTCCAAGTGTACTTATCGCCAGTTTACAACAGGCTTTTACTTCGGAAAGCCAGATGAGAATACACAGATTTATGATTCCAATACCTATATCAATGAGTATATTTACCTTGGCTATGTGGAAGCTGTGAACGAGAAGGGCGAAGCCTGCATCACCCAGCGTAACAAATTTTCCGTAGGGGATGCGATAGAGATCATGCAGCCGGATGGAAAAAACATCATGACAGAGGTAGAAGCAATCACCAATGAAGAAGGTGAAGCCATGGAATCGTGTCCACATCCGCAGCAGAAGCTTTTGATCAAACTGACCAGGGAACCAAAGCCCTATGATGTGCTTCGCGTGAAGAAAACGGAGGAGGCATAAGAGTCTCCTCCTAGGAAATTTTGCCAACAAATTTTATATAACACACAAAATAACTGTTAAAGAATACGTCTTGACCTGTTTCATGCACGCATTGTACAATGTGTACAGTAAAACTTGGAAAATCACATACATTTTTGCAAAAACAATAGAAAAGACAGAAATTTGCAAAAGGCGCTTGCATTTTGGTGAAGAATGAGTTATCGTATGGATAACGAAGGGAAGCCTTCTACATACCGGTATCTTGAACGAGGATGTTCCAAAAGTTTTTTTGGAGCATTTTTTTGTTTTATAGCAGTTTTTGGGGCTATAAAATAAAGCGAAGGGAATCAAAAGGAAAGGAAGATAAAGAGATGGGCGAAGTTTTAAACGTAGAAGAAATCTTTGGTGAAAACGTATTTACCGTTGGTAAGATGAAGGAGCGTTTGCCAAGAAAAGTATTTCAGGAAGTAAAGAAGGTAATGGATCAGGGCGGAGAACTTTCTCCGGCAGCTGCGGATGTTGTTGCCAAGGCAATGAAGGACTGGGCTGTGGAGAAGGGCGCTACACATTATACACACTGGTTTCAGCCGTTAACCGGTATTACAGCTGAAAAGCATGACTCTTTTGTATCGCATCCGGATGAAGAGGGGAAGATGCTGATGGAATTTTCCGGAAAAGAGTTGATCAAGGGCGAGCCGGATGCCTCTTCTTTCCCGTCCGGCGGGCTGCGTGCTACGTTCGAAGCAAGAGGATATACTGCATGGGATATTACTTCTCCGGCTTTCTTAAAGGAAGCAGCAACCGGACCGATTCTCTGTATTCCCACCGCTTTCTGCTCTTATAAGGGCGAGGCACTGGATAAGAAAACACCGCTTCTTCGTTCCATGGAGGCACTGAGCGAGCAGGCGCTTCGTATCGTCAGATTGTTTGGCAATACCGAAGCTACCAAGGTAAGCCCTTCGGTAGGATCTGAACAGGAATATTTTCTGGTAGATCAGGAAAAAGCATTGCTTCGTGAGGACCTTATCTTTGCAGGACGGACTCTGTTTGGAGCTCCGGCGCCAAAGGGACAGGAAATGGAGGATCATTACTTCGGCGTTATCCGTGAGCGTATCGGTGCGTATATGAAGGACTTAAATGAAGAACTCTGGAAGCTGGGTGTAACAGCCAAGACACAGCATAATGAAGTGGCTCCGGCACAGCATGAGCTGGCACCAATCTATGAAACGGCTAACATTGCAGTAGATCACAACCAGATTGTTATGGAGACGATGAAGAGAGTGGCAGGCAGACACGGTATGAGATGTCTGCTTCACGAGAAGCCGTTTGCGGGAGTAAATGGTTCCGGTAAGCACAATAACTGGTCTATTACGACGGATAATGGTGTAAACCTGTTAGACCCGGGTGATACACCTAACGAGAATATCCAGTTCCTTCTTGTACTGGCTTGTATCTTAAAGGCAGTTGATACACATGCAGATTTACTGCGTCAGAGTGCATCCGATGTTGGAAACGATCACAGACTGGGAGCCAATGAAGCACCTCCGGCGATTATCTCCGTATTTCTGGGTGAGCAGCTGGAGGATGTGGTAAAGCAGCTTGTAGAAACCGGCGAGGCAACCCACTGTGTAGAAGGCGGCAAGTTAGAGACCGGCGTATCCACTTTACCGGATCTGGTAAAGGATGCAACAGACCGTAACAGAACATCACCGTTTGCATTTACCGGAAATAAATTTGAGTTTCGTATGGTTGGTTCTGCGGATTCCATCGCAAGCCCGAATACGACACTGAACGCTATCGTGGCAGAGGCATTTTGTGAAGCTGCTGATATTTTGGAAAAAGCGGATGATCTGGATATGGCAGTACATGACCTGATCAAAAAATATTTATCCGAGCATCAGAGAATTATTTTTAACGGCAATGGTTATTCGGATGAGTGGGTAGAAGAGGCTGAAAGAAGAGGACTTCCGAATATCAAGTCCATGGTAGAGGCTACCGAGACTCTGACGACCGAGAAATCCGTTAAGCTGTTTGAGAAATTCGGCATCTTTACCAAAGCAGAGCTTGAGTCACGGGAAGAGGTACTCTATGAGACTTATGCAAAGACGATCAATATCGAAGCTCTGACCATGATCGATATGGCTTCCAAGCAGCTTGTTCCGGCGGTGACTAAATATACAAAGACACTGGCAGATACGGTACTTGCAGTAAAGGAGGCGGGTGCGGATGCGTCCGTGCAGGCAGAACTGTTAGGCGAAACTTCTGCATACTTAAAGGAAATGAAGTCAGCACTTTCCAGACTGATTGAGGTGGAAGCTGTAGCAAGCAACATGGACGATCCGAAGGCGCAGGCATTCTATTATAAAGATACTGTAAAAGAAGCCATGGTGGCTTTGAGAGCACCGGCAGATGCTTTGGAAATGATTGTAGATAAGGAGATATGGCCGTTACCGACCTATGCAGATCTTCTTTTTGAAGTATAAGCAGAAAAAGGGCTTTCCGCTGTCTGGGCAGCGGGAAGATTTTTCCTGTAGAAAGCACCGCCTGCATGATATTTCAACAAGTAGAATTTGGATTTGTAAAAAAAATAAAATTTTTTAAAAAAAGTACTTGCAAAACTCAGAACAAGTGGTTATAATAAACAAGTGTCGTGAGTACGGCAGAAAAGATGATGGGCTATCGCCAAATGGTAAGGCAACGGACTCTGACTCCGTCATTTCAAGGTTCGAATCCTTGTAGCCCAGCTAGAGAGCTTCCGATTAATGTCGGGAGCTTTTTTATACGAAAGGAAAGGATATGTATTCGTTTAAAAGCAGGGTCAGGTATAGTGAGACAGATCAAAGCGGCAGGCTGAGTCTGGAAGCAATGATTGATTATTTTCAGGACTGCAGTACATTTCATTCAGAAGTATTAGGACTAGGAATGGAATATCTGAAAGCACATCATATGGCATGGGTCTTATCTTCCTGGCAGATCGTGATAGAGGACTATCCAAAGTTATGCGATGAAATAGAGATTGGAACCTTTCCATATGGATTCAAAGGATTTTTTGGTTACCGGAATTTCTTTCTGAAAGATGAAACGGAAAGACTTTTGGCAAAGGCGAATTCGGTATGGACCTTACTGGATACACAAACCATGCGTCCGGTCCGTCCGAATACGGATATGACAGAGGGGTATATTCTGGAGCCGAAGCTGTCAATGGATTATGCGCCGCGTAAAATCGAAATACCGGAGCACGGAAAACAGCAGGGTATGATCGAGGTGAAACACTGTCATATCGACAGTAATCATCATGTGAACAACGGTCAGTATGTGCGTATGGCAATGGAATATCTGCCGGAAGGGTTTAAAATCGGTGAGCTTCGTGCAGAATATAAAAAGCAGGCTGTGCTGCATGACATGATTGTAAGCAGTGTTTACGAACAGGGAAACCGCTATGTAGTGGCACTTTGCGATAAGGATGAGAAACCTTATGCTGTGGTAGAATTTACAGGAGGACGGAACACATGATGCGTTTGGGAGAAAAGCAGGAGCTAAAAATAGTAAAACGCGTGGAATTCGGCGTGTATCTGGCTGAGACGGAGGGAGCAGAGGAAAAGGTGCTGCTTCCCAAAAAGCAGGTGCCACAGGGAGCGGAGAACGGTGATACGATTGAGGTATTTCTGTATAAGGATTCCAGGGATCGCCTGATTGCCACGACCAACGAGCCGTATCTGACGTTGGGCGGCATTGCGGAGCTTACCGTATCACAGGTCGGAAAATTCGGCGCATTTTTGGATTGGGGATTGGAAAAGGAGTTGTTTCTGCCGTTTCGTGAACAGACCAAAAAGGTGCAGGAAGGAGAAACGTGTCTGGTAGCGCTCTACATTGATAAGAGCAGCAGACTTTGTGCGACTATGAATGTATATCCTTATCTGGAGACGGACAGTCCGTACCGGAAGGATGACCGCGTGACGGGACATGTTTATGAAATGAGTAAGAATTTCGGAGCTTTTGTGGCAGTGGATAACCGTTATTCCGCACTGATCCCGTTGAAGGAAATGTATGGTGATATCAGGATTGGAGATGAAGTGTCAGCACGGGTCACAGCGGTTAAGCCGGATGGTAAGCTGGATCTGAGCGTACGCGAGAAGGCATATCTGCAGATTGAGAAAGATGCGGAAAAGGTCATGGAGGTAATCGAGAGTTTTGACGGTGCGCTCCCGTTTAACGATAAGGCATCACCGGAGGTGATCCGAAGAGAACTTCAGATGAGTAAAAATGAGTTTAAACGTGCGGTCGGACATCTGCTCAAGCAGGGGGCAGTGCAGATTACGGAAAAAGCAATTCTGAAATGCAAATAGTACTTGCAAGCAAGTGGGTGCGTAGTATAAACTAATAGCAGAAAGGAGTGAAAAAAATGAAAGTACAGAATATTAAAGACATTGACAAATTTTTCAAGGTAATTGACAGTTGTTCCGGAAAGGTAGAACTGGTTACAGGTGAGGGTGACAGATTGAATCTGAAATCCAAATTATCCCAGTATGTATCCATGGCAAACATTTTTTCAGATGGTACAATTGCAGAGCTGGAAATCATCGCATATGAGCCGGAAGATATTACAAGACTTGTAAACTTTATGATGGAAAGCTAGGAAGTAATACATGAACAGCAAAAAGGCAAACTGGCTCTTTCTGTCAGTGATACTGCTCCACATTGTGGTCAGCGTATTGGTGACGGTTATGAGCCGTTTTTTTTCATTACACATTATTTTGAATTTATTGTTAAGTGAGCTGCTCCTGCTTATTCCGGCACTTTTTGTCCTTTGGAGAACAGAGGGAAGTCTGCCGGAAAAGCTGGGGCTTAAGCGGATCAGGATCTCTACGGTACTTATGACGATACTGTTTACGTATCTGACTATGCCATTGATCGTTTTTGTAAATTTAATCAGCATGATCTTTGTAGATAATCAGGTGATGGAGCTGAGTCCTCAGATTCTGAATGCACCGTTTCCGGTCATTTTTTTCCTGATGGCAGTATACGGTCCGTTTTGTGAAGAGACGGTATTCCGCGGTGTAATTTATGGCAGCTACAGACGGGATGGAAAAGGAATTGCAGCGGTCATACTGTCCGGTCTGCTGTTTGGACTGATGCATATGAATTTCAATCAGGCGGCTTATGCGTTTGTGATAGGTATTCTGTTAGCGCTGTTGGTAGAGGCGACCGGTAGTCTCTGGTCATCCGTATTATATCACTTTATTGTAAATGCCCAGTCGGTCTGCCTGATGTATCTGATGAAATCGGTTGCACCGTCTGCTTTGGAGGGAGCACAGCAGGGGTTAAATCTGTCGGTCATCATGCTGTTTTTGGTGCTGGCATTTTATTTTCTTCTGGCAGTGGCTTTTACTACATTGGCGGTTTTACTGCTTTTGGCGATTGCGCGAAACGAAAAGCGGGAACAGATCTTTTATGGCATTTTCCGAAAGAAAAGGAGCGCGGAAGGGGCAACTGAAGTGCATAAGAAAGCGGAAAGAAGAATATTGACGGTACCGGCGGTGGCAGGAATCGTGCTCTGTCTGGGAGTAATGGTTCTGGAAGTAGTAATTTCATAAAGATTCACAAAAATTTTATAGGAATAATCGGAACGTTTGTTGAAAATAGTGATTGGCTTTGTTATAATATGCCAGTATAGGTGATTGTTATGAAGAAAATCGATGTATTAGGCATTACACTGAAAAATTATTCCAAGAAAGAGGCTCTTAAGGAAACTGACAGATATATGAAAGGCGGTGCGATGCACACCGTTATTTATGTTTCCGCAAAACAGCTGATTCGAGCATCGGAGAATTCCCGATGGAAGGAATGGATGGAACGGGCAGATCTGACGCTCTATGCCGATCCGGATATTTTGAAAGCGGATGACAGCCTATCCGGAAACCGGTTACGGGAAATAGAGGAGCACCAATATCTGCATGAGTTTTTAAAAAAGGCAGCAAAAAACCGGTACAAGATTTTTTTACTTTCGGATTCGGCAGAACATGTTGAGAGTCTGCGGGAAAATCTCCTTTCTGTACAGGGGGAACTGATTCTTTCCGGGGAAGGTATTTTACCGGAAAATGAAGGCACAGATGAGGACAGCACGTTAGTGAATGAAATGAATGATGTGGCACCGGGAGTGATTGTATCCAGATTGCCGTTTGATCGGTTCTGCAGTTTTGTGGAACGGAACCGGAGATATGTGAATGCAGACATGATTTTGAATCTGCCGGAGGAAGATGTGGAAGCGAAGACATCGAGCAGTTTGTTAAAATTGGCTGGTTATGCGTATAGGGGACTGTTCCGGCATAAGGTAAAGAAATATAAGAATCAGGAAAAGGTGGAATAGGAAATCTTTCTGCCTTTTTTGTATAATTTGTACAAGTTACTATGGATTTTTTTGTAAAATTACTTTAATATAGAAAAAGGGTATTACAGTCAGGAGAAGTGGCTAGTAAAGGAGTGGGGATAATGATTTCAAATCAGATTTTGCAAAGTACGATCGAGGGGTTAAAGGCAATTGCAAGGGTAGACCTTTGTGTTGTGGATGTAGACGGAAAGGTAGCGGCGACTACATCTGAGCAGCTCAGCGGGGCAGCCGGACTGGCAATGGAGTTTGCGGTGTCTCCGGCAGACAGCCAGGAGATACAGGGTAATCAGTTTTTTAAAGTATTAGATGAACAGCAGTTAGAATATATTCTGATTGCCTGCGGAGCAGCAGATGATCTGTATATGGTCGGCAAAACGTCGGCTTTTCAGATCCAGAATCTTCTGGTGGCATATAAGGAGCGTTTTGATAAGGATAACTTTATCAAGAATCTTCTGCTGGATAACCTGCTTTTAGTGGATATTTACAGCAGGGCAAAGAAGCTTCACATAAGGACGGATGCCAGAAGAGTAGTCATTATTGTGGAATCAGAAGGCAGCCGGGAAAATAATGTGTTAGAGCTGATTCGCGAAAGCGCAGGAGCTGCCAGTAAAGATTTTATCACAGCAGTGGATGAAAACAGTGTTATTGTAGTAAGAGAACTTGCGGAGACGGATGAAAACAGGGATATTGACCAGGCTGCCAAGGGAATTGAGGCGGTATTGGAAAAAGAAGGTATTCGCAATATCCATATTGCTTATGGTACAATAGTGAATGAGATCAAGGAAGTCAGCCGTTCTTATAAGGAAGCAAAGATGGCACTGGATGTCGGAAAGATTTTCTTTGACGAAAGGGATATTATTGCATACAGCGAACTGGGTATTGGTCGTCTGATCTATCAGCTTCCCATTCCGCTTTGCAAAATGTTTATCCGGGAAATTTTCGGCGGAAAGAGCCCGGATGACTTTGATGAGGAAACACTGACTACGATCTACAAGTTTTTTGAGAATAGTCTGAACGTGTCGGAAACCTCCAGACAGCTGTTCATTCACAGAAATACTCTGGTGTACAGGCTGGACAAGCTTCAGAAAAGCACCGGTTTGGATCTGCGTGTGTTTGAAGATGCGATTACCTTTAAGATTGCGCTTATGGTCGTAAAATATATGAAGTACATGGAATCATTTGAATATTAAACAGGTAGGTGAAAGAGAATTGTCAACAGGCAGCGGTAAGAAACGTACAGCGAAGAAAAGTGTAAACGGCAGCAGTGATATGATCACATTGAGGAATGTCAGTAAATCCTACTCTACCGGCGCACCCGCGCTGAACGGAGTCAGTCTGAATGTCAAAAAAGGAGAATTTGTATTTATCGTAGGTGACAGCGGTTCGGGTAAATCAACCCTGATCAAGCTTTTGCTTCGGGAGCTGACACCGACAGATGGAGAAATATCAGTCAACGGATATGATGTGGTACGGTTAAAACGGAGAAAGATTCCGAAATTCCGCCGTAATATCGGTGTGGTATTTCAGGATTTCCGTTTGTTAAAGGACCGGAATGTATATGAAAATGTTGCATTTGCACAGCGGATTATCCAGGTGCCAACCAGGGAAATCAGAAGAAATGTTCCGGCGATTCTTTCTGTGGTAGGGCTTGCCGGAAAATATAAGGCAAAGCCAAAGCAGTTATCCGGTGGCGAACAGCAGAGGGTAGCGCTTGCAAGGGCGCTGGTGAACAACCCGCCGATCCTTTTGTGCGATGAACCGACCGGAAATCTGGATCCCAAAAACTCATGGGAAATTATGAGGCTGTTAGATGAAATTAACAAGAGTGGAACAACGATTCTCGTGGTTACCCATAATCGTGAGATCGTTAATGCTATGCAGAAGCGTGTCGTCACAGTGAAAAAAGGCATTATCGTGAGTGACGAAGAAAAGGGTGGATATATCGATGAGGATTAGTACTTTATTCTATACTCTTAAGCAGGGTGTAAGCAATATTTTTCGAAATAAATGGTTCTCGCTTGCTTCGGCCGCTACGATCGCTGCCTGTCTGTTCCTGTTCGGTATCTTTTATGCCATTATCGCCAACTTTCAGCATATTGTGAAGACGGCAGAGGAGGGTGTATCGGTTACCGTCTTTTTCGACGAAGGGCTGGAGGATGCCAGAATCAAGGAAATCGGGGATATGATCCAGAAGCGTGTGGAGGTCAAAGAAGTTAAGTATATTTCCGATGAGGACGCATGGGAGTCCTTTAAGGTGGATTATTTGAAAGGATATGCGGATGGCTTTACGGAGAATCCATTGGAAGGATGCGCCAATTATGAGATTTATCTGAATGATGTCTCCATGCAGAGTGCACTGGTTACCTGGCTGGAATCGGTAGACGGTATACGGCAGGTCAACCGTTCAGAGATTACAGCGTCTACACTGACCGGCGTGAATGCGTTGATCGGCTATATATCATTAGGAATTATTGGTATTTTGCTTGCTGTCTCCGTGTTCCTGATCAGCAATACGGTAACCATCGGTATTTCCGTTCGTAAAGAAGAAATTTCAATTATGAAGTATATCGGTGCAACGGACTTTTTTGTACGTTCTCCGTTCGTGATCGAAGGTATTTTAATCGGACTTTTCGGATCGGCACTGCCTCTTGGCATTATTTACTTTGTGTATGAGTCGGCGGTCGGCTATGTACAGGAGCGTTTCAATATTCTTTCCGGTCTTCTGAATTTTTTGCCGGTAGAACAGATTTTTGCAACTCTCTTGCCGGTATCGCTCGGAATCGGTGTCGGAATCGGTTTTTTTGGAAGCTTTGTGACGGTCAGAAAGCATCTGAGAGTTTGATATACAGCGGGGGGAAAGCTGTTTTAAAAGGTTGGAGCAAATTATGAAAAAGCGCATCAGAAGCGTGCTCTGTCTGGCACTTGCAGTGAGTATCATGGCAGGGAATGTGCAGACGGGATATGCGGAGAAGACATCGCTGTCTGATATTACATCGGACAGCATTAAAGAGAAAGAAAATCAGATTAGCGAGGCGCAGAAGGAGAAGCAGATTCTGCAATCGGGCATGTCGGATGTTCAGAAGATGGTAGCTGAGCTTTCTTCCGTGAAGGGAGATCTGGAAGCTTATGTGACAAAGTTAGACGGGAATCTGGATCAGGTGCAGGCTAAGATTACGGAAATCAAAGAGCTGATTACCAAAAAGGAAGAGGAAATCCGGATAACTTCCGAGGAACTCAAAGAAGCGGAAGCAACAGAAAAGAAGCAGTATGAAGAGATGAAGACCCGCATAAAATTTATTTATGAGCGGGGCGATGGATTCTATCTGGAAGTGCTGCTGTCGGCAAAGAGTTTTGGTGATCTGTTAAATAAGACGGATTATATTGAAAAACTGTCGCAATATGACCGGGATATGCTGGATGCCTATATTGAAAACCGGGAAAAGATTGAAGCGTTTAAGGCGCAGCTGGAAGAGGAACAGGCGGTCTTGGAGGAAGCCAGAGAGGCGGTTGAAAAGGAAGAGGCAGCATTAAATACGCTGATTGCGGAAAAGGAACAGCAGATCAATCTGTATGAGTCCGATATATCCAATAAGGAGCAGCTTATCAAGCAGTATGAGTCAGAAATTGCTGCACAGAATGCCGAGATCGCAGCACTTGAAGCAGCGGTATTGGAGGAGAGGAAGAGGATTGCGGCTCAGAACGGGGCGGTTAAAACATACGACGGCGGACAGTTCAAGTGGCCGGCACCTTCGTATAAACGTATTTCTGACGATTATGGTTACCGTATGCATCCGATTTTGAATGTGCAGCAGTTTCATAATGGAATTGATATGGCAGCACCAAGTGGGTCTCCGATTCTCGCGGCTTATGACGGGGAAGTCGTTGCGGCAGCATACAGCAGTACGATGGGAAATTATATTATGATCGACCATGGTGATGGATTGTATACGATTTATATGCACGCTTCTGCTTTGTATGTTTCGAAAGGACAGACGGTTGTAAGAGGAGAGAAGATTGCCGCAGTCGGATCCACCGGGCGTTCGACGGGACCACATCTTCATTTCAGTGTCCGTTTAAACGGCAGCTATGTCAGTCCGTGGAATTATTTGTCCAGTTAAAAAAGAGAGGACCAAAATATGTCAGAAAAGAAAAGTTTCAGAAGTGGACTGCTGTGCGGCCTGCTTCTTGCGGTTCTGATGATCGGCAGTATTTTCATTGGATCGCAGGTATATGCCAGAATTGAGTATGAGAATACAAAGCAGGCGAATGCAGAGGTGAGGGATCCGGTAGTCAATGCGTCGACCAATAATAAGATGCAGGTGATCAAGGATACCATAGAAGAGTACTATCTGGAAGAGGTGGATGAGGATGCTTTGACGGATGGCATTTATGCAGGTATGGTGGCATCTCTCGGAGATCCGTATTCCGCTTATTATTCGCAGGAGGATCTGGAAGAGCTCAGACAGCAGACGGCAGGAATTTATTATGGTATTGGCGCTTATATTGGAAAGGATACGAATACCGGACTGCCGATGATCACAGGGACGATTGAAGGGACTCCGGCAGAAGCAAGCGGACTACAGTATGGGGATTTAATTTGTGCTGTGGACGATCAGCCGGTGGAGGGAATGGAAAATTCTGAGGTCGTTTTGCTCATCAAAGGAGAAGAGGGTACAACTGTCAAGGTGACAGTTTATCGGGAAGGTGAAGCGGACTATCTGGATTTTGATATTAAACGGAAAAAAATAGAGAGTCCGACTGTGGAACAGGAGATGTTCCCCGGCGGTATCGGATATATCCGCATTATGGAATTTGATGATGTGACGGTGGATCAGTTTACGGAAGCGCTTGCGGTATGTAAGGGCTCAGATATGAAAGGACTGATTCTGGATCTGCGTAACAATCCCGGAGGAAACGTTTCTGCAGTTACAGAAATCGCCAGACAGATTCTGCCGAAGGGGCTGATCGTATATACTGAGGATAAGGCGGGAGAAAGGGTGGAATATTCCTGCGACGGAAGACAGGAGCTGAATGTGCCGCTTGTTGTTTTGGTAAATGGCGGCAGTGCCAGTGCATCAGAGATTCTGGCGGGAGCGATCAAGGATCATGAAAAGGGAATTCTGCTTGGTGCGACGACCTTTGGAAAGGGCATTGTGCAGAGAATCGTACCACTAACGGACGGCTCCGCTTTGAAACTGACCGTAAGCAGTTATTTTACACCAAACGGAAACAATATCCACAAGGTAGGAATCGAACCGAATGAGGAACTTAAATTTGATGCGGATAAATATTTAAAAGACGGGACAGATAATCAGCTGGAACGGGCGAAGGAGATTTTACGTTCCGGAAAATAGATAAAAGAAAGGTACAGAGGTTGTAAAGCCTCCGTACCTTTTTTATATACATAATGACAACTGGTTGACATACAATGATACTTAAAAAATTTTTAAAAATACTTTTATCAAAGATAAATTCAAAATAAATATACAATATGCATAAAAAACGATTAGTAAAACGGTGATAAATTAACAAAAAGTATATCAATCGGTTGACATACAAGAGGAGTGGTGGTATATTACAGATACAACAAAGCGCAACGTTGTTACAGGGTTAGAAAAACGGGAAGCATTTCATAAACAGAATCCAAATGGGAGGTAACAAAATGAAGGTAAAGAAAATGTTGGCGGTACTTATGACAGCGGCTATGACAACAGGTTTGATGGCAGGCTGCGGAAGCAGTTCAGAGGAAAAGACAGCTGCAGACAAGGAAGCTCCTGCGGCAGCAGGTACAGAAGCAGGAACGGAAGGAAGTACAGAGAGTACGTCTGATCTGGCAGGAACCAAGATTACATTTTTAAACAGTAAGGGTGAGATCCAGGCAGCCATGGAAGAGGTTGCGGAAGCGTTTCAGGAAGAAACCGGCATTGAGGTGGAAATATTGTCATGCGGTGCAGGTGAGGTTCCTTATACGAAAGTAACGACTGCATACAATGCAGGTTCTGCACCGACCATGTCCATGCTGGATACGACAGATATCGTTGCTCTGGCAGAGGAATATGCGTTGGATCTTTCAGATGAAAAGTGGGTTTCGGAATGTGAAAACCAGATATATAAGCTGAATGATAAGGTCTACAGCTTCCCGTTCTGCATCGAGGGACGCGGACTGATCTATAATAAGACGGCAATCGAGGATACACTTGGAAAAGAATTTGATCCGTCTACAATCAATTCCTATGATTCCTTAAAGGCATTATTAGAAGAACTGAGTGCGGCAGGTATGGAGAAGCCGGTTGTTCTTTCCAAGGAAGACTGGTCATTAGGAGCGCATCAGTTAGGCTTTATTTATGATACCTATGACGGAACAACAGCAGGAAGTGCAGAGGTCATTGAACAGTTAAAGTCCGGCAGTTTAAAGGCGGCAGATTATGAACGTTTTGTTCAGTTTATGGATACCTTCGATTTACTTATGAAGTATAACATTAATGGTGATGATCCGTTGGGTGCACTCTATGATCAGGACCCGATCTTCTTGGCAGACGGAGATGCAGCAATCTGGGCAAACGGATGCTGGGCATGGCCGAATCTGGAGGAAGCAGGTGCAGAGAAGGATGATGAGTATGGATTCCTTCCGATGGTGCTTGGCAATGACACTTCTGATTTTGCCAATAATCAGATTCAGGCATCTGCAACAAAGCAGGTTATGATCGATTCCGTTCAGGCAACCGAACAGGAAATTGCAGCAGCAAAAGAATTCTTAAACTGGATGGTATTTTCTGAAACGGGACAGAAGATGTTAGTAGAAGATGTAGCAATCATTCCGTCCTGCAGCAATAATCCGAATGCAGCATTGGATCCACTTGGACAGGATATTCAGAACAAGATGAAAGAAGGAAAAACCTACTCTTCTTCCTTTATTGCGCCGTCTGATCACTGGAGCGAGTTGGGCGTATCCATGCAGAAATATCTGGCAGGGCAGTCTGCCAGAGAACAGCTTGCAGGAGAAGTGGATGCGTACTGGACTGCACAGCAGTAAGTATGAAGATAGTTTGACAGGCAGAATACGATAGGCTGGAAACAGACTGCAGGAGAACGGTTTCAGAGTGCAGAATCCGGATGTAAAAACGGCAGACTGCCAAACGGTTTTCCTGCAGTGGTTGAAAAAAGAGATTTTCAGAAAGGAACGATAATTATGGGTACTATGGGAAGAAAAACGGGTGAAAGAATCAAGAACCTATGTATTTTTGCATTGCCTGGATGTCTGGTATTCGGTGCAGTTGTGATCGTGCCGTTTCTCTATGGATTTTATCTGACATTGACCGACTGGGACGGTGTCAGAAAAGTAAAAAATATAGTTGGGCTGTCCAATTATGCGGCAGTTTTTCAGGATACAGGATTCTGGTCCTCGTTGGGACTGACTTTGAAATATGTAGTGATATCGGTTGTGTTAGTGAATGCGGCGGCATTTCTTCTTGCCTATGCACTGACCAACGGTCTGAAGGGACAGAATTTCTTTCGGACAGGATTTTTTACACCGAATCTGATCGGTGGCGTGGTACTTGGCTTTATCTGGCAGTTTGTATTCTCCAGAGTGCTGGTAAATTTTGGAGAGAGCACGGGTTTTGGAATCTTTTCCTCCTCCTGGCTGGCGGATCCGAATAAGGCATTTTGGTCATTGGTTATTGTAACAGTTTGGCAATTATCCGGTTATATGATGTTGATTTATATTGCCGGTTTCACGGGGCTGTCCACGGATGTGTTAGAGGCAGCCAGTATAGATGGTGCGACGGGTTTCCAGAGAATGAAGAGCATTATCCTGCCGCTTATGGTACCTTCCTTTGTCATCTGTCTGTTCTTTACGCTGTCGAGAGCGTTCATGGTATATGATATCAACCTGACACTTACGGGCGGAGAACCATACGGCACGACAAAGCTGGTCGCAATGTTTGTATATGAGAAAGCATTTACTGCAAGAAATTATGGTGTAGGTCAGGCGGAAGCTCTGGTACTGTTTGTGGTCGTAGCCTGCATCAGCGGTCTGCAGATTTATTTGGGAAAGAAAAAGGAGGTTGAGGCATAATGGCAAGAGGTTCTAAGGTCGGCGGCATGAAAAAACGTGTGCTCGATACCACAGGTTTTCTGGCAGTTACCATTTTATTTGTGTTGTACATGATCCCTTTTATACTGGTGCTTTTAAACTCCTTTAAATATAAAAGGGATATTATAACCAATCCCTTTTCTTTGATTACGAAGAAGGGATATACACTGGAGAACTATGCAAAGGCATTTGACAAGATGGATTTTTTGAAGGCATTCGGAAATTCCCTGCTGATTACCGGAATAAGCACGCTTCTCGTAGTCATTCTGGCCTCGATGGCGGCTTATTACTTTACAAGAGCAAAGGATGGTTTTTCCAAGGTGTTTTTTGCGCTGATGTCTGCATCCATGATCATTCCGTTTCAGGCGATCATGATTCCGCTTGTATCCATTTACGGAGCACAGCTTCAGGTTTTAAACCACAGAGCGACCTTGATTTTTATGCACACGGGATTTGCCATGAGCATGTCGGTTTTTATCTATCAGGGCTTTATTAAGAGTGGTATTCCAATCTCATTGGAGGAGGCGGCGTATCTGGACGGCTGCAGCAAGCTTCAGACTTTTTTCAAGGTCGTGTTCCCGCTGTTAAAGCCGACTACAGCGACACTGGTCATTCTGAATGTACTGGCATTCTGGAATGATTACCTGCTTCCGTCTCTTGTACTGGGGAAGAAGAATCTGTATACACTGCCGCTGTCCACCTACCTGTTCTACGGAACCTATTCCGCAGACTACGGTGTGATCATGGCGGCACTGGTACTGACGGTAGCACCGATTCTGGTTTTATATCTGCTTTTGCAGAAGCAGATCATTGACGGTGTGGTAGCCGGGGCAGTGAAGTCATAACGGTAAAGTGCAAATACGGATGCCTGTGTTGGGGCCGATGTAAAGAAAAGAAGAATTTGAGGAGCATGGTTGGAAAAAATGAAAAAACTGGAAAATAAATGTATGCTGATTACATATGCCGATTCGATGGGGAACAATCTGAAGGATCTGGACTATGTTCTGGAAAAGCACTTTAAAGAGGCGGTCGGAGGAATACATATCCTGCCCTTCTTTCCCTCTTCGGGAGACCGGGGATTTGCTCCGATGGACTATCATAAGGTGGACACTGCATTTGGAAACTGGAATGATGTGGAGAAGCTTGCGGGAAATTATTATCTGATGTTCGATTATATGATTAACCATATCTCGGCGCAGAGTGAATATTATAAGGACTTTCTGGAAAAGAAGGACGAATCGGAATACCGGGATCTGTTCATCCGCTATAAGGATTTCTGGGAAAAGGGAGAACCGACGGAGGCAGAGGTGGATGTCATTTATAAGAGAAAGCCGCGGGCACCGTATGTGGAAGCACACTTTGCAGACGGCACAACGGAAAAGGTATGGTGTACCTTTGATGAGGAACAGATTGATATCAACTGCAAATCCGCAACGGCAAAGAAGTTTATCCGAAACAATCTGGAAACCCTGTGTAAGCATGGTGCGGCACTGATCCGGCTGGATGCTTTTGCCTATGCGACGAAGAAGGCGGGAACGAGCTGCTTCTTCATTGAACCGGATGTATGGGAGTTTTTGAAGGAATGTGAAGAGATTATTTCTCCTTATGGCGTGGAGATTTTGCCGGAGATCCATGAACACTATACGATGCAGGAGCGGATTGCCGGGAAGGATTTTTATGTCTATGATTTTGCATTGCCGATGCTGTTGATCAATGCCATTTATTTTGGCAGGACCTGCTATCTGAAGCATTGGTTTGAGATCTGCCCGAGAAAGCAGTTTACGACACTGGATACACATGACGGAATCGGTGTAGTGGATGTCAAGGATCTGCTTCCGGATGAAGAGATTGAGCGTACCAAGGAAGGAATCTTCCAGTATGGCGCGAATGTAAAGAAAGTCTATAATACGGCAGCTTATAACAACCTGGATATCTATCAGGTAAACTGTACTTATTATTCGGCTCTGGGAGATGATGATGCAGCCTATCTGCTGGCGCGCGCCGTGCAGTTTTTCGCACCGGGCATTCCACAGATTTATTATGTGGGTCTCTTAGCTGGAAAAAATGACCTGAAGCTTTTGGAGGAAACCAAGGTCGGCAGAAATATCAACAGACATTATTACTCGTTGGAGGAATTGGAAACAGAGACCAGACGGCCGGTTGTAAAAAGTCTGCTTGCACTGATGAAGTTTCGAAACAGTCATCCCGCATTTGGAGGGATTTTCCGGATGGAAAGCTGTGGAGAGAATGAACTGCATATTGTGCGGGAATGTGAAGGTGAAAGGGCTGAATTGCTTGCCGATTTTGCGACAAAGCAGTTTAAAATCTTCTATACGGAAAGCGGAGCAATAAAAGAATTGTGCTTTTAAGGAGCAGTAATGTAAAATGCAGCATATTGCAGAAAGATAACAGGAATTTATATGATTTGGAGGAGTAGCGTCCATGGAAAAGAAAATCACAATTACCGAAGCATATTTGTATCTGCCGATCCGTGCCGGACAGAAGGAAGAGCTGTTTGAAGTGTTTGCAGAGGAAGACGGAAAAGTATATAAGGTCTTTGAATTTATGATTCCGGTGGATCAGACGGAAAAGGAGCGCTATTCCTATGACTATCTTGCCCGTTTTGCGGTAAAGCAATTTACCGATAAAACTCTAACCCTGAAGGGAGAAGTGCCGGAGACTTTTATGCGGGAGGTTGTTAACGCCTCGGAAAAGGAGCAGGAGTCTCTGGCACGTCCTTCGATTCATTTTACGGCAGAGCGTGGATGGATTAACGATCCCAACGGACTGTTTTATCAGGATGGAGTCTATCATCTGTATTTTCAGTACAATCCGTTCAATACAAGCTGGCAGAATATGAGCTGGGGACATGCAGTCAGCAGGGATCTGCTGCACTGGAAACAGGAGGAAAGTGTGCTGTATCCGGATGAGCATGGAATGATGTTTTCCGGATGTGCACTTATAAATGAGAGGAGAAAACTGGGGCTGCAGGAGAAGGCAGTACTCTATTTTTATACCGCGGCAGCAGGCGATACGCCGTGGAGCAAAGGAAAAGAATTTACACAGAGAATCGCATACAGTACAGATGGGGGCTATACCCTGACGAAGCTTGAGACCCCTTATCTGGATACGATCTGTCGGGAAAACAGAGACCCCAAGATATTCCGGCATGAGGAAAGCGGCGCCTATATTATGGCGCTCTGGCTGGAAGAAAATGATTTTGCACTGCTTCGTTCAAAAAATCTGGCAGACTGGGAAATGACGGACCGGTTCACACTGGAAAAAGCATGGGAGTGTCCTGATCTTGTCCGGCTGTCCGGCCAGGATGGCAGTACAAAGTGGATGTTCTGGAGTGCGGATGGTTTTTATTATTGGGGAGAATTTGACGGCTATCATTTTACGACGGATGGCGTACAGCATAAAGCATACTTTAATACGGTTCCGTACGCAGCACAGATTTATACCGGGGTTGCGGACCGGGTTATCTCGGTCTCGTGGTTTCGACTTACGTTTGAAGGAAGGCTTTATACAGGAGCGATGGGGATTCCAAGGGAATTTTCGTATCAGGAAATGGATGGGGAAACCATTTTAATCCAGCGCCCGGTGCGGGAACTGACGGAGCTTTTGGATGAAATTCCGTCGAAAGAACTGACGATAGAGAAAATTGAGAATGTAGAGTGTATCTGCTATAATATAAAAGATGGTGAGGTCTTGCTTTTTCAGTTGGAACAGGAATACGGGGAAGGCATACCGACAGGAGATGGGGCAGCGACAAAGAGTGACATACCGTTTGAGGCAGAATTTGGCGGTGTTTTCCTGACTTATCATCCGGATTCCGGGGAGCTTACCGTGGACGGAAATGTATATTCCATTGGAACAAAAGGGAAGGGTCTGTCTGTTTTGATTGATGATAAAGTGGCAGAAATCTGGGAGACAGACGGAACGACGATGGGAGCATTTGAAGTGAAGGATGCGGTAGACCGTGTGGTATTTGCGGGGACAGAATACAACCGACTTATGCTGTACCGGATACGGTCCAATACGCAATAGAAAAAGTACGGAAAGAAAAACGCGGAAAAGAGAGGCTTGAAAAAGGGAGGGGATTTTAGTGGCAACCTTAAAGGATGTGGCAAAGGAAACCGGACTGACGGTTACTACGGTTTCCAGAGTGTTAAATAACAGAGGATATATCAGTGAAGAGGCCAGACAGAAGGTCTACGATGCCATGAAAAAGCTGAACTATCATCCCAATGAGGTGGCACGGTCCCTGTCCAGGCAGACAACGAACACGATCGGAGTGATCGTGCCGCATATCAAACATCCGTATTTTGCGGAGCTGATCAGCAATCTGGAAAACCAGGCTTATAAAAAGGGGTATAAAATCCTGCTCTGCAATTCCCAGGAAAAGGGAGAGAAAGAGCGGGAATATCTGGATATGTGTACGAGCAACCGGGTGGCGGGAATTATTCTGTGCAGCGGTACGGTTGCCGTAGAGGAATTTAACGGTAGTAACATTCCTTTGATCACGTTAGAACGTTATCTGGAAAACGGAACGGCTACGGTGGAATGTGATAACAGACAGGGTGGAAGGATGGCGGCAGAGAAGCTGATCGCAAGTGGCTGTAAGAGGCTTCTGCATATCAGCGGCGTAAGAGAGACAGCGATGCCTGCCGATCTTCGTGCTGTAGGATTTGGAGAGGTATGCCGGGAACGAGAAATTCCCTGTAAGGAAGTGGATACCAGTTCCTTTGAATATGAGCATCTGGAATATCATGACCTGATCGAAAAGATCCTGCGGGAAAACCAGAAGGTGGACGGAATCTTTGCAAGCAGTGATCTGATCGCTGCACAGATCCTTCAGGTCTGTTATTCAATGGGAATCTGTGTACCGGAGCAGGTGAAGCTGATCGGTTTTGATGATGTCAATATTGCGTCCCTGACAACACCGCCGATCACGACGATTCATCAACCGATCCGCGAGATGGCCGAAATGGCGGTCAATCTGTTGGCCGAGGCGGCAGAGGGCAAGGTGGTTCCGAAGCGTTCCATCCTGCCGGTTGCACTGGTGGAGAGGGGGACGACGTAAAGATTTGTTTTTTATTTTTAAGAAAAGGGATACGTGGAGCCTGAAGAGAGGAAAAACGGACAATGAGAAAAATACGAAAAATCAGTTTAAAAATGTTAATGGGTATTTTGCCGATTTTAATCATATCCATGCTGGCACTTACCCTGATCAGTGAAAATGCAAGTAAACAGATCATTTCGGAACAGATTACCGAAAGCATGGAATCGGAGCTGAAGGCAAATATACATAACATCAATTCTTATCTCGATGTGGTCAGAAATACAGCAATGAATTTGTCCAGAACGGTCGGGTCGACTTATCAGACTGCGGATGTGGATACATATGGAGAAATTTTTTCACAGATTATAAAGGATAATGATCTGGTCATGGGAAGCGGAATCTGGTTTGAACCACAGGTGTACGATAAGGGCGAAAAATATGTGGGACCCTATTGGTACAAAGACGGGGAAGACATCGCGCTTACTTATGATTACAGCAATGCAGAGTATGATTACTTTTCACAGGAATATTATCTGTTAGCAAAAGAATCGGATGGACAGGCTGTGATCACAGATCCGTACTATGACCCCACGATGGATGTTATTATGGCTTCCTGTACGGCTCCTGTTTATGGAGCGGATGGGAAGTTTATTGGCGTTGTTACGGTAGATATTGCACTGGGAACCATTGAGGAGCTGGTAAATGGCATTCAGGTCGGAAAGAATAGTTATGCGATGCTGACTACGGGAGATGGCACGTATCTTTGCTGTGAGAATGATGAAAAGGTGGTTTCTGCAGTAAAGATTTCAGAGGATGAAAATGCTTCTCTCGCAGGTGCGGCGGCAGAGCTTTTGCAGCAGGATGACGGTATGGCAGTTTATCGGGATGCCGTAGAAAGCTATAATCTGTACTATGCAACGGTTCCCGGCGTACGTTGGAAGCTGATGATCCGGATGCCGCAATCTGAGCTCAATGAGCCGGTTAATGCGCTGCTGATAAAGATGACGTTAGTCTGCGTAGTGGCACTGATCTTCTGTATCATTTCTGTACTGGTGCAGGTACGAAATATTGCGAAGAACCTTGGAAGGGTCAGAAATTTTGCAGGCTCCCTTGCTCAGGGTAATTTTACGGTGCAGAAGTTAAAGACCAGGTCCAGGGACGAGCTTGGGGAAATGAGCGAGTCTTTGAATGAAATGTTTGAAAATAACCGTGCAGTGATCGGAGATATTGCAGAGCATTCCGGCAGGATCAAGGGGTCCAGTGAGAGATTGAATCAAGCGGCGGTACAGTTGTCAGATCAGTTTAAAAAGATTGAAAACTACATGACAGATGTAAATGAGGCTATGATGTCTGCCAGTGCCGCGACCGAAGAGGTAAATGCCTCGGTAGAAGAAGTCAATTCCTCTGTCAGTGTGCTGGCATCGGAAGCAGAAAAGAGCAATATGCAGGCAGATCAGATTAAGGTTCGTGCAGTGGAAATTGAACAGGACAGTCAAAAAGCCTATGAATATGCGCGTGCTATCTGCAGTCAGAGAGAACAGGAAATGGAGAGGGCTTACAGGAATGCAGCGGTTGTAGAAAACATCGGTGTCATGGCAAATGTCATTTCGAATATTGCGGAGCAGATTAATCTGTTGTCTTTAAATGCTTCGATTGAAGCAGCAAGAGCCGGAGAACAGGGAAGAGGATTTGCGGTAGTGGCTTCGGAAATCGGTAAGCTGGCAGGGGAGACCTCTAAGGCAGTAGAGGAAATTCAAGGCACGATTATTGAGGTGCAGGGAGCTTTTGAAAGTATTACAAAAAGTACCGAAGAGCTGTTGGCTTTCTTAAAAGAGACGGTAACACCGGACTATGACAGATTTGTCAATATCGGAAAGCAGTATGAAGAGGATGCGATCTCCTTTGGCTCTATATCCGAAAGAATTCGGGAAATGAGCGGAAACATTGAACACATTATGGAAGAGGTAGGGGATGCGATTCAAAATGTGGCAGAGTCGGCACAGGAGACGGCAAACAACAGCTCCCTGATCATGGATGCGGTAGGATCTGTAGCGGGAGAAGTAAAGGAGGTTTCTGTCATGTCGTCCGGGCAGGAACAGATCGCACAGAAACTGAATGGAATTGTGGATCAGTTTCAGTTATAAAATTTTTCAAAAAAACAGTTGACTCTCACCTTACGTCATAGCTTAAGCTATGCTTACACGAGGAGGAAACATGATGAGAACCGTAAAAGAAGTAAGCAGGCTGTCGGGAGTGAGTATACGCACTCTTCATTATTATGACCAGATCGGGCTGCTTGGTCCGACACAGGTGACGGATGCAGGGTACCGGCTGTATGACGATACAGCATTGGAGCGGCTGCAGCAGATTCTGTTATTCCGGGAATTGCAGTTTCCATTAAAGGAAATCAGGGATATTCTGGACAGTCCGAACTATGACAGGAATAAAGCCTTGGAACAGCAGATTGAGTTGTTAAGCTTAAAAAAGGAGCATCTGGAAAATCTCATAGATTTTGCCCGTGGAATGAAAACGATAGGAGTGAAGAAAATGGATTTTTCAGTATTTGACACAAGAAAGATTGATGAGTATGCCGCACAGGCTAAGGAAGCATGGGGAAATACCGAAAGCTTCCGGGAATTTGAAGAAAAGGATAGAAACCGCAGCAAAGAAGAGAGACAGAAGATCCTTACCGGGCTGATGGAGTTTTTTGTAGAATTTGGGACAATGCGGAGTCTGGAGCCTTCAGAGAAAAAGGTGCAGGAACAGGTAAAGAAGCTACAGAATTACATTACGGAGCATTTTTACAACTGCACGAAGGATATTCTCAAAATGCTTGGAAAGATGTATGCCGGCGGCGGGAGCATGACGGAAAATATCGATAAGGCAGGCGGTGCGGGAACGGCTGAGTTTGCGGCAAATGCCATTGAAATCTACTGCGATAACGGGCAGAACGCATAAGCACAGAACGGGCGGCGGCTCGGAAGGGCTGAAATATTAAGTTTTCCGAAAACGGAGATTGAGACGGATGCTTCCCCGGTCACAAGGTGTGGCCGGGGCTTTTGGCGCGGTAGAATAAAACTGCGGAAACTCAAGTAAAATGAGGATTCCCAAATAACCCTAATGTATGCTATAATAAAGTTCGTTTTTGGATAAAAAGTAATCAGGGAGATGCAGAAGATGAGAAGGAAAGTATTGAGCTTATTGTTATTTGGCATAATGGTATGTAGTATGCTGACCGCTTGTGGTGGTTCTGAACATTCAAATGAAACCGATGAGAAGGTGTCGGAAGAAGATGATTCATCGAGACATGGAAAAAATTCTGCTACAATATTAGATAGTGTAAAATATGTTCCCAATGATGATGAGCATGAAATGATGGAGAGTGCAAAAGCTTATCTTGATAATAAAGGAATAACGTATCAAGATGATGGGGCTGGTATGGTGTCGACTCTTTCAGATGATTTTCTTGGATATAGAGCATACTATGGTTGGGATTACGATGATTATTCCATTTATTTAACATTTGACTCTGAGGATGATTTAAAACAAGCAGTAGCCGATGTAAGAGAATATTTATCAAGTAGGTCTGATTCTGACTTTGAAGGTACAGATTTTTGCAAGGCTGTGGAAGAAAAAGGAAGCAGATGGGGAGCGGTACTTGACTGGTATGAGAACGGGGAAGTATTCTGTACAGATTATAGTCAAGATGATCAGGAAATTTACATTGAGGCAACCAGTTTTAATGTGAATGGTGGATTGTCACGTATAAGAACAGAGAATGAAGCAGAGTATATTCTAGGGGATTGTGATAGCTTTATTGAGATCATGGTTGCTGGTAAAGTATTTGATGTTAATACCGATTTTGGATCAATGTCAGATGATGGAAAATTTGAGGAAGCTGCTGCAGCATCTGACGCATCACAGTCAACTTCTTCGGAGAATCATGATTATATGGTTTCAGTAGCGAATCTTTATTCATTTAATTTAGAAGAAGATAATCATTTTAAATTGACTGCAACCTGTAATTTGTATGATGATTATACAAGAGACCCAGCTAATTCTCCAGATAGTATATATTATGAAGTTTCTGATGACTGTGAGTTAGTGTATTATGGTAAAAACATAGCTGATGTAAAAGAGTTTTTTAGTAAGCTTTCAGAAGAGTACTCTGAAATATATGAAAAAATGAGTAATAACTTGGATATTGGGGATGAAATTGATTTGCGTGTTGTTATAGAGTCAGGAAAAATTATATCTATGGAAATAGGATATGCGTATGATTTAGCAAACTAAGAGGGGAATCAATCATTTTGAGGGTCTGGCAGAATGTCAGACCCTCTATTATAATTCATTACAAAAAAGACAAAACATCCTATCGATAATGAGATTTCCTCTATACTTTTTATAATTTTGTGGTATACTGGTAGAGAATATATGTTCGAATTCTAAAAGGAGATTTCATGGATCATTTTATATTACATTCCGAATACCAGCCTACCGGCGACCAGCCACAGGCAATCGCCGATCTGGTAGAAGGATTCAAAAAGGGTAATCAGTTTGAAACGCTGTTAGGCGTCACCGGTTCCGGAAAGACGTTTACGATGGCAAATGTGATCGCTGCGTTAAATAAGCCGACGCTGATCATCGCCCATAATAAAACACTGGCAGGGCAGCTCTACGGTGAGTTCAAGGAGTTTTTTCCGGAGAATGCGGTAGAATATTTTGTGTCCTATTATGATTATTACCAGCCGGAGGCATATGTGCCGTCGACGGATACCTACATTGCAAAAGATTCATCGATTAATGAAGAGATTGACAAACTGAGACTTTCGGCGACCGCATCTTTGACCGAGCGCAAGGATGTGATCGTGGTGGCAAGCGTATCCTGTATTTACGGTCTTGGAAGCCCGGATGATTATCAGGGAATGATCGTATCCCTGCGGCCCGGTATGGAGAAGGACCGGGACGAGGTGCTTCGTGAACTTGTCAGTATACAGTATAACCGGAATGATATGGAGCTTTCGCGTGGAACCTTCCGCGTGCGTGGTGATGTGGTGGAGATTTATCCGGCGCAGGGTGGAGATTATCTGATCCGGATTGAATTTTTCGGGGATGAGATCGACCGCATTGTGGAGGCGGATCCGTTGACCGGTCAGGTGCATACGGAGCTGAAGCACATATCGATTTTTCCGGCATCACACTATGTCGTACCGCAGGAAAAGATCGATGCTGCCTGTGTGGAAATCGAAAAGGAACTGGAAGAGCGGGTACGTTTTTTTAAGGGAGAGGACAAGCTTTTAGAAGCACAGCGCATTTCAGAACGGACGAATTTTGATATTGAAATGCTTCGAGAGACTGGTTTCTGTTCCGGTATTGAGAATTATTCCAGACATCTGAATGCGATGCCGGAAGGGGCAATGCCCCATACGCTGATGGATTATTTTGGGGATGACTATCTGATTATCATTGATGAGTCGCATATGACAGTCCCGCAGATTGGCGGTATGTTCGCCGGGGACCGGTCCCGGAAAAATACGCTGGTAGATTACGGTTTCCGTCTGCCTTCGGCACTGGATAACAGACCTCTTAACTTCGAAGAGTTTGAACAGCATATTGACCAGCTTTTGTTTGTGTCGGCTACTCCTTCCAGATATGAGGAAGAGCATGAGCTTCTGAGAACGGAGCAGATCATCCGGCCGACCGGGCTTTTAGATCCGGAAATTGACGTGCGTCCGGTGGAGGGGCAGATTGATGATTTGATCGGTGAGGTCAATCAGGAGATTGCAAAGCATAATAAGGTGCTGGTTACTACTCTGACAAAACGGATGGCAGAGGATTTGACCGATTATATGAAGGAGGTCGGCATCCGTGTAAAATATCTGCATTCGGATATTGACACGCTGGAACGTGCGGAGATCATCCGGGATATGCGGTTAGATGTATTTGATGTTCTGGTCGGTATTAATCTGTTAAGAGAAGGACTGGATATTCCTGAGATTTCCCTGGTGGCGATTCTGGATGCGGACAAGGAAGGGTTCTTACGTTCGGAGACGTCTCTGATCCAGACAGTCGGACGTGCGGCGCGAAATGCGGACGGACATGTCATTATGTATGCGGATATAATGACGGATTCCATGCGGCGGGCGATTGAGGAGACAGAGAGGCGCCGTAAGATTCAGATGAAGTATAATGAAGAGCATGGCATTACACCGCAGACGATCCGCAAGGCGGTGCGGGATTTAATCAGTATTTCAAAAACCGTTGCAAAAGAAGAAATTGCATTCGAAAAGGATCCGGAGTCCATGACGAAAAAGGAATTGGAAAAGCTGATTGCCACTGTACAGAAGAAGATGAAACAGGCAGCCGCCGATCTGAATTTCGAAGCGGCAGCAGAGCTGCGTGACAAGATGGTGGAACTGAAAGAAAAATTACGGGATTTGGAAGAAGAATAAGAGAACAGGAACCGGAAAAGAAAGGCAGGACTGGGAAAATGGAAACACCTATTAAGATGCAGCCGCGGAGAGAGTATATTAAAATTCGCGGGGCAAACGAGCATAATTTAAAAAATATTGATGTGGATATACCACGGAATGAATTTGTGGTACTGACAGGTCTGTCAGGTTCTGGAAAATCCTCCCTTGCCTTTGATACGATTTATGCAGAGGGACAGAGGAGGTACATGGAGTCGCTTTCCTCCTATGCAAGGCAGTTTCTGGGTCAGATGGAAAAGCCGAATGTGGAGAAGATAGAAGGTCTGTCTCCGGCAATCTCGATTGATCAGAAATCCACTAACCGCAATCCTCGTTCCACGGTCGGAACCGTTACGGAAATATACGATTATTTTCGTCTGCTTTATGCCAGAATCGGTATTCCACACTGCCCGAAATGTGGGAAGGAAATTAAAAAGCAAAGTGTCGACCAGATGGTGGATCATGTAATGGAATTGTCTGTGGGAACAAAGATTCAACTGCTTGCGCCTGTCGTGCGGGGGCGCAAAGGTGAGCACCAGAAGGTACTGGAGAGAGCCAAACGGAGTGGTTATGTCAGGGTGCGTATTGACGGAAATATGTATGAACTATCCGAGGAGATCAAGCTGGACAAAAACATCAAGCATACGATTGAGATTGTAGTGGATCGTCTGGTTGTTAAGGAAGGAATCGGAAGACGTCTGACGGACTCGCTGGAAAGTGTAATGGAGCTGACAGATGGTCTGGCAGTGGTGGACGTTATCGATGGGGAAACAATGACCTTCAGCCAGAGTTTTTCCTGTCCGGACTGTGGAATCAGTGTAGATGAGATTGAGCCGAGGAGCTTTTCTTTCAACAATCCGTTTGGAGCCTGCCCGGAGTGTGTTGGACTTGGTTATAAGATGGAGTTTGATGCGGAGCTTATGATACCGGATCAGAATCTTACGATCAGTCAGGGGGCGATTGCAGTAACCGGTTGGCAGTCCTGTGGCGATAAATCCAGCTTTACGCATGCTATTTTGCAGGCGCTTATGAAGGAATATGGTTTTGATCTGGACACTCCATTTTGCGACTATCCGGACAAGATAAAATATGTCCTGCTGCATGGGACGGATGGAAAAGAAGTGAAAGTGCACTATAAGGGACAGCGCGGCGAAGGAATCTATCCGGTTGCATTTGAAGGAATTATCCGTAACGTGGAGAGACGCTACCGTGAGACGGCATCGGACACGATGAAGCAGGAATATGAAAGCTTTATGCGTATTACTCCGTGTAGAGTATGTAAAGGGATGCGTCTGAAACAGGGTGCACTGGCAGTGACGGTATGCGACAAAAATATTTATGAGGTGACATCCCTGTCTATCGGTAAGCTGCAGGAATTTCTACAGCAGATGCAGTTATCTAAGCAACAGGAGCTGATCGGAAAGCAGATTCTGAAGGAAATCCGCGCCAGAGTTGGTTTTTTGATGGATGTCGGTCTGGACTACCTTTCGCTTGCCAGAGCGACCGGAACCCTTTCCGGCGGAGAGGCACAACGTATCCGTCTGGCGACACAGATTGGCTCCGGGTTAGTCGGTGTATGCTATATTCTGGATGAGCCGAGTATCGGTCTGCATCAGCGGGACAATGATAAGCTGTTAGCTACCCTGAAGCATTTGAGGGATCTTGGAAATACACTGGTCGTTGTGGAACATGATGAGGATACAATGCGTGCAGCGGACTTTATCGTGGATATCGGACCGGGAGCAGGTTCCCACGGCGGAAAGGTCGTAGCGACCGGAACTGCAGAGGAAATCATGCAGGTTCCGGAATCGGTCACCGGACAATATCTGAGTGGAAAGGTGCGCATTCCGGTACCGGCTCAAAGAAGAAAACCGACCGGATATTTGAAGGTATTAGGGGCACAGGAAAATAATCTGAAGAATATCAATGTATCCTTTCCGCTTGGTGTGTTTACCTGTGTGACAGGAGTGTCAGGTTCGGGCAAGAGTTCTCTGGTCAATGAAATTTTGTATAAGAGACTGGCAAAGGAACTGAACCGTGCAAGAACGATACCGGGAAAACATGCCGGAATGGAGGGAATCGACCAGCTGGATAAGGTTATTGACATTGACCAGTCTCCGATCGGACGGACGCCCCGTTCCAATCCGGCTACCTATACGGGCGTCTTTGATATGATAAGAGATCTGTTTGCGGCGACGGCGGATGCCAAGGCAAAGGGGTATAAGAAAGGGCGTTTCAGTTTTAATGTCAAAGGCGGACGCTGTGAGGCGTGCAGTGGTGACGGCATTATCAAAATCGAGATGCACTTTTTGCCGGATGTGTATGTGCCTTGTGAGGTATGCGGAGGCAAACGCTATAACCGGGAAACATTGGATGTCAAATACAAGGGAAAGAGTATTTATGATGTACTTGATATGACGGTGGAGGAGGCACTGCATTTCTTTGAGCCGGTGCCGTCCATTCACCGTAAGATTCAGACGTTATATGATGTGGGACTGTCCTATATTAAGCTGGGACAGCCTTCTACGGAATTATCCGGCGGAGAAGCACAGCGTATTAAGTTGGCAACGGAGCTGAGCAGACGCAGTACCGGAAAGACGATCTATATCCTGGATGAACCGACAACCGGACTGCATTTTGCCGATGTTCATAAGCTGACAGAAATCATACAGAAACTGACAGATGGCGGAAATACGGTGGTAGTCATAGAACACAATCTGGATGTGATCAAAACGGCAGATTATATCATCGATATCGGACCGGAGGGTGGTGACAGGGGAGGTCGTATTGTAGCCGAAGGAACACCGGAAGAAGTGGCTGAAAATCCGGCATCCCATACGGGTGTTTATATCAAGAAAATGCTGGAAGCTGCAAGAAAACCCTAAAGCAGAAAACGTTTTGTGCCGATATATACAAAGCATGGATGCACTGAAAAAAAGTGGATGGAACCACTTTTTTCGGTGTATCTTTTTTAAATTTTAATGAATTTTTGGAAAACCCTTTGAAATTCAATCTTTTCATTGTATAATAACGTAGGATGTCTATGTTTGGCATTTGGAGTGCAATTAAATATATTTGAATTGTGAAATATATTTTGAATATTATGGAAAGAATGAAAAGAGGACCGAGAAAGGGGTTTTAAGGATATGCAGTATACAGATATCGGAATCGATTTGGGAACAGCCAGTATTTTAGTTTATATCAGGGGCAAGGGAGTAGTACTCAAGGAGCCTTCTGTTGTAGCATTTGATAGAGACACTAATAAGATCAAAGCAATCGGAGAGGATGCGAGACTGATGCTCGGAAGAACGCCGGGCAATATCGTGGCAGTCAGACCACTCAGACAGGGTGTTATTTCCGATTATACAGTAACAGAGAAAATGATGAAATATTTCATTCAGAAGGCACTTGGAAAGCGTGCATTCCGTAAACCCCGCATTGCGGTGTGCGTACCGAGCGGTGTTACTGAGGTAGAGAAGAAAGCGGTTGAGGATGCAACCTATCAGGCGGGAGCCAGAGAGGTTTCTATTATTGAGGAGCCGATTGCCGCTGCAATCGGAGCCGGAATTGATATTTCCAAGCCGTGCGGAAACATGATAGTAGATATCGGAGGTGGTACATCTGATATTGCTGTCATTTCTTTGGGGGGTACGGTAGTCAGCGCATCCATCAAAGTGGCAGGCGATGATTTTGATGAAGCGATTGTCCGTTATATGCGTAAGAAGCACAATCTGCTGATCGGTGAAAGAACGGCAGAGGATCTGAAAATTAAGATTGGTTCCGCATATAAGAGAACCGAAGTCGATTATATGGATGTCCGGGGAAGGAATCTGGTAACCGGACTTCCGAAGACCGTTAAGGTATCCTCGGAGGAGACAGAGGAGGCACTTAAGGAAACGACTTCCCAGATTATTGAAGTCATCCATAGTGTATTGGAGAAGACTCCACCGGAGCTGGCTGCGGATATCGCTGACCGGGGAATTGTTCTGACCGGAGGCGGAAGCCTGTTAAGAGGTCTGGAGGATCTGATCGAATCCAAGACGGGAATCAATACCATGACGGCAGAAGATCCGATGACGGCAGTAGCAATCGGAACAGGAAAATATGTAGAATTTCTGGCGGGCTACAGAGACGAAGCGTAGAAGAGGCGAAACGGAGGATAAAAGGGAATGTTGAAGGGACTTTATACCGCGTATACCGGTATGATCAATGAGCAGAACAGAATGGATATTATGACCAACAATCTGGCAAATGCCAATACGGTCGGGTTTAAAAAAGAGGGATCTACAAGTCAGGCATTTGATGATGTTCTTGCTCTGAAAATCAAGGATACATCGGAATCCCCGAATTGTGCGAAGAAACTTGGCAGCATGAGTATGGGGGTAAAGATTGGCGAGAATTATACGGATTACGGGCAGGGTTCCTTCCGTGAAACCGGAAATGTATTTGATGTTGCGATTGCCGGGAACGGTTTTTTTGCAATTGAGTTTACGAATAAGGCAGGGGAAACTTCTACGAAGTATACCAGAGACGGTTCCTTTACCGTTAATGCAGACGGGTATCTGGTGACAGAAGACGGTGATTATGTATTAGATGAAGACGGTGAAAGAATTGAACTGGATCCGTTAAAAAATTCCATGATTGACAGCGCCGGAAATATCTATCAGGATGATTCTATGGAAGCCAAAATCGGAATTGTAGATTTTGAGGATTATAATTATCTGGAGAAATATGGTGAGAACCTTTATCAGACAGTTGAAGGTTTTACCGAAAAGGAAGCAACTGCCCAGGTGCGTTCCGGTTATCTGGAAATGGCAAATGTGCAGGTTGTAAGTGAAATGGTAAATATGATCAATATAACAAGAGCATATGAGACCAATCAGAAGATTATCCAGACTTATGACGGATCTCTGGATATTGCAGTAAACCAGCTTGGCAGACTGAGCTGATAGGGGAGGAAGAATAAGATATGGTAAGATCTCTTTGGACAGCGGCAACCGGTATGATCGCACAGCAGACAAATGTTGATACGATCGCAAATAACCTTGCAAATGTGAACACAGTAGGTTATAAGGCAGAAGTGGCAGAATTTAAATCTCTGCTGTATCAGACACTGCAGGCTAAGACAACCTCCGCCAACGGTGAGGAAAAGCCGATCGGCGCCCAGGTGGGACTGGGTGTAAGAAACTCAGCAATTACATCTATTTTTAAGGATGGAAATATTTATCAGTCTGAGAATGATTTCGCTTTTGCGTTAAGTGGAAAAGGATTCTTTGCTGTAAAAGGTGAGGATGACAATACATACTATACCAGAAACGGTAATTTTGGAATTGCAATCAGTAATAACGGACTGGCGCTTACGGATTCCGATGGAAGACCGGTACTGGATACAAACGGAAAAGAAATTGTATTTAATAAAAATCTGGTAGCAACGGATATTGTAGTGGATGAGGAGGGTGCATTCCATTATCCGGATAAGGACGGAAAGCTGCAGCCGTTAAATGTGACAATTGGTGTGTACCAGTTCAACAATCCGGCAGGATTGGATAAAATGGGAGACAGTCTCTATGCCCAGACTAATGCCAGCGGCGAAGTGATTAATGAGGCCAAGGCAAAGGATATTACAAAGAGCAAACTGATGCACGGATATCTGGAAGGTTCCAGTGTACAGGTGGCAGATGAGATGGTCAATCTGATCGTGGCACAGAGAGCATATGAGATGAATTCCAAAGCAATTCAGGCATCGGATGAAATGCTTCAGCAGGCAAATCAGCTGCGCAGATAGTGTGGCAGTGAATGGTAATAGGTTTACGATTCAAGCTGCATGAGTGGCAGCAAATGGAGGCAGCGGTATGGATATCGGTGGAATCAATACAGAATATATCAATTATTTAACAGATACAGCGAAAGCAGACAGCACCAAGAAAATGCAGAACAGTCTGGATTCGGATTACAAAAATGCAACCGACGAGGAATTGATGGATGTCTGCAAACAGTTTGAGGCATATTTTCTGGAACAGGTGTTTAAAGAGATGAAGAAAACTGTACCGGATACAAGTGGTGCAACCGGTGCGAATAAAAATCTGATGGATTATTATTATGATAATATGATTCAGGAGATGGCGGAACAGTCCACGGAGCAGAATAGTCTGGGTCTGGCACAGATGCTCTATGAACAGATGAAGCGGAATGTTTCGGAAGAAGCATAACAGAAAAAGAAAGAACAGGGGCTGCCTCATAAGGGGCAGCCTGTTTGTTTCCTGGTATGGAAAGGGTAATATGGAAACGATAAAAGGGCATATTGATCATATTATATATCGGAATGCTGAAAACGGATATACGGTTATGGAGCTGATCGCAGAGGGAGAAGAAATCATCTGTGTCGGTGCATTTCAGATGATCACGCAGGGAGAAAATCTGGAGCTTTCAGGTGATTTTGTAGACCATCCGGTTTATGGGGAGCAGTTTAAGGTACAAAAGTACAGAATTATTGAGCCGGATGATGTAGTCAGCATGGAGCGGTATCTTGCATCGGGAGCGGTGAAGGGAGTGGGACCTTCACTGGCCAGACGAATTATAAAAAAATTTGGAGAAGAAACCTTCCGTATTATGGAAGAAGAACCGGAACGGCTGGCTGAAGTCAAGGGAATCAGTGAAGCAAAGGCTCGTGAAATCGGAATCCAGATGGAGGAGAAAAGAGATTTAAGAGCAGCCATGCTGTTCTTGCAGAAATATGGAATATCCAATACACTTGCGGTTCGTATTTACGAAGAATATGGGAATGGGGTATATGGGGTTTTACAGGAAAATCCATATAAGCTGGCAGATGATATCGCGGGAATCGGTTTCAAGACAGCAGATGAAATTGCTTCCCGAATCGGTATTCATGCAGATTCTGATTACCGGATCCGCAGTGGAATATTGTATACACTATTGCAGGCGGCTGCAGATGGAAATGTGTATCTGCCGAGGGAACTTCTGTTAAGCAGAACTTCACAGCTTTTGGGAGTGGAGGAGAAGCATCTGGCTCCACAGCTTGAAAATCTGACCATGGACAGAAAACTGGTGATGAAAGAAAAAGGCGGTATCTGTCAGGTGTATGCCATGAGCTACTATTATGCAGAGGCGGACTGTGCCAGAATGCTAAGAGAACTGAACATTGCGCTGACAGATGGAACAGAAAATGCAGTAGAAGAACAGCAGATATTATGTAAGATTCAAAAATTAGAACGCACGTTATCTGTAGAACTGGATGAGTTACAGAGAACGGCAGTAGCCAATAGCGTACGCAATGGAATTTTTATCCTGTCGGGCGGACCAGGGACCGGAAAGACGACGACCATTAATATGATGATCCATTATTTTATGGAAGAAGGAATGGATCTGTATCTGGCTGCACCGACCGGAAGAGCAGCGAAACGTATGACGGAAGCAACCGGATATGAAGCAAGAACCATACATCGTCTGTTAGAACTGAACGGCTCAATGGAAGAGGATAAGAGGGGGGCGTCCTTCGAGCGAAATGAGAATAATCCATTAGAAACAGATGTTATTATAATAGATGAAATGTCCATGGTAGACATCCATCTGTTTCGTGCATTGTTAAAAGCAATCGCTCCCGGGACGCGGTTGATCATGGTAGGGGATGTAAATCAGCTCCCATCGGTTGGACCGGGACAGGTGCTGCGTGATTTAATAGATAGCGGGTGTTTTTCTGTGACGTGTCTGAAGAAAATATTCCGTCAGGCGGAGGAGAGCGATATTGTAGTGAATGCCCATGCCGTCAATGAAGGAAGAATGGTAAAACTGGATAATAAAAGCCGCGACTTCTTCTTTTTAGAGAGAAATGATGTGAATGTCATATATAAACATATGATACAGCTTATTCAGGATAAGCTGCCACGCTATGTTCATGCCACGCCGTTTGATATTCAGGTGTTGACACCGATGAGGAAAGGAAATCTTGGTGTGGAAACGCTGAACGGAATTTTACAGAGATATCTGAATCCGGAATCAAAGGAGAAACGGGAATATCTGCATGGAGAAAGGTTGTTCCGGGAAGGGGATAAGGTCATGCAGATAAAAAATAACTACCAGTTGGAATGGGAAGTGAAGAGTCGTTACGGGATTCCGGTTGACAAGGGGGTAGGGGTCTTTAACGGTGACATGGGAAGAATACTGGAGATCAATGAATATGCACAAAACATAACAGTTGTTTTCGATGATGTGAGGCAGGTGGTTTATCCGTTTGCGCAGTTGGATGAGCTGGAATTGAGCTATGCCATTACGATACATAAGTCGCAGGGAAGCGAGTATCCTGCCGTTCTGATGCCTCTTTTGTCCGGACCGAAGATGCTGTTTAACCGGAATTTATTATATACCGGAATCACGCGGGCAAGAGACTGTGTTACTATACTCGGAAGCAGTGCCGTGTTTCGGGAAATGGTGGAAAATGAAAGCCAGCAGAAGCGTATGAGCGGACTATGTGACCGTATTAGAGAAATCTGTATGGAATGCACGGAGGACTAAAGTTAAAATGAAATTTAAGAAAATAGAAAACGCGTGGGAGACACTTTTGAATATGCTGTTTCCGCGCAGATGTCCGGTATGTGACCGGATTGTCAGCGTAAGCGGGCTTCGTGTGTGTCCGGAATGCAGAAAGGAATTCCGCAGGCTGCGGGAGCCACTTTGCCGGAAATGCGGCAAAGCTCTCTGGGATGAAACACAGGAATACTGTGATGACTGTCGGAAACGGAAACATTATTTTGATGAAGGAGCAGCGTTGTATGAATATGCTTCCGTCAGGGAATCCATTTTTCGTTTTAAGTATATGGGCAGGCAGGAGTATAAGGAATATTATGCGGAGGAAGTCTGCAAATATCTGGGTGGAAAACTTCGGGAATGGAATGCAGACGCTCTGGTTCCGGTTCCCGTTCATAAGAGCCGGCTAAACAGCCGGGGCTATAATCAGGCGCAGCTGCTTGCGGACGAAATAGGGAAAAGACTACAAATACCAGTACTTTCGGACTATATTGTGCGAATTCGAAAAACTGTGCCGCAAAAGGCGCTCAATCTTTCGGAAAGACAAAATAATTTGAAAAAGGCTTTCAAAATTGGTCGAAATGATGTAAAATTAAAAACGATTATAATTGTAGATGATATCTACACGACTGGAAGTACAATGGATGAAATAGCCGGACTGTGCCGAAGGGCAGGAGTGGAGAAGGTCTGCTTTGTTGTATTGGCAATAGGAAATGGCTTATAAATTGGGAGGGATAAATATGGAAGTAAGAAATTGCAGAAAATGCGGAAGGATGTTTAACTATATGTCGGGAACACCGATTTGTGCCGCATGTAAGGAAAAACTGGAAGAGAAGTTTCAGGAGGTAAAGGCATTTGTATCGGAGAACAAGAAGGCTACAATAGCAATGATAGCAGAAGAATGCGATGTGGATGCCAATCAGATCCGGAAGTGGGTGCGTGAGGAAAGACTGGAGTTTTCAGCTGATTCACCGATCGGACTTCCCTGTGAGAACTGTGGTGCGATCATTCGCAGTGGAAAATATTGTGAGAAGTGCAAAAACGAAATGGTGAACCGGTTTGGCGAGGTGCTGCCGAAGCCGAAGCAGGAAGAGCCTGTGCAGAAGAAGACCAAAGAGAGTCCGAGAATGCGTTTTCTGGATAATTAGGCTCAGGCTGTAATAAAAAAGATTTGAGGAAATGAAATGCTGAACGAAGAACGTATTAAGCTGATGACCAGAATGGCTTCCTATGAGGAAAGAGAAGGTAAAAAAAATCTTGCGATCGGAAGCTATTTCAGAAGTGACTATATCAGTCTGCAGGTATTAAAGTCGGTCATCTGTGCAACCATTACCTTTGCAATACTGTGCGGGGCAGCGGTTTTGTATGATTTTGAATTATTCATGCAGGACATATACAAAGAAGATTTGTTGATATCCGGGAAAAAAATTCTGATTTTTTATGTTGCATTTATTGCCATATATGCAGTAATATCATACATAGTCTACTCATACCGTTATAATCGGGCAAAAAAGAGTCTGAGACAATATTACAGCAACTTAAAGCAGTTATCCGTACTGTATGAAGAAGAAAGCAGAAAATAAGAGGAGACTGCCGGAAGGAATTGGAATGATGAAAAATATACTGGTTTTAAAGGAGCATATTCGAAACTTTTATGGGAAGTATGAAATATACCTGACCCCCATCTTTAAGTTTCTTCTGGCTCTTTTGTCATTGCTGCTCATAAATGGGGCATGGGGATACATGGAAAAACTGAAAAGTTTTCCGGTTGTGTTAGTCGTAGCGCTGATGTGTTCTTTTTTGCCGATGAACTGTATTATATTGTTTGCGGCAGGCTTTATGCTGCTGCATTTATATGCTCTGTCTGTTGAGGCAGCGGTTGTGGTATTTGCAGTATTTCTTTTGATGTTTCTGCTCTATTTCAGGTTTGCACCAAAGGATACGCTGGTTGTGCTTTTTCTGCCGATGTGCTTTTTGATGAAAATACCATATATTATACCGATTGCCATGGGTCTTTTAGGTTCTCCGGTGGCAGTCGTATCTGTCAGCTGCGGTGTCATGGTTTATTATATTCTGGCATATATTGCAGAGAATCAGGCAACACTTGGAGTGACAGATGTTGAGAACGGAATGCAGAAGTTTAAGGTGGTCATTGACGGACTTCTGAACAATAAGGCAATGCTTGTGACGGTAGCCGCGTTTGCCGTGACAGTTATTCTGGTATATACGATACGCAGAATGTCGATTAACCATTCGTGGACGGTGGCGATTATTGCCGGAGCACTTGCAAATGTAGTAATTCTGCTGTTTGGTGATCTGATATTTAACACGAATATATCGATTGCGGGAGCTGTCATAGGATCTGTGATATCCGTGGGGATTGCGAAGCTTTTGCAGTTTTTCGTATTCAATGTGGATTACAGCAGAACGGAACTGGTGCAGTTTGAGGATGATGAATACTATTATTATGTTAAGGCGGTGCCGAAGATTACACTGGCTACGCCGGAGAAGTCTGTGAAAAGAATCAATACACAGAGAAAAGCTTCCGCAAAAAGCGGGGGAAGAACAAGATATTAAATGATAAGGTAAGCAGCATATGGAACGGTTGACCAATTTTATTCAGAATTTGCAATATGATGTATATGTTCCGCCGGTAGGATGGAATGATGTGGTGGAGATTATTATTATCTCCTTTTTGGTGTACCAGATTATGCTGTGGGTCAAGAACACAAAGGCATGGGCGTTGCTTAAGGGAATGGTCGTAATCATGATATTTATTATGTTTGCGGCTTTGTTTCAGATGAATACAATTATCTGGATTGTCAAGAATGTGATCAGCCTTGCGGTAATCGCAGTGGTTGTAGTGCTTCAGCCGGAGCTTAGAAGGGCGTTAGAGCAGCTGGGCAGGAAAAATATCATTGCTGCGCTGTTTCCGTTTGACAGCAATAAGGTTTCGGAAGGACGTTTTTCTGATAAAACCATGAATGAGATCGTAAAAGCGAGCTTTGAAATGGGAAAGGTTAAGACCGGAGCACTGATTGTCATTGAACAGAACCATTCTTTGAGTGAATTTGAGAGAACGGGCATAGAAGTGGACGGTATTGTAACAAGCCAGCTTCTCATCAATATATTTGAACACAACACACCGTTGCATGACGGTGCTGTTATTGTGCGGGGAGACAGAATTGTATCCGCGACCTGTTATCTGCCGCTCTCCGATAACATGGCACTGAGCAAGGAACTGGGAACAAGACACCGTGCGGGAGTCGGCATTTCCGAGGTGACGGATTCTCTGACGATTATCGTATCGGAAGAGACCGGTTATGTGAGCGTAGCTTACGAAGGAGAGCTATACCGAAATCTGGATTCAGAGGCTTTAAAGGGTAAGCTTTTGATGGTACAGAATAAACAGGTGGAGGAAAAGAAGAGAAGACTGTGGAAAGGAAGGTCCAGAAGTGAAAAAGAAGCTGACAGTGACAGATAACCTGGGACTCAAAATTCTGGCAGTCCTTTGTTCCGTTATCCTGTGGCTTGTGGTCATCAATATTGAAGATCCGGTCATCAGGAAAAAATTCAGTGATATTCCGGTGAAGATCACAAATACCGATGCTATTACGGATCAGGGCAAGGTATTTGAGGTATTGGATGATACCGATCTGATTGATGTGACCGTTACGGCAAAGCGTTCTGCTATGAGTACGATTACAAGGGACAGTATTGTAGCAACGGCAGATATGAATGAACTGACTTTTATGAACACGGTGCGCATCAAACTGGCAACCAATGAAAATAATGATTCCCTTGAAAATATCCGTGCAGATGTGGAAAATCTGAAAGTCAATGTGGAGGATGTCAAGCGCGTTCAGATGGTGATTGAGACAACGACGGATGGGGAGCCGGGAGATGGCTATATGCTGGGTGAAGTCAGTACAGATCAGAATCTTGTCAGACTTTCCGGACCGGAATCCCGGATTTCCAAGGTGGCAAGAGCTTCCGTGGAGGTATCCGTAGAAGGGATTACGACCAGTATAAAGGCAGATTATCCCATTCATCTGTATGATGAAGATGGAAATGAAATTGAAGATAAGAGCATTACCAAGAGCATTAACAGCATCACAGTGTCTGCAACTATTCTGCAGAAGAAGCAGGTGCCGCTCAGATTTTCTATTTCCGGAGATGCGGCAGAAGGCTATGAGGCAACCGGAGTGATCACCAGTAATCCTGAAAGTGTTATGATTGCCGGAAGAAGCAGCGTACTCAAGAATATTGCCGAACTTGTAATCCCGGAAGAGGCACTCAATATCACAGGGCAGAACAAGGATATGCTGACCTTGATCAATCTGAAGCAATATTTGCCGGACAATGTGATTCTGGCGGACAATACTTTCAGCGGCAAGGTGTCTGTGACGGTTTATATTGAAAAGGAAGAACAGGAAGATATTCATGTTGAGTCACGCAATATTGTTCTCCAGAACATACCGGAAGGTATGGAGGCCCAGATACAGGGTATGAAGGAGCCGGTAGTGCTAAAAGCGACAGGATTGGCAGAAAATATCAGCAAGCTTACTGACCTGACGATAACGGGCTATATAGATATGAGTACATTTATGGAAAACGGAGAACTGAAGACGGGTACTTATCAGTCGGAAGTAACGTTGAATTTGCCGGATGGCGTGACATTGAGAGAGCCCCTTGTGGCAGAAATTTCCGTAACGCAGTCGGAGGAGACAGAGCAGAACGGAAACGAAAATGAAGGATAAGAGACTTCGGAAAGGCAGGATAGAAATATGGCAAGAATGTTTGGAACGGATGGCGTACGTGGTGTGGCAAATGAAGAGCTGACACCGACGCTTGCAATGCAGCTTGGTCAGGCGGGAGCCTTTGTTTTAACGAAGGAGAATGAACACAGACCGACAATTATGGTTGGATGTGATACAAGAATTTCGGGAGATATGCTGGCTAACGCCCTGATGGCAGGAGCCTGTTCGGTAGGAGCAAATGTCATTTATGTCGGGGTACTTCCAACCCCTGCAGTAGCTTATCTGACCAGAAAGTATAAGGTGGATGCGGGTGTCGTAATTTCTGCTTCCCATAATCCGGTAGAGTTTAACGGAATCAAGTTCTTTGACGGGAATGGTTACAAGCTTCCGGATTCCTTGGAAGATGAGATTGAAGAATTGATTAAGAACGGCATGAGAGGAGTAAAATTCCCGATCGGTCCCCGCGTTGGGAAGATTAAATACCGTACGGATGCAAGAGAGGAATATATCAATCATGCGATTCGTTCCGTCAATGTGGATCTTCACGGTATGAAGATCGTAGTGGACTGTGCAGAGGGCGCGGCACATTATACTTCGGTAGAGGCATTAAAGGAACTGGGCGCAGAGGTGATTGCGATTCATAATAACCCGGACGGAACGAACATCAATGCAAACTGCGGTTCCACGCATATGGAGGAGCTGCAGGCGAGAGTTGTGTTCGAAAAGGCGCAGGTCGGTCTGGCATTTGATGGTGATGCTGACAGACTTTTAGCGGTAGATGAACTGGGAAATGTGGTAAATGGCGATCAGATTATGGCAATCGTCGGAAATTATATGAAGAGTCAGGGAAAACTCAAGCAGAATACGATCGTGGCAACGGTTATGAGCAATCTGGGCTTCTTCCTGATGGCAAAGGAAAACGGAATTGAAGTAGAACAGACAAAGGTGGGCGACCGCTATGTACTGGAACGCATGAAGGAAATCGGTGCAAGTCTTGGTGGTGAGCAGTCCGGTCATGTAATTTTCCTGGATGAGAATACAACGGGAGATGGTCTGCTCAGTGCGCTTCATGTGCTTCAGGTTATTGTAGAGACGAAAAAGCCATTGTCTGAGCTTGCGAAGATTATGGAGGTTATGCCGCAGGCACTTGTGAATGCAAAGGTGCGTAATCATAAGAAAGAAAAGTATATGGAATATCCTGAAATTGCGGATGCGATTGCCAAGATCAGTGAGAAGTTTGCCGGAGAGGGCAGAGTTCTGATCCGTCCGTCCGGAACAGAGCCGCTTGTGCGTGTCATGATAGAAGGTAAGGATAAAAAGCAGATTGATGCGGAGGCAAGAAAGTTAGCAGATCTGATTCAGGATATTATGTTCTGACACAAAGGGAGAACGTGCTTTCTTAAATTATCATAAACCGCTTGAGATAGCAGAGTGGGAATGTTATAATGAAACAAGGATAAAAGGCGAAAGAACAGGGTTAAAAACCGTGATTATATAAAGTATGGAGGGAAGCAATATGGTAAGCCAGAAGGTAGTTATTAAGAACCCAACAGGGCTGCATCTAAGACCTGCAGGTATTCTATGTAAAGAGGCAATGCAATTTAAATCATTGATTACATTTACATTTAGAGACAGCACAGCCAATGCAAAAAGCGTACTCAGCGTACTTGGTGCCTGTGTTAAATGCGGGGACGAGATAGAGTTTGTGTGTGAGGGCGAGGATGAACAGGAAGCCCTGACAGCTCTTGTAGAAGCGATTGAGAACGGTCTTGGTGAGTAGACTATGCAGCCCATCTCTGGATGGGCTGATTTTGTGTGAACAGCGAGCCATACGCGTGCAAGGCATGCGGATGAGGGATTTGTAAGGAATCAGACGAAAAAGCTTGCTTTAGGGAAAAAGAAAAGGAGAGAAGAGCATGTTAAATTATAAAAGATATCGCAGGAATCCGGTCATCGATTATCCGGAAAGAGAATGGCCGAATAAAGAGATTGAAAAGGCTCCGGTATGGTGCAGTGTGGATTTGAGGGATGGAAATCAGGCTTTGATCGATCCGATGATTGTGGATGAGAAAATCGAGATGTTCCAGTTTTTGATCAAGCTGGGCTTTAAGGAAATCGAAATCGGTTTTCCGGCTGCCAGCCAGATCGAATACGATTTTCTGCGTCAGCTTATTGACCGCAGACTGATTCCGGATGATGTGCGGGTGCAGGTACTGACCCAGTGCAGGGAAGAACTGATTGACCGGACTTTTGAAGCGATCGAAGGCTGTAAACAGGCCATCGTACATATTTATAATTCCACATCTACTCTGCAGAGAGATGTTGTGTTCCATATGGAGAGAGAGGGCATTAAGGAAATCGCTATAAAAGGTACCAGGATGGTCAAGGAAAGAGCTGCAAAATTTCCGGGCAAGATTATTCTGGAATATTCACCGGAGAGCTTTACCGGAACCGAGTTAGACTTTGCACTCGATATTTGTACGGCAGTGCAGGATACATGGGGACCTACGAAGGAAGAACCGATGATCATAAATCTGCCCTCCACGGTGGAAATGAATACGCCGAACGTGTATGCGGATCAGATTGAATGGATGAATAAGCATTTCAAAAATCGGGAAAGCATTATCTTAAGCGTACATCCCCACAATGACAGAGGGACCGGTGTAGCTTCCGCAGAGCTTGCGCTGTTAGCCGGTGCGGACCGTGTGGAAGGAACCTTGTTTGGAAATGGTGAGAGAACCGGAAATGTGGATGTATTGAATATTGCATACAATATGTTCTCGCAGGGTATTGATCCCAAGCTTGCGATCGAGCGTGTGAATGATATTATTGAAATCTATGAAAGATGCTGTAAGATTCCGATCCATCCGCGTCATCCATATGCCGGAAAGCTGGTATTTACTGCCTTTTCCGGTTCACATCAGGATGCCATTAACAAGGGTGTGCAGGCAATGAGGGAACGCCAAAGTGAAATCTGGCAGGTTCCTTATCTGCCGATCGATCCGGCGGACATCGGAAGGGAGTACGAACCGATCGTGCGCATCAATTCCCAGTCCGGCAAGGGTGGTGTAGCTTTTGTCATGGATACTTATTTCGGTTTCAAACTGCCAAAGGGAATGCACCGGGAATTTGCAGATGTGATTCAGACCATTTCCGAGAAGCAGGGTGAGGTGTCACCGGAACAGATTATGCAGAAGTTTCGTGAAGAGTATCTGGATCAGAAGGAGCCGATTCATTTCCACAAGTTAAAGATCGATGATCTGAGCGGCGAAACGGATTCCGAGTTTGATACAAGAGTAACGGTGCTTTATACCGATCACGGCAAAGAGAAGAGCTTTGAGGCGGTTGGAAACGGACCGATCGATGCGGTACAACGTGGAATGAGAACGGAAATGGGCGTGAAGATCAAGGTACTGGATTACGAAGAACACGCATTGCAGAGCGGTTCCAATTCACAGGCAGCAGCTTATATTCATCTGTTGGATGCGGATGATGGCAGAGTGACCTACGGTGTCGGCGTCAGCTCCAATATCACGAGAGCTTCCGTAAGAGCAATCTTTTCGGCAGTGAACAGATTAGGCTTAGGAAAATAATGAAAAAAATTTTGAATCAGATTTGCAGGTATTTTTTACCGCTTATGACAGCCGGCATGGTGCTTTTACTGGTAGCAGGCTGGCTGTTCCCGAACCGGGTACTCGATACGTATGAAATGAATATCAGTGGACCGGAGGAACAGGAAACCTTAATACCGCTGTCTTGTGGCAGTGTTATTTCGTATACCATGAATACCGGAAGCAGACCGCTTCGGGGTATCCAGCCCGGGGTCAGTTTACAGGGCGGAAAATATGGAAAGGCCGTTTTGCGCTGTCAGGTGTACAGAGAACCGTCACATGAGCTTGTCAGTGACAATATGTATCCGCTTTCCGAGCTGACGGCAGGCATGCAGGCAAATCTGGACAACGGTGCACAACCGGATCTGTCTATGCAGGCAATGTATACTTATATCCCCTTTGCAGACTATGAAAAATGCAAAGGGGATATTGCACTTGTATTTTCCTATGAGAGCAATGGGGATGTACCGGAGCCTTTTGCCGGGGTGGAAATCAGCGAAAATGCACAGAATGATGTGATTGTTCCGGCAATTCTTGTCAATGAAACACCAAAGGAAAATACGGATACCTATCTGGGAGAAAAGAAATTAAAGGAAGGTTTGTGTGGCTATACGGTATATACGCACAACACATATCCGCTCATTTATGACCTCAGGCTTATGATCTGTATCTTTCTGGCAGCATCCGTGTCTGCACAGGCTGTCTGTGTGATTCATAAACCGGAAGCTGTGGGAGAAGGTTTCCGCTCTTTAAAAAAGCGGCTGAAACAGAAGGCGCAGAATGCAGTTCATAGTGTGAAGGTGAACCGGAGAAAATACCTGACCGGTGCAGGTATTGTGTTGGCAGTAGCAGTTTTTGCAGTGCTTTTGGAGAGCCTGCTGTGGAACGGACATGCTTTGCGTGGAACCCAGTACCGGAGCGATCTGCTGAAAGAGGAAGGTGTGCAGACAAGGCTTCAGGCAGAAAGTGGCAGACAGAAGCTGACAGAGGAAGAGGAAAATGCGGTTCTTAGAAATCGGGAAAATGCCCGCATACTGGCAGAACTAAACGGTACGGAATATATTCCCCCTGTGGAAGAGAATATCATCGAGGAAGAAGATGGGATTTACCGGAAAGTGAAACGGACACGTCTGGAAATCCAATTGCCCGAAGAACGATATATCCATACCCTTACGCTGACCGTTCCGGAGACAGAAGAAGGGAATACGGTTACGGTCTGGGCGGACGGAAAAAAAGAGGTGTCGGAAGCATGGCTGGATGAACGTATTTGTAAGGGAAGCTATGTCTTGAACCGGCAATGTCGTACGTTAAAAATGGAAATCATAGGTTCCGAACCATTGATAGAGGAACGGAATGCGGAATCTGAAATGGAAATGGCGGCATCCGGTGAGTTTCCGGTCGACCTTGAAGTGATCGCTGACAATGAATTTTCCTGGAATCCGGTGCGGATGGTTTTTTTGTTTTCAGTATTTCTGCTGACTGCTTTTTTTATAAAGGGCAGGACAATTTTTGCAGAAAGACCGGAGACAGTATTTGCTTTCTTGAGTCTGGTGCTGGGAAGTATATTAATTTATGCGGTGGGCTTAAATCAGATCGGCTATGATGAGCATATCCACTTGAAGACCGCTTATGAGCGTTCGTTTGGTTCCACGGTACTTACGACAGAAAGTGCAATGCAGATGGAAGCTTCCACAATGCCCTCCTTTGGGAATCTCGAGGAGCGAAGGCTGGTGGAAACCTATGCGGAGTTAAATAACGATTTCAGTTGGGCCAATATTACACATCAGAGCCGTTTTCCAAACTATGATGTGCGGTCTTATCTGCAGATTTCAATTTTTCTGTGGCTTGGCAGAATACTGAAGCTGCCCTTTGTCTGGTGCATGATGCTCGGAAAATTTGGAAATCTCCTGCTTTATACAATCGTCTGCTATTTTGCGGTAAAATCGGCAAAACAGGGAAAAATGCTGATAGCGGCGCTGGCACTGATTCCAAACTGTGTTTTCGCAGCAGCCTGTTTTTCCTATGATGCAGTAGTCAACAGCTTTCTGCTGCTGGCGATGGTGCTTACCCTGAATCAGATGTTTGAAAGAAAGCAGATTAGCTGGGTGCAGACCCTGGTTTTACTGGGCGCATTTCTGGCCGGAAGCACGGCGAAGCCAATCTACATTTTTATGGCATTTCCGTTGCTGCTATTCCCGAAAGAAAAATTCGGCGGCAGGTGGAAGGGGGTTGTGTATAAGCTGTGCGTGTGCGCACTGATGCTGTTGTTGATCTATACCTTTTTCTTTCCGCCGGTTTCTGCAAGCAGCAATTTTGAAGTCATGGGAAATCTGGCGTATGCGGGGGATAAGCGAAGCCAGGGGACGAGCGTTCTGGGACAGATCTCCTGGATATTCCAAAATCCGCTTGTCTATACCAGACTTCTGCTTGGTTCGATGCTCGGGGAACTGTGGAATTACGTAAGCGGGGCGAAGCGCTTTATTGCTTACGGTTATCTGGGAGGCATGTCCGTGCTCTGGACATGGCTTGGTCTGAGCGTGCTGTTCTTTGCGGCTGTCTTTTCTCCAAAGGAGGAAGAAAGAGCTGCCGTTTCTGCGCGGTATAAGATCGGAAATATATTGGTCATTCTGGGTATGAGTGCGGTAATCTGGACTTCCATGTATGTGACCTTTACAGCGGTTGGAGCGGATGTTATAAACGGAGTGCAGGGACGGTACTTTCTGCCGCTGTTTCTGTCCTTTTTCAGTTGCTTTTATCAGGGCAAGTGGAAGCTGCGGTTTCGTCAGGAGCACTATGCGAAACTCATTTTTGCCGTATTGGTGATTATGAATCTGTATGGAACGTGGAGTCTGGCAGTGATGTCCTGTAACGGGTAGGAAGTGCGAAAAATTTTTTGCACTATAAATAGACGGGAGATATGTATGATCAGCATTATTGTACCGGTATATCGAAGTGAAAGTACGCTGCGGCGTTGTGTGGAAAGCCTGACGGCGCAGACCTATGTGGAAATAGAGATCATTCTGGTTATAGACGGGTCGCCGGATGGCTCCGGTGAGCTGGCAGAGGAACTGGCAGCAGAAGATGCGAGAATCCGGGTTATTTATCAGGAGAATCAGGGTGTATCGGTGGCACGGAATACCGGCATAGAGGCTGCCAGAGGTGATTACGTGCTGTTTGTGGACAGTGATGACTATGTGGCAGAAACATTATGTGAAAAAATGTGGCTTGCGATCGCGGAGTACAATGCAGATCTGGCGGTCTGTGGTTTTCATCACCTTTATTTCGGCAGGGATGTGGTCAAGGTGCCGGAGGAGTCGCTTTGCATCGTACGAAAGGAAAAGGAAAAAATACTCTCTCTCTATGAGAAACAGTTTTTGAATATGCCATGGAATAAGCTGTTTCGCAGGGAAATGATAACGGGACGATTTCGGACCGATATGGATCTTGGGGAGGATCTGTTGTTCAATATGAGCTATCTGGAGGGCTGCAAGCAGATTGTAACGCTGGCAGAGCCGCTTGTTTTTTACATTCAGGATGATAGAGGGACAACCCTTTCCACAAAACGGCGGGAAAACCGGATGGAAAATGCCTTTTATCTGTATGAACAGATGCGGGAATACTGTGAGAGGTTTTACGGTGAACGGCAGACAGGTGGCATATTGGAAAGCAGACTGGTGGAAGAATTTCTGGATGAAATGGAGGGACTGGCTTTTGCCTCTGATCTGAAATTTGGGGAAAAGCGGTCGGTTATACGAAGCTATTATACAGGCTATTGCAGACTGGAGAACAAAAATGACATATTTGTCAATTTGTTGGACTATAAAATCATCCGGTTCTTCTTTGAAAAAAAGTGCTTTTTCTTAACGCTTTGTATGGTGGAGCTGCGAGGGCTTGTGGTAAAAGCGGTTTGGAGCTGGAGACGAAAATAGTTTTGGAGATTTTTTGCAAAAGACATGCGTACGATATGGTGTGAGAAGGATGCCATTATGAGAACGTCATAAAGAATAAGAACGTCACAATAAGAAAGGAACGGAAAGCAGGATGGATAAGCTCGTTTCGGTTATCATACCGGTCTATAATGCGGAACAATATATCGAACAGGCGGTGGAATCCGTCCGCTGCCAGACCTATCCGAAACTGGAAATTTTGTTAGTGGACGATGGTTCCACGGACAAAAGCGGCTCGCTCTGTGATGCGTTTGCTGACCGGGATGAAAGAATCCGTGTCATCCATCAGCCAAACAACGGACTGACCGCTACATGGAAGCGGGGGGTCAGAGAAGCAAAGGGTGAGTATGTAGGCTTTGTGGACAGTGACGACTGGATTGATCCGGATATGTATGAAAAGCTGTTATTCGAGGCGCAAAAGCAGGAAGCGGATATTGTCTGCTGTGGCATCCATCATATTTTCGAGGGTAATACCCATAAGCCGTGGGATGATGAAATGAAGCTTTCTAAGAATGTGTATACGCAGGAGGAGCTTGCAAAAGAGGTTTACCCGGTGTTATTAAATGACGGCAGCTTTATGGGCAGGAGTTTACAGCCGAACCGGGTGAGTAAGCTGGTGAAGCGGAAACTGATTCTGGATAATATGGACTTATGTGACAATTGTGTCAGTGTAGGTGAGGATTTCCAGTTTTCCCTGAGTATTATTACGGAGGCAAAAAAAATTGCGGTACTGCCGGGGTTTTTGCCCTACTACTACCGGGTCAATGAGAAATCCATGACAGGCGGCTATGATAAAGCCTATCTGGATAAAATCATATATATGAAAAAGCAGATGGAACGCATCAGCGAAAAAAAGGGGGTGTACGATTTCAGCCAGCAGATCACAAATGATTTTCTGTGTCTGGTGGTGCTTCATATGAAAGGGGAAATCGTGAGGAACAAAGCGGCAGGTTATTTCGAGAACAGACGGAATATGAAGCGGATCTGTAATGACACACAGGTGCTTAGGGCACTGGCGCTTTATAGGATGCCGAAGCTTACGGCGGCGGAAAAGCTGTTTTTATATTTTATGAAAAGACATTTTTACCTTGCCATCTATCTGGCGGTGCGGATTTATTTTAGGGACAGCAGTGTGTAGGAAGGACAGGGAAGACAAGTAGAGAGGATAGCAGTCATATGAGTAGAAAAATCGTATTTACCATGCACGCAGGAAGCGGCAACCATGGCTGTGAGGCCATTGTTCACAGCACCTGTCAAATGTTAGCCGGACAGGATATTGTGATCCTGTCCACAAGACCGTGGGAGGATGAAAAATATTCTCTGGGTGGTCTCTGCAAAATAAAAAAGGAATACCGCATCACGGAGAGTCTGCCGGTGCATCTGTTTTATCTGGTAAAGAAGCTGTTAACCAGAGATCCGATGTGTTATATCGAATACCGTTTCAAAGAGGTATTACAGGAGACGCATTATGATATGGCTGTTTCCATCGGTGGAGATAATTACTGTTACCCGGAGCAGGTGCAGGATCTGATGCTGTTAAACCGTGCTTTAAAGGAAAGGGGAACACGGACAGTGCTGTGGGGAGCGTCCGTAGAGCCATCTTTACTGGAAAGGGCAGATGTGGCAGAGGACATGAAGCGGTATGCCCATATTTTTGCCAGAGAGCGGATTACCTATGAGGCCTTGTTAAAAGCCGGAGTGGAAGCAAAGAGAGTGCACTTGTATCCCGATCCGGCCTTCTGCTTACCGACAGTAAGGACAGAACTTCCCCAGGGATTTCTTCTTGGAAATACGGTAGGGATCAATGTCAGTCCCATGGTGATGGAGCGGGAGGCGGTTCCCGGTATGGTGTATAAAAACTATGAGACGCTGGTTGAAAATATCTTAAAGAACACGCAGATGAATGTGGCGTTTCTTTCCCATGTGGTATGGGAGGCAAATGACGACCGCATTCCGCTTACAAAGTTGTACGAGCGCTTTCAAGAGAGTGGAAGAGTGGTGATGCTGCCGGATGCGGACTGTACGGTATTAAAAGGCTATATTGCCCGGATGCGGTTTCTCGTGGCAGCCAGAACCCATGCCAGCATAGCTGCCTATTCCAGTCAGGTTCCGGTGTTAGTAGCCGGGTATTCCGTGAAGGCAAAGGGAATCGCGGCGGATTTATTTGGAACGGCAGAGGGGTATGTGGTTCCCGTACAGGAGATGAAACGGCCGGAGGAACTGTGGGAGGCCTTTCAAGGCATGATGGAGCGGGAAGAAGAGATGAAGCGGCTGTTACAGGAACGGATTCCGGTCTATGTGACACAGGCTGAGGCGGGCGGCAGGAAGCTGAAAGAAATCTTATCGGGGAAGGCATAGCACAGCATAGCTAAAAAGCATAGCTAAATAGCATAGCAAAACAGCAGAAAGGAACGGTACAGGTGGGCAGAGTACAGTATGCGGCGAAAAATATCATATTCGGCTATATCAGTAATTTCACCTATCTGGTATTGGGTTTTATACTTCGAACCGTATTTTTAAGCCGTCTGGGGGAAACCCTGCTTGGCGTAAATGGTCTGTATACCGGGATCTTATCTGTGGTGTCGTTAGCAGAGCTGGGAATCGGAACGGCGATGAATTTCAGCCTGTACGGACCGGTTGCAAAAGAGGATATCGGTAAAATCAAGGCATACATGTGCTTTTACCGGAAAGCCTACCGTGCGATTGCGGCAGTGGTGACAATGCTTGGACTGGCGGTAGTTCCGTTTCTGCCTGTTATCGTAAAAAATTCCATTGGACTGACGAAAAAGGAACTGACGGTCTACTATCTGATTTTTCTGTTCAATACGGTCAGTACCTATTTTATGGCATACAAGTACAGTCTGGTAAATGCCAGACAGATGAATTATATTCAGACCAATGCGGCAACGGTTTCTAAGATTGTGACATCCATTGTCCAGATTATCATATTGCTTACGACCGCGGATTTTTTGATGTATCTGATGGCGGTAGCGGTGGTGGAGCTTTTGCAGAAGCTTATTATGAATGTCTATCTGAACCGGAAGTATCCGTATCTGAAGGAAAAGGACGGAGAAAAGCTGAGTAAAGAGGAGACCCGGACGATTGTGTCGGATACGAAGGCGCTTGCGATTCAGAAGATCGGGGATGCGGCAAGACTTCAGACGGATGCCATTATTATTTCTTCGTTTTTAAACGTGACCCTGGTAGGCTTGATCGACAACTACAATATGATTATTACGGCAGTGACAGGCTTTGTGGATATTGTATTTAACTCGGTTATTTCCGGCTTTGGCAATCTGATTGCGACGGAGTCAAGGGAGCGTCAGCTTTCGCTTTTTAAGGTATATCGTTTTACGGCGGCATGGCTGTATGGATTCAGTGCTATAGGCTTCTGGTTTTTATTGTCCCCGCTTGTGGAGACTGCATGGGGGGCAGGGCGTGTGGTGGCGTTTAGCGTGATCTTTAGTATTGTGTTTGACTATTATTGCAAGGGAGAGCGTATCGTTCTCTACAATTTTAAGACTGCAGCAGGAATTTTCAGGGAAGATAAGTATCTTGCGTTTGCACAGGGGATTGTGAATCTCATTGTTTCCATTATACTTGTGCAGAAAATCGGATTATTAGGTGTGTATATCGGAACAATCGTATCCGGTCTGATGGCAAATCTGATTCGCCCGTTTTTGATCTATAAAATCTGTTTTCAAAAATCCGTGGCGGAATATTTTAAGGATGCGGCAGGCTACTGGCTGCAGCTGGGAGTGTCCGCAGGAATACTTTTCCCGATTGGACAAATGCTTCTGGAAGAGAAAAACTGGGGAAGTCTGATTCTGATGGCAGCAGTCATTACGCTTATGTTTAACGGACTGTTTTTCCTGTGCTTTCGAAAACGGGAGGAGTTTCAGTATTTGAAAGGAATTTTATTGCGTAGACTGGGGCGGGCAGATGAAAAATAAGTGCCGTGGATTATTTTACAGATGGAGGATTTTCAGATAAAAAAGGAGCGGAGGAGCCATGGTCATTGTAAAGGTGATGGGAGGACTGGGAAACCAGCTTCAACAGTATGCCATCTATCGGAAATTTGAGAGTCTGGGGGTTGAGGCATCACTGGATTTTTCCTGGTTTGAGCAAAAAAGCCAGAAAAAGCAGCTAAAGCCCAGAGAACTGGAACTGGATTTTTTTGATGAACTCCCGTACCGTACCTGTACCAAAGAGGAACGGGAGGCATTACTTGGGAAGGATACGTTTACCGGCAGGGTATTAAAACGTCTGATGTCCCGGGAAAATACCTATTTTGCCGAGCAGGGCAGGATGTATCTGCCGGAGATTTTTGAACGAAAGGACGTGTATCTGGAGGGTTATTTTGCCTGTGAGAAATACTACGCGGATATTCTGGAAACACTGCGGCAGGACATCCGTTTTCCAAAGTCTTCGAATCCGAAAAACAGAGAGCTTGCAGAGCAGATGGAGAAAGAGTGCAGCGTCAGTATTCATCTGCGCAGGGGTGACTATCTGGATGCCGGAAATGCGGAGCTGTTTGGCAATATCTGTACACCGGAATATTATGACAAAGCTGTCAGATTTGTGCGGCAGCAGGTGAAGCAGAAGGGTGCAGAGCGGATTCACTTTTACGTATTCTCCGACGATGCAGAGTATGCACGGAACTGGTGCGGTGGAAAGCAGTACGATGGGGAGAGGTATACGGTCATAGACTGGAATGACGGACGGGACAGCTTTTATGATATGTATCTGATGAGCCGTTGTAAACATAATATCTGTGCCAATTCCACATTCAGCTTCTGGGGAGCGAGATTAAATCCCCATACGGATAAAATGATGATTCGTCCGTTAAAGCACAGAAACAACCAGGAATATGATATAGAGGAAATGCAGAGACTCTGGGAGGGCTGGACACTTATTTTGTAATGCTGGTGGACTGTTGACAGACCTTTTTTCTTTGGTTTATAATAAATCATATGTTGCAAATCACGTGATGCAAATAGAAAAGGAGGGGGATACTTTATGCCACCCAAACCAAAGTTCACAAGAGAAGAAATCATTGACGCCGCACTGGAACTGGTCAGCGAAAAGGGAATGGAAGGACTGACTTCCCGTGATCTTGGTGCAAAGCTTGGCAGCTCGGCCAGACCCATCTTTACCGTGTTTAAAAATATGGAAGAGGTGCAGCAGGAGGTATTGCGTGCTGCAATGAAAAAGTTTGAAAATTATGCCAGGAAGGCTTTGTATTGCACACCAGCTTTCAAGCAGGTGGGAATACAGATGATTCTTTTTGCTATGGAAGAACCGAGATTGTACCGGCTTTTGTTTATGGAGGGAAATGGAGCGGCAAAGAACTTTGAGCAGGTCTTTGATGAGCTGGGAGAGACCGCCGTGGTATGCGTGGAGACGATTCAGAAGGATTATGGTCTGGATGCAGCGGGGGCCAAAGCGCTGTTTGAACATGTCTGGATCTTTACCTTTGGCATTGGTGCATTGTGCGCCATGGACAGATGTCGTTTTTCGCAAGAAGAGATCAACGAACTGCTGGGGCAGGATTTTGCAGCGATGCTGATGCGAATCAAAGCGCAATGAGAGGACAAAGAGAAGAGAGGAAAGTTTAATGAAAAGAATATCAAAAAGTATTTCACAGTGGGTTATGTTTCTGACATTACTGTCTGGCACTGTACTGCTGACGGCATGTACGGACAGCTCACAGAAGTCAGAACAGGTGGAAACTGAAAGTGAGATAATTACAGACGAGGAACCTGCAGAAGAAACCCTTACAGAGGAAGTATCCATGGAAGAAGTGATCGAGGTTGGAGAGACGGTATCGAAGGAAGGCTGGACGCAGACGGAAGTTTTTTCCAAAGAGATTCAGGATACTTTTATTATCGATGTGTGCCTTCCCAAGGATTATGATCCTGACAGGCAGTATCCCGTGGTCTATCTGACGGACTGCTATTGGAGAAGAGGAGATTATCCGGCGATAACAGAGCTGTATGAGTCGGGTGAGATCGGAGAGTTTATACTGATCGGAATCGGTTATCCGGATGATTATGATTTTGACACGATTCGAGAGAGGGATCTGATTCAGGAGCCGGATGCATTTCTGCGGATGATCGTTCGGGGTGTTATGCCGTATGTGGAATCAGAATATGCGATCGATAAGACGGATCGGACCTTCTGCGGAGCATCTTATGGAGGTTACTTTATGATCTATAGTCTGTTTCAGGAGGATGGACTGGCGGAAGGATTATTCCGTAACTACATTCTGGCAAGCCCTGTTTTTGTGGAGTCTACTCACGGAATACCGTTAGCGGATCGAGAGGATGATTATTACAGGGCCTCAAAGGATCACCGGCTGGATGTGAATATCTATCTGACCGTTGGTGGCGATGAGGATGAAGGAGTATTTTTGCGTCCGATCCGGAACTTTGTCACGCGGATGGAAAAGAGAGGCTATGAGGGACTGAACCTGACTTACAAGGAGTATGAAGGGATGGGACATTATGATGTCTGGGTGCCTTCTTTGCTGGACGGACTTCGTCTGTTGATGAAAAAATAAGAGGCTGTAAAAACCCCAAAAGAAAAAGGGGAGCGACACTCCCCTTTTTCTTTAAGACTGTTTTTACAGCCCTCTTTTTTCTTAAGTGCCATGCAGCACACATTTTAATACATTTTATTGATAATCAAACTCCTGACCGTCCTGAACGATAAAAATCATGGTCTTTCCGGTATTGAATACCACTTCATTTCCGTCATCGTCATAGTATTTGGTCGGCTCATAGTTTTCGGATTTCTTCCAGGTTACGTGGATACCTTTACCCTGTGTAAAATAATAGCCGTCACGGGTATCGTCATGTACCTGATAGTACCAGTACTTGTGCGGATCCCTTGCTTCTGCGTAGGTGTTCTGTACGATTATGTTAGCAAAAGCAAGCTGTTTGCCGTTGGCATCCTTGTGTGGATTACCGTACATGGTACGATAGTACAGACCGTCGCTTTCGTTGTATTCCAGCGTAGGCTTGTCCACTCCGAAAGCCTTGCTCATGTCGATTTTGGTTGCGTCAAAGGAACCTTTTACATCAGCCAGAGTATTCGGAGACTTTTCATCTGCAAATTTATAGTGCTCCGGATAATAGTAATCCTTGCGGTATTCCAGATCAAAGCCTAAATCGGAGCAGGCTTCCTGTAACAGTTCGCCGCTTGTATATACGTTGTGCGGTGCCTTTTTGTCGCTGATACGGTAGAAGGCGTTCGGTGCATTTGCCGGAAATGCTCCGCCGTCACGACCGCATCCGTCAATGTGGTTGACATCGGAACGAGCCAGAATATCATCAGCATAATATACCAGACCATAATGAACATACAGAGCGTCCCATTCCAGTGCCAGATAGACATAGTAGTCACGGCAGCTGCGGATATTACCGATTTTTTCCATGTTGTGCCAGTCTTTGATGACACCAAGCATACGTGGTTCCGTACTCTGTGCGTAAATCTCATAGAGAATATCGGCATCTGCGATTCCCTGCTGAGGCATTGCGGTCTTGTCATGCGGAAACATAACAGCAATCGGACGGTTGTTGGCAATGGATTCATCAATCCACTCATTGGTCAGCGTACTGCGGACCATTCCCTCACGGGATTCTTCCGTTTCAGCCTCTGTTTCCGTATCCCCGGATGCCGGTCCGTCTGCTCCGGCTTCGTTTTCCAGAGTAATGTCCTCTACATTTGCAGGCTCCTGTGCATCATCTTTTTTTCCACATCCGAATAATAGGAGGGAGGTAGATAATGCAACCAGGAGGAGTACATGCAATTTCTTCATTCAGTAATCCTCACTTTCTTCCTCATAAAAAATATTTGAGAAAAATCTCTGGTTTCTATTATAGCATAAGGGAGATTTTCAGTCATTATGTTTTCACAAAATTCACAATTCCTCAATAACTTGCAATCATTGTGGATAGGATGTATTATTAAAACATGAAAATTGTTTTAGTGAATACAGTATGCGGGCAGGGAAGTGTCGGCAGAATTACAGCAGATCTGTATGAAACTGTGCTGCGGCATGACAGCCGGGCGGTCGTTGCTTATGGAAGAGGGAGTGCGGCAAAGCATATCGTTTCCTATAAAATTGGAAATCAGGCAGATTTTTACAGGCATGTATGCCGGAATTTCTTTCTCGGAGAGTCCGGTTTCGGTTCGGCAGGACAAACACGGAAATTTCTGGATTTTCTGGAACGGGAGAAACCGGATCTTTTGCATCTGCATAATCTGCATGGCTTTTATCTGCAGATAGAACTTCTATTTGAATATATTAAGAAAAAGGAACTTCCGGTCATCTGGACCTTTCATGACTGTTGGCCGTTTACGGGGCATTGCGCTTACTATGACAAGAACGGATGTGGTCTGTGGCAGGAGGGCTGTTTCAGCTGCCGATATCACGCATCAGCCTATCCGTATGCTCTTTTTAAGGATAATGCGGCAAAGGGGTTTGTGCGGAAGAAAAGAGCATTTACCGGTGTAAAGAATCTGGTGATTGTGACACCGAGCAGATGGCTTGCGGATGAGGTCAAAAAATCTTTTCTGAAGGATTATCCGGTGGAGGTTATTCCAAATGGCATTGACCTTGGGATTTTCAGTCCAAAAGCGGAACAAACATCGAAGGAAAGGCAGGGACTGGAAGCCGGGCAGACGCCGGAAAGGGCGGTTCATACAGTGCTCGGTGTGGCAAATATATGGGAGGAACGCAAAGGTCTCTCTTTTTTTGTGGACCTGGCAAAAAGCCTTCCGGAAAATTACCGGATTCGGCTGATCGGTCTGTCAAAGAGACAAAAAAAAGTATTGCAGAAAGAATTCCCGAGTGAGAGACTTCTTGCAGAGAGCAGGACAGAGAGCCTTGCGAAGCTGGCTGAGGCATACAGACAGGCGGATGTTTTTGTGAATCCAACGTTGGAGGATAATTTTCCGACCGCCAATCTGGAAGCGCTTGCCTGTGGTACGCCGGTTGTTACCTTTCAAACCGGTGGAAGCCCGGAGACACTGGGAGATTCCGGTATGTGCGGTATCAGCGTGGAAAAAGGAAACGGGCGGGCATTGCTTGCAGCAGTGCAGGAAGTGTGTGAGACACGGCAAAGGGCGGAAGCATCCGGAAAGTTCGGAACAATATTCTGCCGTAAACAGGCAGAGCAGTTTGAAAAAATCGGACAGTATGACAAGTACTTTGAACTATACGAAAGGAATCGGAAGCCATGAAGGTGTCCATTATTACAACGACCTATAATGATGCAGCGAATTTAAGAAGAACGATGCAGCAGGTCGCAGGACAGGACTATCCGGATATTGAATATATTATTGTGGACGGTGGATCTTCAGATGAGACACCGGAGGTATTAAAGGAGGCGGAGGAACTGTTTCGTGGCAGAGTTTGTATTCTGAGCGAGCCGGATCACGGTATTTATAATGCGATTAACAAGGGGATACGGCTTGCGACAGGAGAACTTGTGGGATGCTGCTTTGACCAGTATGCAGATAAACATGTGATCAGCCGCATGGTGGAGATCATAGAGCGGGAAGGAACGGATGGTGTGCATGGTGATCTCCTGTATATGGATGGCGAACGAATCATACGCAAATGGCATCAGGGGCAGGGGAATCTGCGGTTTGGTTGGCTGCCGGGACATCCGACCTTTTACATTAAGCGCAGCATTTATGAAAAATACGGTCTGTACAAAGAGGATTATAAGGTGTCGGCGGATTATGAGTTTATGATACGGAGTTTAAAGGACGGCAGTGTAAAGCTTTCTTATCTGCCGGAGGTACTGATCCATATGGCATATGGCGGAACAAGCAGCAGCGGTCTGTCTGCCTATCTGACCTCCTTAAAGGAGGGGCACAGGGCATTAAAGGAAAACGGTATCCGTTTTGCATGGTTTACGGATATGTGCCGGACGCTTCGTGTGTTGAGACAGTTCTTGTGAGAATGGAAGGATCAGGTGCAGCAGGATGAAAGTGACAGACCAAATCGGAGGAAAAAAGTGGAGCAGTCGATCAAAAGTCTGGTAATTATACCAGCTTACAATGAAGAAAAGAGTATTGACCGGGTTGTAGAGGATATCCGTAATAATGCACCGGATTTTGATTTTGTAGTCGTCAATGACTGTTCCAGAGACCAGACACTGCAGGTATGCCGGATAAAAGGCTATCCGGTTTTGAATCTTCCGGTCAATCTGGGAATCGGCGGTGCCGTACAGACGGGATACCGGTATGCGCAGAAAAACGGCTATGATGTGGCAGTGCAGTTTGACGGGGATGGTCAGCATGATGCAGGTTATCTGCGCCGTATGCGGGACAAGCTGATGGCAGAAAATCTGGATATGGTGATAGGCTCGCGCTTTCTGGAAAAGGAGGGGTTTCAGTCCTCCGGGATCAGAAGGTTTGGAATCCGGTATTTTACAAGGCTGATACGAATGTTGACCGGAACAGTCATTACAGATCCGACTTCGGGAATGCGGATGGCAGGAAAGCGGGTCATTGCGGAATTTGCAGGGAGTTATCCGAAGGACTATCCGGAGCCCGAGAGTGTAGTACACATTCTCAGACAGGGATGTATAGTGGATGAGGTTCCGGTACGGATGCGGGAGCGAATGGAAGGTGTATCGTCAATCTCACCGGGAAGAAGTGTTTACTACATGATCAAGGTTACGCTGGCAATTCTGATGGAGATGCTCAGAAAATAGTGCGGAAGGAGTTTGATTAATGGAAAAACTGCAGATTATTGCAGCGGTCATTTTAATTGCGTCGCTGCTTTTTATAATAAATATGATCAGAAAACGGACGTTGGAGTTGAAGTATGCGTTAGCCTGGATTCTGGTTCTGGTCGTAGTGCTGATCGTAGATCTGGTTCCTGCGATTTTGAATGTGATTTCCTATGGTTTTGGAATCGCAACTCCGGTGAATACGCTTTTTTTGCTGGCGTTTTGTTTTTCCATTGTATTGATCTTTATTTTGACGGTTACGGTTTCGAGACTGTCGGACCGGATACGTCAGCTGTCTCAGGCGGTTGCACTGAATGAGGCTAGAATAGAAGAACTGGAAAGAGCCGTAAAAGCGGCAGAATGGAGGAAATGATGAAAAAGATTATTGTAACAGGATGTAACGGACAGCTTGGAAGGGCACTGAATGAAGTTTATGCGGGAAGCAGTGAGATCGAATGTGTGAATACGGATGTCGCGGAGCTGGATATTACCGATATCGATGCAGTCATGAAGCTTGCCAGAGAGGTAAAACCGTATGCGATCGTAAACTGTGCGGCACATACCAATGTAAATGCCTGCGAATCTCAGGTAGACAGTGCATACCGCATCAATGCGATCGGACCGCGTAACTTAAGTATTGCAGCAACGGAAATGGGAGCAAAGCTCATACAGATATCCACGGACTATGTATTTCCGGGAGACGGAACAAGACCGTATACGGAGTTTGATGCAGTGGGTCCGCAGAGCGTGTACGGAGCCAGTAAATTAGCGGGAGAAAACTTTGTAAAGGATTTTGCAAAGGACTATTTTATTATCCGTACGGCATGGTTGTATGGTGACGGAAATAATTTTGTCAAAACGATGCTCAAGCTGGCAGAGACAAATGATACGGTTTCGGTTGTTATGGATCAGGTCGGCACGCCTACCAGTGCGAAGGAGCTGGCAAAAGCGATCGCATATCTGCTTCCGACCGAAAATTACGGTGTATTTCACGGAACCTGTGAAGGTGACTGCAGCTGGGCGGATTTTGCCGAAGAGATTTTCAGACTGGCAGGCAGGAAGACGCAGGTAAAGAGGATTACCACAGATGAGTATCCGACCCCTGCAAAACGTCCAGCCTATTCCATTCTGGATAACTACATGCTGCGGCTGACAACGGATTATCAGTTTGCAGACTGGCATGATGCGATTGTGGAGTATATGAAGACATTGGTATGAGGAAGATTTTCCGATAGAAAATCGTTCAGTCGATGATGGAGCAGAGGGAATATGAGAGAACGGCTTGGCTTTTTGGACGGCATTAAGGCAGTGGCAGCAGTCCTGGTGTTCAATATTCATTTTTTTAACGCATATTATTGCGGGGTCTATACACTGGACCCCGCTTCTTTCCATACGAAAAACGGATTGGAATGGTGGATTGGTGCAACTCCCCTGAATATCATCTATGCCGGCAAGGTGGGAGCCAGACTGTTTCTTGCGGTAAGCGCTTTTTTACTCGTATGGAGTTTCAGACAGCGGGATGGAGATAAACAAAATAAAAGCATCAAAAAGCTATTGTGGATGCCGGTGAAAAAATATATGCGGTTAGTGGTTCCGATTGTCGTGGTCAATCTGCTCATCTGTCTTCTGATGCGTGCCGGAGCATATCAGAATGGGGCGGCATCCGCTCTGGCAGGCAGTTGGGAAACCTTTGGTGTGTATAATCAGTTTGAACCGGATTTTTGGAAGGCTTTTACAGAAGGCGCTTTTGGCTGTTTCTTTCTGGGAACGAACCGGTATAACGGACCCCTCTGGTTTATTCAGTATGAATTTTTAGGCTGTATGTTTATTGCAGCGGTGCTGCTTGTGACACGAAAGTGGAAGTATTGGTGGAGATTTTTGGCATATGGATTTCTTGCTTTTTGGTTCATAAGAACCGATTACCTTTGTATGATTCTGGCAGCCGCGGCAGCGGAACTATATGTCATGGATGGGGAGAATGAGAAGAAACAGTATACCGGATTGGGAATGATGGAAAGCTGGTGTGGAAAGCTCTTACAGAACAGCTCTTTTATGTGGATATTGTTCGCTATGAGCCTGTTTTTTCTGACCTATCCGTCCTTTGGAAAAGTGGAGGGAACGATGTATGAATGGCTTCCGCCCAAAGTTCTGTTTTATTATAATGCAGCATTGCCGGTTTTTCTTCTGTCGGTTATGTATTTGAAACCGGTGCAGAGTTTTTTTAACAGACGGTTTTTGGCAAAGTTCAGCCGGATATCCTACTGCTTTTATCTGGTACATTTTCCGGTGCTTTGTACAGTGTCAGCCGCTTTTTTTGCTGCCATGTACGGAAGGCTTCCTTACAATGTACTGGCGTTTTTGACATATTTGTTAAGCTTTTTTGTTTCCGGCTTGACGGCATGGTGTCTTTATAGGTGTGTGGACAAGCCGATGCAGAGGTTTACCGGGAAAATGATGGAAAGGCTGGAGAGGTGACAATGGGACAAGAGAGGGACAACAGTCTGGATGCGGTGCGTGGCTTTGCTATTTTACTGGTTATGATCGGGCATTGTATTGTGCTCAACAATATGGCAGACGGTTATTTTTATGATGCCATAAAGGCAGTTCAGATGCCTCTTTTTATGGTAGTCAGCGGTTATGCTGCAGGGAGAAAAAAGTCTGATATGACAGGAAGGGAACTCGGCAGACAGATTGGAAAGAGAGCAGTTTCCTGTCTGGTACCTTTTGTAAGCTGGATTTTTCTGACGAATGTAACGGATTTTCCGGGAAAATTTATCCGTGTATTGTATCAGCCGGATACGGGGCTTTGGTTTTTACTTACGCTGTTTTTATTGAATGGAATGCTGTGTCTGGCTCTTTATGTGAAGGATGGTCTGAAAATGGGCTGGGTAGGATTCTGTATTGCTGCAGCAATGGAGGCGGCAGTGATAAGCCTGCATTATCTGTCCGGAAATACGTTTCTGGGACCTGCGCTTACAGTAAATTATTTTCCGTTCTATTTTGGCGGTTTTTTGACTGCTGCTTTTTTAAGCCGGCGGCAGGATGGGAAACAGGGAGAACAACGCAGAGCGGAAAAGATATGTAGAGCTGGCAGAATCAGTAAGAGCAGCCGGATTAGTAAAAGGATGATTTTCTGGGTGGGTTTTGTGCTGTTTTTGATTCTGGTCGTACGCTTTGATATGGTATATGCCCACAGCCGCATGGAGTGGCTGCTTCAGATGTTGGCATCTGCATGCGGCACTTACATCTGCTTTTACGGTATTTATCATCTCCCGCAGGGGAAAATGAAGAGCCTGTTTTCTTATCTGGGTATGTACACTTTGGAAATTTATGTGCTGCATTTCCGGTTTGCCCGCATTTTAGGGAAGCAGGATGCCGGGCTTTCCTTGTACAGTATAAAGGGAGCGGGTGTGGGCGCAGTGACATTTCTGATTATGAGCGTACTGACTGCTTTCTTTATTTTTACATTAAAAAAACTGGCAGTTACAGATTTTTTGCTGTTTGGCAAAATAAAAAAGAAGTGATGCTTATTCGCACCACTCCTGTTCTAAGAACAAAAGACGTTTTTTTCCAAAATCCTTGACGGAGGCAACCGCTTTCTGATAGGATTTTTCCTTTTCTTTCATGGAAATACCTTCAGTAACATGCCAACGGTAATCATTCATCACGGCAGAATCGGAAAGCTGGTCTGCATAAATGTCCAGTTTATAGTCCAGAGTTTTCTGCAGTTCCGGACGGACGCGTTTGGAAAAGACAGATTTTACATAGTGTACAAAATTATCATGCTGGTACAGACCATACCATAAGGTACCCTCGTAGGTATATTGGTTTACGTAGAAGGTTTCCGGATCGGAAAGATCAACTCCGACTCGTGTTCCGCTGCAGCCCCATGCACGGTCATAATCCCACACCGGACCGGCAAAGAGCTTCCGGCTTACGCTGTCTTCCGGTTTATAGAAAAACTGGCTGGAGTACTGGGCATCCATGTTTTTTGTAATCTCTTCAATGATATATTTTAAGGCGAAGCTTTCCACATCAATGTAGTGGGTGTAGTAAAAGCCGGTTTCTTCATTGATTCCGTTTTCGGACATAATTGCATCCTCAGCAGACTGATAAAGATTACGGATGTATTCTACCTGTTCGGTAGATGCACAGGCAGGGCGTTTGACTACGACCGCCTGATTCCGGTAAGTCACAAAACCGCTCAGCTCATTTGAGTAGCGGGGTTCCACATCGCTGTTTAGCTCAAGGGAAATGAGGTAGCCGCCGGTAATGTCAGCAGGATTTTCCAGTTCAAAGCCTTTGTAGCTTCCGCGGGAGTTTTCGGATCCGACAAATCTGCGCGGAAATTCCATAAGACTTTCGGACATATGATTGACGGCTTTTGTATCATTTTCTAAATCTGCAATGGCAACCCGGTTTTTTCCGACTTCGACTTTCTCACAGAGCATGTAGGTGCCCTGATATTCGCCGTCTGCATACCAGTCGGTAAAAACCGCATCCGGTGAATAGGAGAGTCCAATCTGTGCTGCAAGATCGTAGGTAATGTAATTGCGGAGCATGGAAGGATCAAAAGCGTTGGACACCAGAATCCAGTTTTTGGCAGCTCCCATTTGGAACAGATTGACCTGTTCCGGAAATGTTATCTGGAAGGAACGTTTGTCTGTGGCAAGCCAGGAGGAATTGCCATGTCCGGTCAGTTTTTCCATCGCACCCAGATAGATCGGATTTCCATTCGAATCAATGATAACGGCAGCACCGGATTCGATATTATTTTTGGATTTCAGCAGATAATCCAGGGAACCGGATTCTGTGTGGGTGTATAAGGTCTGAATGTTAGCGGAATGAAGGACCTCAAAGGGATATTCCCCGGTACCTTCGGCATCGGAGAGGATATGTGTTCCGGTTTCTAAAGTAAGAAAGTCTCCGTTGTGGTAAAAGACCCCATCAATCCGGATTCCCTGATCGAGGTCAGAGAAAACAGAAAGCCTTGCATTTTTTGCATAAGAAGGAAGAAACAGATAATAGGTTCCATCGGTTTCATCTTTCCAAAGGCGGATGGACGGCATTGCCGCAGCGAGGTCTTTGGTAAGAAAGTTGTGCGGTGCATCCGAAGGAAGAGGAACTGCGGAAACAGAGAAGGTTTCGGTCAGAAGAGGTTTTTCTGCTTCCGCAGTCGTTTTGACCGGAAACAATGCCTTGAGTTTTGGAACGGCATTTTCTGATACGGTTTTTTGTACCGGTGTCTCATCCTGCTTTGCGGAATAATCAATATAGAAAGCAGTGCCTGCTATAAACAGCAGGCACAATAAAAGTTCCAGAAAAATAACAGAACGTCTATAATATTTTTTAACCATGGTATTCTCCATTGTATTTTACTAAAGTTACATCCTTGACAAACGGAAGGCTGCGGAGGGATTCTGTGACAGAAAGCCCCTTTTCATCCGAAGAAAACTGCAGAGTAATCTCGGTCTGCTCCTTACGAAGTATTTGGGATTTGGTAGAATATTTCAGTTTGCCGAAGGCATTGTGAACGGCATCCATATCCGCCTTGCCCTCGGTGTGCAGGATCAGCATATAGCATTCATCCTGACGGAAACGGATTGTAAACATTCGGATGATGGTAAGCATAAAAAGAGCACCGATAAAAGCTAACAGATACATATCAGCGCCGACGGTGATACCGGAGGTGATCGCCCAGAACAGATAAAGCAGATCAAGCGGTTCTTTGACAGCCGTACGGTAACGTACGATGGAAAGGGCACCCACCATACCGAGGGAAATGACTATATTTGTACTGATGGCAAGTGTGACCATACAGCTTAGTACCGTCATGCCGATCAGGGTCATGGCAAAAGTGCGGCTGAATACGACGCCCTGAAAATATTTCCGGTAAATGTAGTAAATGAGCATTCCGATTAACAGGGAAATGAGCATATTAAAAATAATGGAAAAAAGCATTTCTGCATTTAAGGTCTGCCCATATACAAAAGAGTTTAAAACAGATTGTTTGATTGCATCTTTAAAAGTCATGATAAAATCTCCTGATGTAGTTTTTTTGCAATTTCAAGGCACATAACATATTTGGAAGCCTGTGTGTGTGCCATTGTGTCCTGTGGCAGCAGAAGGCGGATAAAATCCGGAAGAAATTCAGTAAACTTGACTTCCATGATCAGACAGCCTTCCGGCAGAACCTCGAATGAGGGAAGCGTAGAATCAAAAGGTTCCAGACTTCCTACGGCGGCACGTATGTGTTCATCAAAGGTAATGCGTACAGTACCAGCATCCAGAATATAAGGTTCTCTATCATAATCCACTATGACCGTGGGACGCAGCAGGTTAGAAACACATTCCACATAAAATTCCTGACAAAGAGATTCTTTGCGCTTAAGCAGGAAGGAATAGTCACCGGATAAAACGGCATCCGTTTCAGCTCTGGAAAGAGAAGCGGATTCTTTGCGGATATAGCTTCCCTGCTTGATCTTTTTTTCCAGATGAATGATGTTGTCATTGTAGTCATAAAAGCGGATGCGGTACTTTTTCCGTGCCGCAATGCCCATCTGTTTTTCTTCGTAGGCACTTTCGGCATGATCGTCAAAATAGAGACTGCGGATCAAGTAGCTGCCATCCACTGCATGAGGATCGGTATGTAACATTCCCTGTCCCAGAAATTTACGGATCAGAATATCCTTCTGGGAGTAGGGAATGAGGTATTTCAGTTCGTGACGAAAAGCAGCCATAGTGCACTCCTATCGTCCGATGGAATAGTATTCAATGCCGGCATTTTTCATCGTGTTAAGATCAAAGAGATTGCGACCGTCGTATACGAGTGGTGTGCGCATTTTCTGCAGGAAGTCGGTCGGCTTTAATGCCTTGATTTCGCCCCACTCGGTAAAGATAAAGCAGATATTTGCCCCTTTTAGTGTCTCCTGCGGAGAGGAAACATAGGTAATGCTGCCGTTTAAACACTTTCCTTCCGGATATTTTTTCTGGAAGTTGGGAATGCCGACGGGATCATATGCAATAATATCAGCCCCGTTCTGCAGAAGCAGTTCCACATTATCTAAAGACGGCGCCTCACGCAGATCGTCTGTGCCCGGCTTGAAGGTCAGACCGAGCACAGCCACCTTCAGACCATGGAAGGTGATCAGACGGTCTGCCGCTTTATGAAACAGGCGTGTCTTTTGCTCTGCATTGACTGCCACGGCGGCCTCTACCGTACGAAGCTTATAGCCATGTTGGGCGGCCAGGAATTTTAAGGCTTTGGTATCCTTCGGGAAACAGGAGCCGCCGTAACCGATACCGGCTTTTAAGAAATTTTTACCGATACGGGCATCGTAGGACATACCCTCTGCCACATCTTCAATATTGGCGCCGACCAGTTCGCAAAGGTTGGCGATATCATTCATATAAGAAATTTTTAAAGCCAGAAAATCATTAGAAGCATATTTGATCATCTCGGCAGAACGACGGTTGACTGCCACGATCGGCAGATCAAACGGTGCATAGATTTCCCGGAGTTTGTCCTCCGCTTCTTTGCTTTCCGTACCGATAATGATGCGGGCGGCATGAAGCGTATCATGTACCGCGCTTCCCTGTGCCAGAAACTCCGGATTGGAGGCCACATCGATCTTGACATCGTGAATCAGGAAATCCTTGATAAACTGTTCTACTTTGTCGTTTGTACCGATCGGTACAGTGGATTTAACCACAACCAGACAATCCTTTTCCACGGATTCGGCAATCTGTCTCGCCACAGTTGCAATATAAGAAAGGTTTGCAGAGCCGTCCGGCATTTCGGGTGTACCGACACCGATAAAAATAGCATCTGCATCCTTGTAGGCGGATGTATAATCGGTAGTATAGTGTAAACGTCCCTCTTTATAGTTTTTCTGCATGAGCTCTTCCAGATCTTCTTCATAGATTGGAGAAACTCCGGACTCCATCAATTTTACTTTTGCTTCATCTACATCCACGCAGGTTACGTTGTGCCCTTTTTCTGCAAAACAAACTCCTGCCACGAGACCGACGTAACCGGTACCAGCTACTGCAATCTTCATATTTCTATCCTCATTCTTTCTTCGATTGTTTTTTTAGTGATAACCATTATCTATAAAAATGTATTATAATATATAACCTTGTTTTTTTCAATTTTTTTCGTGCGTTTATTCTGTATTCCTGTTATGATATAGAAGGCTGGACTGTTACATAAAAGAAAAGCACAAAGGGAGGAATGGCAGTGAGAACGAGGGAAAAATGGATCGATGCAGTAAAGGCAATTGCCATTCTCTTTGTCCTGCTTGGACATGCAGGTGTTAAGATTCCAATTCTAAGCGACTTGTCGGTATTGTTTTATGTGCCGGTGTTTTTCGTGCTGGCAGGTTATCTGCATTCGTACAGACCGGAGAATCATTTTAGGGAATATATAAGAAAGAGAGCAATGCGTCTGCTGCTGCCATATTTTGGGTGTAATCTTTTTTTACTGCTGTTTGCCTGGGTCAAGGAGGCGGCAGCGGGGAAAGTGGATTGGAACGGACTGCTCCGATCCTGTGCCGGGTTTTTTTATGGAACCAATACAGTCATGGCGCCCGGAATGCCGGATGCGGTTTATGAGCCGTTACTTAACCGATGGAATTCACCGATGTGGTTTCTGCCGGCACTGTTTCTGGCGGAGATGATACTGGAAGGAATGTTGCGGATTTTCCGTGGAAAACGGGAATATGTCCTATGGGGATGTGTTTGGTGTGCAGTGCTTGGAGGTATTGTCCATTATTTTGTACCGGTGCTGCTCCCGTGGAGTCTGGGGACCGTGCTTGTGTTGGAACTGCTTTTGGCGCTTGGATTGCAGTTAAAGAGCACACAGCTACTGGAGAAGATTGCAGGGAGACCGTGGATCATTGCAGTGTTGGTACTGGCGGCGTTCTTTTTAAGAAGCATAAACGGTACCGTAAATATTTCGGTGGATATTTGGGGGAAAAGTCTGGTATGCGGTGTGCTGGCAGTTTGTCTGGCATCAGTGGCGGTTATGTCTGTCTGTTATCTGGCAGATCGAAGGATACCGGAAGGACTTTTATTAATCGGTGGAAATACTTTGCCGGTCTTATGTCTGCATATGTTTGTTTTTATGTTCGTGCAGGCAGGTATCCAAATCGTTTTACCGGGGTTTCCGGAGGAAAAAGGATTTTTTTGTGAGGCAGCAAAGATTGGTATGGTATTTGTCACAATAGATTTACTGGTCATAGGGAAACTATGGACAGATTATGCCAGAGATAAAATTAAAAGCAGATTTCAAAACAGATTTTTATAATAAATTCGAGGAATGTATTTCAGAAAAAGGAGAGTAACAGCATGGAAAAAATCATGACGAACCGGCTGGACCGGGGATTTTACAAGTATCAGCAGGAATTTGAGGAGAAGGCTCTTGAGGTGCTTCGCTCCGGATGGTATGTGCTTGGAAAAGAGGTTTCGGCATTTGAAGAGGAATTTGCCGCCTATACCGGAGCAAAATACAGTGTCGGTGTCGGAAACGGTCTGGATGCACTGTATCTGGCATTCCGTGTGCTTGGAATCGGAGCCGGAGATGAGGTCATCGTGCAGGGGAATACTTATATTGCCAGTGTGATGGGAATCACAATGAATGGAGCGACTCCGGTTTTTGTGGAGCCGGATGAGTATTACAGCATTGATGTAAAGGAAATTGAGCAGAAGATCACAGAGAAAACGAAAGCAATTCTGGTGGTCCATCTGTATGGACAGGCAACACCGATGGATGAAATCTGCGCACTCTGCAAAAAGTACGGGTTAAGGCTGGTAGAGGATTGTGCGCAGTCGCATGGAGCATACTATAAAGGAAAAATGACAGGAACCTTTGGAGACATCGGATGTTTTTCGTTTTATCCGTCCAAGAATCTGGGCGCATTTGGTGACGGCGGTGCGATTGTTACGGATGATGAATCGATTGCAAAGGATATGAAAATGTACCGTAATTATGGCAGTGAAAAGCGGTATTACAACAAGGTGATCGGAGTCAATTCCAGACTGGATGAGATGCAGGCGGGACTTTTGCGGGTAAGGCTCGGACATATCGGAGAGCTGACGGATGAACGGCAGAAGATTGCGGTACGCTATCTGGATGAGATCAAAAATCCGGTTCTGACTCTGCCGCTTTTACGGGAAGAATGCAATCATGTGTGGCATCAGTTTGTAATTCGCTGCAAAAGGAGAGAGGAGCTGATCGCCTTTCTGGATGAAAAGGGAATCGGCACGATCATTCATTATCCGATCCCGCCGCATTTGGCGGAAGGCTATCAGTACCTGGGCTTTCAGGCAGGAGATTTTCCGAAGACGGAGCTTTTGGCAAATGAAGTGCTTTCCATTCCGATGTACAACGGTATGAAAAAAGAGGAGCAGGACAGAGTGATTGAGGCGTTGAATGCGTTTCGGTAAAAAGGAAAAGGCGGACTTCGATTATGGAACAAATGACATCTACGCAGAATATGGAACATACGACAGCACCGGACCGGTTGGTATCTGCGCTGTGGAAAAGGTGTAAAGCAGAGTGGAAGCGGGCATTTTTTGCTGCGTTTATAGTGGGAATGCTGACCCATGCTTATATGTTTACGAACAATCTGCTGACCTGGGACAGTATGTTCAGTTTGTACGCACCGCAGGAGATGACGGGGTTAGGCAGACCCTTCCTTCGTCTGTTGTGTGCGGTCAGTACGGATTTTAATCTGCCGATGGTGCTGGGAACGCTGTCGGTATTATACATGAGCCTGACGGCGGCAGCGCTGACAGAATGCTTTTCCATACGAAGCCGGGTTGGCAGTGTGCTGACAGGAGCCATAACGGCAGTATTTCCGGTGGTTTCGGGCACATTTTGTTATCTGTTTACGGCAGATGGCTACATGTTTGCTTTTTTTCTAAGTGTGCTCAGTGTGGTTTTGGCAGAAAAAGCAAAGGGAAGTGCGAAGCAGAGGATTGCCTGGACGATGGCGGGGGCTGTGGCACTGGCAGTAAGCCTTGGCATTTATCAGGCCTATTTTGCGGTGGCAATTACACTTTGTATTTTGAAACTGCTTTTGTTTCTCTTGCAGGAACCAGAAAAAAGAGAAGAGCTTGTGGCAGGTTTTTTCCGGCAGATGGGAAGATATCTGATCATGGGTGGTGTCGGTTATGTGCTGTATCTGATTCTGGTCAGGGTATCGCAGAGCATTATGGGGACGGAGCTTTTATCCTATAATGGGGTGGACCGGATTGGAAATTTCGAATTGGCGGATGTGCCCCGGGGAATCTATACGGCATACCGGCAGTTTTTCAGTTTTGCATTTCGTTCCAATGTGCTGACGACCAACGGTGTGATGACAGTATGTTTTGCAGGACTGGCGGTTGTGGGTGCAGGTATCTTTTTATGCCGCCTTTTCAGATGCAGGGAAAAAAGATGGAAACGTCTGGCTATGGCAGCAGTACTGGTTATTCTGCTTCCGGCAGGTGCTACGATTTTTTGTGTCATGTCACCGGATGTATTTATCTATATTTTACTGCGTATGCCGTGGCTGTTACTCTTTTTGTTTGTGCTTGCGCTTGCAGAGCAGGGGAAGGCGGTTGTGCAGACAACAGTGACGGTACTGACTGCAGTGATGGCATTTGAATTTTATCTGATGTCCAATGTCGTATACTTCAATATGAATGAAAAGTATGAAAAAAGCTATGCGCTCTGCGTGCGTCTGGCGGACCGGATTGAGCAGAAGGAGGAATATTATCCATGGATGAAAACGCTCTTTATCGGGGCAGAGCCGGATTATCGGAAATATCCGTCTGCAGAGGTGACAGATGAGGTGCTTGCGGGGTATTATCCGGCAAGAAGCAATTATTTTTTGAATTCGACTGATAAATATCTGGAATTTTTCGCACACTATCTGAATATATCGTTAGCTCCCGTATCGGAGGAAGAGGAAAAAGCATTGTTAAAACGGGATGAAGTGCAGGCGATGGATACCTTCCCGGCAGAGAATTCGGTACAGGTGATTGATGGGGTGATGGTCATTAAGATGAGTGAAGAGGAGGAATGAAGCGGGAGCGTGCCCTATGCGGTTTCTTCCACTGCACACAGTGATCCATACCATTAAAAATATTCAACCACCAAAGTTTGACGAATAGATACCGGAATGTTACAATAAAAACTCAGAGAAATATGTTTGGAACAAAGAATAACAGGCACCATAAAACGGATGGGAAAATGGGTATGAAACAGTTAAAGGATCAATATAAAGTACTGGAATTTGGAGAATTCGGAGATGAGCGGGGAAATCTGGTCGTGGCTGAGGGAAGTGGCATGGATATTCCTTTTACCATACAGAGGGTTTTCTATATGTATGGATCAGACCCGGATGTTGTGCGTGGTCAGCATGCAAACCGGAAGTCGGAATTTGTTCTGATCAACGTCAGCGGGACGAGCAGGGTCAAAGTGGACAACGGCTATGAAACGGAGATCATCGAACTGAATAAACCGAGAATGGGACTCTATATTGACACCATGGTCTGGAAGGATATGTATGATTTTTCGGAAGATTCGGTGCTTTTGGTGCTGGCAAATACGCACTATGACGGAACGGAATATATCCGGGATTATGACGCATTTTTGAAAGAGGTCAGGGGAAATAAGGAACATGAGTAAGATTTCGATAGTAGTACCGGTTTATTATAATTCAGATACGCTTGCCATGCTGTATGAGGATATGAAGGAGAAAATACTCGGAAAGCTGGGCGATTATGAAATTGTTTTTGTCGATGACGGTTCCGGGGATAATTCCTGGGAGATTATGAATGAAATCCGTAGACGTGATAACAATGTACAGTGTGTGAAACTTTCCCGTAACTTTGGAGAGCATGCGGCAATTTTAGCGGGACTGTCTGTATGCACGGGTGACTGTGCCGTGACAAAGCAGGCGGATTTGCAGGAGGATTCCGGCATCATCCTGGATATGTATGAAAGCTGGAAAAAGGGAAATAAGGTCGTGCTTGCGGTACGTGCCGCAAGGGATGAAAATCCGGTCAAGAAATTTTTCGCGAATATGTATTATGCCATTGTGCGTAAATTTATAGATAAGAACATGCCGGCGGGAGGCTGTGACTGCTATCTGTTAGACAGACAGGTTATCAAGGTGCTTGAGATGCTGGATGAAAGAAATTCCTCCCTGACTTTGCAGGTGCTCTGGGTCGGATTTAAATCGGATAAGATTTATTTCCATAGAAAAGACAGAGAGGTAGGAAAATCCAGATGGACCCTTTCTAAGAAGGTGAAGTTAGTTGTGGATTCCATGATGAGCTTTTCCTATTTCCCGATCCGGCTGATGACCACAACCGGAATTGTTTTTGCAATTCTGGCAGCGATCATGGCGGTGAATGTCATTGTGGAAAAGGTCACGGTTGGGACACCGATTGCGGGGTGGGCTTCGCTTATGTGTGTCGTGTTGTTTTCGGCAGGACTGATATTGCTTATGTTAGGGGTGCTCGGAGAATATGTATGGCGTGCCTTGGATGCGTCCAGAAACAGACCGCCTTTCATTATTGATGAGGTGAAAAAGATTGAAAATGACAAAGAGAAAGATGGAGAAAAGTAAGACAGTTCAGAAAAGATATACTGCAAGGATAACTGTTTGGCTCTGTGCACTGTGCATGCTGTGTTCAGGATTTACGGTCTTTGCAGGGGAGGATTCCATAAAAAGGATACAGGGAACCGCAGTGATAGAGACGGATTCCTTAAATGTCCGAAGCGGTCCGGGTAAGGATTATGATGTCATCGGAAAAGCGAAAGCGGGAGAGCAGTTTGCGGTGGATGGGGAAACCTCGAATGGCTGGTACAGGATTGACTATAATGGAAAAGAAGGTTATGTTTCCGGTGAGTTTGCCGGCTTTACGGATTCCGCGCAGGCAGATCAGGAAAAGGATGATGTGCCGGATGAGGAACTGGCGCCGATTCCCGGTGTACGCGGTGTATGGCAGAAAATTAAGTCAGCAGGAGCAGTCGCGGTGATTGCTGTTATTTTGATTCCGGTCGTCCTCGTGGGAATTGGTATTACGGCAAGAAATATGTTTCAAAACCGTGATGAAGAAGACTATGATGAAGAAGATTATGACGAGGAGTATTATGAGGAGTATCCGGAAGAAGAGTATGAGGAAGTAGAGGACTTTGACGGAGAGGCATATCTGAGCAGAGAGGTGGCTCCTTACATTGAAGAGGAGGAGGCGCTTCAAAGAAGGGCGAGAGAACTGGAGGAGAGACAGAAAAAGAAACAGGATGAGGAGACCGATGCAGAGTTAACACAGGCGATGGAGAAGCTGGAAGAGCTGCAGAAGGAAATTGAACGGATTAAACAGAAGAAGATAACGGAATAGAAATGAAAACGAATAAAAAGTAAAAAAAACACACCTGGTTGTAAAAATATTTAATTTTTTCACCGGGTGTGTTTCGTTATACTAAAGGAAAAAAATAGAAAAATGTCCGCACGGCATTAAGAGACAGGAGTTAACTTATATCCGGACAGCGGGCGGGATGGAGAAAAAATATGAAAGGTTATCAATATTTGAATGATGACGGAACTTTTTTAATGCAGAATCCGGAGTTGTACAGCTATCTGTATTTTCCAATGGCAAATGAAGCGGGGATTTTAAGCAGTATTACGCCGGATTTGGGAGGAGACATAAAATGCGATCAGAATACTTTCTTAATGGAGCCGGTCAGCAGTGAAAATCTGCATAATAACAAGAGCACAAGGAATGTATGGTGCAAAATCAATGGAGAGCGGCTTTGTTCCATGTGCAGATGCAAGAGTGGAATGTATGCAGGTGACGATAGAAAACATATCAGATCAGCCGATGAGTCTGCAGCTGATGACAGCTATTCCGATTTATGGCAGATCGGCAGACAATATCCGTGACCACAGACATGTGACCTCACTGCTGCATAGAATCCATACGACAGAGGACGGTATTGTGGTCAATCCGACACTTACCTTTGATGAGCGCGGACACAAGAAGAATGAAATAGTATATGGTGTGTTTGCGGGCAGCGAGACGGAAAAGGCAGCAGGTTTTATTCCGCTTGTGCAGGATTTTATCGGAGAGGGCGGAAGTTTTGAAAATCCGCGTTCCTTACAGGAAAAGAAATGGAAGCTGGCAAAAGCCGGAGAGCAGTATGCGGGCTATGAGACAATCGGAGCCATAGCTTTTGAAGAGAAAACGCTTAAACCGGGAGAAATCCGTACCATCTATCTGGTTATCGGACTGGACAATGAGGAAGAAAAACTGGTGCATACTGCGCAGGCATATTTAAACAAAGAAAGGTTTGAAGCAGAGCTTCAGAGGACCAGGGACTATTGGCAGGAAAAGGTCAATGTTAAATATGCTTCCGGAGATAAAAGATTCAACAACTGGATGCGTTGGGTCAGCTTCCAGCCGATTCTTCGGAGACTTTACGGCTGTTCTTTCCTGCCCCATCATGATTATGGAAAGGGCGGAAGAGGCTGGAGAGATCTGTGGCAGGATTGTCTGGCACTCATTCTATTGGATCCGGCAGACGTCCGCCGGATGCTTTTTGACAACTTTGGCGGCGTAAGAATTGATGGGACGAATGCGACGATTATCGGAAAGAAGCAGGGAGAGTTTATTGCGGACCGGAATCATATTACAAGAGTCTGGATGGATCATGGCATGTGGCCGCTTCTGACAACGGATCTTTATATACAGCAGACCGGGGATATTGAACTATTATTGGAAAAACAGGCATATTTTAAGGATATGCAGATCAGCCGCGGAGAAGAAAAGGATCTTTTGTGGGATGAAAAACAGGGCAGTCAGGTAAAGTGCAGTGATGGAAGTGTATATCGGGGTACATTGCTTGAGCATCTGCTGCTGCAGAATGTGACAGAGTGCTATGATGTGGGAGAACATGGTTATATCAGACTTCGCGGTGCGGATTGGAATGATGCGCTTGATATGGCATCCGAACGGGGAGAAAGCGTGGCCTTTACCAATATGTATGCGGACAATCTGGAACGGCTTGCCGGCCTGATCGAGACGCTTGCAGAAAGAGGAAATAAAACCTTTACGGTAGCAAGGGAGATAAAGCCCCTTTTGTATGCCGACATGGATCTCTTTGCGGATGCAGAGGGTAAACGGAAGCTGTTAAAGGAGTATTACAATACCTGTCAGCATGTACTGAGCGGAGAAACCGCTGAACTTCCGGCACAGGATCTGGCAGAAAGGCTGCGTCAGATGGGACAGTGGATGAAGGAAAATATCCGTAAACAGGAATGGATTGAGCAGGATACGGAGTGCGGCTGGTTCAATGGCTATTATGACAATCATGGCAGAAGAGTAGAGGGAGTTTTGGAAGGCGAGGCACGCATGATGCTGACCAGTCAGGTTTTTTCCATTATGGCAGGTACAGCCTCAAAAGAGGATATCGAAAAGATCGTCTGTGCGGCAGACCGTTATCTGTACCGCAAAGAAGCGGGAGGCTATCGACTGAATACCGATTTTCATGAGGTAAAGACGGATCTGGGCAGAATGTTTGGCTTTGCCTATGGGCATAAGGAGAATGGTGCGGTATTCTGCCATATGGCGGTCATGTATGCCAATGCTCTTTATGCAAGAAAAGCATCTGGTGCAGGGTACCGGGTAATCCGGACACTGTTTGAGCATTGTAGTGACTTTGAAAAGAGTCGGATCTATCCGGGCGTACCGGAATATATCGATGCCAAAGGACGTGGCTTATATCATTATCTGACCGGGGCGGCAAGCTGGCTGCTTCTTACGGTCATAACCCAGATGTTTGGTATCCGCGGGGAATTGGGGGATCTTGCATTTTATCCTCAGCTTGCAGCAGAACAGTTTGATACAAAAGGGGAAGCAGCACTTTCCTTTACCTTTGCAGGAAGGAAACTGCAGGTGTGCTATGTAAATAAAAAGCTGCGGGAAGCAGGAGAGTATGAGATCCAGCGTATCTGGCTGGATGACAGAATGTATGCGTCACAGAAGCTTTTGAGGGAGAATATTCTGCAGCTTTCCGAACAGGAAGAACATAGAATACAGATTGAACTGGCATAGTTTATGTAGAGCAGGGAAATTGTGGGCAGCGCTTTACAGACAGATCAGGAAAGCCAGTGCAATACCCAGAATAGCTCCGGCGAGAACTTGTAACGGAGTATGTCCGATAAATTCGCGCAGAGTATCCTCGACGTTTACATTTTTTCCCATATGGAAAAAAAGCTCGATCATTTCATTTAAAACCTTGGACTGTCTTCCGGTTTCACGTCTGACACCCATGGCATCGTACATGACGACAATCGCAAAGATGGCGGTTACAGCAAATTCAAAGCTGCCCAGACCGTAGAGAATCCCGGATGAGGCAGCAAGAGCGCATACGGTAGAGGAGTGGGAACTTGGCATGCCGCCGCTTCCCACCAGACGCTCTGCCTGAAAGCTCTTTGTCAGAGCCATGTGGATCAAAGTTTTTAAAATCTGCGCGACCAGCCATCCGGTAACCGCACTGATAAAAATTTTATTGGAAAAAAGTTCATTGATGTACATGCTAAATCCTCTTTCTGTAACAGTTCCCTATTTCTTGCTATCCCTTTTTCATTTCAGTTTACTACCACTTACGCCGATATTCAAGAGGTGTAATGCCTTCGCTTTTCCGAAAGACTTTGGTAAAATAATTGGCGTCCGGATATCCGCAGAGGCGGGCGATGTGGGAGACCGGCTCTGCGGTGAATCGAAGCAGGGATTTTGCCTCGGAAATGCGGATAACCGTCAGGTCGTTGCCCGGGGTGATGCCAAATGCCTGCTTGTATTCTCTTGCCAGGTGATATTTGCTGATGAAAAAAAGTTCGGAAAGCCGGTCCAGTGTGATATCTTCTTTAAAATGAGACTTCATGTATTCCCGCATGGCATCCAGTTTTTCCTGTATTCCTTCAGATTTTCCCGCACTTTCTGTATTCTCAAGAAGACATCCGGTCATAATATCCGTAAGATATTTATGGGAAAGAATCTCTTTCCCGACACAATCCTTCTTGTGGAGTGTAAAAAGATTGGAAAGGGTTTCGTTGAAGAGACCGGGATTGGAAGGGGCAAATACCAGACGGTTTTCACGGCTTTCAAAGGCTTCATAAAAGGAGGAAGCTTCCAAGCCGTTAAAATGTACCCATTTCAGCTCCCAGGGGGATTCTTTGCTGCTTTCGTGTGAGTAGGGCAGACGGCAGTCCACCCAGACACAGTTTCCCTGCTTCAGTTCATAGGGGATACCGTTGCAGTGGAAGGTTCCGCGTCCGCTTAATACAAGAAAGAAAAGGTAGGATTCCAGATCCTTGCGACTGCTGATATGAGGTTCCACACTTTTCAAAAAACCGACCTCCTGTACATAGAGATAGTGTTGTCTTGCGTAGGGAGAAGGGGTGGTGATGATTCGGTCGCCCTCCGATTTCTGCATAACATTCAGCTCCTTTCCAGGATCTATTATACAAAATAAAATTTAAGGTAGCAATATTTTACTATTTCAAAGCAACAAATTCAGTTGTTTAAAAGAAATAGACGAATTATAATAGAGCAAGATTAGCGTGTCTGGATGAACGGACACGTAAAAATGAAACTACAATATTTTGGAAGAAACATTGGGAGGTTACAAGAATATGAGACAAGTTGCATTGATTACAGGTATTACAGGACAGGATGGTTCCTATCTGGCAGAGTTCCTTCTGGAGAAAGGCTATGAGGTTCATGGTCTGGTGCGCAGACACAGCATTGCCAATACGCAGAGAATTGACCATCTGCTTGCTTCGGATTATAACAAAGTTAAATTTTTCCTGCATTTTGCGGATACCACGGATTCCAGTAATCTGATGCGTCTGATTGCGGAAATCAAACCGACAGAGGTATACAATCTTGCGGCACAGTCCCATGTAGGTATCTCCTTTGAAGTACCGGAGTATACGGCAGAGGCGACCGGAAACAGCACCTTAAAACTGTTGGAAGCGATCCGTGTAAACGGCGGCAACTGCCGTTACTATCAGGCATCCACCTCTGAACTGTTCGGCGGACTGCCGGAGACAGCACCGCAGAGCGAGAAGACTCCGTTCTATCCGAAGAGTCCGTACGGTGTTGCGAAATTATATTCCTATTGGATTACGGTAAACTACAGAGAGTCCTACAATATGTTTGCATGCAACGGTATCCTGTTCAACCACGAATCCCCGAGACGTGGCGAGAACTTTGTGACGAGAAAGATTACACTGGCAATCGCCAATATCATCGCAGGCAAACAGGAGAAACTCTCTCTGGGAAATATGAATGCCAAACGTGACTGGGGCTTTGCGGGAGATTACGTTGAGGGTATGTGGCTGATGCTGCAGCAGGACAAGCCGGGGGATTATGTGTTAGCCACAAACGAAACACATACTGTCCGGGAATTTGTAGAGGCTGCCTTTGCAGAGCTGGGTATCCAGATCCGCTGGGAAGGAACCGGCGTGAATGAGAAGGGCTATGATGCAGAGACCGGAAAGCTGTATGTGGATGTGAATCCGGAGTTTTACCGTCCGGCAGAGGTAGAATTTTTATGGGGTAATCCGGCAAAGGCTGAAAAAGAGCTGGGCTGGAAGCGCAAGACAGATTTTAAGGAACTGGTAGCCATGATGATGGATGCGGACTTAAAAGAAATTGTAGGAATGGGAAGCAAGGAATTTAAAGAAAGTAGAAAATAAACTATATGATTTCAGTAATACTTAACTGGATTTATATCATTGCGACAGCCGGTACTGCCGGCTGTGCTGTGTTATATCCCTTTTACCGGTTCAGGGGATATCGGTTCAAACGGCTCGACAGCTATTTTTTTGCCGGACTGGTAACCGTTACAGTCTATGCGCAGATTTACAGCCTGTTTTCCGGTGTAGGACTTTGGGCAAATCTGTTTTTGTTAGCCGCCTGCCTGCTTGTAAACGGACTGTTCGGGAAAAAAATCTGGGAAATGCTGTCATGGACTTATTTTCATGAAAAGAAAGAAACCAAGAGAAACAGGGAAGCCTTTCTGTTTTGCTGGGGAAAGAGGCTGCTTTTATGCCTGTTATTTTTGTGGTTTGTTTATGGTACAAGTGCCGGCTTTATGATGTATGACAGCAATCTTTATCATGCCCAGAGCATTCGCTGGATTGAGGAATACGGCGTGGTGGAGGGACTTGGCAATCTGCATAACCGTCTGGCGTACAACAGTGCGTCCTTTGCTTTGACTGCGTTATACAGCATGAAATTCCTGTTCGGACAGTCGCTGCATACTGTGGCAGGGCTGATGGCGTGGTTTGTATTTGCGGATGGATTGCGTTTCCTTCGGGCATTTGCACGAAAAAAGCTGCTGATCTCCGACTTTTTAAGGGTAGGTGCAGTCTATTATGTGAGTATTATTTTCCGGGAAATGATGTCTCCTGCTTCGGATTATTTTACGATGCTGCTTATTTTTTACATTATCATAAGATGGGTCGATCTTTTGGAACAGGAAGAAAAGAGCACAGTGCCCTATGGTCTGCTTTGTGTAATTTCCGTATTTGCGATTACGGTCAAGGTGTCGGCAGGCATTATTCTGCTGTTGGTGCTGAAACCGGCTTATATGCTGATCAAAGAAAAGCGTATGAAGGAAATTCTGGTTTTTCTTGGGCTTGGAATGCTGACTGCGGTTCCGTTCTTTGCAAGAAATGTGATCATCAGCGGATTTTTGGTCTATCCTTATACGAATCTTGATTTTTTTGCGGTAGACTGGCGTATGCCGGTATTCAAGGCGCAGTATGATATGCTGGAAATACGGAGCTGGGCGAAGGGAATTACGTATCTGGACGCACATGACCTTCCGGTGTCGAAGTGGTTTCCGTACTGGTTTGTCCATGAGCTTTCCGGAATGGAAAAGCTGTGGGTTGCCGTTGCATGGAGTGCACTTTTTGTACAGGTGGGAGTCATTCTTTTTATTTTAGTAAAAAAGAGAAAAGAACTGTATGGTATGATACTGGTGCTCATTACGCTGACGGTCTGTTATCTGTTCTGGCAGTTTTCCGCACCGTTGATGCGTTACGGATATGCTTATCCGGTGCTTTTGCCGTTACTGGTATATGGGATCATCGGCTGTTCCATTGTAAAAAAATGGAAGGTGCTGTTTCTTCCGGCATGTGTGGCGCTTCTCATAGTGCCGTGCTACCGCCTGAAGCATGTGGTCAGGGATACGGCAGTTGTGATGAAGGCACAGGGGGTTCATATGATGCAGCAGGATTATGACAGCTTTGATATGGCAGAGGAAAAAGCGGGAAATATTGTGATCTATGTTCCGAAGCAGGGGGATCAGGCAGGCTATGATGCTTTCCCGTCAACCCCGGATGCCACCTATGTGGCACCGCGCGGAGAGAGAATAGAAGATGGCTTTTTATTTAATTATGAACTGATACAGTAAAAAAGTAAGGAGGAAGGTAAAATGAACAAAACGGATAAGATTTATGTAGCAGGACACAGGGGACTGGTTGGCAGTGCCATTGTACGGAATTTAAAGGCGAAGGGCTATGAAAATGTGATCGGACGCACGCACAGGGAACTGGATCTGACCAATCAGAGCGCTGTCAGACGCTTTTTTGAGGAAGAACGTCCGGATGTAGCGGTTCTGGCGGCTGCCAAGGTGGGCGGCATCAATGCCAATAATACGACTCCGGCAGATTTTATTTATGAAAATCTACAGATTCAGTGTAACTTTATCAAAGCATGTCATGATTTCCATGTAAAAAAGCTTTTGTTTCTGGGAAGCACCTGTATCTATCCGAAAATGGCACCACAGCCGATTCCGGAGGATGCTCTCCTGACCGGTCCGCTTGAAGTGACCAATGAGGCTTATGCGGTTGCCAAAATTTCGGGGCTTGAGATGTGTAAATTCTTTAAGCGACAGTATGGAGATGATTTTATCAGCTGTATGCCGACCAATCTGTACGGACCGCATGACAATTACGACCTGAACGGTTCCCATGTTATGCCGGCAATGATTCGTAAGTTCCATGAGGCTAAGATGAGCTGTGCTCCGGCTGTAGAACTGTGGGGAACCGGCACGCCGTTACGTGAGTTTTTATATGTGGATGATATGGCGGATGCGTGCGTATTTTTGCTGGAAAATTACAGCGGAGAGCAGCATGTTAATATCGGAACCGGCAAGGAAGTGACCATTAAGCAGTTGGCGGAGACGGTAAAGGAAGCGGTAGGATACCGTGGAAATATTATCTGGAACAGCGCGATGCCGGACGGAACACCGAGAAAGCTGACAGATGTCACGAAGCTGCATGAGTTGGGCTGGACTCACAAGGTGGAGCTGGAAGAGGGTGTAAAACTGGCTTATGAGTGGTTCAAGGAAAATGTGGAAAGTGCCAGAGGGGTGTAGGAAAGATGAAACGATACGGTGTGATTATGGCGGGGGGCGGTGGAACGAGATTCTGGCCGCTTAGCAGAAAAGCCCGCCCAAAGCAGTTTTTGAACCTGACCGGAAAGGATATCATGGTGAATGAGACGATTGACCGGTTGTCGGGCTGCGTGGAAAAGGAAGATATTTTTATTGTGACCAATGTGTCACAGGCAGAGGTAACCCTGCAGGAGACGAAAGGCAGAATTCTTACGGATCATGTTCTGGCAGAACCGGCAGCACGTAACACTTCGGCGTGCATTGGTTATGCGGCAATGGAAATCCTGCGAAAATACGGAGATGGTATTATGTGTATTCTGCCTTCCGATGCTTATATTCAGAAGGTGGATGTCTATCAGGATGTGATTGAGCGGGCAATCCGCACGGCAGAAGAGACGGACAGCCTGGTGACCATCGGTATTACTCCCACTTTTCCGTCTACAGGCTATGGTTACATTAAGAGAAGCAGGCAAAAAGAAGCAGCATATTATCCGGTAGAGGAATTTGTGGAGAAACCGGATCGTGAAACGGCAGTGCAGTATCTGGCAGATGGAAACTATCTGTGGAACAGCGGCATGTTTATCTGGAAGGCATCTACAATATTAAAGAAATTTGAAAAGCTTTTGCCGGATATTTATGAATGTCTGACAAAGATTGGTGATGCCATGGGAACAGAACGGGAGAAGGCGGTTTTGAATGAAGTGTATCCCGTAATTCCGAAAATTTCAGTGGACTATGGTATTATGGAGCGTTCTGATGATGTGGTCGTGTTAGAGGGTGACTTTGGCTGGAATGATGTAGGAAGCTATGATGCGCTTGAGGTACTTTATCCTTCGGATGAAGAAGGAAACCTGCGTTACGGGGAATGTTCCCTGATCGATACCAAAAACTGTATCTGCTATGCAAAAAACCGGATGATTGCAGCGATCGGTCTGGAGGATATGATTGTGGTGGAGACCGCAGATGCTGTTTTGGTCTGTCCTAAGAATCGTGCACAAGATGTCAAAAAAATCACGGAAATACTCGAAAAAAATGGAAAGGATGAATATTTGTAATTCTTAGCGGTTTTTTAGCACATAATGTGCGATAAATTAAAATTTACAGACGCATCTTCCTGTGGTATATTCTCATTATCCGCGAAAAACATACGGCATTCGGCAAAAGAGGGGCAGATGCCTGCAAACACAAGAAAGGGAGTATGAAAATGGATTTTAGTGGGATGACTGAGGTGGAAATGGAGAAGTATGTGACGAGAATCATGCTGGATATGGGGGTTCCGGCACATCTGAAGGGCTATCATTACTTAAGAGAGGCGATTATGCTTTCTGAACAGGATATGGAGGTGGTATGCAGTGTGACGAAGCTTTTATACCCTACGATAGCAAAGCGTTTTCGAACCACCGACCAAAAGGTAGAAAGAGCCATCCGTAATGCAATCGAGGTATCCTGGTCTCGCGGTAACCTGAATACGTTTGAGGAGTTGTTTGGCTATTCGGCAGATTCCGGTAAGGGAAGACCGACAAACAGCGAATACATAGCAAGAATTGCGGATAAAATCAGACTTGACATGAAAGAGATGACAAGCTGATGATGGTATTAGATGATATAGTTTATATAATATTAAGAAAAACAGTTCCGGGTGTAATGTTGACTTGGAACTGTTTTTCTTATACTATGTAAGAGTCGTAAATTATAACAAAAGTTGGGAAAAATGAAAATATGATCGGGATTTTTTTAGTGCTTGTTCTGCCGTTTGCGGTAGGAATGATATGGTACTGGATATTGGGGAAAGAAAAGAAGGACTGGGTGCTCATTTATCTGTATGGAAGTCTGACCATGATGGCGGCAGCAGGGATTGTGGCGATGCCTGCGATCAAGCTTCGTCTCTCTTTTGGCTGCTACCGGATTCTGGCGCTTGGTCTGATGTTTATGCTTGGGGCTGCGGGAATGGTACTGTTTGTGCAGAGCGGGTTCAAGGCAAAGGATAACTGGCGCATACAGCTTCATACGGAAAAGAACAGCGGATGGGCATGGGGCGGAGTTCTCGTGGTCTTTCTTTTGTTGTCTTCCTGCTTTTTCCAGTATGTTCCGGCAGCAAAGGAGGACATGACTGCTGAGACGATTCACACAACCGTGCGGACGGATACACTATATGAATATAATGCGGCAACAGGGGAACTGCTGACACTTGGTATCTACCCACAGGACAAACTGGTGACTCTGCCGCTTTTTTACAGCCTGTTTTATAGTCTGGGACCGCAGGGGCAGCAGCTTTCCATGCGGCATTTTCTGTATGAATTTGTGCCTGTCTGGATCTTACTGTTGAATTTTCTGGTGTTCTGGAAATGGGGCGAATCTTTGTTCTTGGGGCAGAAGAGGGAAAAACTGCGTCTTCCGCTCTTTTTGTGCTTTTATGGGGCAGCCAATTTATTTGGGGATTATTTGTTTATTACCTTTTCCTATAAACTGCTGCATCAGACGTGGACGGGAGAAACGGTGTTTGTTACCGTGCTTCTGCCGCTTCTTGCTCTGCAGATTTTTGATATGATGCGGGGAGAAAAGAGCGTAACGGAATGGTGGCAGGATAAGATCATGCGCAGAAAGCTTGTGCCGCCGGTTTTATGTATTCTGACCGGAATCTTTTGTGCACCGTGGAGAGAAACGATCGTACTGTGTGCAGTCGTTCTGGCTGCCGGAGCAGTCACGGCAGTGATTTGGAGGAAACAGTATGAAAGAGATAATTGACCTGATCCGTCATGTGATGTATGCGGAAAAAACGCATGGAAAATATATAGGACTTTTATTATTAGCGCTTTTGTTTTTATGGATGGCACCTAAGGAATTTAGCGGAAGGAGAGGGAAAAAGTTAGCGCTGTTTACAGTGGTGCTGATCTGTTTTGTTTTTTGTGTGCCTTTTCTTTATCTGATCTTCCGCACAACGGGATTTGGACAGAATTTCTGGGAATATCTGTGGACGGTTCCGGCATTGGCGGTTATAGCGTATGTGGCAGTGGAATTGTGTATGATGCAGAAAAGCAGAGCCAGCTTTCTGGGAACGCTTGGCGCCTGCCTGATCGGCATTGCGCTTTCCGGTACCGTTCTGCCCTTTAAGGGCGAGGTGGAAAAGTGGAAATATGCGGATCAAAATGTGGAAACGGTGCTTGCGACCGTGAGTGCCCAGAAGGATCTGTATGGAGGAGAATTGTTGCTGTTGGCGCCGGACGAGATACTGGAAAGAGCCAGAGCCTATGACGGCGGCATCCGTCTGGTCTATGGAAAGGATATGTGGGATGTGCGTGCCAATACGGCAGTTGCAGATGATTATCCACAGGATATCAGACTTTTGTATGAAAAGATGCAGAGAGACTACGAATATCCGGATGAGGTGGCAGACTGTGCAAAATGGTATGGTTGTGATGTACTTGTACTGCGGGAAAAACTGTCACAGGGAAGCACACAGGGAAAGGAATGGAAACTTGTGCGGGAAATCCCGGGCTATATAGTATACCGGTATGTCGGAATGGAGTAGGCGGAAAGGTACGGTTATTATGAAACTGGGCGAGAAATGGAATCGGAACAAAATCTTCTGGCTGGCTGCGGCTGTGCTTCTGGTGCTGGCACCGGTAATTCTGATGTGTCTGCGTTCCCTTCAGATTGGGATGAACTGTTTTAAACTGCATCCGGTCTGGTCGGATGAAATGGTCTATTGGCGGGAAACCTATAATTTTATTCATACAGGGATAAAGGGCGGATATACGGGTGCCAATGATCTGGCACCGAGGCTTGCCAATTTCGGAACACACAGCTTCATGAATACGCTTGTGTATGCGGCATTTGCCATGCTGTTTGGCTGGCATGACAACTCAATCATGATCTATAATCTGCTTTTTTTGATCCTTTGTCTGCTGGTCTTTGTTTGGTGGCTGAAGCCGGAGAAGACGAAGTTAATCTGGCTGACCGCATCAATGATCTGTTATCTGCCGCTTTATTATTATCTGCCGACCTCCATGACAGAGGTGTTGAATTACGGCGGTATTTTACTGTATACGGCGGCGCTTTTGCGTTATTACCAGAAACATGAGGAAAAATGGTTTCTGGCAGCATTTCTGGCGACTGTCTTTTTATGCTTTTACAAGCTGCCGAATATGGTTTTTTTTATTCCACTGGTACTGGCGGTCTTTTCCGGGCGGATTACAAAGAAGTTCTGCCTGCATACAGTGGGCTGTATTGTTTCGGCGGTTGTGATCTATGTGGTCAATTCCGCATTTACGGCACCTTATCCATGGTTTTTTTCTGAAGTGTTCGAGGAGGAGACGGTCGGAAAGATGATCTCTAAGGTGTGGGGCAGATTTACGGAAAATCTGCAAAATTATGTAAGCCTTAGTTATGGAACGGGAATGGAGCGGATGCAGCGGTATTTTTTCCTGTTAATGCTGGCAGTACTGTTTTTAGCGATTGTGTGGCACATCCTGCGGGAACGGAAACAATCGTCCCTGCTTCTGGCAGTATCCTATTTTCTGATGCTTGCCGCGTCCTTTGTACTGATCAATGCTTTCTATGAGGTATGGGACTGGCGGGATTACCGCATGATGGCACCGGTGGCGTGGAGCGCACTTATTATGCTCATTTTGAGATTCCCGGTCCGGTATGTTCTGGCTCCGGCGGTGGCAGCGCTTCTGATGTTTGGTTACGAATTTGTAAAACCGAATCAGGTATTTATTTCATGGGAGCGTACCGTGCCAATCGAAACACCGGAAATCTGTGAATATATTGAATTTGATGAAAATGCGGCGGATGGCTTTGACAATACGCTGGCCCTGGAATATGTAAATTTGGAAATTTACTGCCGTCTGGCACCGGGCATCGGTGTGCAGAATATTTTTACGCCGGAGGCAATCACCAGATCAAAATATATTCTGGTGGAGGATACCGAATACGATTTTCCGGGCTACCATCTGGAAAAGGAGGGGGATTTTGGCAGATTGTATGTGCGGGATTGACAGAGGGAATCCCCATCTGCGAATCTCTTCCCAAATATACCGGAATGTGTTAAAATAAGACATTAAAGTAAAGAATCAGAACCTGAAAAATATGGAATAACTAAGAAAGGCAAATGCAAATGAAGCTATTAAGTGTGGTGGTTCCCTGCTACAATGAAGAGGAAAATGTGCCTTATTTTTATGAGGAACTTTTAAAGCAGGAGGACAAGCTGAAAGAGCGGGGCATCGGGCTTGAAATTATATATATAGATGACGGTTCCAAAGATGGGACCGTAAGAGAGGTCAGAAAACTTCGGGAAAAGGATGAGAGAGTGCATCTGGTTTCTTTTTCCAGAAATTTTGGAAAAGAAGCGGCTATTTATGCCGGACTTTCCAAAGCAAAGGGTGATTATGCGGTCATGATGGATGCGGATTTGCAGGATCCGCCTGCTCTTCTGCCGGAGATGTTCGATTATATCGACCAGGGCTATGACAGTGTGGCGACCCGAAGGGTAACGAGAAAGGGTGAACCCCCGATTCGTTCCTTTTTTGCCAGAAGATTTTATGCACTGATGAAGCACATCTCCAAGACGGAAATCGTGGACGGAGCCAGAGATTATAGACTGATGACCAGACAGGTGGTGGATGCGATTCTGTCCATGAAGGAATATAACCGCTTTACAAAGGGAATCTTCGGTTGGGTCGGCTTTCAGACCAAGTGGCTGGAATACGAAAATATCGAGCGTGTCAAGGGTGAGACAAAGTGGAATTTCTGGAAGCTGCTCTTGTACTCGCTGGACGGCATTATGGCGTTTTCCACGATGCCGCTTGCGATTGCATCTGTACTTGGTATTGTATTTTGTATTTTTGCTTTTCTGCTGATTATTTTTATTGTGGTAAAGACGTTGATCTACGGGGATCCGGTGGGCGGCTGGCCTTCGTTAGTATGTATTATTTCCCTGGTCAGCGGCGTGCAGCTTTTCTGTCTTGGAATTGTAGGGCAGTATATGTCCAAGATGTATATGGAGGTCAAGAACAGACCGATTTATCTGGTAAAGGAAGAGTTTTGATATGACTGGAGAAAAAGTCAGCATTATCATTCCGGTCTATAATGCAGCAGCGTTTTTGAAAGAGACGGTAGAGAGTGTAAAAAAACAGACCTATGAAAACTGGGAGCTTTTGCTGGTGGATGACTGTTCTTCGGATGACAGTGTCCGGCTGATGGAACAGTTTGCAAAGGAGGATGAACGTATCCGTCCGATACGGCAGGAAATGAATCAGGGAGCCGCACAGGCACGAAACCGCGGCATACAGGAGGCAGAGGGACGTTATATCGCTTTTCTGGATGCGGATGATATCTGGAGAGAGGAAAAGCTTACAAGGGAGCTTGCCTTTCTAAAAGAAAAAGAGGCGGCATTTGTTTTTTCGGGCTATGAATTTGCGGATGCGCATGGAGCAGGAAGCGGAAAAATTGTACGGGTGCCGGAAAAACTGACTTACAGGCAGGCACTGAAAAATACGACAATTTTTACCTCCACGGTGCTTTTGGATGTGAAGAAGCTCGGAAAAGAGCTGATTTCCATGCCGGATGTGCGGAGTGAGGATACTGCAACCTGGTGGAAAATTCTGCGCAACGGGAATACGGCCTATGGACTGGATGAAAATCTGGTATATTACCGCAGGAGTGCCGGAACGCTTTCTGCGAATAAGATGGAGGCAGTCAGGCGGATCTGGAGGCTCTACAGACAGACGGAAGGCTTGCCTGTTATAGACAGCTTTTATAATTTCTGCTTTTATGCAGTGCGTGCTGTACTGCGCAGAATCTGAGGTGCAAAAATGAGGAGTTTGGAATCTTTTAAAAGAATTATTGTAATAGCGATGTCCTTTATCTGCATTCTGTTTCAGGTGGGGGTTTATGCTCTATTCTGGTTTGGTTATTATCATGGGGAGATGTACCTGAAGTTTTATTTTAACGGACATCTGCTCATGTTATTCGTATATGGGGTCATGTTATTGTTCTTTTCGCAGATGTATGGTGGTATGCGGATCGGGTATCTGCGAAACGGAGAGGTGATGTTCTCTCAGGTGTTTGCAACAATCTGTGTCAACGGTATTACCTATCTGCAGATGTGTCTTATGACACGTAAATTTCTGAATATATCCTATATTTTTTATATGACGCTTCTGGATGCTATCGTCATTGTAGTCTGGACCAATATCAGTGCAGCAATCTATAAAAGGATTTTCATGCCGAGAAATCTGCTGGTCATCCATGGAGACCGGCCGATTGAGGATATTCTGAATAAGTTTGAAACAAGGAAAGATAAATACCGTGTAAAAAAATGCGTGCATGTGGACAGGGGTTACGAGGCACTGTGTCAGGAAATTGAGGGAGAATATGATGCAGTCGTACTCTGGGATATCGGAGCGGAAATCCGAAACCGGCTCTATAAATTCTGTTTTGGAAATTCCATTCGTGTCTACATTATGCCGAAAATACCGGACATTTTGGTAAAGGGAGCCGATCAGCTTCACCTGTTCGATACCCCGATTCTGTTTACGAGAGAATATGTGTTAAGCTTTGAACAACGTTTTATGAAACGGGCGATCGATCTGATCTGTGCATTGATTCTGCTTGCGGCAGCTTCACCGATCATGCTCGTGACCGCGCTTATCATCAAGCTGTATGACAGAGGTCCGGTACTTTATAAACAGGTGCGTGTGACCAGGGATCAGAAGGAATTTCAGATTCTGAAATTCAGAAGTATGAGGACAGATGCGGAAAAGGATGGTGTGGCACGTCTTGCATCCAAGAACGACAGCCGTATTACACCGATCGGAAAGTTTATCCGGAAGGTGCGGATTGACGAACTGCCGCAGTTAATTAATATTATTAAAGGTGAAATGAGCTTTATTGGTCCAAGACCGGAACGTCCGGAAATTATAAAACAGTATCTGGAGGAAATGCCGGAGTTTGCGTATCGTACGAAGATGAAGGCAGGACTGGCAGGTTATGCACAGGTATACGGAAAGTACAATACGACGCCATACGATAAATTAAAACTGGATTTATTTTACATTGAAAACTATACAGTATGGCTGGATATCAAGCTAATGCTGCTCACCTTAAAGATTCTGTTTATTCCGGAGAGCACCGAGGGTGTGGAGGAAGAACAGATTACGGCACTAAAGAAGCAGAAGGAGCAGCAGAAGGATTTTTGATGAAAGGATGACATATGGCACAGGAAGAATGGATGCAGGAAGGAATGGATTTTAGACTGACGTTCCTGCTGTTGGTTCGTAAAATCGGATATATCATAGTAGCCGGAATTCTCTGTTCCGCACTGGCGGGAGGAATTTATCTGGTGCGGCATGTGGTTTATGCACCGGCAAGGGAATATGAGGCGGTCAGCCGGTATTATATTGATTTTACCGTGGATGAGAACGGGGACCGGGCATATGATTATTACAATGCGGCGACCTGGAATGATGTGGCGGCATCGGATCCGATTCTGGACTATACAATGTCTTTGCTGCCGGAGGGATATGATAAGGAAACGGTGAAAAATGCCGTGTTCTGTGAACAGCCCTCGGATTACCGGATCATTACCACGACCGTAACGACACATGATCCGGAGCAGACGGGAGCCATTCAGAAAGCGACGGAGGAATCGATCCTGCATTTTGGAAACGAAATGGAGGAGTTTGAAAAGATTTCTGTCATTATGTCATCGGAGACGGAACTTGTGGCAGTGGATCTGCATACGTTCAAGGTGTTTGTCCTTGGCGGAATTGCCGGAATTTTGCTTATGACGGTGATACTTATATTCCGTATGATTCTGGATACTTCAATCTATGTGGAAAGTACCTTTGAAAGGCGTTATGGTTATCCTGTACTTGGTGTGGTTTTTGCCAGAAAGAATAAAAAGCGGGAAATGGCAGGAAAAGAAATTCAGAATCTTGCCTTGAAAGAATGCAGGGAGAACCTTTCCTATTTGGGAGGCGGAGAGCAGATTGTTGTACCGCTTTGGGATAAGGAAACCGAGCATGTTGCAAAGGCTGCAGGAAAGTTTGGCTGCAAGAGCAGTGCAGGCATTTTGGAGCATCCGGAAAATTGTGCAAAGCTCAGGGAAGCGGATGGCGTGATTCTGGCGGTGAAAAGCGGAAGGGATTGCGGAAAGCAGTTGGATAAAGCAATCAGTCTTCTGTTAAAACAGGGATGCAAGATAACGGGTGCTATATTATATGATGTAAATGGAAGGCTATATGAGACGTACTATCGCTTTCCGGTATAGCAGGGTGAAGCAGTAGAGGAAAGCATTGTGAAAGAGAAAGCCGGAAAGAGGCATAGAAAGGGTCAGGAACGGTTATGACATTACAGCTTCTCGTATCAGCGATGAATGCAGATGCAAAAGAACTTGCAGAGCGGATGCGGATAGGATCGGATGCTATTATTATAAATCAGACAGATCATTTTGCGTTTGAGGAATTTTCCAAAGGTGAATATAATATCAAGTGCTATTCATTAAAGGAGCGTGGAGTCGGGCTGAGCAGAAACAATGCGCTGCTTCGTGCGGATCACGATATCAGCCTTTTTTCCGATGATGATATTGTCTATACGGAAGGATATGAAAATCTGGTGCTGCAGGAATTTGAAAAAAATCCGCAGGCGGATATGATCCTTTTTAACATCGATGTGTGTGAGGAGCGGAGGACCTATCATATTACGGAGCCCGGCAGGGTACATCAGTATAACTGTGGACGCTATCCGACTTACAGCTTTGCAGTACGCACAGAGAAGCTTCATGCCGCAGGCGTAACCTTTTCGCTTCTGTTTGGAGGCGGCGCACGTTACAGTAACGGGGAGGACAGTCTGTTTTTAAGGGAGTGTATTTCCAAAGGATTTCGGGTGTTTAAGGTGCCGGTTACAATCGGACGGGAGGAAGCCGGGGGAAAGTCGAGCTGGTTTTCAGGGTATCATGAGAAGTTTTTCCATGACAGAGGCGTGTTGTATCACTTTTTGTACGGAAAACTGGCCAAGCCGCTTGCGGTGAGATTTCTGCTTGCCCACAAAGGTGTTATGTGCCATGAGATTCCGGTGAAGAGAGCATATGGGTTTATGTGTGATGGAATAAAGGAAGCAAAGGGATTGTAAATGATTTTGTATGTATGTGTAGCGGTGCTTACAATCGGGCTTGCCCGGTTGATAAAAAGCCGCAGTGCGTTAAATTCATACGCTGCAGGGCAGAATGAATTTGTAAATGGCAGAAAACAGATCGGAACGACCAGACAGCAGTATTTGAACCGGGCATGTCTTGCTACGATTTTTCTGATTTTGTTTCTGGTTTCGGCATGTCGTTTTAAAGTGGGAAATGATTATAAGCGATATCTGGAGTTTTTCCGTCTGATCTACAGAGATCAGTATGTGCCGACTGAGGCAGGTTTTAACTGGATAGTGCGCCTGATGCAGGCGGTTTTTGGCTCAGAAACCTATCTGAGCATTTTTGCGTTATTTGCGTTTCTTACGATCGCACTGATGCTGTATGCGCTGTATGATCTGAGTGAGGATTTCTTTTTCAGCTTTTTCCTTTTTATGTGTTTCAGCTACTATTTTCAAAGTATGAATACCGTGCGTTATTATCTGGCGATTGCTTTGACGATGGTATCGATACGTTTTGTATTCCGCAAAGAATATTTGAAATTTATGTGTATGATCTTACTGGCATCCCTGATGCACAAGTCGGTTCTGATTGTGATTCCGGTCTATCTGATTGCCATGTGTCCATGGAAGAAATGGTTTGTGGCGCTTATGAGTGTGGCGATTGCAAGCGGGCTTTTGCTTGGACCGTTTTATATGAAGGTCATTTTGTTTTTGTATCCAACCTATGAAAATACGGACCTGCTAGACGGGGGAACAAGCGTGACCAACATTGTCCGGTGCGGTGCAGTGTTGTTTCTTACCCTGTTTTATTATAAGAGCAGTGTGAAGGAGAATACACAAATACGGTTTTATTTTCATCTGAATTATATTGCTTTTCTGCTTTATACGTGCTGCTCTTTTTTACCGGAAATATCACGTATCGGTTATTACCTGACGGTGGGACAGGTCTTTTTGCTTCCGATGGTGACAGAAAGAATACCGGACGAGAAGCAGCGCAAGCTTGTAAGATACGTCATTATGGCGGCAGCTGTCATATATTTTATTGCTTTTTTGCAGACGGCGGATCATGAGCTGATTAAGCTTCTGCCCTATCAGACGTGGTTTTTTGAACCGAAGTTTGAGTTTACGGTCTGGTAGAAAACCGGATGGCATTGCGGGATTTGAAGAGTTGAGTCCGGCAGGAGCCTTTAGATTTTGGAAGGGACATGGTAATTCATATGAGATTCAGTATTGTAGTGGTTTGTCTCAATGCAGGAGAGCGGTTAAAGGAAACGATAGAGAGTATACGCAGGCAGACCTTTCAGGATTATGAGGTCATTGTCAAGGATGGGCTTTCGAAGGATCATTCCGTCGAACAACTCAGACAGGAAGTACAGGCAGACTGGCTTACGATATATGAGGAAGAGGATAACGGAATTTATGATGCTATGAATCAGGCGGTGCGTTACTGCAGGGGAGATTATGTTCTGTTTCTAAATTGCGGCGACTGCTTTTATGACGATACGGTGTTAGCGCAGATTGCTGCAGGAATCCATGAGCAGACTTTACAGGGAAATATTTTTTACGGGAATATTTATGAGAAGCTGACAGATTCTTTGGTAAGCTCAAACCCGCAGATCGACGCCTTTGCATGTTACCGGAATGTGCCGTGTCATCAGTGCTGTTTTTACGACAGAAGCCTCTTTACAGAGCGGGGATATGATACCCGCTATCGCGTGAGGGCTGACTATGAACACTTTTTATGGAGCTTTTTTGTAAAAGGGGCGGTGCCTGTATACCTGCCTGTAACCGTAGCCTCCTATGAGGGCGGCGGCTTTTCTGAAACCGAAGAAAATCAAAAAACTTCTGCCAGAGAGCACAAAGAGATTACAAAAAAATATATGACTAAATCACAGATTTTCAAATACCGTCTGATTCTGTTAGTAACTTTGGCTCCTTTACGAACAAAAATCGCAAGAAACAGGAAACTTGCTGGATTTTATAATAGTTTAAAGAAACTGTTGTATCGCGGCTAAAATCTGAAAATTATGTTTTATATTTAAATGAAAGTCCCTACCACAGAAAGGAGAATCAAACCATGCGCATTCTATGGCTATGCAACATCATGCTTCCCGTTATTGCGAAAAGCCTTGGCAGGGAATGCAGCAATAAGGAAGGCTGGCTGACCGGTCTTTCGGATCGTATTATGCAGGACAAAGAGAATAGAGTGACGTTGGGGGTATGCTTTCCGGTAGGAAAAGAGGAAACGCCGGTCAAGGGAGAAACCCAGGGGCTTTCCTATTTCAGCTTTCATGAAAATACATTGGATGCCCATCATTATGATGCGGGAATGGAGGCAGAGCTTAGACGGATCGTAACGGAATTTCAACCGGATGTGGTGCATGTTTTCGGAACGGAGTATCCCCACACCCTTGCTATGTTAAGAAGCGTACCGGATGTTTCTAAAGTATTGGTAGGCATTCAGGGGCTTTGTTTTGAATATAGCCGTTATTATATGGCGGATCTTCCTCAATATGTGATCGACCGTCCGAATTTTCGGGATCTGGTGCGGAAGGACACCCTGAAAGAGCAGAAGAGAAAGTACGAGGCAAGGGGCAGCTTTGAAAAAGAAGCGCTTCGTCTGGTAAAACATGTAACGGGGCGCACCGGTTGGGATTACAAGCTGACAGAAAGTATTAATCCGGAACGGATTTATCATTTTATGGGAGAAACATTAAGAGCGCCCTTTTATCAGGGCGAATGGAATTGTGAGACCTGTGTGCCGCACCGTATTTTCATGAGTCAGGGAAATTATCCGATTAAGGGGCTTCATTATGTATTGCCGGCGCTTGCTAAGTTAAAGGAGGAATTTCCGGATATTAAGCTGTGTGTGGCAGGAGACCGGATTACGGCGCATACAACATGGAAGGAAAAGCTCAAGCTTTCCTCCTACGGAAAGTATCTGTTGGAGCTGATTCAAAAATACGGGCTGGGAGAGCAGATTGAATTTCTGGGAAAACTGGATGCAGAGCAGATGAAGGAACAATATCTGAAAAGTCATGTTTTCTTGTCTCCGTCAGCCATTGAAAATTCACCCAATTCGATAGGAGAGGCACTGATGCTCGGTGTGCCTGTTGTCAGCAGCGACTGCGGCGGTGTACGCAGCCTCTTTACGGATGAACAGGAAGGTCTTTTTTATGAAACAACGGATACAGACGGTCTGATCCGTTGTCTGAGACGATATTTTACAGATACCAGACTGGTCGAGAAAACACATCAGGCGGCAAGAAAGAGAGCCTTTCAGCTGCATGACCCGGAGAAGAATTACCAGACTCTTTTGCAGATTTATGGGACAATTGCACATCCGTCCGCAGAACGGGACGAAAAATCTGCGGAGAGCCGGAGCTATGTACCGAAGGTTACTTTTGTTTCGAACTATATTAACCATCATCAGATTCCGTTTTCCAACGAGATGTTTGAACGTCTCGGAGAGCGTTATCATTTTATCCAGACGGAGCCGATGGAAGAGGAACGTGTCAGCATGGGCTGGGGTGTGGATGTGAATACGATTCCATATCTTATGTTATTTTATGAGCAGAAGGAAGAATGTGAACGGCTGATACTGGAAAGTGATATTGTAGTATTTGGAGGGACGGAGCGGGAAGATATTGTAGAGCCCAGACTGAGAGCCGGGCTTCCGGTCATACGCTACAGTGAAAGATTATACCGGGAGGGACAATGGAAAGCAGTCTCGCCGAGAGGGCTTCGAAAGAAATATCATGATCACACGCGTTATAGAAAAGAGGATGTTTATCTTCTATGCAGCGGAGCTTATGTGGCATCGGATTTTCATATTGTAAGAGCTTATCCCGGAAAAATGCTGAAATGGGGTTATTTCCCGGAACAGAAGAAAATAGAGAAAGATTTGCTTCCAAACGCAAAGCAGACCAAACAGGTAAATATTCTGTGGGCGGGAAGGTTTCTGGAATTAAAGCATCCGGAATATGCGGTTCTGGCAGCAGAAAGATTAAATAAAACAGGATTTAATTTCAAACTAACCATGATCGGTGATGGAGAAAAAAGGTCCGAAATTGAACGGATGATTGTGGAAAAAGGACTGTCGGGCGTAGTAGCTCTGGAGGGCTATAAGAAGCCACAGGAGGTGCGCGATAAGATGGAGCGTTCCCATATTTTTCTGTTTACGAGCAACCATCTGGAGGGCTGGGGGGCAGTCTTAAATGAGGCGATGAACAGTGGATGCGCAGTGCTTGCAGACAGTGCAGTGGGAGCCGCACCTTTTTTGATACAGCATGGCGTGAATGGAATGGTTTACAGAGAAGGCGATCTGGAGGGATTTTTAGCACTTGTGGAAAAACTGGTGCAGGATGCAGAACTCCGAAAGCGGTTGGGAGAAAATGCCTATCAAACGATTGAGAGATTCTGGAATCCACGGAATGCAGCGGAATGTCTGCTTCGGCTGTGTGAGGGCATTTTACGTGGGCAGGTACGCTATGAAAAGGAAGGTCCGGTAAGTCCTGCAAAAATCATTGCGCCGCGGAAAGGATATGAATACTGCATGCAGGATGGCAGACAATAACAGGAAAGACGGTGGTAGTATGAAAAACGTAATCTGTAACGCATTTGCATTTAAAGAGGATTACCTGACTTCCATGCAGATGGGAGGAAAGACAGACCAAAAGCTTCTGGATATTTATATGAAAAATATTTTTGTGTCTTTAAAGTCTGCCAGGATTCAGAATCCGCAGGATGATGTGATGCTTGTCACCAATGCGGATTTGCCAGAACAATACCAGATGTTATTTAAAGAACATGAAATACAGGTTCGGATAATACCGTATGATATTTTTGTAATGCCGAAACAGTTTTGCTGGTCACTTGCTTTCTTTAAGCTCTGTGCGCTGCACTATCTGACCGGGCAGACAGCGTATGAGCATATTTTATTAATGGACGCCGATACGATCACCATGAAATCCTATGAGGAGTTGTGGAAGGAAGCGGATTACGGAGTGCTCCTCTATGGTGTCGGACATTCCCTGAACCATCATGACAGACAGCTGATCATGGAGGATTATCATAGACTTTACCCGGAGGGCAAGAGCAATATAGTCCATTACGGCGGGGAATTTATCTGTGGAAGGCGGACAGAATTACAGGAATTTGTCAAAATTTGTCTGCGGGTTTATAATACAATGCGGGACAGCGGTTATAATGTTTCGGAAAGGACCGGAGATGAGACGGTCTGGTCCATTGCAGCAGCGCAGTTTGGAAGTATTGTGAATGCCGCACCATATATCTATCGTTTTTGGACAGAAGAATTTTATCTGGTATCCACGGTAACGGTTTCCAATCCGGTTGCGATTTGGCATATACCGAGCGAGAAAAAGACAGGATTTGTAAGGATGTTTTATTATTATGAGAAGCACGGAGCCTTTCCGGATGCAGAGAGAGCGGCGCAGATGCTTGGCATTGTACGGGCAAAGAGACCTTTTAACCGGTATACACTTGCCAATAAAATTCAGGGAAAACTTGCAGCGTTTAGAAAGCAGTGAGTAAGGAGCAGAAGAACATGGAAAAGACCAAGGAACGCATTTATGTATGCCATACCTTTTATAACGTATACGTGACGCTTTTAAAGGAGTTTAATCTTCCGAAGGAGAAACAGGGACAGGCAGAAATTGCTCTGAGTACTCTGTCCACAGATTTTACGGGGTTAAAGGAGCAGCTGGAAAAGAGCGGCGTTTTTGCGAAAGTGCACACGTTTGTGGAAAAAAGGGATACGGAATTTCCGCAGCTTGCTAAATACAAGAAATCTCATAATAATGTTGTATGGCATATGATCAACCGCATTATTTATACGAAAAAATTTCCGAAGCTGATGGAGCCTTATATCGATATTGATTTTAGGGAATATAAGGATATTTATGTTTATTGCGACTGGGATCCGATCGGACATTATCTTAGCTATAAAAAGATTTATTATCATGCGCTGGAGGACGGGTTGGACTGTCTGAAAAATCTGGACGGTGCCCGCTATGAGAACAGAGGACATTTTGAAATCAAGGCGTGGCTTGCGGCGAAGAATATTATTTTTATGCAGAACGGTTACGGAAAGTACTGTCTTGATATGGAAATCAATGACCGCTCCTGTTTAAAATATGATTTTCATAAATACATCGAAGTACCGAGAAAGCCGTTAGAGTTGAATTTGAATGAGGAACAGAAGAAGATAATTACTAAGATTTTCATACCGGATGTGGATGAGCTGATGCGGGAGCTCGGTGATAAGGCGGATGCCGGCTGTATGCTCTATCTGACTCAGCCGCAGCCGTGGGATGAAGAAATCCGCAAGAAAATGTGCGATGATGTTATAAGAGAATACAGTGATGGCTGCCATGTGGTTATCAAGCCCCATCCGAGGGAAACGATTGACTATGCGGCGCTCAGACCGGATTGTACGGTGTTAAAAGGAAAGTTCCCGATTGAGGTGTTAAATTTTTTGCCGGGCATTCATTTCAAACGGGCGGTATCTTTTGTAACGACAGCGATGGACACGATGGATTTTGTGGATGAAAAGATCAATCTTGGCTTTTCCTACTGGGATCGTTATGAACCGAAGGAAAATCATACTTACAATGAGATTATTTAATGCGTTTTTTATGTGGTGAAAAAGCGCAGAGGCAGAAAATTTGGAGGAAAGACTGCGGAAAGGCATGGTAAATCCGATATGAGAATATACAAAAAACTGATGAAACTTATGAACCGGAAACAGAAACGGCAGATGGCAGTGCTTGTTTTTCTGATGCTGATCGGTGCGGTATTGGAAAGTGCCAGCATTACATTAGTCGTTCCGGTCATTCAGGTGGTGCTGACACCGGAGGCCATTGAGGGTGAGGGCATTGTGGCAGACCTGTATAACGGACTGCATATGCACAGCATTACACAGTTCACGGTCGTTGTTATGGTGGCTCTGATTCTGGCATTTATCTGCAAAAATCTGTTTTTGTTTTTTATGCAGAAGCGGTTGTATCACTTTGTACATACGAATCAGTTTTATACAGCGCAGAGGCTGTTGCGCAGCTATATTAAAAAGGATTATGAATACTTTTTAAATGCGGATACGGCAACCATCCAGCGAAGCATCGCGGCGGATGTCAATAACATGTATGCTCTGATTCTGGCGCTTTTACAGGTGATGTCCGAGGCAATCGTGTTTGTGACGCTGGGCGTTATTTTGTTAAGTCTGGATGCCCTGATGACGGTTGTGATCGCCAGTCTGTTAGTGCTGACGCTGATCGTAATCAAAAAGGTTATCAAGCCGATCATGAACCGTACCGGAAAGGAAAATCAGGATTATGGGGCTTCCATGTACCAGTGGATTGCACAGGCGGTTACCGGCATTAAGGAAGTGAAGGTTACCGGAAAGGAACAATATTTTATTGATGAATACATGAAGCAGGGCGAGGGATTTATCAAGGCGATGGAGCGCTTCTGCCTGTTCAGCAATTCACCTAAGCTTTTGATTGAGACAGTCTGTATTGCGGGCATGGTAGCCTATATGCTTTTTATGATTTTAGCGGGTAACAATGTGGGAGATATGCTTCCGGTGCTCGGTGCCTTTGCAGTGGCAGCCATGCGTCTCATGCCGTCAGCCAGCCGGATCAACAACCAGCTGACCCAGATGGCTTACTGTGAGCCGTTTTTTATGAATGTCAGTGATAATCTGGTGGAGGATATCAGCGAGAAAAATACGGATCTTTCCTATGCGGTGGATGTAAAAGAAAAGCTGCCTGTTACAAAAGAAATTACATTGAAGGATATTACGTATGCTTATCCGAATACGGAAAAGCTGATTTTTGACCATGCGGATCTGACGATCAAGGTCGGCAGTTCCATCGGTATTGTGGGTGGCTCCGGTGCCGGAAAAACCACCGTTGTGGATATTATTCTCGGACTTTTAAAATTAAAGAGCGGCACCATCTGCGCCGACGGTGTGAATGTCATGGAGCATTACAGGGAATGGCTGAAAAACATCGGTTACATTCCACAGATGATTTCTCTTTTGGATGCGGACATCCGTAAAAATGTTGCATTCGGTGTCAAAGAAGAGGAAATCGACGAAGAAAAGTTGTGGTACGCTTTAAAGGAGGCACAGCTTGACGAATTCGTAAATTCTCTGCCGGACAAAGAATATACCGGAGTCGGTGAACGCGGCATCCGTATTTCCGGTGGTCAGAGACAGCGAATCGGTATTGCGAGAGCACTTTATAATGATCCGGAGGTCTTGATTTTAGATGAAGCAACCTCTGCACTGGACAATGATACGGAAGCTGCCATTATGGATTCCATCAACAGACTACACGGTCGCAAGACCATGATCATCATTGCACACAGACTGCAGACGATCGAAAAGTGTGATGAGGTATACCGCGTGGAAAACGGGAAGATTACGAGGGACCGGTAAGGACATCACTATGAAAAAATTAAGCATTATTGTACCGGTCTACAACATGGCCGCAGAAGGAAAACTGAATTACTGTCTCGATTCTCTGCTGAACCAGACGATATCGGACTATGAAATCATAGCAGTGGACGACTGCTCCACGGACCATTCCATGGATATTCTGCGTGAATATGCCGAAAAGTATCCTGACCGGGTGAAAACGGTACATTCGCCGGAAAACCGAAGACAGGGCGGAGCCAAGAATCTGGGGCTGAAGGAAGCCTGTGGCGAATGGATTGGATTTATCGACAGTGACGACTGGATTGCACCGGATATGTATGAAAAGCTTTTAGAAAAAGCAAAACAGACCGGAGCGGATGTGGTGGGATGCGATTATCATATCACGTATGAACACAGTATGAAAATCGGACGGATTGTACAGAATAATACTATGGAGCAGACCGGAGTACTGGATGCTGAAAAATATGGAAAGCTGATCCTGCAACCGGGAAGTATGGTTGTAAAAATCTATAAACATGAGGTGATCCGGCAGCACCACCTGGATTTCCCTGAAAAAGTATTTTACGAGGATAATTGTGCAGCACCGGTCTGGCTTTTGCATTTTAAGCACTTTGAGAAGGTGGACGAGCCGCTTTACTATTATTATCAGCATGAGGTGTCCACAGTACACCACATCAGCGAAGGAAAATGTAATGACAGGCTTGCAACCGGACAAATGCTGGTGGATCAGTTTAAGCAGCACGGCTTTTATGAACGGTTCAAGGTACCTCTTGAGTACCGGTTTACAGAATTATATTATGTAAACACTTTGTTTACTTATGTAGCAGGCGTTCGTCCATCGAAGCTGTCCTATCTCAACAAAATGAAGGCTGGAATTTTGAAAGAGTTCCCGGATTTTCGTAAAAATCCCTATTATCTGGAAAAAACGGATGCAGAGCAGAAGCGGATGATTGACTGCCAGTTAAAAAGCAGCCTGCTGTTTTTGATGTATTACAGGGCATTATGGGCATACCGCAGGTGGCGCACCAGAAGGAAAAAGTCTGCGGGTTAATAGCAGTTTTTTGGAATAACACAGTAACAATTCAGCTTTCTTCTGTGAAAGCACCCGCATCCGGGTTGTTCCTTGGCTGCCTGTCAAGTGTCCTCTGCAGAGACATTACGCAGGTAGCGTAGTTTTTCTTATGGAATACTAAGAAACAAAGCGTGATTCGGACAAGGATGTCCGAATCAGGTTCCTCGGCATGGATGCCGATAGGAACCGACGTGTCGGGTTTTAAGAATTTTCGTATTCCATTAGAAAAACAAGCTGACTGAGTTGTTTCTGTGGAGGATATTGAACAGGCAGCCAAGGGATGGAATAGATGCGGTTTATTGCACAAAGGAGGCTGAATTGTTACAAATTCATGACATAAATTTCTCAACCAGTAGACTTTTTCGGAATTTTTTGATAGTATGATAGCAGTTTGAAGGAAAGGCATGGTTCTTAGAATGTTAAATGATAAAACGATTTTAGTAACAGGTGGTACAGGATCTTTTGGAAAGTGTTTTACCAAATATGTCCTGACTCACTATAATCCCAAAAAGATCATCATTTATTCCCGTGATGAATTCAAGCAGTGGATGATGGCGAATGAATTTAAGGAGTATGCGCCGAAGCTGCGTTTCTTTATCGGTGATGTCAGGGATAAAGAGAGACTGATGCGTGCATTTGAAGGCGTGGACTATGTGATCCATGCGGCAGCCATGAAGCAGGTTCCGGCTTGTGAATACAATCCGAACGAGGCAATCAAGACCAACATCCATGGCGCACAGAATATCATTGAAGCGGCACTGGATAAGAATGTGAAGAAGGTCGTTGCGCTGTCTACAGACAAGGCGGTCAATCCGGTCAATTTATACGGCGGAACAAAGCTTGTTTCCGATAAACTCTTTATTGCGGCGAATGCTTATGCGGGAAGCAAGGACATCAGCTTTTCCATCGTGCGTTACGGCAATGTGGCAGGAAGCCGTGGTTCGGTTATTCCGTTTTTCCATAATATTATCAAAAACGGCGGTACAGAGCTGCCGATTACGGATTACCGTATGACCCGTTTCTGGATCAGCTTGAAACAGGGTGTTGAACTGGTTATTAAAGCATTAGAGGAAGCAAAGGGTGGAGAGACCTTTATTTCCAAGATTCCTTCTTTTAAGATTACCGATCTTGCCGAGGCGATGCTGCCGGGCTGCAAGATGCCTGAGGTAGGCATCCGTGAGGGTGAAAAGCTTCATGAGATTATGGTTACCGTGGAAGATTCCCTGACCACTTATGAATACGACAAGCATTTCATCGTCTATCCGCAGATGGTATGGAGTGAGTCAAAGAAAGCGGTTCCGACCGGAAAAAAAGTGCCGGAAGGCTTCTCCTACAGCTCCGGCAATAATGACTGGTGGCTTACGGTAGAGGAAATCAAAGAGCTGTTAAAGACCGTTGAACTGGAAAAATAGCAGAATGTACAGACAGCAGATATAAACCGGAAGTATAGAAAATGTAACACAAGAGTGTAAATAGAGCAAAAGCGGAAAAGAGGGCAGCAGGCTGGTGGACCATATAGAAGATAAGGTTCCCGTATGCTGCCTGTTTCTGAATTGGAAGCTGTATGCGAGAAGGAGGCAGTATGGAAAAACTGGCGATTGACGGAGGAACTCCCGTAAGGGATACCAAATTATTTTATGGACATCAGTACATTGACGAGGCGGACATTCAGGCAGTGACCGATGTGTTAAAGAGCGATTATCTGACCTGTGGTCCGAAGATTACAGAATTAGAAGCAAAGCTCTGTGAAATTACGGGGGCAAAATATGCGGTGGCGGTCAGCAATGATACGGCGGCATTACATATTGCCTGTCAGATTGCGGGTGTGGGAGAAGGGGATGAGATTATTACGACTCCCATTACTTTTGCGGCTTCTGCAAACTGCGCTTTGTACTGCGGTGGCAGACCGGTGTTTGCAGATATTGATCCGGCGACCTACAATATTGCTCCGGCATCTGTAAAAGCACATATTACAGAGAAAACAAAGGCGGTCGTAGCTGTTGACTATACGGGTCAGGCAGTGCAGGCAGACGAACTGCTTACCATGTGTCATGAAAAAGGCATTGTTCTGATTGAAGATGCGGCACATTCGATTGGCACACGTTATAAAGGAAAACCGGTCGGCTCTGTTGCGGATATTACGACGTTCAGTTTTCATCCGGTCAAGACGATTACCGGAGGAGAAGGCGGCGCCATTCTGACCAACAATGAGGAATACTATGAAAAGGCTCTGCTTTACCGGTCTCATGGCATTACCCGAAAGGAAGACTTAATGGAGCATGTTGTGGACGGTCCGTGGTATTACGAGCAGATTGCCCTTGGTATGAATTACCGTATGACGGATATGCAGGCGGCACTGATTATCAGCCAGTTAAATAAGCTGCCCCTTTTCAGCGAGCGGAGAAAGAAAATTGTGGCGCGTTATAATAAGGCATTTGCTAAGCTGCCGGAAATCATAGTACAGCAGGAAATTCCGGAATCCGATACGACCAGACATCTTTACATTCTGCGCATTTGTCCGGAAAAACTGAAGATAGATCGCAGACAGTTCTTTGATGCACTGGGCGCAGAGAACATCTGCTGCAATGTACACTATATCCCGACCTATTATTTCCCGTATTATGAAAAGCTGGGATATCAAAAAGGACTTTGCCCAAATGCGGAGAAGCTGTATGAAGAAATCATTACGCTGCCGCTTTATTATGCGATGAGCGATCAGGATGTGGAAGATGTCATCCATGCAGTAGAAAAGATCGTGGAAAATTGTAGAAAGTAGTGAGAGCTTATCTGGGGAAAGACGAAACACAGTATCAGACAGAGAGGATAAACTTATGTCAACAATAGCCATTATTACAGCCCGCGGAGGCAGCAAGCGCATTCCACGCAAAAATATCAAGCCTTTTCTGGGAAAGCCCATGCTCGTATATTCCATTGAAGCGGCATTAAAGTCCGGAATTTTCGATGAAGTCATGGTATCCACCGATGATGAGGAAATTGCGCAGATTGCAAAGGATGCCGGAGCAAGTGTGCCGTTTCTTCGAAGCGAAAAGACGGCAAACGACTTTGCAACGACTTCGGATGTTATTCTGGAGGTATTAGAGGAGTATCAGAAGCGGGGCAGGGAATTTGAAGCTTTTTGCTGTATCTATCCGACCGCACCGTTTATTACACCACAACGCTTAAAGGAAGGTATGGAGATTTTAAAAGAGAAAAAGCCGGACAGCGTTATGCCGGTCGTCAGCTTTTCCTTTCCACCCCAGCGCTGTGTGGTCATACAGGACGAACATCTGGTGCCGAAGTGGCCGGAAAACATGCCGAAGCGGTCGCAGGATTTAGAACCGTATTATCATGACTGCGGACAGTTCTATTGTGTGGACACCAAACGGTTTTTAGAGGAAAGGGTCATTCTGATGCCGAATACTTATCCGCTTATTTTGTCGGAGTTAGAGGTACAGGACATCGACAATGAGGTAGACTGGAAACTGGCGGAATTAAAGTACAGGCTGCTTCATGAAAACAATTGACGTTACCAGAATGGCACATACAGAGATCAGGAGACAGGATTTGCAGGAAAACAGCGGAAAACAGACAATTTATATCCGGGCGGACGGTAACAGTCAGATTGGTGTCGGTCATCAGATGCGCTGCCTGTCCATAGCAGATGAATTGGTCAAAAGAAATCAGAAAGTAGTCTTTTTGACTGCGGATGAAAGTGGTACGGTTCTGCCGAAGAGCCGGGGATATGAATGTATCGTTCTGTATTCGGATGATCAGAAGCCGATGGAAGAAATCCCGAAGCTTCGGGAACTTTTGCAAAAGGAATGCCGTAAAGCTGTTCTTTTGCTGGACAGCTATGCGTTGACGCAGGAGTATGCAGAGGCATTGAAGGAAGCTGCCTGTCTGGTGTATCTGGACGATTACGGCAAAGAATACTGGCCTGTAGACTGTGTGATCAACTATAATATTTACGGACCGGACATGCCCTATGACAGACTGTATCCCGGAAATCGGAAAACAGGTGACAGCGAAACGGCAGCAGGACAGGAAAAGATTCTGTTATTGCTGGGAAGCACTTATGCACCGCTTCGCAAGGAGTTTGCGGATACAAAACATATACCGAAGAAGCAGGTGACGGACGTCCTGATTACGACAGGAGGAGCGGATGCTTATAATGTAGCAGGACAATTGGCAGAGCGTCTGGCAGCAAAAGTAAATCATGCCGGAAACAGAACGGATCATGCAGACAACAGGGAAAAGAGCAGCATCCGCTATCATGTAGTCAGTGGAGCCTTTCATACATTCCGTGAATATTTGCAGGAGCTTTCCGGAAAGTATCCGAATATCATAATCCATGAAAATGTGACACAGATGGCGGAATTGATGGAACAGTGTGATCTTGCGGTATCTGCAGCAGGAAGTACGCTGTATGAGCTGTGTGCAGTGCAGGTTCCCACAGTCTATTTTCATTTTGTGGAAAATCAGGAGCTTCCGGCACGTTATTTTAAAGAAAAAACGGAAATGATCGGTTGCGGAAATTTTGCAGATGAACCGGAGCAGGTACTCGAACGGTTATATCAGGCCGTAAGGAGGATCGAACAGGATGAACAGCTGCGTAACCGCATTGCGGAAAGCATGAAGAATGTGACCGATGGAAAAGGTGCAGAGAGGATTGCAGAATGTCTATGCAGAAGATTTCAGAGAAAAAACTGAATATAGCAGGCGTGCTTCTTTTGCTTGTCAGTTTCTTACCCGCATTTCTTTTACGTGAGGGCAGCGTAATCTTAGTGGGAGATCAGTTGGATGGAGAGATTTTCACCTATATTTACGGAGCGGAATATCTTTTTTCGGGCAGTGAACGGATTGCTGAATATATGGGAGGCATCCACCGTGCGGCGTTGTTCCCCCCCTCGGTTCTGACGGTACTGCTTTACCGCGTGACAAAACCTCTGACGGCGTTTTTGATCAATCAGGTGATTGTGGCAGTTACTGCATTTTTAGGTATGAATGCACTGTTGAAAAAGCTGGACTGTAATCAGTGGACCGCTTTTGTGACCGCCGGAGTTTTTTCGTTTCTTCCTTTTTATTCCGTGTATGGACTCAGCGTGGCGGGAATCCCTATGCTGCTGTGGGCATTTATACAGTTGTATGAGGAGAGCGGAAAGCGGTCAAAGGAGCAGAAGGACAGTGTGAGTCTGCTGCCGCTTTTGCTGATTTGTCTGTATGTGCCGCTTTCTTCCTTTGTTCTGATCGGGTTTGCGGTGACAGGGTGTCTTTGGGTGTACGGTATTTTTTTATGCTGCACGAAAAAGCGGAAACAGTATGGAAGCACATATTTCAGTATCCTGTTCCTTACCATGCTGTATCTGTTTATCAATCATGATCTGGTACAACAGGTGCTTGGAATCGGAGAGACCCAGATCAGCCATAAGTCGGAATATGTACTGCATGCACAGCCCTTTTTTCAGACAGCATGGAATCTGTTTGTAAACGGTTCGGGACATGCGCCTTCCTTTCACAGCTGGATGATCCTGCCGGTACTTGCCGGACTTCTCTGGGGAGCGGTTAAATATAAAAAATTAGCAAAAAAACAGAAAAGACAGTACCGGATATTAAGCAGCTGTTTTGCAGCAACAGTGCTCATTGCACTGTTTTACGGAGCATTCCATGCAGAAGCGATTGTGACATTCCGGCAGAAGCTTGGAGGTTTTTTTGTTTATTTCCAGTTGGACCGTATCTATTGGTTTTATCCGGTGCTCTGGTATGTAATGCTTGGTATGCTGTGCGAGCTTCTGCCTGCTTTGTTTCTGACCGGAAGAAGAAAGGAACAGAGTGGGGGAAAGCAGAACTGGATCGCTTTATCCGGCAGGGTGGCAGCAGGTATTTTATTTGGAATTTCGGCTCTTACGGTACTCTGGCAGAGCGATTTAAAGAAAAATGTGCGGCAGCTTCTCTCTCCGTCCACATCCCATGCGGTTACCTGGGAAAAATATTACGGACCGGAGATCTTTGCGCAGATCGCCGCTTTTATTGAGAAAGAACAGTCGGAATACCGGGTGGCATGTGTGGGATTAAATCCTGCAGTGGCAGCGTATAACGGCTTTTATACGGTAGACGGGTATTCCAATAATTATGAGCTGTCCTATAAACATGCTTTCCGGGAAGTGATTGCAGATGAGCTCGAAAAGGATGCTGCATTAAAACAGTACTTTGATGACTGGGGAAACCGTTGCTATCTGTTCAGTGCACAGCTGGGACAGGAATATTATTTTGAAAAGGACAGCGGTGTGAGCATTAAAGAGCTTCGTGTGGATACAGGAAAGCTTAAGGAGCTTGGATGTGAATATGTTTTTGCGGGAGTTCCTGTCGAAAATGCAGAGGAGCTTGGATGGACGTTAGAAGGAACCTTTGAAGCGGAGGTTTCAGACTGCCGTTACTGTATTCGTGTCTACCGGATCGGATAGGGCTGCGATTCTGCTGTTTCAGAATGGCAGATGCAAAAAAATAATCACTGAGAAACAATCAACAGGAGGAAGCGACCATGCAGAAAGAACATACCGGGCGAAAAACCAACTATGAGCTGTTGCGCATTCTGGCAATGGCAATGGTCATTACCCTGCATTATCTGGGTAAGGGTGGATTTTTAACCGATGGAAAAGAGCCGTTTGTGTTGCCGGATTATCTGGCATGGTTTGCCGAAGCATTTTGTGTAGTGGCAGTGGATGTTTATGTGTTAATCAGTGGTTATTTTCTGGTGGATTCATCCTTTCGGGTATCAAAACTTTTAAAACTCTGGCTTCAGATTGCATTTTATTCCATAGGGGTTCCGGCAGTACTTTTTCTGACAGGTGTTCTGCCGCGGGAGGAAATCTATCTGGAACGTCTGTTAACATGGGTCTTTCCGGTACTGAGAGAGCACTACTGGTTTGCTACGGCTTACGTAGTCCTATATCTGTTTGCACCGCTTTTGGGAAAGGCAGTGCGAAACATTCCAAAAAAACAGCTGGAACAGATTCTCGTGCTTGCGTTACTGATCTTTTCCGTCAGCAAAAGCCTGCTACCGGTAAACTGGCCGATGGATACGGGCGGTTATGATGCGGTCTGGTTTTTGTGTCTGTTTCTGACGGCGGCATATATACGGCTGTATGGTGTTCCGTTTTTGGAAAAGCATGGGGGAATTATCTATCTGAGCTGCAGCATGGCAATTTTCGGTCTGATGTGCTGTTACCGGATGATCTTTCAAAGAACAGGACGGTTGGGAGATTTTCTGACCGGTACTTATCATTATAATCATATACTTTGTCTGCTTTCGGCAGCCGCATTATTTGTCTTTTTCGGCAAAATAAGGATCACATCGGAAAAGCTTTCGAAGCTTATCCTAAGGACGGCATCCTGTACCTTTGGTATTTATCTGCTGCATGAAAATGAAGCCGTCCGTTATTTGTGGCCAAAGTGGCTTGGAGCGGACATATTACAGGGAACACCTGCCTTTTTGACCGGTGTGGTTATCGCGGTACTTGCTTTATTTGCGGCAGGAATTTTAGTGGAGTTGGTGAGACAATGGATATTCGGACATATTTTTCAAGGCTTTTCCAAAGCAAGATCGTAACAAAGGGACTGTTTCCGGTAGTGTTGTTTGTACTGCCTTTTTGGAATGCAAATGAAGGCGTGGATTATGCGGATATCGGCTATAGCCTGAATAATTACGCGGATTATGAGAATTTGGGAATAACCTGGAAGCTGGCGACCTATCTGGCAAACTGTCTGGGGCGGTTCTTTATGTGGCTTCCGGGAGGAGATACGCTGCTTGGCATGAATCTTTATACCTCGGTTTTAATCAGTGTAATGGCTGTGGCGGCATATTTTTTCTGTTATAAGAAAGCCGGAGCTGTCCTGACATTTGTGGGAGAAGTACTGGCAGTCAGCCTTTGCTGGTGTCCGACCGTAATTTTATATAATTATCTGACTTATGTTCTGGTGCTTGCAGCATTGATCTTTTTGTACATCGGACTGGTAAAGCGCCGGAAATGGTTTCTTTCGGTAGCAGGAGTGTTTCTTGGCATCAATGTGTTTGTACGTTTTTCCAATCTGGCAGAAACGGCGTTTATCCTGCTTGTCTGGTATGCGGCATGGCTTTCTGGCAGCAAAAGAGATGCGGCGAAGGACGGCAGCATGGGCCAGGCATTCAGTGAAGAAGGACAGAAAATGTCAGGATTTTTGCAGCGGGCATTTCAGGATACCCTCTGGTGTTTTGGCGGCTATGCAGCCGGATTTTTTCTGATTTTTCTGATCGTTTGTACAGGTTATGGTCTGGATGCGTATGGACATATGCTGACCGGAATGTCTTCGATGGAGCAGAGCGGCGCCCGTTATTCGGTATGGGGAATGCTGACCGGCCCGTTTTCCGATTACCTTGGAGGGTGTAAATGGCTTTTGCTCCTGTTGGTTTATATGGCGGTAGGATATGTGCTGTTTCGGATTCTGCCGGGGCGGTTTGAAGGGATGAAGAAGGTCGTGTTTTTAGCGGGGATGGTGCTTGTTTACCGCTATTTCTGGGGACATGCCATGTTCAGCTTTAATTATTATTCCTATGGGGCGATGTTCTGGCCCACGATACTGATTCTCGTTTCGGCGATCGGACTTGGCATATACCGTCTGTTTCGAAAGAACAGCGGGACAGAGGAACGACTTCTCGCGGCGCTTGTGCTGCTTGTCATTTTTGTGACGCCACTTGGCAGCAACAACCGCAGTTATCCGGTTATGAACAATCTTTTTCTGGTACTGCCCTTTGCTCTGCTTTGGGGAACTGAACTTTTGAAGAGAATGAAATTTCCGGCAAGAGCTGTAGCGGGTGTCTATTTTCTGTTCTTTTCGGTGCAGATTTTGCTGTTTGGAGCGGTCTTTACCTTTGGAGACGGATCACCGGAGCAAAAAAGGGATGCAAAAATTGAAAATAATGGTATACTAAGAGGGATAAAAACAACCAGCGAAAAGGCAGACGTGATGGAAAGACTGACCGAGTATTATGCGGTCTATGGCGGGGGAAGAGAACTGGTATGCTACGGCAATATTCCGGCATTCCCCTATTATCTGAAGGCAGGAACCGCAATCGGCAGTGCCTGGCCGGATCTGGATACCTATGCCATGTATGATTACCGTGCGGATATGCAGAAGCTCTATGCGGATGCGGATGCGGGAAAATACCCGGTCATTTTAGTGAATGCAGGACTGGACGAAGAGGATTTGGCAGAAGAGAAATATGTGCTTCTGCAGCAGTTTATAGAAGAAAACGGATATTGTCAGACGGAGTGGTTTGGGGATATTCTGGTCTTTGACAGAAAGGAGCTTACACGATGATTTGTTTTAATGTACCGCCGTATACCGGAAAAGAAATGGACTATATCCGTCAGGCTGTGGAAAATCAGAAGATCTGCGGTGACGGTGAATTTACTAAAAAATGCAATGCGTGGATTGAGGAACGTACCGGCACAAAAAAGGCACTGCTTACCACTTCCTGCACCCATGCGACAGAGCTTGCGGCTCTGCTTGCGGGAATCGGACCGGAGGATGAGGTCATTATGCCGGCCTATACTTTCGTATCGACTGCGGATGCCTTCGTGCTTCGCGGTGCAAAGGTGGTATTTGTGGATATCCGTCCGGATACGATGAATATGGATGAAAATCTGATTGAAGATGCGGTTACGGAGCGTACAAAGGCCATCGTACCGGTACATTATGCCGGTGTGGCATGTGAGATGGATCGGATTATGGAAATTGCAAGGAAACATAATCTGACTGTGATTGAAGATGCGGCGCAGGGAATTATGTCAACCTATAAGGGCAGAGCGCTTGGTACAATCGGAGATTTTGGATGCTATTCCTTCCATGAGACAAAAAATTACAGTATGGGGGAAGGCGGAGCCCTTTTAATCCGGGATGAAAAATATGTAGAGGATGCGGAAATCCTGCGGGAAAAGGGAACCAACCGCAGCAAATTCTTCCGTGGACAGATTGACAAGTATACATGGGTCAACTACGGGTCTTCCTACCTGCCAAGCGATATGAATGCAGCATATCTCTGGGCGCAGCTTGAGCTGGCAGATGTCATTAACGATGCGAGGCTTGCAAGGTGGAAGCAGTATTGGGAGCTTCTGACGCCTTTGAAAGAGCGTGGTATTCTGGAGCTGCCTGCAGTTCCAGAGGAATGCGTGCACAATGCGCATATGTTCTATATCAAGGCAAAGGATCTGGAGGAGAGAACAAGGTTACTTACTTTCTTAAAAGAGAATGGTATTCTTTCCGTGTTCCACTATATTCCGCTGCATACGGCGCCGGCAGGACAGAAATTCGGCAGATTCCATGGAGAGGACAAGTACACGACCAAAGAGAGTGAAAGACTTGCCAGACTTCCGATGTACTATGGACTGGAAGAGGGACAGGTAGATTATATCGTTTCGAAAATAAAGGAGTTTTATGGCGTATGATGTTGGCAGGCCGGACGAAGAAGGGCAGACCTGCCCTTTCCGGTGTACTTGCACTGGCAGTGACAGCCGTGTTGTGTATACTGACGGCATTTGGGGCAGACTACTATTATGCCTTGAATGATGATGTGCTGATGAAGGATATACTGGCCGGGGTTTTGACCGGCACACCGACTGGATATAACATTCAGATGTTATATCCTATTAGTGTTTTTATTGCTTTTTTTTACCGGATCTTTCCGACATTGCCGTGGTATGGACTTTTTCTCTGCCTGTGCCAGTGGGGCAGCCTGTTTTTGATCATACAAAGGTGTCTGGTGCTTTGGGAGAAAAGATCCCGCCATTTATCTGATCCGGTAAATCTTCCGGTCAGTCCGGCGAATTTTCCCGCATACCCGGAAGCGCGCAAATCCAGGATTCTTGTCCGTGGACTGATACTTGCGGGAGCGGGCATTGCAGCGATATCCCTGCTCTGGCAGGAACTGGTTTATGTGCAGTACACCGTGACCTGTACGATGCTTGCGGCGACGGGGATTTTTCTGCTTTATACGAATCCAGCATCGGAACGAATGGGAGATTTTCTGAAGAAGAACCTTCCGGCTATGCTGTTACTGGTGTTTGCGTTTTTGATCCGTACCGAGATGCTGTTATTACTGCTTCCGTTTCTTGGGGCGGCAGGACTGATTCGCCTTGTGAAGGAGCCGCATGCTATTAAAAAATACAGTATTTTGGTCGTGCTTATGATCGCAGGCATGGCAGTCTGCTACGGTGCGGACCGGATGGCATATGGCAGCACTGAATGGCAGGAATTCCGGCGTTTTTTTGATGCCAGGACAGAAGTCTATGATTTTTACGGCATCCCCCCTTATGAGGGAAATGAAGCCTTTTATGAAAGCATTGGCATGTCCGCGGAAGAATGGATGCTTTTGGATAACTATAATTTCGGTCTGGATGAGACTTTAAATGCAGACAAAATGGAGCGGATTGCAGAATATGCCGGAAGGTATTATTATGAAGCGCATCCATGGCAGGAACGTATCAGGGCAGCTGTATGGGAATATGCACACCGTATGTTTCCCCTTCCTGGAGATACGATCGGAGCCTTCCGACAGGATATGCCGTGGAATATTACGATACTGTTTCTTTATGGCACCATCATTCTGATGGGCATCGTATATCGGAGAAAGGGGATTTTTTTAGAGATCCCGCTGCTTTTTGCCGCACGGACGGTATCCTGGGGGTATGTGCTGTTTCGGGGGCGTGTGCCGGAGCGGATTTCCCATTCTCTTTATCTGGCAGAGGCGCTTACCCTGTTTGCACTGCTTTGTGTATGGCATGGTCAGAAAAGTGTAGAGCTGACGGAAGGCACGGTACTGCGGGAGCAGGAGAGCAGACAGGCGATTTTAAGGAGTCGTGAAAAAAGGCAGCGGATAATGCGGGGGGTATGTTGTATTTTACCCGGTTGTCTTATGGTATTCCTGATTGGAAATGTACCCGTTACAGTAAAGAAAGTATGGCTGGAACAGGAAAAAAGGATGCAGGAAAATAAGCCGAATGAGGAGCTTAAGGCATTTTGCAGAGAGAATGCAGAGCATTATTATTATGTGGATGTCCGTTCTACAGTGTACTTTTCGGAGAAAATGTTTGAAAAAGTAGATAATCTGAAAAGAAACTATGATATAATAGGTGGATGGGCATGCAAAAGCCCGATTTGTTCTACGGAAGAAATCCGCTTTTTTGTGACAGAAAAGGGAAAAGATATTTCCTGGTTTCATGAGCTGCTTACGAAACAGCAAAAGCAGGTGAAACTTATTCCGACAAAAGACCATATGGAAATGTGGGATGTGTACTGTCTGGAAGGCAGGGAAACAGAATAAAGGATGCTTTGGAGGTGTATATGAGCGTTTTAGAAAACGGAAAGATTCTGGGTGAGAAGGTGTATCTTCGCCCGATAACTTTAGAGGACACGGACAATATTATCAAGTGGCGTAACAGTGAAAATGTACGGCCTTATTTTATTTATCAGAAGCCTTTTACAAGAGAAGGGCATCTGGAATGGCTCAGAACCATGATTGATACGAAAAAGGGGTATCAGTTCATTGTCTGCGAATACGGAACGGACCGGCCGATTGGCTGTACCTATCTGCGGGATTTTGAAGAAGAACACAATAAGATCGAATACGGGATGTTCTTAGGGGAAAAATCGGAAGCGGGAAAGGGCATCAGTTCCGAGATCGTGAAACTGACGCTGGATTTCTGCTTTGAGGATCTGAACATACACAAGGTGTTTTGCCGGATCTTTGCCGATAATGTGCCGTCCATCAAGGGCTGTGAGAGAGGCGGATTCCGGAGAGAGGCATATTTGGAGGATGAGGTGTTTGTGAACGGAACATACCGTGATATGGTATTGCTTGCAGCGATCAATCCACATAAAAATTGAGGAAGAATGGGAAGACAGGAAACAGTGCATATGGAAAAAGTCAGCTTTGTCATTCCATGCTACCGTTCGGCACTGACGATCGGTAAAGTGGTTGATGAAATCGAAAATACAATGAAAACACTGCCGCAGTACAGCTTTGAAATGGTGTTGATCAATGACTGCTCTCCGGATGATACGTGGGAGGTCATTAAGAAGCTGGAGGCAGAGAGAAAAAATCTGCTGGGTATCAATCTGGCTAAGAACTTTGGGCAGCATGCGGCGTTGATGGCGGGGTTTCGCTATTCAAAAGGAGATATCGTCGTCTGCCTGGATGATGACGGACAGACTCCTGCGGATGAGGTGGGCAAGCTGCTTGCGGAAATCGAGGCGGGCAGGGATGTGGTCTATGCAAAATATGAACATAAAAAGCATTCTGCTTTTCGGAATTTCGGAAGTTATCTGAATGAATTGATGGCACAGTTTTTATTGGGTAAACCGAAGGAGCTTTTTGTATCCAGTTATTTTGCAGCCAGACGGTTTGTGGTGGAGGATATGGTGCGCTATGAAAACTCCTATCCTTACGTGATTGGTCTGGTGCTTCGGGCAACAAAAAATATTTCCAATGTCACAGTCAATCACAGACAGCGGGAGGTTGGAAATTCCGGCTATACGATGAAAAAGCTGCTTGCGCTTTGGTTCAACGGATTTACTGCTTTTTCCATCCAGCCGCTTCGGTTTGCCACCGTGGTAGGGGCGGTCTGTGCGGTTGCAGGATTTGTGTATGGTATCTATACGGTCATTAAGCGTCTGGTCGTACCGGATGTACCGGTTGGATTCAGTTCTACGATGGCAGCGCTTGTCTTTATCGGCGGGATGATTATGCTGATGCTGGGACTGATCGGAGAGTACATTGGAAGAATTTATATCAGCATGAATAATTCGCCGCAGTATGTGGTGCGTGAAACGACAAATAAACCGGGAGAAAGCCATGAGGAATGCACAGAGGGCAAATAACCTGAAAATCGATTCCAGAAAAAAAGAATATGGTCTGCTGTTTCTTTTGATAGCAGGAGCGGCTTTGGTTTATCTGTCTTTGTGCTTTAATAACAATATCTGGACAGATGAGGCATTTACGATTGATCTGCTTCGAAGCTGTGACAGCTATAGCGAGGCGGTCTGGTTTACGGCGGGAGACGTGCATCCGCCGCTCTATTATCTGATTTTAAAACCCTTTACCGATCTGTTTGGTCTGCATCTGTTTTTGTTAAAGGCACTTTCCATTGTCCCGATGCTGTTTACGATGGCACTCGGCATGACCTTTGTATACCGCAGATTTGATTTTAAGACCGCTTTTTTGTATATTTTAATGGTCTTTTCCATTCCCTGTGCAATGGAGTATGCAGTGCAGGTAAGAATGTATTCCTGGGCGATGTTTTTTGTGACAGCCTGCGGTTTTGCGGCAGTGGATGCGTGGGAGAGAGGAAAGAAGCGTGACTGGGTGATTTTGGCACTGTCTGGTGTGGCGGCTGCCTATACGCATTATTTTGCCTTTATTGCGGTCATCTGGATCTATGGATTTTTGTTTCTGGCACTGTTTTTTACTGCCCGAAAGAAGCTGGGGCTGTGGCTGGGTTCTGTGCTTGTGTCACTGTGTGCCTATTTTCCATGGATGCGGATACTAAGGGCACAGGTAAGCGGTGTATCACAAAATTACTGGATCAGTGCAATTGATATGGAAGTGCTTTTAAGCTATCCCGGTACTTTATTTAAAACGAAGCTTCCGTATAGTACAGTAATTATGGTGGTGCTGTTCGGTGCAGCTTTTGTATGGCTGGTTTGTGACCTGTGGAAGGACAGAAAACAGAAGACGGAGCGTTTTTATCTCCATGCAGCGGCATTGCTTGCGGTTTGTGTACCGGTTTTCACGGCGGCAACCGGAGTGGCAGTATCATTGCTGATGCGGCCCATATTCATTGCCAGGTATCTTATGCCCTGTGTAGCGCTTTTTTCTTTTTTCTTTGCGGTGGCATGGGCAAGGGCAGAAAAGAGAGTATATGCGGCGCTTTTGGTTTTTCTTTTCTTATTGGGAACGGTCGTATATGAGGAGAACTGGCAGATGGAATACCGTTCGACCCATGTACCGCAGACGGAGGCGTTTTTTGCGGAGCATCTTGGCGAAAACGATCTGATTGTATATAATTACAAGATTTTTGATTTTATATATCAATATTATTTTGATGCAGACAAACTCTGTTATGTAGAGGATGTGGATCTGTCCGGGGATTATGATAATATCTGGTATCTGGATACCCATTACAATCCCGATTTTTCGGAAAATCAGCTTGCGGAATACGGATGGAAGAAAACGTTTGTAGGAAATTATGGAATTGAACATGATGAGTTTAAAATCTACCGGATCAGCAAAAACGAATAATGAGACAGAGAGAATCACAGGGGCATCGGATCAAGGCAGGAGAAAAATGCCGCTTCCGGTGTGTATGATCTGGCTGTGTGTGCTTGTATGGATACTGATGGTATGGCCGGGAAATCTGATCCGTGAGGAGGCTTCGGTCAAAAGTGTTGCGGATGATGATTTCAGGACAGAGCCTGTTACACAGGATATGCCGGTTATCCAGGAGTTTCGTCCGACGTATGACAGGCTGTATTCCATCGGTTTTGTGTTTAACCGGGACGATGGAGCGGTCACGGAAGGGAATGTGGCGTTCAAGGTATATGATGCGAATATAGAACTTCTTGCACAGCGGGACTTTTCCATGGAAGAGATTGAGGATGGAAAGATTACGGAGGCGGTAGTCGATCTTCCGGTAAGACCCGGTGAGTTGTATTATTTCCGTCTGGAGGTAAGCGGTCTTACGGATGTAGCGCCGACCTTATCCTACCGCAGTCTTTCCGGCTGCGGACCGGAGGAGAACGGACAGCTTTATTACGGAAGCACGGTCATCGAAGACGGTTCTGCGGTCAGCCGGTATGAATACAGAAAAAAACTGGATCTATTGCAGATTTTGACCTATGACAGTCTGGGAGTGCTTGCGGGAATGATCGTTACGGTATTTTGGGAACGACACGGTAAGAAGAAAGTGACAGAAAAGTAACGGGCAGGTAAAAGATCCGAAAAAGGTTCGGACTTTGGAAGGAGCATGGATATAAGCATGAAAAGGAACAGAGGAAACATAGATATCTTTAAGGCTGCTATGGCAGTTTTTGGGGTTGTGTTTCTTGGCATAGCAGGCTGGTTTTTGATAGGACGGAATATTTTTAAGGTGGGAACAGCGGATCATATTGTGTATGCCCTTGGTCTTTTGGTGGCGGCGGTGGTGTGGTGTCTGTTTTCTGTCTTTGGTTTCTCAAAATTGGTATATCATCTGAAAAAACGGACAGAGCCGGAATGCAGGCTGTCGAATCTGCGGACGCTTATGTTCATGGCAATCTGTCTGCTTGGCATGTATTATTTTAATTCGGGAAGCAACCATGGACACCGGGTAGCGACACGCTATATTCTGCTTTGCTTTGCGGTGCTGCTTGCAACCTATCATACAAAAGAAGAACTTTGGAATAAGTGGAGCCTGTTATGTGTAGTGGGTTGTGCGGCAGGTTTTGTTGTTTATGCACTGCTTGGCAGAGTAGAGTATGCCAAACGCTATGAGTTTGTGCTTGGTTATTTTGTTGCAGTCTGCTTTGGAGTTCTTATTTTCGGTTTTTTGTCGGATATGAAAAGCAGAAAGTTTCGGGAAGTATCCAGAGGATATACGATATTACTGCTTGGCTTTTTTGTGTTATTGATATTATTCCGAAATACGAGGGGATGGACATTTACGGTGGCGGTTCCGTTTACCCTGTTATATCTCGGCAGACGCAGCGGGGAGGAATGGAGAGAGCTGTTTGCGGAATTCTGCAACGGCGTGTTGCTTTCCTTTGGAGTCATTCTTGCCTTTTCCCTGTTGTTTCGTCCGTATCATAAGTTTTTCAGTCCGCGTTATCCGCTTGCATTTTATTCAGTGGCAACCTGCTCTTTGTATCTGACGGTTGTATTTCTGGCGGCCTTTTTTCATCTGGCAGAGGGTTACCGAAGCGGAAAAAGAGGAACGGAAAGATTTTTTTCCATACTGATCATGGGTGTGGTGTGCTGTTATACAGTGATGACGGTATCCAGAACGGCATTTCTTGCCATCGGTGCAGCCGGGGCGTTTGCCTTCTTTTGTATGGCGGTATCCCAGTATAAGGGACAGCTTGCCGGACTTGTTTTGCAGTATGTGACCGTATTGGTTTCGGGAATCGTACTGTTTCCGATGGTATTTACAGTGACCAGAACGGTTCCGGCATTAGTCGGGCATCCGTTTATTATGGGCGGGGAACTCTGGGAGGAGACCATTACTTCCGAGGATCCCATGGACTCTGAAAAATATATGGATATTGAACGGTTTCGTACCATTACCGTGGACAAATTATTTAAGTCGTTTTCTTCGGGTGGACAGGCGCAGACCTCACTATTTTCTCCACAGCGTGCCCCCTATCGTGCGGGAGATACCGCATTCATTCCGATGGTGTTAGTTGGGCATGGCGTAACGCCGGAGACGTGGTATAATGAAAGTGAGGGCAGTGCCAGCAACGGCAGAGTGGATATTTTTCTCGCCTATCTGGAAAGGCTTAATCTGACCGGTCATGATACCATGGGAGTGGACACGGAGGAAATGAGTTATGCCCATGCGCATAATACATTTATTCAGACCGCTTATGACCATGGAATTCTGGTTGGAATCTATTTTCTGGTTCTGGGTGTGGTCAGTGTCATACGTGGCATTTTATACTGCATCCGCAGACCGGAGGATATGTATGCGGTGCTGCCGGTTCTGATGATTACGGCATTTGGTGTTGCCAGCATAACGGAGTGGACCTTCCACCCAAGTATTCTTTTGGGATTTACGCTTCTGTTTGTGCAGGGACCGCTGTTAGGCAGGCTGCCGGAGAAACAGAAGAAAAACGAGGCTTAGAATTTACAGAAGCAGGATGTTTTGAATGGAGATTGAGGATGAAAAAATATATCAATTATCAGCTGGTGACAAGAAGGACATTCCTGATCCTATATGATGTGGTAATGGTTGTTCTGTCAAATTATCTTTCGCTTGTACTGCGTTATAATATGGAGATGGATGCCATACCGGAATATTTTATTTCTTCCGTGACGGATCACCTTCCGATTGCCATCGTGATTACGCTGATCATTTTCTATATTTTCCGATTGTATCACAGCCTGTGGGCCTATGCGGGCATGGAGGAACTTCAGAATATCGTCATGGCATGTTTTATCAGTGCCGGTATTCAGGGCGCATTTATGCTCAGCATGAGCAGAAAAGTGCCGATGAGCTTTTACTTTTTCAATGCTTTTTTGATGTTGGGTTTTACTTTTGTCAGCCGCTTTGGTTATCGTTTTGCAAGGGAAAAGAGGAGAAAGAAGCACAATAAGAACAATGCAATCGCCGTGATGATCGTTGGCGCCGGGGATGCGGGAAATGCTATTATTAAGGAAATTCGTTCCAGCTATTTCAGCACCATGACAATCAAGTGCATTATCGATGACGATCCGAAGAAGTGGGGACAGTTTATTCAGGGGATCAAGGTGGCAGGCGGCAGGAACACCATTGTTGAAAATGCAGCATTGCATGGAATCGATGAGATTATTATAGCCATTCCTTCTGCACCGAGAAAGGTCATCAAGGAAATCGTACAGTTAGCCGGTCAGACATCCTGTAAGCTGCGTACTCTGCCGGGTATGTATCAGCTTGTGAACGGCGAGGTAAATGTCAGCAAGTTAAGAAGTGTGGATGTAGAGGATCTGCTTGGAAGAGAGCCGATCCGTGTGGATATTGATTCTATTTTAGGATATGTGAAGAATAAGAAGGTATTGGTGACCGGAGGCGGAGGTTCCATCGGAAGTGAGCTGTGCAGACAGATCGCTTCCCATAAACCGGGACAGCTTATCATTGTGGATATCTACGAAAACAATGCCTATGATATCCAACAGGAATTAAAGCGGAAATACCCAAGGCTGAATCTGGTGGTACTGATTGCATCGGTGCGCAATACCAACCGCATGAACGACATTTTCAAACATTATAAGCCGGATATTGTATACCATGCGGCAGCGCATAAGCATGTGCCGCTTATGGAAGACAGTCCTAACGAGGCAGTCAAAAATAATGTATTCGGTACATGGAAAACGGCATATGCGGCAGCCATGTACGGTGTGAGTAAATTTGTACTGATCTCCACGGATAAGGCGGTCAACCCGACGAATATTATGGGGGCGACCAAGCGGATCTGTGAAATGATTATCCAGACCTTTAATAAGAATTTCGAAAAAACGGAGTTTGTGGCAGTGCGTTTTGGCAATGTACTGGGCAGCAACGGAAGTGTGATTCCGCTGTTTAAGAAGCAGATTGCCGCAGGAGGTCCTGTGACAGTGACCCATCCGGATATTATCCGTTATTTTATGACGATACCGGAGGCGGTTTCACTGGTTCTACAGGCAGGAGCCTATGCCAGAGGAGGGGAAATCTTTGTGCTGGATATGGGCGAGCCTGTAAAAATACTGGATCTGGCGAAGAATCTGATCCAACTGTCCGGCTATAAGGTGGATGAAGATATCAAAATAGAGTTTACCGGCTTAAGACCGGGTGAGAAGCTTTATGAAGAGCTTCTGATGGATGAAGAGGGTATGAAGGAAACAGAGAACAGGCTCATTCATATCGGCAGACCGATTGAGATTGATGAAGAGCAGTTTTTTGTTCATCTGAATAAATTAAAACATGCCGTGACGGAGGAATGTACCAACACGAAGGAGCTGATACAGGAAATCGTACCGACGTATAATCCAAATAAAGTGGAGGCATAAGTATGGACAGAAAGAGAATTTATCTTTCTTCCCCGACCATGCACGGAGAAGAACAGGAATTTATCAAAGAGGCTTTTGATACGAACTGGGTGGCACCGCTTGGACCCAATGTCAATGCGTTTGAAAAAGAGATGGCAGAATATACGGGCTGCGGACATGCGGCAGCTTTAAGTGCAGGAACGGCGGCAATTCATCTGGCACTGAAACTGATCGGTGTGGAACAGGGGGATATCGTTTTTGCGCCGGCGCTTACCTTTTCTGCGACCTGCAATCCGATCACTTACGAGAAGGCCGTACCGGTTTATATTGATTCCGAACCGGATACCTGGAATATGTCTCCGCAGGCGCTTGAGCGTGCGTTTGAAAAATATCCGAATCCGAAGGCAGTAGTCTGTGTACATTTATACGGTACGCCTGCTAAACTTGATGAGATTATGGCAATCTGTAAAAAGCATAATGTCCCGCTCATTGAGGATGCTGCAGAGTCATTAAGCTCCACCTATAAGGGACAGCAGACCGGAACCTTCGGACATTTTGGAATTTATTCTTTTAACGGCAATAAGATTATTACAACCTCAGGCGGTGGTATGCTGGTGGGTGAGGATGAGGCGGCCATTAAGAAAGCGACCTTCCTAGCTACTCAGGCGAGAGATCCTGCGAGACATTACCAGCATTCCCAGATTGGTTATAATTACCGTATGAGCAACATCGTAGCCGGAATCGGAAGAGGACAGCTTCTGCATCTGGAAGAGCACAAAGCCAAAAAGCAGGAAATCTATCGTACTTATAAAGAGGCATTTGCGGATATTCCGGAACTTACCATGAATCCGATGAATCCGGATGCAGATGCAAACAACTGGCTCTCCTGCATGACGATTTCACCGGAATGCAGCGCGACACCTGATGCGGTCATGGACGCTTTGGAAGAGCTGAACATAGAGACCAGACCGATCTGGAAACCGATGCAGCTTCAGCCTGTATTTGCGGACTGTGATTTCTTTGCCCACGAGCCGGGGAAGACCTATGCAAACGGAGCGGGAAGCGTATCCGAGGATGTATTCAATAGAGGTGTTTGCCTGCCAAGTGACATCAAGAATACCGTGGAGGATATGAAACTTATTATTGATACGATTCGGGGGATGTTTGTATAAAATGTACCGACATTTTTTAAAGCGTTTATTCGATATTTTACTTTCCGCAGCAGCGCTCATAATCTTAAGTCCGGTCATTCTTGTGACGGCGGTTCTGGTGCGTGTAAAGCTGGGAAGCCCGGTCATCTTTCATCAGAAAAGACCCGGTTATCAGGAAAAAATCTTTACACTCTGCAAGTTCCGTACCATGACGGATGAACGGGATGAGAAGGGAGAACTTTTGCCGGACAGCGTACGACTTACCAGATTTGGTTCCTTTTTACGTGCCAGTAGTCTGGATGAGCTGCCGGAGCTCTGGAATATTTTAAAGGGAGATATGAGCCTGATCGGACCGAGACCGCTTTTGATCAGCTATCTTCCTTACTATACAGAGCGGGAGAAAAAAAGACATACTGTGCGCCCGGGACTGACGGGACTTGCGCAGGTCAGCGGAAGAAACTTTATCGAATGGGATAAACGTCTGGAAAAGGACGTAGAATATGTAGAGAATCTGTCCTTTTTACAGGATCTGAAAATCCTGTTTTTGACCGTAAAAACAGTTCTGGTCAAAGATAATGTTGCCGTGGATACCGATGTGGTAGAAGGTAACCTGGCAGAAATCCGCGAAGCCGCCAAACAACAGATAGATTCCTGAAATGGTGATGAAGCATTAATTGTAGATTCATAAGCCTTTAGAGCAATCATATAAGGAAGATGTGTTTCAAATTATGTAGAGAGCTGTCCGACCGGCTGTGTCCCTTGGGAAAACCATGCAGCAGTACCGTGGTATTTTCTTAATGGAACAGTCAGTAACCGGGAGAACCTGACATGGATGTCAGGTTCAGGACGAAGACGCATGGATGCGTCTTGAGTCCGTTCCCGTCCAATTTATATAACACAAATGTTCCATTTAGAAAATCCCGGTACGAATGTGGATTTTCCCAAGGGACACAGCCGGATGGGCAGCAGTATACATAGATGAAACCATACTTCCCACTTATTTTGAAGAAACGAGGTATTCAAAATGTCAGATAAATCCAACACCCCCATTCAGGTCTATACCTTAGAGCAGTCTGAGGCCTGGCAGAACTGTATCGAGCAGTTTGAAAACTGGGATACCTATTATCTTCCGGGCTATGCCAAAGCATTTCAGATAAACGGTGACGGCGAACCGCTTTTATTATATTATGAGCAGGACGGAAAAAAAGCGGCAAATGTTGTAATGAAACGCCCGGTTCCCGTGAAACGGACAACGGAAGAGGGCGATGAAGCGTTAAAGGAATACTGTGATTTTGTGACCCCATATGGCTATGGGGGCTTTTTGATGGATGGGGATTGGCAGGAAAAGGATAAAAAGGGGCTATATGCGGCATACGAAGCATATCTGCGTCGGGAAAAAGCAGTGGCAGAGTTTGTACGTTTTCATCCGGGATTAAACAATGCACATACCGTGGATGACTTTTATCAGGTCATTGATCTGGGAAATACGGTGCAGATGGATGTCTCTTCCAAGGAGACGATCTGGGCGAATCTGACCAGTAAGAACCGGAATATGATCCGCAAGGCGTTAAAGAGCGGGGTCAGGGTATACTGGGGCAGAGAGCCGTCCCTGTATGAAACCTTTGAAACAATCTATAATCAGACGATGGATAAGGTAAATGCAGAGGCTTATTATTATTTTGGAAAAGAGTTTTATCAGAGTATATTAGAGGATTTAAAATACAGGGCGCTTATGTTCTATGCGGAGTATGAGGGCGAGATTATTGCCATGTCCATTATACTGACAGGCAGCAGGGGAATTCATTACCACCTGTCGGCATCCCGCAGGGAGTTTCAGCATCTTGCCCCCACCAATTTGATTTTATACGAGGCGGCATGTTTTGCCTGTGAGCAGGGGTATCAGACCTTTCATCTGGGAGGCGGCTTAGGCAGTCATAAGGATCATCTTTACAGCTTTAAGAAGCAGTTTAACAGGCAGGAAGACCGTACTTTCAGTATTGGGAAAAAGATATATGATCCGGTTGTTTATGACAGGCTGTGTGAGTTAAACGAGCCGGACCCCGAGAGCGGTTTTTTTCCGAAATACCGGGCATAAACGGTGAATCAAAGGAATACACAGAACATGAAAAAAATATTAATTGTAACCAATTTCGATGTAGGACTGTACAATTTCAGAAAGGAAGTGCTGGAGGCGCTGCTTGCAGTGCCTTATGAGCTTCATATTGCGTTACCGGACGGGCAGTTTGTGCCGAAGCTTAAGGAAATGGGTTGTATTTTCCATGAAACGGAGTTAAACCGAAGGGGGAAAAATCCACTTCAGGAGCTTTCGCTGATGAAGCAGTACAGGCAGATTATAAAAGAAGTCAGACCGGATGTAGTGTTAACCTATACGATCAAGCCGAATCTGTATGCGGGCAGTCTTTGCCGGTTGATGAAAATACCGTATATTACAAATATTACGGGACTGGGAACGGCAGTAGAAGGAGATGGGATTTTACAGCATATGACAACAGCCGTTTACCGGTTTGCCATGAAAAAGGTAAGCTGTCTGTTTTTTCAGAATGCGTCCAATGAACAGTATTTCGTAAAACGTAAAATCGGACCGGGCAGACATGTGATGCTGCCAGGATCGGGAGTAAATCTTGAAAGATATGCTTATTTGGAGTATCCTAGGGAAGAAAAGTGTGAATTTCTGTTTATTTCCCGTGTTATGAAAGAGAAGGGGATCGAGCAGTATCTGGAAACTGCACAGGCAGTTAAGGAAAAATACCCACAGACGGAATTTCATATTCTCGGTTTCTGTGAAGAGGACTACGAGAACCGGGACAAGCTGATGCAGCTAAATGAGCAGGGAATCGTACAGTTTCATGGTATGATCGAGGACATCCATCCTTTTTTAAAACGCAGCCAGTGTACGATTCATCCGTCTTTTTATCCGGAGGGGATGTCCAATGTATGTCTGGAGAGTCAGGCGAGCGGCAGACCGGTCATTACGACAAGAAGACCGGGCTGTGCGGATACGATTGAAGATGGTGTGACCGGATTTTTAGTCCATGAACAGGATGCGGCAGATCTGATTCGAAAGGTAGAGCATTTTCTGGAAATGCCATGGGAAGAAAGGGCAGAAATGGGAAGACGGGCGAGAGTTCGTATGGAAGAAAAATTTGACCGGAAGATCGTGGTAGAAAAGTATCTTCACGAGATTGCGGCAGTGGTTGGAAAATGACATCCGAAGAAAGGAGTGCTGATAAACAGATGAGCTTATATGAAAAGTTGGTGGCAGGAGAGGAAAAACTTTCTCTGGTCGGACTCGGTTACGTTGGCATGCCGATTGCGGTTGCCTTTGCGGAGAAAATCAAGGTAATCGGATTTGACTTAAATAAAGAGAAAATTGAATTGTATAAGAGTGGTATCGATCCGACCAGAGAAGTCGGAGATGAGGCAATCCGTGCGGCAAAGGTGGATTTTACAAGTGATGTAGAGAGACTGAAGGAAGCGAAATTTCATATTGTGGCAGTGCCCACTCCGGTGAATGCAGACCATACGCCGGATCTAAGACCGGTAGAAGGAGCCAGCCGGATTTTGGGACAGAATCTGTCAAAGGGTTCTATTATCGTGTTTGAGTCCACAGTCTATCCGGGTGTGACGGAAGAAATCTGTGTGCCGATTCTGGAAAAGGAATCCGGTTTAAAATGCGGTGTGGATTTTAAGGTCGGTTATTCACCGGAACGCATCAATCCGGGAGATAAGGTGCATCGTCTGGAAACTATCACAAAAATTGTTTCCGGTATGGATGAAGAAACATTGGATGAGGTTGCAAAGGTGTATGAACTCGTTGTAAAGGCGGGGGTACACCGGGCAGAATCCATCAAGGTCGCTGAGGCGGCAAAGGTCATTGAAAACAGCCAGAGGGACATCAATATTGCATTTATGAATGAACTGTCCATCATTTTTCATAAGATGGGAATTGATACGAAGGCAGTATTGGAAGCAGCGGGAACGAAATGGAACTTCTTAAAATTTTTCCCCGGTCTGGTGGGCGGACACTGCATCGGTGTGGATCCGTACTATCTGACCTACAAGGCAGAGCAGCTGGGATACCACAGTCAGATCATTCTGTCAGGCAGACGCATCAATGATGATATGGGAAAATATGTGGCAGAGAGTGTCGTAAAAAATCTGATCAAAGCGGATGTTCCGGTCAAGAATGCAAGAGTTGCGATTCTGGGCTTTACATTCAAGGAAAACTGTCCGGATACGAGAAATACAAAGGTAATCGATATTGTAAAGGAACTGCAGGAATATGGAATCACACCGATGATCGTGGATCCGGTGGCGGATTCCAGAGAGGCAGAGCGGGAATATGGCATGGCCTTTGTAGAAGAAAAGGATTTAAAGGAGCTGGATGCGGTTATTCTGGCAGTAGCCCACAGCCAATACGAGCATTTAAAGAGGGAACAGTTAGACGGCTTTTATAAGCCGGACAGCCGGAAAATTCTGGCAGATATCAAGGGAATTTTGAATAAAAAGGAATATGAGGATGCAGGCTATCTTTACTGGAGATTGTAAGAGAGGATTTGCGGGGAAAGAGAAAAAAGAGCAGTATGCAGTGGCGGGAATTTTGCTTCTGTTTTTTGCGGTACTTTTTTCGTTTGGACCGGGACATTATCCCGATACAAAAGGCTATATTGAAATGGATATCGCAAGAGAACCGCTTTATCCGCTCTTTTTGTGGTTCTGCCGTCTGATAGCGGGAGAGAATAGTCTGTGGGCGGCAATCTTTTTTCAGAATCTGTTTTGTGCTGTGAATGTATATCTGATTTACTTTTATGTAAAAAAAATGTGCTTTCCGGCATTGTTTGGACAAAAAGAGCAAAAGGGCATACAGGCAGGGCGTCTGGTTTTAAGTGTTTTACTGTTGGTCAGTCTGCTCGTGCCGCATCTGGGAACACCGCTTCTTTCATCCTCCCATATGATTTTGTCGAATGGGATTATCAGCGAAGGTCTTTGCTATCCGCTGTACCAGTTTTTTATTTATCAGCTTTTAAAGGTGCTTTGGGAGGACAGCAGGAGAATCGTACCGGCATTTGTACTGGCATTTTTATTAGGTATGGTCAGGGGACAGATGATGACCGCTGTTCTCATCTGGGCGGTTACCGCAGGATACCGTATTTTCATAAGTTCTAAAAAAAGATTTTTGATTCTTGTGTTTGCAGGGGTCATGGTTGTACTGGGAACCCGTTCCGATGTCATCAGTCTGTATAATCTGGCGGTGCATGGTGTATATGCGCAAAATACAAGTAATAATCTGACAGTTCTGACGAATCTGCTTTATTCCTCGAAACGGGAGGATGGAGCAGCAATTGGGGGAAAAACGGAACAGGAGCTTTTTTACCGGATGTATGATGCCATGGAAGAACTGGAATACACGTATCATTTTGCAGGTGAAAGCATGCAGGAGAAAGCCGTACATCAGGAATATACGCATGACTATATCAAATTCGATGTAGTGACTCCGGTTTTAAAGGAATATGTGCAGAGCCTGCCGGAGAAAGAGAGAAACGGGCAGGATGAGGGTGTACTGGTAGACAGGCTGGCGGGCAGCTTTATTAAGCCGTTAATTACCAGAAACCTTCCGGTCAGAACTTCCGTGTATGTGGCTGTGGTATGGTGTGGACTGATACGGACGGCGGCTTTTTTAAGACCGGGCATTAATTTTCTGACGATGCTTTTCTATGTGTTTCTGGCAGGGCTTTGCATCTACAGAATCCGCAGAGACAGGCAGGACCGGGAAGGTTTGCTTTTATTGTTTACCTTTATGATCATCTGTGCCAATGTATTTTCGACCGGTTTAATGATTATGTGCCTGTCGCGTTACGTGATCTACAATACTTCATTTTTATATATTTCGGCGTTTCTTGCTTTGTGGAAGACGGTGCAGGAAATAGTGGTTACAAAGTTAAAATAAGGAAGGAAAGAGAGAAAAATGGGCTATAAACATTTGGAATTTCCGAAGGACAGTGTATTTTTAGTAACAGGTGGAGCAGGTTTTATCGGCTCTAATTTATGCGAGGCGATTACGGACATGGGCTATCAAGTCCGGTGTCTGGACAACCTTTCCACCGGGAAGCAGGCGAATGTGGATCTGCTTGCAGACCGGGACAATTACACCTTTATCAAGGGAGATATCAGAGATCTGGACACCTGCATGCAGGCGTGTGAGGGCGTGGACTATGTGCTCAATCAGGCAGCCTGGGGCAGCGTGCCGAGAAGCATCGAGATGCCGCTTTTGTATGAGGAAATTAATATCCGGGGAACCTTAAACATGATGGAGGCGGCAAGGAAACAGGGCGTGAAAAAATTTGTCTATGCTTCCAGCTCTTCTGTTTACGGAGATCATCCGGTATTACCGAAGGTAGAGGGTCAGGAGGGAAATCTGCTCTCACCGTATGCGTTGACCAAGAGAGTCGATGAGGAGTACGGAAAGCTCTATAAGAAGCTGTACGGTCTGGATACCTATGGCATGCGCTATTTTAATGTATTTGGCAGAAGACAGGATCCGGACGGGGCCTATGCGGCAGTCATTCCGAAGTTTATCAAGCTTTTAGTAAACGGCGAGGTGCCGACGATCAACGGAGACGGAAAGCAGTCCAGAGATTTTACCTATATTGATAATGTGATTGAAGCGAACTTAAAGGCCTGTCTGGCATCCTCCGAGGCAGCGGGAGAGGCATTCAACATCGCTTACGGCGGAAGGGAATATCTGATTGATGTGTACCATGATCTGTGTAAGGCACTCGGTACGGATATCGAGCCGAATTTCGGACCCGACCGCGCCGGAGATATCAAGCATTCCAACGCTGATATTTCCAAGGCAAAAAGACTGCTTGGCTACGATCCGGAGTATGATTTTGCCAAAGGAATTGCACTGGCGATTGATTGGTATAAGGAAAATCTTTAGGTTCCATAAGACAGAAGGAGTTTAAGGGCTTGGAAGCAAAGAAGAAGATATTGTTAATGGTTCCGCGGGTGCATCAGGGCGGGCAGGAGCGGATCTGTCTGCTGACCGCAAGGCTCTTGCAGAAGAAGCATGATGTCACCGTGTTAATCTATGATGATACGGACTGCGTTTATGATCTGAGCGGGTTAAAGATCATTAACATTCACAGCGGGGCGCATCCGAATAAAATCCGAAAGATCCTGCGGGTATTTCAAAGAATTGCGCGGGTAGGACGCATCAAGAAACAGGAAAAATTTGATATCTGCTACAGCTTTGGTGCGACGGCAAATCTGGTGAACGTCTTTACGAAAAAAGGGGAAAAAGTCTGGGTCGGTATCCGGGGATATGATGACCTGGAGGACACCAAAAGGACCGGACTTTTTTGTAAGAGAGCCGATAAAGTGGTCTGCTGTGCCAGGGTTATGGCAGATGATCTGATGGAAAAATATCATCCGAAGGATGTGGCGGCAATCTACAATCCCTGTGATATGGAGGAAATCCTCAGGTGCAGGGAAGAGAGTATTCCGGCAGAGGATGAAGATTTTTTTGCAGGGAACAGTAAGGTGATACTGACCATGGGGCGGGATGCCCATTTAAAGGGCTACTGGCATTTGTTAAAAGCATTTTCCCTCGTAAGCAAAGAGGTGCCGCAGGCGAAGCTCATGATCTTAGGACGTGGAGAGTATCGGGCATGCAAAGAACTGGCGCAGAAACTGGGTATTGCCGACCGGGTAAGGTTTGCCGGGGTGCGGAATAATCCGTTTCCGTATCTGAAGCGGGCATCGATGTATGTGCTCAGCTCCCAGGACGGCGAGGGCTTTCCGAATGCGCTGGCAGAGGCTATGGCATGCGGACTTCCGGTAGTGGCGACCAACTGTAAGAGCGGTCCGGCGGAAATTTTATTTGAGGACTATGAGAAAGCGGCAGACCGGACGAAGGCGTATGATGCGGATTACGGCATTCTTCTGCCGATCGGACAGGATATGGAAAACTATGATCCCGCTCACATTGAGCCGGAGGAAGAGGTCATGGCAGAAAAGCTGACAGAGCTTTTGAATGATGCAAAAAAGGATTTTAGATACCGCAGTCTGGCAGAAAAAAGAGCGGCTGATTTCTCGAACGAGGCATATATAAGAGAGTTGGAAAAGTTGTTGTAGGAACAGATAAACGGAGGCACCTATGCGCAAGGCATATTTTATCACGGCATATATGGATCCGGCACAGCTTCACAGGCTGGTGCAGGCGCTTGATGCAAGCAGTGATTTTTTTATTCATATTGATAAAAAGGTAGACGAAGCCCCGTTTCGGGAACAGGTAACGGAGCCGAATGTTTATTGGATCAGAGAGCGGGAGTTTATCAGCTGGGGCGGCATCTCACAGGTGTACTGCTTCCGCAAGCTCTTTCAGACCATGTTTGAGACGGGGAAGCAGTACGACCGCATTATCTGTCTGTCTGGAACAGACTATCCGATCTGGTCAAATCAAAGACTGGATGCAGAGTTTAGCGCCAATCCGAAAAAGCAGTATGTGTGCGGCTACAATATTACCCATGCGCGAAAGGAAGAGGCAAAGAGACGCTGCGACAGGCACTGGAGCATGGAGACGAAGATTCGCAACTGGTATGTGATGGCGGCGGTGCGCAAGTGCAAGAATAAAATACTAAACCGTATTCCAATGGAACGGCAGGTGCTTTTAAACGGAGAAAAACGGGATGTTTACTGGGGGTCGGACTACTGGTCCGTGACCTGGGACTGTGCCCGGTATATATATAAATGTCTTTGTGAAGAAAAGGAGTATATCCGCTATCTGAAGAAATGCTATGTGCCGAGTGAACTGGCGATCCAGACGATTGTCTTTAATTCTGAGTTTGGAAGGGATGCAATTTTACTCGATGAGAGTACGGATTATTCGTTTACGTTAGCGACTCCTTTGCAGTATCTGGAATGGAAGAACGGAAGCATACGGATCCTGACGGAGGCTGATTTGACGACACTTCTACAGTGTGGTAAAATGTTCTTTCGAAAGGCTTATTCCGGCATGTCGGATGAATTGATACGGCAGTTGGCGGAAATAAGGGTCTGTGAGAATTGTGAAAAATAAATTTTCGCACATAAATTTGTGCCTGCGGTCCAAATTTAGAGGCATTGGAAAGGGCATGGTTATTCATGAAAAATTGTCTTTTATATACAAGCTGTCTGCAGCGTGGCGGAACGGAGCGGATCGTCTGCGTGTATTCCGGCTTTTTAAAGAAAAAGGGCTGTCAGGTGTCGGTGCTGACGAATTTCCGTCTGGAAGAGGAATATGGACTGGAGGAAGGCATTGACCGGATTGTGGTGGGCGAATGTATTCGAAATACGGCGTCCAGAGTTTATAATTATATACAGAGACTGCGGGCGATCCGCAAGGTCTGTAAGGAAAAGAAGATTGAGGTGGCGATAGCGTTTGCGAAAGCAAATGCTATTCGACTATGTATAGCAACTCTTGGATTAAAGACCAGAGTTGTGATTTCCATCCGGACAAACCCGGAGGCAGAATTTAAGTCGGGTATTTCGTCTAAGATTGCGAAGAGAATCTTCGGGCTGGCGGACGGCTTCCTTTTTCAGACAAAGAGACAGAGAGATTTCTTTGGGAAAAAGATTGCGGCAAAATCCGTGGTCATTCCAAATTCGATCGACAGAAGCTTCTTAAAAGAACTCTATAGCGGGGAGCGGGATAACCGTATTATTTCTGTGGGAAGGCTCATCTCCTGTAAAAATCACAAAATGCTGATGCGTGCATTTGCACAGATCGCACCGGAATTCCCGGATAGTCAGCTTGTCATCTATGGGGATGGCGGATACAAAGAAGAGTTGGAAAAAGAGAGAGAAAAGATTGGGCTTTTGGACCGGATCTTACTGCCCGGAGCGGTCAGTCAGGTGGCGGATGTGATACAAAATGCCGGAATGTTCGTGCTCTCTTCCGATTATGAAGGAATGCCGAATGCTTTGTTAGAGGCGATGGCACTTGGAATTCCGTCGATTTCCACAGATTGTCCGTGCGGCGGTCCGGCAGAGATCATACAGAATGGTAGAAACGGACTGCTCATATCGGTAGGTGATACGGATGGACTCGCGAATGCCATGCGGACATTGCTTTCGGATAAAGATATGCAGAAGCGGTTTTCGGAGGAAGGAATTAAGGTACAGCAGGACTACAGTGAGGAAAAGACCTTTGAGGCGCTTTACCGGTATTTGGAAAAGGTTGTACAGGGATGAAAAGGAAAATTGTGTTTTATATAGCCGGACTGCAAAGGGGCGGCGCAGAGCGGGTTATCACAAATCTGGCAGGATATTTTCAAGGAATCGGTTATGAAGTAACCTTTTTTACAGACTGTGTACTGAAAAAGGAATATACGCTGGCAGATGGTATTGCCAGGGAAATCGTAGGCTATGAGCCGACCGGAAAACGGATTCGCGATATGTTTCGACGAATTACGGTCATCCGGGAGGCATATAAACGGATAAAACCGGATGTGGTCGTTTCTTTTATTGGAAAAACCAATATTCGCGCTATTCTGGCGGCGATGGGAACCGGGATTCCGGTGGTCGTATCGGTGCGTAATGACCCGGACCGGGAGTATTATTCAAAGGCTATGCGGATTCTGGCGAAGCTTTTGTTTGGGCAGGCGGCAGGCGTCGTATTTCAGACAGAGGATGCGCGGGCATGGTTTGGTAAAAAGGTACAGAAAAAGTCGGCGATTCTTGCAAATCCCTTGCAGGAGAAGGTGATACGCCCACGATTTGAGGGAGAACGTGCGGATGAAATTGTGGCGGTAAGCCGTCTGGAGAAGGCGAAGAATCATAAAATGCTGCTTCAGGCATTTGCAAAGATTGAAAAGCAGTTTCCGGATACCGTATTAAAAATCTATGGAAACGGTTCCCAGAGAGAGACGTTGGAGAAGCTCTCTGCAGAGCTTGGACTGATAGACAGGGTACAGTTTATGGGAGACCGGGAGGACGCTACGGATTTAATTTATCGTTCCCGGCTTTTTGTGCTTTCGTCCGATTATGAGGGTATGCCCAATGCTTTATTAGAGGCGATGGCGATGGGACTGACGGTAATCGCAACAGACTGCCCTTGTGGCGGTCCAAAGACGGTGATTGAAAACGAAGAAAACGGACTGTTAGTGCCGGTTGGAGATGTGGATTCATTAGCGGCTGCCATGAAAAAGGTTTTATCAGACGATAAGCTTTCCGAGAAGCTTGGCAGGAATGCCCATAAGCTTTCGGAGCAAATGGCACCGGAACGTGTGCATAAGGCATGGCAGGAATATATAGAAGGTGTGAGCTGATGGCAGGAAGAGTATTTTCTTATCGATTGGATGATATAACGGAGGATATGGACTGGGAGAAGTTCCTGCGAATGAAGGCGGTCTTTGACCGATTTCAGATCAAACCATTAATTGGCGTGGTGCCGTGCAATCGGGATCCTAAGTTGAAAGCAGGAGCAGTCCGACAAGATTTCTGGGACTATGTCAGGGGACTTCAGAACGAGGGCTGGACGATTGCACAGCATGGCTATGAGCACCTGTATACGACCAAGGAATCCGGGCTGTTAGGACTAAAAAATGCAAGTGAGTTTGCCGGAGTTTCCTATGAGGAGCAGAGAGAAAAACTGCGTCTTGGAAAGGAGATTCTGCAAAAGCATGGTATTCAGGCTGAGGTCTTTATGGCACCGGGGCATACGTATGATGAAAATACGGTAAAGGCTCTGGCAGAAAATGGCTTTTGTTATGTGACGGACGGCTATGCGGACTGTGTGTACCGTCTGCACGGAATGACCTTCATACCGTGTAAAAGTGCGGGGATTCCATCCGCAGGAGTGGATACGGTCTGCCTGCATGTAAACGGAATGCAGGAGGAAGACTTTGAAGAGATTGAGCGGTTTATCGAAAGAAACCGCAGTGATATTGTGGATTATAAAAAACTGCTTGAACTTTCTCCGTTGGAATATGCCGGAACGGCAGAAAAGCAGGAGAAAAGGAATCTCTGGAAAAGGAAGGTGAAGCATTCGATCACCCGGAATGAGACGGTACAGGAATATTTAAGGCAGCATAACAATTCGAATTTTTTATGGAAATGGATAAGCAGAATAGTGGGGCTGCCGGGGTTGGCAGTGAAGCTCCTTGTAAAGAAGGCATAGAATAGATGGATGGAGAGAGCGGATGTTCATTTTAGAGAAAAAGAAACATGGAACGGCATTTCGGACAATCTGGTATGCAAAACAGCCGTTAAAAAAGGCAGGAATTAATCGGTATCGCTATGCAGAATTTCATCCGCAGAAGGATTATCAGGTCATGAATACCTTTGTATCGGATCTGACGGAAGCGGATGAAGATATCGTGCAGCGTATTTCCAAGAACGGTCGTTATGAGATTCGGCGTGCCGTGAAAGAAGGCGTGACCTGCGAATATAAGGTAGGAAGCGAGATTACAAATCAGGATATCGAAGAATTTGCACAGTTTTTCAGTGATTTCTGGAAAAGCAAAGGAATCGAGAATCATAACAAAGAAGGCTATATTGAAGAAATCAAGGAATATGTTTCAAAAGAAGCTTTTGCTATTTCTGTTGCAAAAATGGGTGATAAAATATTGATCTACCATACCTATATTGTGGGAGAGGAGTTCGCAAGACTGTATCAGTCGGCTTCCCAGTTTCGGGTGGATGAGTCCATCCCTCCGGTGATCGTAGCGATGGCAAACCGTCTGCTGCATAAGGAGGACATGCTCTTTTTCAAGAGGCTGGGCAAGACCTTTTATGACTGGGGTGGTGCCGGACAGGGGGCAGATGTAGCGAGTGTGACCCATTTTAAGAAATCTTTTGGCGGAACACCAAAGGAGATTTATGATTTTGAAGAGGTCATTGGAATCAAAGCGAAGGTTGTAAAGGCAGTGATAAAGCTGTTAGAAAGGTATTAATGTAAAATGGATGTCATAAAGAAGCTTAACAAGGTACTGTCGAAAAAGCAGAAGGGAAGAGTTGTGATTCTGATCGTCATGATCGTGATCAGCGGTCTGTTAGAAACACTGGGAGTCTCCATGATTCTGCCGATCGTGACAGCAATCGTACAGCCTGATGCGTTTACGGAAAATCAGATCATCGTGGTGTTAAATCGTTATTTACATTGTAAGGATATCAATGAGTTCATGATCTTTATGATTATGGCGATGATTGTAATTTATATCCTTAAAAACGCATATATGTGTTTTCTGTTTTATGTGCAGAATACCTTCATTTCTAACAGCCAGTACCGGATTTCGAGAGATCTCCTTCAGATCTATCTGAATAAACCGTATGAATTTTATCTGAATGTCAATACATCGGATATTTTAAGAACGGTATACAGTGACACCACAGGTGTGTTTTCCCTGTTGTTAATGTGCATGCAGCTGATTACGGAACTGGTGGTAGGTATTTTTATTTGTGCTTCACTTATGATTGTAGACCCTCAGATGACCATTCTGATTGCTGTCATTTTAGGTGGAACCACCCTGATTATCAATAAATTTTTAAAGCCGAGATTACAGAAAATCGGTGCAGAATCCAGAGAGAAGCAGAGCCTGATGTATGGAAATATCATTCAGGTCGTGACCGGTATGAAGGATGTCAAGGTGTTTGCCAAGGAGGGATATTTTCTGGAAGGCTATAAAAAGCATGGCAGACGTTTCTACAATCTCTCCCGTGATTATGAAGTATTCAGTTCGATTCCGAGACTGTTGATTGAAGCAATCAGTATCGGCAGTGTGTTAGGATATCTGGCAGTCATGATTGTGAGCGGGCATGATGTGACAGACATGTTGCCACAGCTTTCTGCGTTTGCGGTTGCAGCCAGCCGTTTGATGCCGTGTGCGAACCGTGCCAGCAACTATCTGGCAAGAATTGCATATTACAAACCCAATCTGGACTATGTATATGAAAACGTGGATATGCCGCAGTATTCGGGCAGCGACAGGGATGCGGTCATCTGCCGTGATGAAAAACCATTGACCTTTCAGGATAAGGTGGAGGTTAAAAATCTTTCCTTCAAGTATCCGAATACGGAGAAATATATTGTGAAGGATGCGGAAATGGAAATTGAAATCGGAAAATCCATTGGTATCGTAGGACCTTCCGGAGCGGGAAAGACCACCGTAGTCGATATTATTCTGGGGATGTTAAAGCCACAACAGGGAGAGATCTTGTGTGACGGGCAGAATGTGTTTGACCATTATGCCGGATGGCTTCATAATATTGGCTATATTCCGCAGACGATCAGCCTGATGGATGTTTCCATTCGTGAAAATGTAGCGTTTGGTATCGAAGAAAAAGAGATTGATGAAAAACGGGTCTGGGAAGTTTTGGAAGAGGCACAGATGAAACAGTTCGTGCAGGAACTTCCGGAGGGTCTGGATACCAAGATAGGAGAGCGTGGAGTCAGACTTTCCGGTGGACAAAGACAGAGACTTGGCATTGCCAGAGCGCTTTACCACAATCCGGAGCTTCTCATTCTGGATGAGGCGACTTCGGCACTGGACAATGATACTGAGGCAGCAATCATGGAAGCGATTGATAATTTCCATGGTAAGAAGACTATGCTTATTATTGCGCATAGACTGAAAACAATTGAAAACTGCGATCTGATCTATAAGGTGGATGAAGGAAAAATTACGAGGACGAAGGTGTGAGAGGCTAAAGAGTATGGGAATAAGAATGCTGTTTACAGGCGTTGATTCAATAGAGGGCTATCAGAAAAAGGTTCTGGAGCGGATTGATGAGAGACTGCACTTTGAGAAATGTGTGTTGGTGCAGAAGGTGCATGACGATCTGGATATTTTTGAAGAAGAAAAATACCGGTTGTTAAACTATGATATGTGTGCCCACTGCCGTTATGAAGAATTCTATGATTTTAATGAATTTGAACCGCTTTCCAGAGAATTGGTACGACAGATGGCACCGTATGAAAATACCGCTATGCGTATGCTGCAGAGACGGTACAATTTTGATGTTTACGAGTATGACGAACAGCGAAGAATTTACCTGCAGAATCTACAGTTTTGGAATCACATTTATGAAACCGAGCAGATTAACTATGTCGTATTTACGAATATACCGCATCATACCTATGATTATATGATGTATGCTCTGGCTAAAATCAAGGGAATCCGGACGTGCGTGCTGGAGGTTACTGTTGTAAATGAACGGTACTTTGCCTGCGAGGATTTAGAGCAGGATGTGGTCCGTGTTACTTATAACGAAGAACGTGATGTGAAGCTGCCGGAGGATGTAGAACTATATTATCAGGTCAAGAAGTTAGATACGACGGAGGATCGGAGTAAAATCGAAGAGCCGAAAAAGGTTCACATGAAGGAGCAGTGGGATGCTTATTTTACGGATATCAAGCGTAAAAAGGTGTACAGGCGTTATCTTGCCAAAATCAAACAGGGCATGAAGGCGGCACTGCTTCATCATGATACGGCCGTAATGACGAAAAACTGGGCAGAGATCAAGGAGAACCAGCGCTATGTGGGCAGGGCTTACCGCAAGTATCATACGATGATTCCGATTAAGACCTATGACGATATGGCGCAGCTGCCGGATTACAGTAAGCCGTATATCGTATATTTCCTGCATTTACAGCCGGAAGCGACGACCCTTCCGATGGCAGGGGAGTTTGTGGATCAGATTCTTGCGATTAAGATTCTGGCAAAAGCACTGGAAGGAACCGGAATCCAGTTGTATGTAAAGGAACATTTCGTGCAGCCGTGCAGGGAATCCTATTTTTACAGCGATATTCAGAAAATTAAGGGTGTCAGGCTGTTAAAGAGTACGGTGGATTCCAAGGAACTGCTCAGACACTGTAAAGGGATCAGTACCTGTACCGGTACGGTCATCTTGGAGGCAATCATCAATGGAAAACCGGCGTTTGTATTCGGAAACGGTATGTTAAACAGTGCACCGGGAGTCTTTCGGATTACAAATGTGGAGAACTGTAAGGCAGCATTAGCCTGCACTCAGAAAGAGGAGTTCTGTATTCCTGAGCATCATGTGCGTCAGTTCTTCAAAGCATTTGCGGAACAGACTACGGCGATGTATATTTACCTTAACAGCGAAACGATCAAGGAGTCGCTCAGCGTGGAGCAGAGCGGGAATAATCTGGCAGATACAGTTGTGGAATGGTATCAAAAGTCGTAAGATAATAACAGATTTATATGCAGATCAGAGGAAGGGCAGGAAATACCAGATGAGCAGTAAAATTACGATGGTCATGTACCATTATGTCAGGGAAATAAAGAACAGCAGATATCCGGAAATCAAAGGATTGGAATATAAATTGTTTGAGGAACAGATAGATTTTCTGCGAAAAAAATTTCAGATCATCCGGGTAGAAGATCTTTTGGAAAATCTGGTACAGCCAAAATATACCCTGCCGGAGAATGCCTGCCTTCTGACCTTTGATGACGGCTATACCGATCACTATGAATATGTGTATCCGCTTCTTAGAAAATATGGACTGCAGGGTAGTTTTTATGTGCCGGGAAAGATATTGGCAGAGGATGCAGTACTGGATGTCAACAAGATTCATTTCATTCTTGCAAGCGGAATGCCTGTAGATCAGATCATACAGAAGCTGTTTGACAGACTGGATCAGTATCGCAGTCAGGGAGTAGAGTTGGAATCGAATGAGGTTCTTTTTGAACGTTTCGCTGTAGCCAACCGGTTTGACCCGAAGGAAGTCATTTTTATTAAGAGACTTTTACAGAACGGACTGCCTGAGCATATCCGAAATGAGATGACTTCGGCGCTGTTTGCAGAGTGCATGCAGAGGAGTGAGCAGGATTTTTCCAGAGAACTGTATATTCGCATGGAGCAGATGCAGGAGATGAAAAAAGACGGCATGTTCTTTGGGATACACAGCTATTCCCATTACTGGCTGGGAAAGATGCAGAAAGAGGAGATGCACAAAGATATCGATCAGTCACTGGCGGCATTGGAGCCGGTAATTGATCTGAATAACTGGGTCATGAATTATCCGTACGGTTCAGAGGGAGCCTATAATGACGAGGTGCTTTCCTATATTCAGGAAAGGGGCTGTAAAATGGGGCTGGTGACTGACGCCAGAGTGGCAGATCTTGCAAAGGATAATCCATATCTGCTGCCCCGGTTTGATACCAATGATTTTCCTCCAAAAAGTGAGAATTATTTAAAACTGAAATAAAAAGCAATGGAAAGGAACGGGGCAGAATGAGAAATTTCCGGATCAATGATATCGAAGTAGGAAAAGAAAGAGTTCTGGTCATCCCGGAGGTCGGGATCAATCATGAAGGCAGTTTGCAGACCGCTAAAGAGATGGTGGATGCGGCACACCGGGCGGGTGCAAGACTGATCAAGCATCAGACACACATAGTAGCGGATGAGATGAGCGGAGCGGCAAGAAAAGTGATTCCGGGCAATGCGGATGTATCTATTTATGAGATTATGGAGCGATGTGCACTTTCCGAGGAAGAAGAACTGGAACTGAAACGCTATGTGGAATCGCTCGGTATGTCTTTTTTAAGTACCCCTTTTTCCAGAGCGGCGGCAGACAGGCTGGAACGTTTTGGGGTGGCTGCTTATAAGATCGGTTCCGGTGAAATGAATAACTATCCGCTGCTTGAGCATGTGGCAGAGTTTGGAAAGCCGATGATCGTATCCACCGGAATGAATGATTTGAAATCAGTTTCCAAGGCAGTCAATATTTTGGAAAAGCACGGTGTGGATTATGCGTTGTTGCATACGACCAATCTGTATCCGACCGCGCCGGAGTTAGTACGTCTTGGAGCGATGCAGGAGATGATGCGGGAATTTCCGGATGTTCCGGTAGGACTTTCCGATCATACGCTGTCCAATGCGGCATGTATCGCGGCAATGGCTTTGGGAGCCAAGGTGGTGGAAAGACACTTTACCGACCGCATGGAGCGGACAGGTCCGGATATTGTATGCTCGATGGATGAAGAAAAATTGAAAGAGCTTTTGGAGGCGGCGGTCAATGTTCCGAAAATGCTTGGGGGCAGTAAAGGAGCAGCGGCTGAAGAACAGGTTACGATCGACTTTGCGTTTGCCACCTGCGTTACGATCAAACCCATCCAAAAGGGCGAATGCTTTACAAAAGAAAACCTGTGGGTAAAGCGTCCGGGCACCGGAGAAATTCTGGCGGAAGAGTACGAGAAAGTATTGGGAAAAAGAGCGGCCTGTGATATAGCAGAAGATGTGCAGCTTGGTCGTGCTATGATTGAGGAGCAGAAATAGAAATGAACATTGAGGAAAAGGAAGAATGTCGTAAGATTCTGTTTATAACGGGAACAAGAGCGGATTATGGAAAAATCAAATCTTTGATTAAGAGCGTGGAGGCTTCCGAAGAATTTGAAGCATATGTTTTCGTGTCGGGTATGCATATCTTAAACACATTCGGCGGGACCTATCGTGAGGTATTGAAGGATCACTACAAGAATACCTATGTAGCATTTGGTCTGGCAAACACGAAAAGCATGAGTTATGACTTGGGAGATACGATCTGCAATCTGAGCGGTTATGTACGGAGTGTGGAGCCGGATATGATCGTGATACACGGTGACCGCATCGATGCTCTGGCAGGAGCGGTTGTGGGCGCCCTCAATAATATCCGAGTGGTGCATATTGAAGGCGGTGAACTGTCAGGAACGATTGATGAATCCATCCGCCATGCCATTTCCAAGTTTGCCCATATCCATATGGTATGCAATGAGGAGGCAAAGCAGAGACTGATTCAGCTTGGTGAGGAACAGAAGCATATTCATGTGATTGGCTCACCGGACATAGATATCATGATGTCGGACAAGCTGCCGACTTTAGAAGAAGCACTGGACAAATATGAGATTCCTTTCCGGGACTATGGTATTTTGATGTACCATCCGGTTACCACGGAATATGATGGGATCGGGGATAAGGTGCAAAACCTTGTGGATGCTGCAATCGCTTCCGGGAAGAATTATATTGCGGTATACCCGAACAACGATCTGGGTTCAGAAATTATTATGAATGAGTATAAACGTCTGGATGGCAATAAACATTTTAAAATTTTCCCCTCCCTGCGTTTTGAGCATTTTTTGACCCTGCTTAAAAATGCGGAATTTATGATGGGAAATTCCAGTGCGGGAGTCCGGGAGACCAGTGTGTACGGAGTACCTGCCATTGATATCGGAAACCGTCAGAGTGGTCGTTATTCCCTGAATTTAAGTCCGAATATACAGCATGTGTATGAAAAAAGGGATGATATTCTGAAGGCGATTTCCCAAATCGATAAGCATCGGATTCGTACAAGTGCTTTTGGAGACGGAAACAGTACAAAGCGGTTTATGGAAATTTTGCAGGAAGAGGAAATCTGGGAGTTTAAGCTCCAGAAACAGTTTGTAGATTTGGAAATGTAGGTGTGGATGTGAAGAACAGTATAATCCGTTATTTGGAAGAAACAGCAGAAAAATTTCCCGATAAAGCTGCCTTTTGTGATGAAGAAAGAGAAATGACCTTTCGGGAATTAAGGGAGGAAGCGCAGAAAATAGGTATGGGACTGATTCGGCAGAAAATTTTTGCCAAGCCGGTTGTCGTATACCTTGAGAAAAGCGTGGCATGCCTCAGTTGTTTTATGGGCATTGCATACAGTGGAAATTATTATACGCCGGTTGACGTTTCCATGCCTGCGGCAAGAGTGAATAAGATTATGGAAACGTTGCATCCGGCTTATATTGTGACGGATGAAAAAAATCGAGAGAAAGCGGGAGAGTTTGCAGCGGATATTCCGGTGCTTTTGTATGAGAAGCTTTTGCAAGAGAAGCCGGATGAGGAGAAGCTTAGTCAGACGGTAAGCAGGGTGTTAGATACGGATCTTTTGTATGTACTGTTCACGTCCGGCTCCACAGGTGTGCCGAAGGGTGTGACCATTTCTCATCGGGCGGTCATTGACTTTGCATTGGCAGTGAATGAACGGTTTGATATAACGGAAAAAGAAAAATTTGCCAATCAGGGACCGTTTTATTTCGATCTGTCGGTATTAGATATCTATTGTCCGATTATATCGGGAGCAACGACCTATATTGTACCGCCGGAATATTTTAAATTCCCGATCAAGCTTTTGCAATATATCGCAGACAAGCAGATCAATGCCCTGTATTGGGTGCCGTCTGCGTTAGTCGTAGTGGCGAATCTTCGTGCACTTCGGGCAGTGGATGTGTCCTGCCTGAAAAAAATCATGTTTTGCGGAGAGGTTATGCCGAATAAGCAGCTCAATGTGTGGAGAAAGCATGTTCCCAATGCAATGTATGTGAATATGTACGGTCCTACGGAGACGACCTGTGCGAGTACCTATTATGTGGTAGACCGTGAATTTGAAGATACGGATTCGCTTCCGATTGGGGTTCCGTTTGAAAATACCGGTATTTTATTATTAAAAGAGGACGGAACGGAAGCCGGTGAAGGAGAAGCGGGTGAAATCTGTATTAAGGGCACTTCGCTTTCCGCAGGATATTTTCATGCTCCGGAACGGACCAGAGAAGCCTTTGTGCAGAACCCGTTACAGGAAAATTTTCAGGAAATGATTTATAAGACAGGAGATCTGGCAAAGTATAATGAATACGGCGAACTGATCTATCTTTCCAGAAAGGATTTTCAGATCAAGCATATGGGTCACAGGATCGAGCTGGGAGAGATCGAGGCAGCGATAGGCTCGCTGGATGATATTTCAGAGTGCTGTGTGCTTTATGATGAAGAAAAGCATAAGATTACCGCCTGCATTGCAGATGAAGTAACTGAGGAATATATAGCGGATGGAATCAGGGAACTGGTGCCGGATTATATGCAGCCGAACCGGTATATTTTTCTGAAAGAAATGCCGCATAATTTAAACGGTAAAATTGACCGGACCAAATTGAAAGAGATGTTGTAAGGAAGGGAAAAGGATGAAGGAAAAAGTATACGCATTACTGGAAGAAGTAAATAAGAAAATCGTTCAGTATGAGGGTGAAAATATGCTGGAGGATGAAATTGTGGAATCCATGGAGATTATGGATATCGTGGTGAAGTTGGAAGAGGAACTGGGAATTGAGATTGGGCCGGAGTATATTGTACCCGAATACTTTATGACCAAGGATACGATTGTCAAAATGGTGGAGGATGTCAGGAAAGAGCAGTAATCTGACGGAAAGGTGAATCGGAATGGAAACCAAAATAAAAAAAGAGAGCTTCGGGAAAAATACATATACCAGATTTGCGACAAAGCAGGATATTGAAGGGATTATGCAGTTTATCCATGATTACTGGTCTGAAAATCATATTTTAGCGCATGACCGTGAAATTTTTGAATTTCAGTATGTATATGGGGAGGAGGTCTGTTTTGTACTTTCGTTAGACCGGGATACGGAGGAAATCGAAGGTGTACTGGGATACATTCCATATGATACCGAAGGAGAGCGGGATATTTTCACAGCACTTTGGAAGGTGAAAAAAAGCAAAAATCCATTTCAGGGAATGGATCAGCTTTATTTTTTGGAGGAGCAGGGCAGATGCAGGAATCTTTACTGTGTCGGAATCAATGAGCAGACCTTTTCCATATACAAATATATGAAGAAGAAGGTCGCAAAGCTGGAGCATTATTATTTGCTCAATGATTTGGAATCCTATAGGATTGCTGTGATCCAGAACAAAAAGATTGTGCAGGCTGCTTCCTTAGAGTGTGAGTTTCAGCGTGTAAAAGATTTTGCGGAATTTAAACTGATTTACGACAGGTTGGAAGAAGCGGCTCCGAAAAAGAGCTTGAGATTTATAGAACGTAGATATTTTGCCCATCCCGAATATGAGTATCTGATCTATTCGATAGAGCATGCCGGGAAAACAGCAGTGATTATCGGACGGGTGCAGGAATGCAATGGAGCCTGTGTTTACCGCATTATGGACATGATGGGTGCGGAGGAATGCTTTGCGGCAGCAGGAAACAGACTGCGGAAGCTTATGGAACAGGAAGGATATGAATATATTGACTTGTATGAATACGGTATGAAGGAAGAAACGTTGCAGGCTGCCGGTTTTGTACTGGTAGAGGAGGAGAACGGCAACATTATCCCCAACTATTTTGAGCCGTTTGTGCAGGAAAATATTCATATCAATATTTTTCTGCCAAGAAATGTAGAGGCACGGATGTTTAAGGGAGACGGAGATCAGGACCGCCCTAATTTCCGAAAACAGAAAAACGACAGTATTATATAAGACTCATATAGGATTTATATAGGATGGAGTACAGACATGATCGCGGATAAGAGAGTACTTGCGCTGATTCCGGCAAGGGGCGGAAGCAAGGGAATCAAAGGAAAAAATATCATAGATGTATGCGGTAAGCCGCTGCTTGCTTATTCGATTGAGGCGGCGGCAGAAAGTCAGTATATGGATGCTGTGGTTGTCAGTACGGACAGTGTGGAAATTGCGGATACGGCAGAAAAATGGGGCGCGGAAGTGCCGTTTTTACGTCCGGCAGAGTACGCATCGGATACAGCAAAGTCCATTGATGCCGTACTGCATGCAGTACGGGAACTGAAACGGCAGGGCAGGGAATATGATATTCTTGTGCTGTTACAGCCTACTCAGCCACTTCGGACAGCACAGGATATTGACCGGGCGCTGGAATGCTTTCTGAAACATCAGATGGAAGGGCTTGTATCGGTATGCGAAGTAGAGGAGCATCCGATTCTGATGAGGACCATCGGAGAGGATGGAAGACTGGACAGAGTTCTTTCCTGTGGCAGCACAGTGAGACGGCAGGATATGCCGGCTTTTTATAAGGTAAATGGCTGTATTTATATCAATGCAGTGAAAGAGCTTTCGGAAGCAACCAGCTTTAATGACAATCCGGTTCCTTATGTGATGGAGAAGGAGCGGTCGATTGATATTGACAGTTATGAGGATCTGGAGAGGTTGAGGAGACAATTACGTGAAAAGAAATAAGGTTCAGCTGCAAAGCGTTACTATCATATTTATCATAGGTTTATTCATGCACCAGTATGTCATGTCCAACAAATTCTTTAATTATTTCGAAATGGGGAATATTATGGCGGACATGTCCTACAGCCAGGGAGACACACTGCAGCTTGGCAGATGGTTTCTTCCTGTGGCGACCAACCTGTTTACCGGCTACAGTATTCCAAGCGTAAACGGAGTGCTGTTAATCGGTTATCTGACGATTACGGCACTGCTTGTCTGCGAGCTTCTTGGAATCCAAAGTCTGGGCTGTCGAATACTGACTGGAGTGGTCATTTTATCGTTTCCGGGAATGGCACCTGCTTTTTCCTATGGTGTGAATGCGGATGCCATTGGGCTTGGTATCCTGCTTTCGGCAGCAGGGGTATATCTGCATGAGAAATATCGTTTTGGGATTGTGCCCGGAGCAGTTCTGATAGGGTTAAGTATCGGTATTTATCAGCCTTCTGTAGCTTTTGCCATTGCCGTGGTATATGGAATTTTATTTTGCCGGCTTTTGCAGGAGCAGTTTCAAAGTATGGAGTTTGTCAAAAAGGGCTTAAAAGGGGCATTGTTGCTGATTTTAGGTTTTTTATTCTATTATGTCATGTTGCAGATCATTTTGGGAGTGACGGAAACTGCATTGAGCGACTATCACGGTGTGGACAGCATGACTTCCTTTACATTAAAGGGAATCGTCAAGGGCGCCGTTTATGCGTATATCTATTTCCTGCGCTATTTCTTTCTCGGAAGCTATACGGACAGTATATTAAGGCTTCTTGGAAATTATGTGGCAGCATTCATTTTCATAGGCTTTTGGGTTGGATGGATAAAGAAGGTTATAAAATATCAAAACAAAGGACAGACAGTCTGGCTTTTAATAGTGACAGCGCTTCTACCGCTTGGAGTCAATGCTGCGCCGTTTCTGATGGCGGATCGTGTGGGAAGCGGCGTCGATATTTATATGCTGTTTTCCCTGATGATGCTTTGGGCGCTTTTTCTGAAGCTGTATGAACTTTGGCAGGAGGAGAATAGTAAGGATAGAGCTGGTTTAGGTGATGCAGGTTCAGAGCAGGGACTGTACAAAATATTGGAAAAGAGAACGGCAGTAAAATGGTGCAGTATCGGAGCGGTGATCTTTGTCTGCTTTAACGGTTACATCCTGTGCAATCAGGCGTATCATCGGATGGAGGCTATGACGGAAACGACCACCTCCCTGCTTGACCGTATGGTGGCGCGAATCGAAATGATGCCCGAATGGGAGAGCGGAATGCCGGTCTGTTTTGTCAATCCAAGGCCGCTTGTGAATGAAAATTATCAGGTGGATGTGCCGAAATATGATAAAATGCAGAATTTAGTGGGAACGGAAATCGTACCGTGGTACAATGAAAGAGCGATTGCGAGATACATGAATGTGTATCTGCGCTTTCCGGTGATGTTAGCGACAGAAGAGCAGCAAGAGCAACTGGATAAAAACCCGAAAATTGACGAGATGCCTTCCTATCCTGCGGCTGAGTCCATGCAGGTTATTGACGGTGTGCTTGTGGTAAAGGTCAGCAATGGAGTGGAACAATAAAGGAGTAACAGACAATGGATTTATATCGGAAGTTAGAAAAGGGCACATATATCATAGCGGAAATGTCCGCCAATCATGCCGGAAGCAAGGAGTATGCCAAGGAAATCATCCATGCGGCAAAGGAAGCAGGAGCGGACTGCATTAAAATCCAGACCTACACGGCGGATACGCTGACGATCGACTGTAATAACGAATATTTCAATCTGACAGAGGGCACCTGGAAGGGTGAAAATCTTTACCATTTATATGAAAAAGCATATACACCGTGGGAGTGGCAGCCGGAGCTGATGGAAGAGGCAAAGAAGCTTGGGCTGGATTTCTTTTCCACACCGTTTGACAAAACGGCAGTGGATTTTCTGGAAGAGATGAATGTGGAATTTTATAAGATCGCATCCTTTGAACTGATTGACCTTCCGTTGATTGAATATGTGGCAGCCAAGGGTAAGCCAATCATCATGTCCACGGGAATGGCGAGTCTGGGAGAGATCCAGGATGCGGTGGAGGCGGTAAGAAGAGCAGGAAATCCGCAGCTTGCACTGTTAAAGTGTTCCAGTTCCTATCCGGCAATCCCAAAGGATATGAATTTAAAAACCATTCCGAATATGAAAGAGGTGTTCGGTGTTCCGGTGGGACTGTCCGATCATTCCATGGGAGATATTGCGGCAGTGACAGCTGTAGCATTAGGAGCATCCATTATCGAAAAGCACTTCTGCCTGGGACGGGATATCGAAAACCCGGACAGCTCCTTTTCTATGGAACCGGATGAATTTAAGCGGATGGTGGAGCATATCAGGCAGGCGGAAACGGCGCTTGGCAGGGTAAGCTACCGTGTGACGGAAAGTGAGATGAGCGACCGCAGGAACCGCCGTTCTTTATTTGTGGTGCAGGATATCAAAAAGGGTGAGCTTCTGACGGAGGAAAATGTCAGGAGCATCCGTCCGGGACATGGACTTTCCCCGAAGTATCTGCCGCAGGTGCTGGGGCAGGCGGCAATCTGTGATATTAAGCGGGGAACACCGCTTCAATTTGAACTGATCGGTCAGACAGACAGCAAGTAGCAGAAATAGGATCAAAAGAAACGGAAGTAAAGTTTTGGAAAGGAAGAACACAGTGTCCAAGATTGCATTATTATCGAATGTGAATATGAATCCGGTGATCGCAGCGTCAAAGGAGCAGGATTTTCTGGCAGCAGACGGTTACGGCAGTGTTTTTGAGGAGCTTTTACGCCCGGATTCTGTGATATATACGCAGAAGGCAGAACATGTTTATCTCATCATGGATATTGCCGAACTTTTGGCTGGATGCCGGAATATGGATGAGATAAAGCAGGAGATGGATCAGTGGTTTCGGACTTTCCAGGGTTGTCTCCGGCAGGAACTGATTTATTTTGTATCGGATGCAGACTGCCGCTATGAGTGGCTTGCCATAAACGGCGCCGGAGTCAGAGAACAGGATGTGGAGTCTTACTGGTATGCCGGATTAACAGAATGCGTCAGGAAACATACGAATGTCCATATCTTTCCGCTAAAACGGATTGTGGAGCGGCTTGGTAAGCGTGAGGCTTACATGGATAAGATGTGGTATCTGGGGCGGATTCCGTTTGGGGCTGTGGCAAGAGAAGAGATTGCGAAGGAAATTGTACACTGTGAGAAAATGCTCGGTACGCCCAAGAAGGTATTATTGCTTGATCTGGACAATACACTCTGGGGCGGCGTGGTTGGAGAAGGAAAAGAAACGGATATTAAGCTTGGGAATGAAAAGTCGGGACTGATTTACAAGGATTTACAGCGTATTATCAAGCGGATGAAGGACTGCGGCGTGGTACTTGGTATTGTGTCGAAGAACAACCCGGAGGATGCTCTTAAGATCATAAAGGGACATCCCCATATGGTGCTTCGGGAAGAGGATTTTGCCGTTTTAAAGATCAACTGGGAGCCAAAGGATCGGAATATCCGTGCGATTGCGAAAGAACTGAATCTTGGAACGGATTCCATGGTCTTTTTTGATGACAATGCGGCAGAGAGAGCATTGGTGCAGAGCAGTCTGCCGGAAGTTATTGTACCGGATTTTCCGGCACAGGCAGAAAAGCTTCCGGAGGTCATGCTGCAGATTTTTCATGACTATTTTGAAAAGTGGGTCTATACGGAGGAGGATGCAGAAAAGACAGCCCAGTATCGTGCCAATGCCAGGCGTGAGGAACTGAAAGAGCAGCAGACGGATTATGCCGGCTTTTTAAAGAGTCTGGACATTCATGTAAGGCGTGTGGATGCGGCAGAGAATAAGGAGCGGCTGTTGCAGCTTTTGAATAAAACGAATCAGTTTAATCTGACGACCATCCGGTATACGATGCCGGAACTGGAGATGATATTGGCGGACAGAGCGAGTTATGAGGTCTATCTTTTTGAGGTGTCGGACCGCTTTGGTAACAACGGTATTACGGCAGCCGTGATTGTGCGTTACGGAAAAAAAGCGGAGGTCGAGTCTTTTGTCATGAGCTGTCGCATCATGGGGCGCATGATTGAAAATATGGTGCTTGACTATGTGGAAACGGATGCCCGGGAAAAGGGATATGCGGAGATTTACGGTCGATATGTTTATACGCCGAAGAGTAAACCGGTGGAGCAGTTTTATGACGGACTGGATTATGTGATCTTAAATCAGGATGAAAGGGAAAAGGTCTATAAGGGCATTTTAATTGAAAGAAAGCCGAAAGAGTGGTATGGTAAACTGGAAAAGGAGAAATGAGGCATGAAAGAAAAGGTATTGGAAATTATTGCAGAGATTTTGAAAGTAGACGTAGCGGTTTTAAATGAGGATACTAAAATTGAAGATATTGAGAAGTGGGATTCTCTGGCGCATCTGATGATCATTGAGGCAATCGAGAATAAGCTTGGCAAGGCAATCCCGATTGATGAGGCAATGGAGATTACGAGCGTGAAGGAGCTGCTTGAGAAAGTTGAGGGATAAGATGCAGATCGTACTCAGAAGACTGACAGAAGCTGATTTGGAAAAGACAATGCACTGGCGTATGGATCCGGACATCACCCGTTATATGAATACGGACCCGGTACTTACGCTGGAAGGGCAGAAGAAGTGGTTTCAGAAGATCAGTCAGGATGAAACCGTGCGGTATTGGATGATTGTTGTGGACGGAGAGGATGCCGGCGTCATCAATCTGGCAGATATCGATTATGAAAAAGGGGAATCCAACTGGGGTTATTATGTTGGAGAGAAGAAGCTGCGTTCCCTCAAATTATCCTTAACTCTGGAATGGAATCTGTATGACTACGTCTTTGAGATAATGGGATTTAAGCGTCTGTATAATGAGGTTTTAAGCGCAAATGAAGGAGTCGTGAAGCTTCATGTGATGTGCGGCAGCAGGATTGATGCGATATACCCGGAACATGTGGAAAAGAACGGTGTAAAGTATGATGTGACCGCCATCAGCATTACGGCGCAGGAGTGGGCAGCTAAGAAAGCCACGGTAAAATATGAAAAAATTGAGATGGTGTAAGAAAAGGGGATGGCTATCAAGATGAAAATCCATCATGTAGCATACGCTGTTGCTGACATTGAATCAGCACGAAAAAAATTTGAATTTTTGGGATATGAAGTAGAGCAGCCTGTTATGCAGGATACAGACCGGAATATTAAAATAGAATTTATGAAGCATACGCAGAACGGACTTCGTATTGAACTGGTGGAACCGGACGGTGAACCGAATCCGGTATCCGGTTATCTGGAGAAGAACAATGGAATGTCTGCCCCTTATCATATCTGTTATGAGACGGAGGATTTGGAAAAAGCAATCGGAGAATGCAGGCAAAATGGTTTTCTGCCGCTGCAGAAGCCCGCACCTGCAATGGCGATTCATGGATGCCGGGTAGCGTTTTTATTTTCAAAAGACGGTGGAATGATAGAATTGGTGGAGATTTAAGAATCTCCACCAATTTTTATGATTACAGTATCGTTTTCGATTCGGACCGAGGAGGCGGCGGGCCACAGCGCCATGGACTGACTTTCAGGGGAATTTCCAATGGTAACAGCCTCTTCTTCCGTACAGCCGCTAAGCTCCATGCCAAGATAAGTATTTAAGAAGGCGGCAAAGTGGTTTTGTTCTGTGGCAATATAGCCTTCCTTGATTCCGGTCATATTCGGCGGAAAATTGATGGAAATGGAATCCGCATCGTCAAAGTGACCGAGAACGCACAGTTTGGAGACATTTTCAAAGCCGTCGGTCTGCTCGATCCGGTCTGCCATTTCGACAGCCAGAGCATAAGTCTGTTCATAGCTCTTTTTTGCATGCAGATAAGTGATATTATCAATCAGAGCAAAATTATAAACGGTAACCAGCGCTACGAGAGTGACCGTCCAGACCATAGCAGGATGCAAAGAAGTCTGGCATATTCGATCCGACTGCAGAATGGGCAGCAGATAGATCAGGCTGAAGCCCATCATCATCAACATATGATACTTTACATCCGGTGTGACAAAATAGATGATGCAGCAGCCAAATGGAAGAAGTACATAACATATTACCAGAAGCAGCAACCGGAGTCTGTCCTTCCAAAGCCGGTCTGCTGCAAGCCCAAGTATAAACAGAAGGAACAGCAGAACAAACAGAAGCACATTTAATATTTTAAACAGATTGATACGGCTTAACGGACCGAAAAAGAAATAAATAAATTCCGTCAGTGCGGATGGAACCGCATGGAGCAGGTCGGAAATACCGGGGAGTTTCATGGTGGAAACACCCTGATAGTCGCTTGCCTGTATATGTTCCAAAGCGGAAAGCAGTTTAAAACTGATCAGATACAGTGCAGTGCCGCATCCCCCCATGAGGACAAAGCGTCCAATCTTTTGAAAAAAGTCCTTTAACGCAGTTTTTTCATAGAGAAGCTGCAGGATACTCCAGACCAGAATCAGCATCACCGCATAGGAAATGTATGCCTGATAGGAGCCGTAGCTGATGCAGAGAAGCACCATACCGGCGAAAAGACCATGGCGGTATTTTAAGGTAACCAGTACCGCAAGTGCGGCAAGCAGCATGGCAAGAAAATAACCGTCTGCTGTATACATATACAACAGCGTAGAGGCGGCAGTCGGAAAGGATGCCAGAATACCGGACATTAAAAACAACGAAAGTCTGCTTCGAATTTCGAAAATCTCCGAGAGACATACCGCGGTCAAAGCGATATATAGCAGAGATAAGAGTCCGTTCACGGTCGGAAGGTCATAGTAGGAGCTGATACCGCAGGTGAGCGTCAGAAAGCAGCGCCCCAGATGAATCGTGTTCTGCGGGTCATGAAAATTATAAAGAGAATCCCAGGTAAGAAGAGGATTTACTAACCGGTATAAGTGGATAAGAAATCCAAGACCAAAGGTACTTAGGAAAGCAAAGCGCCACTCCGGTTTTATTTTTTTTTGTATTTTTTCAAAAAAGTGTTCTGGAAGCATGGTTCCTCCTGTATGTGAATGATAACTTATTTTAACACTGGAATATATGCCAAATCAAGGTGGATATCTTAACACAACATTAACATGTTTTGCAATATTTTACATATAAATGCTAATTTTTACATATAAACGTTTTTTATGTATATATTATGTTATATTATTCATGGTTTTTGGGGAGTTAAACATAGAGTTTTGTGTAAAAGGAGGACAAAAAGAATATGCCGTACTGGAATTTGGATGGAAAGGACAAATGGATACTGATGAATCTTCGCGGTGAAGTGGAAGCGGACATGAAGAACATGGACTGGTTGATTCATCAGGAAGAAGGAAGGAGTGATGGTGAGAAGTTAGTCATATTATCCAGACAGTTTGCGGAACTGGTAAGTGATTTCCGGCGTATGGTATCGAAAATGGAGCAGATGTTATATTCGGAAGAAAACGCTTTTCTGTTTGGACGTGAGAAGACAGAACCACACTACTATAGCTGAAAAGGGAGAAGGGACCTTTTCACGTGATAAAAAACATCTTGTAAAAAAGGGGATTATCAAATAAAGTAAACTCATGGATCCTGTATGAGGTAAATGTGCTTATGAAGCTGAGACTTTCATAAGCACATTTATTATTCAAAGAAAATATAACCCAGAGAAAGGCTATCCTTTCCCTAATTCCTTCTATGCACAATAATTGTGTTGGTAAAATATGGATATTAGAGAAATGAGGTGAGCCGATGGATTGGGTCAAGGTTGGAAGTCAGATCAGAAAATACAGAAAAGCAAAGGGCTGGACACAGGAGCAACTGGCAGAGGCGGTTGAAAAGACGGCAAAGCACATAGGAAATCTGGAGAATGCAAAAACGCAGATGAGCCTTGAGTGTTGTGTGGATATTTCGGAAGCACTGAATATATCACCAAATCAGCTGCTGGTGGATAATCTGAAGGAAGATGTACAGAAGGAAATTCTGGATGAGGAACTATTAGAACTTTATCATAGCTGTCCGGTCAAACAGAGAAAAAAGTTTCTGAGATATATGCAGCTTTTTCTTCAGGTTGAACAGGAAAGTGAGTAAAGGGCAGTCAAAAGATGATAAGAATAGCAATTTGTGATGATTCGGTAAAAGATGTAGAAAAATTGGAACGGTATTTGGAGGCACTTCCCTTCAGTGTGGATATCGATGTTTTTTATAAGGGAAGCGATCTGTTCGGTTATATTAATTGTCAGGAAGATCTGTATCACCTGTATTTTCTGGATATAGAACTGGGTGATATTAAAGGAACTGATCTGGCAAGAGAAATCCGCCGCAGAGATGAGCAATGCCTGATAGTATTTCTTACCGGGCATCCCGGATATGTGTATGATATTTTTGATATTAACGTATTTGATTATATCGTCAAGTCGGTTACCAGAGATCGAATGGACAAGCTGATGTGCAGAGTCAAGAAGACACTGGAAAAACAGGGAAGGATTTTCTATTACAATTTTAACAAGGTTCGTTATGGACTCAATGCGGAGAGAATTTATCTGTTTCAGAAAAACTGCAGGCAGATAGAAATTTATACGCAAAAGGATGGCGTGCTTTATACCTATATGAAAATGGATGAGGTGATGGAACAGTTAAATGACAGACAGTTTGCACGTGTCAGCTATTCCTGTATTGTCAATCTGAAATATGTTGCTGAAATCAAGGGACAGATTATCTGTATGAGCAATGGAATGAATATAAATATTACCCGCAAGCAGCTAAAAGAAGTGAAGGAAAAACATTTAAAATATTTGAGTGGGGAAGTATGGCAATGGAGCTCGTAATCAATATCGTCGATTATCTCATTCTGGTAAAGTATTTCCGGGAACTGCAGGGAAAACCAAGATATCAGAACAGGGTGTGTTGGGTTTTGTATAGTGTGGTGGCTGTAGCGGGAATAACGTGGACAAATAGTTTAGGAGTGCCCATTATCAATATAATTTCAGGTATTGTATATATATTGGCAACAGGCATGTGGTTTGAAGGCAGGACTAGAAATAGGATTCTCATGGCATTGTTCTATTGGGGGCTATGTATGGGTTCTGACGTTCTTGCCGTATTCTTTTTCAAACTGCTATCCCAGACTGAAATGGATGTAGTTAGTTTAGTTCTGCTGAAAGTACTTTATGTACTGATAATTTATTTCATGGTGAACATTTTTTGCTCTATGAAAAGGGAGGCACAGAGAGAACTGCCCGCTGGAACAACCGCTATTTTAGCATTGGTACTTTTTATTTGCGTATTAGGATGTATATTGCTAAATGCAGGCGGTTCGACGAGAAACTTTAATTATACAGGAATTATTTTGCTGTTGTCCGTTTTTGCACTGATTCATTTTATGTTATTTCTGTTAATGGAAAAAATGAATAAAATGATGCGGCTAAATTACGAACAGGAAATGCTGCTGCAGGAAGTCAACTGGAAAGAGGCGCATTTCAAAGAACTGGAAGAGGTCAATCAGAAGATTTTAAGAATTCGTCATGATATGAAAAACCGTCTGAATGCAATCTGTGAGTTGGATGACTTGGAAAAGATGAAAGAAAGTATCCGGCTTGCCCTTGGAGAGATAGTTCCTCAGAATGAGAGAATATATACCGGCAACCAGATCGTGAACGGTATATGTAAGGTCAAATTTGAAATGGCAGAACAGAATCAGATTAAAGTGGAGCAGAAAATAGAGATTCCTGCCAAACTGCAAATGGAGAGCGGTGAAATAGGAATTTTACTGGGCAATATTCTGGATAATGCGATAGAGGCATGTCAAAAAGCCGAAGAAAAGTATCTTCATCTGATTATGGAAACGAAGGGCTGTAATCTCTTTATTTTACTGGAAAACAGTAAAAGCAGGAGTAAAAAGGGCGGAATCGGCAAAACCTCCAAGGAAAATAAAAAAGGTCATGGTTATGGGATGATCAGTGTAAGAAATATTGTAGAAAAATATAACGGAGTTCTTCGTACAGAGGATCGTGGGGAAAAGTACATAACAGAGATGATATTGTATCATGTGCTTTGCACATGATGCCTCCGGCAGATAAACATTAGGTGGTAAAATGGAACGAATAAAAAAATGGTATGAACAAAAAACTGAAAAAATGGCGCAGATGCTGATTGAGCATGGAATTATTCCAAAAGAGGATCGGGTGATCTATCAATATGGCATTGCACAGATCGGATATGTACTCCTTTATATCCTGACCTACTGCACGATCGCCTTTGTGACCCGGAATGTCTGGCTTCTGCTGTGGTATCTCGTCTGCTTTACACTCCTACGGGTATCGGCAGGGGGATTTCATTTGAAGAGCAGACATACCTGCTTTTTGGTGACGACAGGCTGTGTATTTTTTATTTCACTGCTTCTAAAGCAGGAGGTCAGGATGTTGCCGATATGGGGGCAGAATGTTCTCTTTGGGGTGAGCAGTGTGGCAATATTTTTTCTTGCACCGATTGATACACCGAACAGAAGGGTGGATTCGGTAGAATATCAAGTGTATAGAAAACGGACAATCGGAGTTTTGGGGATTGAAGTTATTTTGTATCTGGTGTTACAAATTATAAATTTCCAACAGGAAGCGTCTGCTGTTTTCATTGCTGTTTTTCAGGAAATGATGTTCCTTTGCATGGGGAAGCAAGAGGGCGTTTTTGACAAATAATTACATATAAATGTCAAAATCTTACAAGTTGAGAATTTTTTCTTTTTTTTAAGTTATAATAGGGGAGAAGTAAGAGGGGGTGAGAAATATGAATAAATGGAAGCAGTTTATGACCAGATGCAGCCTGTCCACATTGGCGAGCATTGCACTGGTTCTTTCGACCGTTGCAATCAACCGGATGTGTCCGATGTATGCTTATCAGGATGAAATGCCGGGCGAGTTAAAGCAGCTTAGAAGGTTCTAAAAAGAAAGGCAGGAAATTCAGCAACAAAAAAGTAACTACAAACAAAATCGCGGATCGGGAGGAGACAGTTTCTGGCTGTCTCTTCTTTGTTTTGTATTCATCGAGCATGATCTAAGGGTTGCCTGCAAGTCGGAACAAGTGGTATTATCTAATGGTAATGTAAAAGTGAAAGGAATAAAAATAATGGATAATAAAACATTCCGAAAACGATATCATATCGGATATTTAAAATATTATACAAACGCTGTGGCTGGCAGACTCATAAAAAGAGAAATTTTCGGCATTCATACAAAGCGGAAGATTGCCGCAGCTGAGGAAGGAAATCAGTGGCTGTATGAGAAGATTATGGAGGGCAAGCCTTTTGTGGCAGGCAGATTTGGCGGCACGGAGCTAAAGACGATCTGCGATGTTTTGTATACAAAAGCAGGGGGAAAAGCAGGAGGAGTATCGGAGCGGACGGCGGAGCGTATCGCTATGCTCTCAGGTTTTTTCCCACAGGATAAAGAACTGTTATATCCCTTTCAGGAATTATATATGGAGTGCTGTCCGGAGATAGATGCGCTTGGAATGTGGAACATTGTTTTGCAGGGAGAGATTGCAGACGAGTATCTGCCGCAGGCAAAGCTGTTTGAACTTAGAATGTTTGAACCATATTATTTTATACAGCCATGGACAAGAGCTTTGGAAGGAAAAAGAGTACTGGTAATTCATCCATTTGCAGATACAATCGAAAGTCAGTTCAAAAAGAGAGAGCATTTATTTCGTGATTCAAATGTATTGCCGGAATTTGAAATCTGTACTTTAAAAGCAGTCCAGACTTTAGCCGGAGAAAAAGATGAACGCTTTCAGGACTGGTTTGAGGCATTGGAATATATGTATCAGGAGGCATTAAAGAAAGAGTTTGACGTGGCACTGATCGGATGCGGAGCTTATGGACTTCCGCTTTCTGTAAAGCTGAAGAAGGTTGGAAAGATGGCAGTCCATGTCGGAGGTGCATTGCAGCTTTTGTTTGGTATCAAAGGAAAACGTTGGGATGAGCATGAGGTGATTTCAAAGTTATATAATGAGTATTGGGTCAGACCAGGAGAAAATGAAAAAATGAGAGAGGCCGGAAAGGTGGAAGGCGGCTGTTACTGGTAAACTTGAGTATAATATAGTATTATTAAAAGCAGTGTGGAATACAGAAGGGGCTGTGCTCCGGCTTAATCAGCCGAAGGCACAGCTCCTTTTTGAAATATCCGATACCAGCGATCAAACAACATAATCAGGGTAAAATTATAGGCAATATCACAGTTGACCTGTTGCGCTTCAATAACAGTTAAGATAATCAGACCAATTAGGAAAATTGTACTTTTATAATGATCATTTTGGTAATCATCGATGAGAATGGACAGATGCGCGGCAATATAAAACAGCGTAGGAATGATTCCAAAGGAATAGAGCAACCGTACAAATCCCATATCGATATAGGGAACATTTCCCTGTTGTGAAAATAGGCTCAGTACCAACGGGGGATTGGCATGGCGCACTCCGTGATATGCCTTTGCAATTCGCCCGGTAAGAAATGAATCCAGCCTAAGTATTGGATCAGGTCCCCAGATGATAACAAAGGCAGAAAATGCAAGTGCAGCAAGCAAAGTGAATCCGCCGATATAGAAAAACAGTTTTTTATGCTGTTTGATATATGTTGAATGATAATAACAAAAATACATAGCCAGTGTCAGAAGCATCAGAGCACCGCCTGTGCGGGAACGGGTCAAATAGGTCAAAACCAGTGCAAAGGCGGTCAGAATGCCATAGTGCCATGGTCGCAGCTTCTCATGATAAAGATAGATAAAAAGGACCATAAGTGACCATAAGGAGAAATGCAGTGTGTTGGCATGGGAGAAGCCAAAAACGTAGCGGGTCTCAATACCACCCCGACCGAAGTTCTCGGTAGTGTATAACGGCTCCAGACCAATCAGACTTTGTAATATGGTCCAACCGTAGGTAATTGCCAGAGTATAAAAGAGAAACTTTAGGGCTTTTTCTCTGGAAATATTTTTGGAGGCAAAGATCATCATAGAAGCGCGGAAGAAAACATCAATGCCTCTGCCGGAAGCAAAATAAGCCAGAACACCGATTACTCCGCAGACAATCATAAAACCCCATTCTTTTTTTGTATAGTCTGTCAAAAGTATTTTGATACAGAAAATTAGGCAGAGCAGTCGGAGTATCATACTTTCATAAGGCAGCTTTATATCGAATTTTTTGACTGCAAAAACCATAATTTCGCATACAAAAGCAAACCAGAAGATCCATTCGGCAAGTTGTTTTTTATGGAAAGAAAAATTCATATTCGTCTCCGTTTCTCCGCCATATGGCGGCATTATTTTTTACAATATTCTAATCCGAGGTATTACGGTTCGGAAAATTTCACGACAACTGTATCGTCAATGATGGCTACCGATCCGGCAGCAGGCCAGATGTTCATGGCATGGTACTGTTCTGTTTTTAAAATCCTGTCAATCTTGTCGTCCGGAGCTTCTTCCAAAATGATATTATTATAATTGCGCAGCATGTCCACATAGTTGGGCTGGATTCGCATGACATAGTTTGGAACAGTGCCGGACAGATCCGGCGGATAGTTGTGTATCGTTTCCCGACTGTCCGGCAGATCACCGATAACAGCCAGCTTGTCTGCCTGAGGGAAATCGGGCAGCTGTTCCATCCGGTCGGCTATGCGGTTAATGACTGCCATGGAACGCTCATAGGAGTTGTGCATTCCAGTATAAACAATGTTGGATAGCAAAATAAAGTTATAGATCATCAGGGCAGATAATAAAGTGCATAACCACTGTACGAATACGGAAAGCTTTGGAAGCTGTGGCGCATTTTCAAGAAGCAGAATCAGCATCAGGAAAATGAGCACCATGCTTTCTAACATAATGGTATGGTAGTTCACGTCAGAGATAAAATAATAGAAGTAAATAATAAACGGCATCAGTGCCAGACACAATAGTGACAATGCGATTCTGCCAACCCCAATGCGCTTTAGGCTGCGGAAACAGAAAAGCAGTACAGCACAAGCCAATGTCATGAACATAACAGCGTTCAATATCGTATAAAGAGAAAGCCCTTTTTCGCTGTAAAAGAAGAAAAAGAGAAAATCGTGCAGACTGTTATACGCAGCATCCAGAGGATTTGGAAGCGTGTGCAGAGATATATTGCTCATTCCCTGATAATTTGAAAGGGATACATTTTCTATTTTCAGTAATAACTGATAGGAAATAAAGTAAAGTACAGTGCCGGAAAGTCCCGCAGTAAATACCTGCGCCAGAGGTTTCCATAAATCTTTTATAGTCTTTTGATCGATCAGAATGGATTTAGCGGTATAAAGCAGTGTCAGTGCGATAGCCATTAGTACATAGGACTGGTACATGCCAAAGGAAAAGCAGATACATAAAGCGGCGGGCAGTATTCCTTTACGGCTTCTTAAAGAAAGCAGGATTGCAAGCATGGCAAGAAACATGGCGAGAAAATAGCCGTCTGCGGTAAATAAAAAGGTAAAGGTATTGGTCACTGCCGGAAACGTCACGATCAGACCGGAGGCAAGAATCAGAGACGGCGTGGATTTAATCTGCAGAATTTCTGTAATGCAGATGGTGGAAAGTGCAAGATATAACAGGGAAAGCAGTCCAATGACCCAGGGCAGATCCCAGAAGGAACTGATTCCACAGCCGAGCACTAAAAAGCAGCGTCCCAGATGAATCGTGTTCTGAGAGTAATAAAGACTCTCTAGCGAATCATAATTTGGAAGGATGTTCAGGAATTTATAGGCATGTGCTGCCAGACCAAAGAGAAAGGTGGAAATCAAAACAATTTTATATTCTTTCCTGCAATGGGTTTTTATCTTTTGAAACAAATCTACAGGTGTCATAAAAGTAACCTCCGGTTGGATGAAATTGATAGATAAAGTATAAGGGATATGAGGGCGAAAGTCCAGTAAAGGTAATTTTGCAGTTTATATAATTCGGATAATCTGATAGAATGGAAAAAGACATATACAGAATATTGTAAAAATGAGGAAAAGAAAATGAAGTATATAGATGCATCGGTGATCATACCTACTTTTAACAGACCTAAGTCGTTGGCACATACGTTGGAAATATTAGCCAAGGGTTCCAAAGTGCCGAAGGAGATTATTGTAGTAGATCAGTCTGAGAATGCTGACAGGACAATCAAAGCTCTAGGAAGTGTAAAAGAAAAATTTCCTGAGTTAAAACTGATTTACTCGCATCAAAATATACCATCCTCTTCTTTAGCCAGAAATCAAGGAATGCAAAAGGCTGACAGTGAATTGTTGGTATTTATGGATGATGATGTAGATGTTCTGCCTGATACATTTGAAGCAGTGGAAGATATTTTCCGGGATGACAGCATAGCTATGCTGGGCGGGCTGGATGAGAATGCGGTAGCCGGAGGGAAGATAGTGCCTTATCTGATGGGAGTACGTTCCTTTTGGAAGCGGAAACAGGGCCATGTTACGAAGGCCATATTTGGCAGATATCCGGATTCCGTGATAAGACAGACAAATACCGAATGGGCAATGGGGTATTTTTTTGTTGTCAGAAAGAAACTGGTAAAGGAGTGGCAGCTTGAGTGGAATAAGCTCTTTATGGGATTTTCTTACGCGGAAGATCTGGACTTTACCTATTCTTACTATAAAGAGGCACAGGCGGCAGGATATCAGTGTGTTTTGGACCCAAGAGTGACGGTGCGTCACCAATGTTCACAGGAATGGCGTGTGGCATCCAAAAAGAGCACCTATATGTTTGTATTTCATCGGGAATATTTAAGTTATAAGTTTTTTCCTAAGAGGATATCGTCCCGGATATTGACCAGATATGTAAATGTGGGATTTATGATAAAAAGATTTTTGAAGCATGATAATGTGAAGGATATGATAAGAGCACAGAGAGATTGCGACCGGTATAGAAGAGACATCAAACAAGGACAGATGCATTATGAGTTGTTTGAATAGAATGATAAAAGAAGGTGGGAATGACAGGAGGAAATTAATATTGAAGAATTGGAAAAAGGAAGCAGTGTTATTGTTGTATGCATTTGCTTTAATGTTACTGTGTGCAGGAAGCTCACCGCTTATCCAGTATTTATCGCCGGATAGTAGTATTTTTTATACCATGGGAAGAAGTGCTGCCCAGGGGACTGTTTTGTATCAGGAAATAGCGGATTATAAAGGGTTTTATTTGTTTTTGTTCAACTGGATTGGAGCCTGGCTGACTCCAAACAGCATGAATGGATTGTTTTTAGTAGAAATCGTCTTTGCCTATATAAAGATGAGATATGTGTATAAAATTGCAGGATTATTTTGTGAGTCAGAAAAAAATGTATAGTTGTCGCAGCATGTTTTATGGCGCTTGCAACGAATTTCTTATCATGGAATACCGGTAATCTGGGAGAGACATTTGCCATGGCTTTTCAGGTGATAAGCCTGTATTACATGGCAAAATATTGTGTATGCATTGAGAAGCCAGGAGATACAGACCACAAGCCAGGATGGATGTTCATTCATGGAATGTGCAGTGGCATTGCCCTGTTCATACAAGCGAACTTTATTTGTATGTGGATACCATTTGGAATTGGGCTGGCAGTGTATTTGCTTGGACATAAGAAAATCCGAAATTTTACTCATAATCTCCTGGCGCTGCTTGCCGGAGTCATAGTAGCAATCATTCCAGTTTTCCTATATGGACTGATTCATAAATGTCTGGAGGACATGTGGTATGTAATGTTTGAAATAAATTTTCTATACTCACATGATGGAAGAATTGGGAAATCGTTGTTGGGATATTTGAAGGATTTTGTATTCTGTCCTTCTTTTTTGATTGTGGTCATTGCAATATCAGGATGTGTAGTGGTATGGAAGAGTTGTAAAAAAAGTGTGGTAAAGTGGACATTTTTAACAATGTTGATTTGTTCTATTATTTGTATGAGTGTTTCCTTGAATGCAAATCCAATTTACTATTCGCTTTATATTCCATTTACCATACCTTTTTTCATATGGCTGGCACAGAGACTGCATATATTTGAAAAATATATGCTCCCTGCTGTTTTAGGAATTCTCATGGTTTCTGTTCTGTTCAATATGCAACTTGCCAAGAAAATCCTGCGTATCGGGACATCTTCGTATGTTTATGAAGGCGCAGGGAAAATGGAGAAGCTGATTGTCAATAAGGGGGACAAGGTTTTAGTGCTGGGAAACTCCTGTTATTATAATATCACTGGAACCCTGCCACATATACGCTATTTTACGATATTCGGAAGTGGATTGAGGTATGAAACTTTTCCTTATTGTGTGGATGAACAGTTCGAGTCCCTTTTATCTGGAGAGAATGACTATATTATAATACAGTACAATGATAGTTACGGGAATTTCTGGATGGATGTGGGCAGGGATGAACAGATGAAAGAATATCTGAGTAAGAAATATGAGTGCGCATATGATTATCAAGAGGGAGGGATACACAGTGCCTTATGGAAGCGGAATGTTGAGTAAAATAAGGGAAGAGAAATACAAATTACTCATTTATGTGACTTGTAGTATTTTTTCTTTTTGTACAATTGCAGGGTATTTGTTGGTAAATAACAACTGCGTGGCAAGAACATTAAAAGGTACCATTTTATTATTGGTGTTTACTGTATTAGGCGGAATGATATTGTCAAAAACTCTCCTATTCTTTTTTCGGCACATAAAAAAAATACTGTAGTTGCCGGGAAAAAATTTGAATGGAAAGAATTTATAATCTGGTGGACATTGATTTTTGTATGTTATATTCCTGTATGGTTAGCGTTTTATCCGGGAATAGCAGCGTATGATGCCAATATTCAAGTCATGCAGTTTATGCAGAATGAAATAACCACACATCATCCAGTATTGCATACTTTATTTTTGGGGAGTTTATATAAAGCAGGGACGGTGGCAGAAAAGCCTAACATGGGAATTGATTGGTATGCCATCATACAAATGCTCATTATGTCGGCAATTTTTGCATATGTGCTGGCATATCTCCGCACTCGCGGCATTGAGAGGTGGAAGCAGTATCTTTGTTTTATTTTCTTTGCAATATTTCCAGTTAATTCTATGATGGCAATAAGCACTACAAAAGATTCCCTTTTTGCAGTACTGGTATTGTTGTTTATGGTGCAACTGCAGGAGTTGCTTTCTGACGAACAGTATGAATGGAAAAAAATCGGTGCATATGTTTTCACATCGGTGCTGATGCTGATGCTGAGAAATAATGCTATATACGCTTGGCTACTCAGTATACCGATTATGGCATGCATGAAGATGATAAAGCAAAAAAAGAAATTTTGTCTGCTGCATCTTTTAATTCTGCTGTGTTTCTTTATGGTAAATCGGGGAATTATGTTTCGGTCAGGTGCGGAAAAGGGAAGCCCGATTGAACTGCTGAGTGTACCTGCACAGCAGATGGGACGCGTGGGCTTTTACTATGGAGATGAAATAGAAGACTGTGTACTCACAGAGTATATTCCCCGAGAGACACTTGAACAATACGATCCTTATCTGGCAGATCCCATCAAATTCCAAATGAATGCAGAAAAGGTAAGGGGAGATAAGAGGGGATTTATTAAGGAATGGATTCGTTTAGGGTTTCGTTATCCGGGTACCTATTTGAATGCGTTTTTGTGTAACAGTATTGGATTTTGGTATTTGGGTGATGTTTCCCATGCGAATATATATGGTGATAGTGTAGCAGATGCAGGATATTTGATGGATTTAAGATTAAGTTATAATGATAAGACAATAGGGACAGAGAAGATTATCCTTCCTTGTGTGCATGATGCATATCATCAATGGTTTGTAGAGAATGGTTACCAGAAATGGTTTCTTGTGCAGATTTTGTTTGCTCCCGCATTCTGGTGGTGGATTGGAGTAACTGCAGTGTTATTTTTCGTTTATAGAAAGCAGTATTGCAAGGTCTTACCCTGTTTCTTTCTGGGAGCATATTATATCAGTCTCTTGTTTGGGTCAGCCTGCATGGTAAGATATATTTATCCTATCATGGTATGTGTGCCGGTTTTATGGTGCCTGGCAGGGAAAGATTCAAGGAAGGGTTAAACGAAAGAGCAGTATTTATTGCCTTTTCCCCGGGCAAAGGGGTATAATATACTAAATATATCTTTTTTGGAGTAGAACGATGCATAATATCAATCGTAAGAGCAAAGTGATAGAGACATATTGTCTGGAACTGATCGATCTGGTCAGTATCATTCTGGCATATATACTGGCGTTGTTTTTGCGCTTTGGATCTGTAGAGGCTATTTCCTTTTTGCAGATTCATTATTATGTGGGAGTTTTTATCCTGCTTTTTTCACTTCTCTATAACATTTTCAGTGACTGGAATCGGGGATTTTTTGAGCGGGGCAAGTGGGTAGAGCTGATTGCAGTTGTCAAGTATAACGTGATACTGTCTCTGGCAATTGGCTGCATGGTGTTTTTGATGAAGCTTGGATGGAGCTTTTCCAGACTGGTTTTTGGATATTTTATAGTGCTCAATGTGGCGGTCACGTATGTTCTGCATCAGGCATTCAAATATTATATGCTGCATGAGTATCGAAAAAGTGACAGCAGCGATAAGGTAATGATCGTAACGGAAATGCGGTATGCACATGCGTTAGTCAAGAATATTCTGGCAGATAAGGCATGGAATTATGAGATTACTTCGATCGCACTTCTGGATCAGGATTCTTCCAAGGGAACGGCACGTGAAATTACAGGAATACCTGTCGTTGCAAATCGTAAAAATCTGTTCGAGGTAGCAAGGCAAATGCCGCTTGATGAGGTATTTTTATACCTGCCGCATACGGATATCAATCTGGTCAAGTCGACGATTATAGATTTTGAAACGATGGGAGTAATCTGTCATTATAATGTGGAGATACCGGAGCTTAATCTGGAAGGGAAGACAGCAGGGCATTTTGCAGGCTATGCGGTTATGACCTTTTCCTTACAGTATCTGGATTATAGAAGGATGCTGTTAAAGCGTATGATGGATATCGCAGGAGCCATCGTAGGACTGCTTATCACAGCGGTCCTTACACCGTTTGTGGCATTGGCGATCAAGATAGAGTCAAAAGGTCCGGTATTTTTCTCTCAGATTCGGATTGGAAAGAACGGCAGAAGATTCCGTTTGTGGAAATTCCGATCCATGTACATTGATGCCGAGGAGCGGAAAAAGGAACTGGAAAAACAGAATGAATCGGATGGATTTATGTTCAAGATGGAGAATGATCCGCGTATAACGAAGGTGGGAAGGGTAATCCGAAAGCTGAGCATAGATGAACTTCCACAGTTTTTTAATGTATTGATTGGAGATATGAGTCTGGTGGGAACCAGACCACCTACCGTGGACGAGTTTGAAAAATATAATATTCAATATAGAAGACGGTTGTGTATCACTCCGGGGCTGACCGGAATGTGGCAGGTCAGTGGACGGAGTGATATCACGAAATTTGATGAAGTGGTGGAACTGGATTTAAAATATATTGAGAACTGGTCTTTATGGCTGGATATAAAAATTCTGTTTCAGACAGTTGGTGTTGTGCTGTTTGGAAAGGGAGCGAAATAGAAAAGGAATTATTGCATGGTTGTATTTTTATTTTTAAAGCAGATAATTGATATGCTCTATCAGTTCAAGATTCTGGATTACTGTCTGGTATTATTAGGAATTTATTTACTGTTTAAAAAGCTGATAAAGAGGAAGCCAACATGGAAGGATGGAGATGGTGCTGATATATTGGTGGTGATACTCGCATTATTGTTTACGCTGTCCTGGCTGCGTTTTCCGGCAGGGTATCAGACCTATTTTAAGATATTGTCCTGTTTTATGGTTTATTTTCTGGGGCGGCTTTATAAGGATGAAATTAAAGTGACACCCTATGTGTTTGTTGTATCTTCGTATATTGTTGTATATGCCAATTTTCTGCATCGTTTTGTGAGACAGGGGTATCATATTTTTGCATATGCAAGTAATGAAGGTGAATTTTATTATTATAAGACGGATTTGGCCATTGGAATTATCACGGCAATGATTTTCATATATTTTTACGGACATAAAAATATGTGGAGGTTTGTGACGGTATATCTGGTTTGCCCATATATGGTTTTATATTCTACAGCGAGAATGTACTGGCTGATCTGGGGTATTATTCTATTTGTGTTTCTGTTGGCGTATTATGAACAGAAAACAGGTAAAATCGTTAATATAGACTGGAAACTGATATTAGGCATAGGAGTGGTTGCTGCTGTTGGTGTAGCCGGACTCGCCATTATATCCAAAACCGGATTTTTGCGTGGTCTTGGTTTTAATTTTACTCTTGATTTCAGCCAGGGATTGTTTTCGGAGAATATTATGCATTCCCGTCAGATTATATGGGTAGAGATACTGGAGTACTTTGTTTCACTTCCGAATGGAAATCAGATTATGGGAGTGGATTTGGTGACGGAATATTTGCATAATTCGATGAATTTTCCATCGCACAGCCTTTATATCAGGCTCATATACGGAGTAGGCTATCTGGGGACGGCGATGTTTATTGGATTTATTCTATACATGTTTATGAAATTAAGGAAGATTAAAGATCGAGAGATTTTTTATCTTGCTCTTTGTTTTGGTATTTTATTCTTAATGGAAGGAATTACGGCAGCAAGTATTGATTACACCCAGATGAGCTGGTTCCCGATGATGGTATGCGGGATGTTAGTGACGGCTGCAAAGGAAGAAAAAGAGGCTGAAAATGGATAAAAAGACCTTATGTAATATATTGGGAATTCATACGACTGTTACCAATATGGAAAGTGCAGCGGATGAGATCATCCGGAATATCGGACAGTTAAAGGGAAATTATATCTGCCTGACCAACGTACACACGACAACGCTTGCTAAAGGAAATGCAAAATACCGCAATGTTCAGAATAGCGCATGGATGGCACTGCCGGACGGCAAGCCGATTTCGTTTGTGCAGAGATTGTTTGGATTCTCGGATGCCAGTCAGGTGCCGGGACCGGATCTGATGCCTGCGTTGTGGAGAAAGACGGCAGGAACGGGAATACGACATTACTTTTATGGCAGTAGTGAGAAAACGATTCAGGGTTTGCAGGAGTGCATGAAAAAGCAGTACCCGGATACGGAAGTCGCCGGAATGTATTCACCGCCCTACAGGCCGCTCAGTGAAGCAGAGGATGAAGAAATCGTGCGGCAGATTAACGAGAGCGGTGCGGATATTTTGTGGGTAGGATTAGGTGCACCGAAGCAGGAACAGTGGATGTACGACCACAGAGACCGTGTGAATTGTCTGATGATCGGGGTAGGTGCAGGGTTTGATTTTCATGCGGGAACGGTAAAACGGGCACCGCATTGGATGCGGGAACATTATATGGAATGGCTCTACCGTCTGTTCCAGGATCCCAAAAGACTCTGGAAACGGTATGTGGTCACCAATATACGCTTTATCTTTGCTGTTATGGGACAGCTTATAAGACCGGGCAGAAATCAGTGGAAACGTTTTTATGGAAAGTCGGACCGGAAGAAACTGCTTATCTATGCCCACTATTATTATCCGGATGTAGCGGCTACGGGACAGATTCTGATGGAGCTTGCCGAGGGCATGACAGAACAGTTTGATACCACGATTATCTGTACGGTTCCGTCTTATACCGGTACGATCGAGGAACGGTATACACCGAAAAAGTATTACCAGGAGGTCATTCACGGTATTCGGGTCCTGCGTATCCGTGTGCCGGAGTTTCGGAAAGGTTATGCGGTGAGCCGTATCTGCAATATTATGTCTTATTTTTACAGGGCAATGATTGCTACCTTTAAGGTGGAAAAGGTAGATTACGTCTTTTCCATTTCCCAGCCGCCGATTTTAGGTGGAATGCTCGGCATATATGGAAAGTTTGTAAAAAGGGCAAAATTTATTTATAACATACAGGATTTTAATCCGGAGCAGACCGGAGCGGTGGGGTATACACGAAGCGGCATGATTTTAAAATGTATGCTTGCAGTGGATAAGTTTTCCTGCAGATGTGCGGACAAGGTTATTGTTGTGGGGCGGGATATGGTCGAAACCCTGCAGAAACGCTTTCGGACAGGAAAGGTTCCGGTGCACTGCTGTATCAATAACTGGATCGATGAAAAATCCGTATATCCGATGGAGGGTACACAGGAGGAAATTGTCTGTTTCAAGAGGAAATATGGTCTGGAAAATAAATTTGTCATTATGTATTCGGGCAATCTTGGGTTGTATTATGATCTTTTAAATCTTCTCAAGGTTATGCGTAAATTTGAAAAGTATGAGGATGTTGTCTTTGCAATGATCGGTGAAGGCAGTGTGCGTGATGAGCTGGTGGCTTATGCGAAAGAGAAACAGATGAAAAATGTGGTGTTCATTCCGTATCAGGAAAAAGAAAACCTAGTCTATAGTCTGAATGCTGCGGATGTACACTGGGTTGTCAATGCTGCAGGAATCAAGGGCGTGTCTGTACCGAGTAAGCTCTATGGGGTCATGGCAGCAGGAAAACCGATTATTGGTGTGTTGGAAGACGGTTCGGAAGCCAGACTGATCATTGAGGATGCAAAGTGCGGACTGTTAGCGGAACCGGGCGAGTACGGAAAAATTGAAAAGAATCTGGAATACCTGATTGAAAGGCGAAATAATAGAAATGAACTTGTACAGATGGGAACCAGAGGCAGAAACTACCTGACCGAACATCTGACCAAGGAAATATCCATTCAGAAATATATACAGGAGATTTTGAACAGTTGATGAACTTTTGCACATTATTTGACAGCTATTATCTGGATAAGGGACTGGCGCTGTATCGGTCTCTGGAGAGAGTTTCAAAAGAATTTCATCTTTATATATTCTGTTTTGATGAGAAATCCAGACAGATTCTGGCAGATTATGCGCTGCCACATGCCACAATTTTAAGCCACGAAGATATTGAGTCAGAAGAAGAAAAATTACCGGTACTCAAAAAAGAGAGATCCAAGGCAGAGTATTGCTGGACCTGCACACCGGTCATTATTGAATATGTATTGAAGCATTTCCCTGTGGAAAGTTGTACCTATATTGATGCTGATCTGTATTTCTTTTCTGACCCAAGAGTATTATTTGATGAGATTGCAGAGGCAGGAGCAGGAGCAGATGTTGTAATCACAGAGCACCGGTTCAGTCAGTCCCTTAAGGACAGGAGACTGTTAAAACGGAGCGGGAAGTATTGTGTGGAGTTCAATTATTTCTGCCAGAGTGAGAATTCCAAAAAAGTGCTGACCTGGTGGAAGGAAAAGTGCTTTGAATGGTGTTATCATATCTATGAGGCGGAGCGGATGGGCGATCAGAAATATCTGGAACAGTTTCCGAAATGGTTTGAAGGCGTTCATGAGCTGCAGCATCTGGGTGGCGGTGTGGCACCATGGAATCTGGGACAGTATCGGCTTGCAGAGGGAAGCGATATCCAGGCTGATCCGTTACAGAAAAACGCAGCGCAGAATTTCCTGGATATCAGGCTTGTGACGAAAAAGGATGGAATGGAATTTCCTTTGATATTCTATCATTTCCAGAATATCCGTTATCTTGGAAATGATAAGGTCAATATTAACTCCTGTATACATGATAAGGCGTTGAAGGAAGCCATATACCTTCCGTATCTGGCAGAGCTTGAGAGGGTGCGCAGCGAACTGAATCAGAGAGGAATTACGTTTGAAGGCAAGAAGTCCTATGCAAGTAATAAGTGGATCGCCTTTGCACAGAGAAATATTTTGCAGTATAAGATCCGGTCGTTGTCGGATTTGATTGAATTGAAGCGGGTGAGGTGAAGGGAGCATTCCTGTAATTCAGAAATAATGCCAATTGAATAAAAAAGAACCTCAAGGTAAGATTGAGTTGCATCTTGGCGGATGTAAACAAAACAATCATAAACCGGAGGTTCAAAATGAATTTAACACAGAATGACAGACTAAAGCAAGTAACAAGTGACACTTTAATTGTGGGAGTTGATGTTGGATCACAAACTCACTTCTGCAGAGCGTTTGACTGGAGGGGATTTGAACTTTCAAGAAGAGTGTTTAAGTTTAGCAACACCGGAATGGGATTCCTTACTTTTCTCAGGTGGACAGAGGAACTCATGAAGAAAACTGAAATGAAGAAGGTTATTGTTGGCTGCGAGCCTACCGGTTGCTATTGGCTTACTTTGCAGAAGTTCTTACAGGACCACGATATCCAGCTTGTAACGGTTAATCCATTTACGGTAAACCGAAGCATGGAACTGGATGATAACAGCCCTGAAAAGAGTGACTTAAAGGATCCTAAGACAATTGCGTTACTTGTGAAGGATGGAAGATTTTCAACTTCTTATCTTCCAAGCGGAGTTTATGCTGAAAAGAGAGGCATCTGTTTGCAGAGACCAGATCATGAAACAGTATGTGCGTCTGTCAAATCAGATACAGGGATGGCTTCAGAAGTTCTTCCCGGAGTATTTTGAGTGTTATGCCGATTGGGATTCAATCAGTGGACTTATGCTTCTTAAGGAGGCACCGCTTCCACAGGATATCCTAAAAATGGGAGCAGGTGGAATCAATCAGGTATGGCGTGATGCAAAGGTGCGTGCGGCAGGAATCAAGAGGGCACAGACCCTGGTAGAAGCTGCACAAAACAGTGTGGGATTAGAAGTCGGTGAGGCTGCAAGACTTGAGATTTGGATTCTTGTAAATGACTACATACTGAAAGCAGAACAGTTAAAAAGACTGGATGAATATCTGGAAGAAAAAGTAAAAGAAGTACCAAATGTGGAGAAACTGCTCGCCATTAAAGGAGTAGGTAAGAGTACTGTGATTGGCTTTATCGCAGAGGTTGGTGATATCGGACGTTTCACTGACCCAAAGCAGATACAGAAGCTTGCAGGGCTAGAGATAGTCAAGAAAAGCTCCGGTAAAAAGCAAGGGCAGCCAAGAATCAGTAAGAGGGGCAGAAGAAAACTACGAAGAACCATGTATGAATCAGCACGTGCACTGATGACCTGGAACCCGGCATTTCAGGATGTGTTCCTTTATTACAGGAACAGGCAGAAGAATCCACTTGGAGGAATGCAGGCAAAGATAGCAGTTGCATGTAAAGCCATCAGAGTTTTCTACGTAGTATTACAAACAGGCTGTGACTTTGATGAGGAGAAGTTCCGAAGGGACATCATCAGGCCGGAAGCAGCCTAAAACATACGCACATACTGTAGCAGATAACGTCCGCCAAGGATTCAATTGGTGCTGGATTACAGGAGTGCTCTCTGGCAATGACAAAGCAGAGCGAAGCCGCTAGGACATATTTTATAGGGCATGACCCTGAAAGGGAGCAAAAGCGGCACCCCACTATGGGTAGGCTGGACGAAGGAATTTAGGACCCTTGTAGCAGAGGATGATCCTGTTAGACATGAGAGGTTAGCAGCCATAGGGAAGAATGGGACACAGATTCGCCTTCATAAAAAAGGATGACGTTTTATTTCGTGTACTTTTCTGACTGGAAACATACGTGCATTGAACCAGAAATGACACAGTTTTCGCCCATTAATAAATGCTTTGGAGTTGTTGTAACTTTATAAATCATTGCACAAATGGCTAAAATAAAGGCTTTTTTGTACAAAATAAATAAGAAAGTGTAGAGAGATTGTATATGGTGGCGGGAAAAGCTATAATGAAGTCAGGAACAATCTGAAAAGGAGCCGGCAATTGCCGGTTCTTTTTTTGGTATAATGACTTTGGTTTAAAGTTCGCTCCAAATAGTGATATCGGCTTGAGTTATTGCCTGCAAAGCGGTTATGGGGTATAATAAAAAAGAATGCAACGAAAAATGTGACAAAATATGATAAAGAAAAATCAGAAAGGCATGGTTTCAAACATGAAAATTGTATATGTGTGCCTGTGCGGTCTGTATATGGACGGATGGGGCTATCAGGATAATTTATTGGCAAAATACCATGTCAGACTGGGTCATGAGGTGACGGTCATTACCTCCAACTGGGTATACTCTCATGAAGGAGAATACATCCGAACTGACAAAACAGAAGAAACCGACCGCAACGGGGTCAAAATACGGAGAATTCCGATCAAAGGAAATCATAATTTTACTTACAAAATCAAGCGGTATATTGGTCTGTACGAAAAGCTGGAGGAAGAAAAGCCGGACCTTATTTTTTTACACAGCAGTCAGTTCCTGGATGCAAAACAGATTGCAAAATATGCGAAAAAGCATCCGGGTATCAAAATATATGTGGACAACCACTGCGATTATTCCAACAGTGCGACCAACTGGCTGTCCAAAAACATTCTGCACCGTATTCTATGGCGCAGGAGTGCGAAGCTGTTAGAGCCTTATACGGAGAAGTTTTACGGGGTACTGCCTGCCAGAGTGGATTTTATGCGGGAGCTTTACGGTATCCGGGAGGACAAGCTGGCCCTTTTGGTCATGGGAGCGGATGATGAAAAGGTGGAAGAGGCGGCACATGAAGAAGTAAAGGAGAACATCCGGCAGAAGCTTTCGGTCAAAAAAGAAGATTTCCTCATTGTGACCGGAGGAAAAATCGACCATGCCAAAAAGCAGACCCTGCTTTTGATGGATGCCGTGCAGCAGATGCACCGGGAAAATGTGAAGCTGGTCGTGTTCGGTTCGATCGTGGACGATCTGCGGGATGAGGTATTAAAGCGGTGTACGAAGGATGGCCGCATTCAGTACATCGGATGGCTGAATTCGGATGACACCTATCCGTATTTTGCGGCAGCAGATCTGGTCGTATTCCCGGGCAGACATTCGGTCATGTGGGAACAGGTTGTGGCACAGGGTATACCGATGATCTGCAAGTACTGGGACGGTACGACCCATGTGGACCTTGGAGGAAACGTGCATTTTTTGTATGAAGATTCCACGGAAGAAATCGTGCGGGAACTGACGGCGGTTATGGATGATCCAGAGATCTATGGAAAGATGCAGGATGTGGCAAGAACGAAGGGAATGCAGGAGTTTTCCTACCGGGAGATTGCGAAGAGAGCGATTGGGGAAAATAGAATATGAAGGTGGTACATCTAAATACCGGTATCAGAAGATCTTCGGCACCATATAGACTGCATGAGGCATTAAGGGAAAGAGGCGTTGAGTCTAAGATATTGGTTTTGAATGCCGGAGAAAAGTTGAATGAAGTATATCCTGTAAGGCGCAACTTATTTTATAAATGTAAGAGAAAGATTTACAGCCTTTTGAGACAACAGGTACTAAAAAGGTTTCGACCAACAGAGTATATGCCCTTTACAGCCCTTCCGGTTGGGATAAATCTTGACAGGCAGGAAGCCATTAGGGAAGCGGATATTATTTGTCTGCATTGGGTCTGTGGGGATTTTATGTCGCCGGAAACGATAAGAAAATTATTGAAGCTGGGTAAACCGGTTTTGATGGCATGTCATGATAATTATTCGTTTACAGGAGGCTGTCATGTAAGACTTGGCTGTGAGCGGTATCAGAAAGGATGCGGTAGGTGTCCGCAGCTTTGCGTACAAAAGGAAAAGGATATTACAAGCAGACTGGCAAAAAAGAAAAAGCGGATATTTAACTATCCCAACTTGTATGTTTTGAGTCCGAGCAGATGGATGGATCACAATGTGGAAAAGAGTGCAGTGCTGGGGGGGCATAGACATTTTATTCTTCCAAATGCCATTGATACGCATATTTTCAGACCATATAAAAAGGAACAGGTCAGAGCAGAGCTTGGACTTGACAGAGAAGGCTTTGTAGTTTTAGCTGGACTAAAGGCAAATGAAAAGATTCCTTATAATGGGACATCATTTTTATGGGAAATGTTTCGAAAGCTGGATGATATAAAATATAGAAAGAGGCTGGGGAATCAGAAGATACAGGCAGTAGTGTTTGGGGTAGAACAGCTGGAACCCAAATGCAGTCTGCCGATGCAGAATCTGGGGTATATTACCGATGAGAACCTGCTGGCAAAGGTATATTCTGCTGCAGATGTATATGTGATTACTTCGTTAGAGGACAGTTTTAATCAGACAGCAGCAGAATGTATGGCATGTGGTACGCCGGTAGCCGCTTTTTGCAGTGGAGGTATTGCAGACGTAATTGATCACAGAAAGAACGGGTATCTGGCAGAGTATAAGAATATAGATGATCTGATGGAGGGAATTATCTTTGCTAATGGAAATCATTTAGGGGAAGCGGCCAGAGAAAAGATAGAAGAGCAATTTTCTTTTAGAGTGATCGGAGAAAGGTTTGTTCATATAGTGGAACAGATAAATCATGTCAAGTGAATATAAAAAATACCGGAAACGAAAAATGTAAAGAAACAGGAAGGAAAGAATAAATGAGACAGTTAGAATCTTTATGTAGTATTATAAAAAAACTGCAATATATTTTGAACCGAAAGCAAAAGATGACATGCGTTGTGCTTGTCATCATGCTGATCATAGGTTCCTTCCTGGAAATGCTTGGAGTTTCTGCTATTTTACCTTTTATCGAGGCGATTCTTTCGCCAGCGGCTGTAGTAGAGAAGTGGTACGTCCAACCCTTTATTGATTTATTTCAGCTGGAGGATATAAATACTATTATCATACTGATTGGCATAGCAATTATTTTCATTTATTTTGCCAAAAATTTATATCTTTATCTGTCCACAATGGCCCAGACCGTTGTACGGAGTAAAATCCAAAAGAATCTATCGACCCAAATGCTTCAGGCTTATATGGATCGACCATATGAGTATTTTACGAGTATCAATACGGCAGAGATTATCCGGGGCACCGGTGAGGATGTAACCGGCGTATATAATTTGATGGATAATTTATTCCGTTTTCTTGGTGAAATGTTCACAATGCTTCTTATTTCTGTATTTATTGTTTATACAGATGCCTTTATGGCATTGTGCATTATAGCCATCGCCGGTGTATGTTTCCTTTTTATAATATTGGGGTTGAAAAGAAAAACAAGATTATATGGAGAACAGAAGCAATATACGGAAACAATCCGGACAAAGTGTGCCTACCAGGCCATAATGGGATTTAAGGAGATCAAGGTAACCCGGACAACAAAGCATTTTGTAGATCAGTATGATGCTGCATACGAAAAGCGTAGACGTGCGGAAGTACAAAATGAAAAAATAGCCAATTTACCGGAAAGATTGATCGAGGCTGTGTGCGTTGCAGCTTTGATTGGTGTAATCTGCATTAAAATAGAAATCGGTGCTGATATGGAAAGCTTTGTACCTAAGTTAGCTGTTTTTGCAGTAGCTGCGTTTCGATTATTACCGTCTGTTTCACGTATGACAAGATATATGAATGGGGTGATCTTTAATAATACGTATTTAAAAAGTGTCTACCATAATATGTTGGAAATAGATGAGTATAGGAAGCAGAGAGGAATGAATGTGGGTTCCCAAAACGAAGAAGCGGAAGCAAAATTTCAGGATACCGTGGTTATAAAAGAAATTGAATGGAAATATCAGGGGACAGAAAAAAATGTATTGCAGAATATTTCCATGGAAATAAAAAGAGGAGAGGCAATTGGCTTAATCGGAAAGTCGGGTTCTGGAAAAACGACGTTAGCGGATATTCTGCTTGGATTACTGGTACCGGAGAAGGGAACAATTACTATGGATGGAAAGAATATTTTTGAGCATCCTGCGATGTGGAGCAAAGTGGTAAGCTACGTTCCGCAGAATGTGTTCCTGTTAGATGATACCATTCGGAATAATGTTGCATTTGGATGTTCGGCTGGGGATATCCGAGATCAGGAAATATGGGAGTCCCTGAGACAGGCACAGATGGAAGAATTTGTGCGGAGACTTCCTGAAGGATTAGAAACACAGGTCGGAGAGCGGGGAATTAAATTCTCAGGCGGACAAAGACAAAGAATAGCCATTGCAAGGGCACTATACAATAATCCGGATATTATTGTATTGGATGAGGCGACATCTGCGCTGGATAATGATACAGAAAAAGCGGTCATGGATGCGATTGAGGCATTGCAGGGGCAAAAAACACTGATTATTGTGGCACATAGGCTGACAACAATAAAAAATTGTGATAAGATATTTGAAATTGAAAATGGTAGAGCTATGCAGAGAAAGCGTGAAGATATTATAAAAGAGATAGAGGGGAAATAAAAGGAAAAGCAAATTATGACATATTCTATTGATGAAATCATCAGAAAAATATATGGTCGCTATTCAAAGCAGGGATGGACAGCAGCAGCGGGAGCACTTATTATCGGAGCTGTGACGCATCTGTTTATTCTTTCAAATGAGCTTTTTAATCATGATGATTTGGGGTCCTTTTTTAAGGCGGAAACTGGAGTCAGACCTCTTAGATGGCTCCAGTCGGTTTTTGTAAACTTTGTATCTCCATGGGGATCACCTGTATTAACCGGTAGTCTGACCATTATTCTGATAGCCGTGTCAGCATTGCTTGTTGCAGACACTTTTGAGATTCAATCTCATGCGTTGGCTGTGCTTATCGGCGGAATTATGGCCTCCTCGCCTATTGTGGCAAGTTTTATGTCATATGTTGAGGGGTCCTACTTGTTTGTGATCGGACTTCCGTTTGCAATATTGGCAGTCCGGTGGTATGAAAAAGGCATTCACGGATATCTTTTAGCGATTGTATTCATAATGCTGGCGACTGCCGGTTATCAATCACTATTTGCAGTAGTCATTGCAGGTATGTATATTCAGCTCTTTGGACGCTTGCTTCATGAGAACTGGAGTCTGAAGGAATGGATCATAGGGGCGGTGAAGGCGGTTTCAGCTCTCCTCCTGGGGCTGGTGACTTATATTTTGAGCACAAAAGTGGCAACGCTGTTTGTTTTTGGAAACACAGACCAGGCACTTAATCTCGGAGTTACCAAAACAGAATTGCAGGTTCAGGGGTACGAAGCACAGGCAGAGTCAGGAACCGTATATCTGTCCAACATACTGAATACGGTAAAAGGTGCAGCAAAACAGTTTATCCACTATCATTTTAATACGCTATTTGATGGAGCCAATCAGTCACCGGTAAGCAGATACTGTGTAGCCGCCAATATAATATTATTGTTGGGATTGTGTGCTATAACGGCAGTCTATGTCATACGGGTACATGGAATATGGCATAAAATATTACTCATTATCTCTTTTTTGGCAGCACCTATCTGTTTGAACAGTACCGAAATTTTATTAAATGGAAAAGCAACAGCCAGTATGCAGATGATGTATTCCCTGGTATTTACTGCGGTTTTTGTTGTTGGTATTGTACAAAGTACAATAGGAGAACGATTCAAAAATCTTATGGGTAATATTGCGTTTATTGTATTGGTCATTAATATATATACCAATATGCAGATTACAAATGATGCATATATGAGAATGTATACTATTTATGAAACGGCTTACTCGGAAATGACAAGAATTCTGGATCGTGTGGAACAGCTTCCAGAATGGCAACAGGGAACAAGAAAATTATATTTTGACTTTGCAGAGGATAGCGGCTATTTGGTAAATGAGAATTATCAATCCTTTACATGGATGGATAATTATATTGATATGGGCTGGTGCGGTGTAATGGGAACGGGGGTATACCGTTTTTACAATAGTGAGAATACAGCGAAGTTTGTTGAAGCATATTTTGGAATAAAATTTGAAACGCCGGCGGTCTCTGAAATTGAAAAATTGAAGATGTCTCCGGAATATCAGAAATTGGAGATGTTTCCTTCCATAGATTCTGTAAAGGTTATTGATGACATTGTGGTTGTAAGAATGGATGATAGTGTAGGATGATGAAATTACAGCATGATAAAAGAACGACAATATTATCTTTGTCCTGGCGGGATATAAAATCGCCTAAGGCGGGTGGAGCTGAAGTTCATACGCATGAAATGCTTCGGAGACTGGATGCCGGGAAATATAGAGTCGTGCATATTAGTATGAAAAACCCAAAAGAGAAGATGGAAGAGGTAATAGACGGAGTGACATATATCCGCAAAGGAAATGCGCTTACGGTTATTCTTTTTGCAATAAGGTATTACGCAGTGAATCACAGGGAAATTGATTTTGTAATTGATCAGTGTAATACCCATCGTTTTTTTACACCTCTCTGGGTAAGACAGAAAAAGCGTATTTTTTATATTCATCAGCTGACAAAAGAAATATGGGATTACAGTGCCGGATTTCCTTTAAACAGAATCGGAAAAATGACCGAGGAAATGATGCTGAAATTGAACAGGAAGGATGCTGTTATTACGGTTTCGGAATCAACCAGGCAGGAGCTGATAGAGCGTGGATATCAGAAGGATAAAATAAAAATTATTCATAATGGTATTTCGTTTCAGCCGTGGAGCGAGGAAAAATGGTGTAACAAGGAAGAAGAACCGACCTTTATTTATGCGGGACGTTATTCTCCCTATAAGGGAATTGACAAATCATTGCAGGCTTTCGCGGGGCTGAAACAGAAATTCCCCAAGGCATCCTTATGGATTTTGGGGAAAAAGGATCAGGAATATGTGGAAAAAAATCTAATGCCGATCTGCAGGATGAATCATTTGGAATGGTGTGATGCCGCCGAGGAACCACCGAAGGGTGATATAATCAGCTGGGGATATGTTTCAGAGGAAAAGAAACTGGAACTGTTAAGCCGGGCATGGGTTTTGCTGTATCCGTCCATCCGGGAAGGCTGGGGGATTCCGATAACGGAAGCAGGATGTGTGGGAACCCCGAGTATAGCGTTTGATTCTCCGGGAATACGGGAGGCAGTCTGGTATGGACAGGCCGGTTATCTGTGTAAGGAAAATACGGTAGATGGTCTATATCAGCAAATGAAAAAGGTAATTTGTGATAAAGACCTTTATGAAGAAAAAAGGAAAAGCACATATGATTTTTCGTCTCAGTTTTTATGGGATCGAGTGGGACGTGAACTGGATGAATTTCTTGAAAACTTGAAGAAGCAGAGAAAAGATGAATAGACAGAAGGAATATATTGTATCGATAATTATGCCGACCTATAATTCGGAGCGGACATTGGAACGATCACTTTGCAGTATCCGGAATCAAAGTCTGGAACAGGATGCGGTAGAAATTCTGATCTTGGATGGCGGATCAACCGACCGGACAAAAGAGATCGCGGAAAAATACGGAGCAATTTTTCTGGAAAATAAGAAGCGGCTGCCGGAGTTTGCCAAGCAGATCGGATTATTGGAGGCAAAGGGTAAATACGGGATTTTTATTGATTCAGATGAGTCATTTAAGAATTCGGATTCCTTGCGAAGACGTATAGCATTTTTAGAACAGCATCCTGATATCAAAAACTTAGTATCTTCAGGACAGGTATGCGTAGAGGGAGAAAAAGGCATCAATCGATATGCAAATTATATAGGAGATCCGTTCTCAAATTATGTGTATCGCTATGACGGGTATAACAGAATTTCTGATATGACCCGTATGTATACATATAAGAAAGAAGGAGAGGCCTTTTTATTCACATTTGCAGAAAATGAAGCCTTACCGCTATTTGATGCACTGGGCAATATGTTTGAAATAGAGGCAGCACGCCGGATTTATTATGAAACGGGGGAGGACAAAAGCTTCGCTGCAAATATCTTCTCTAATATGGTTGGAAAAACAGGATGTGCTGCCATGCTGGAAAATGATTATATATGTCATGATCCGGGTCTGACGGTTCCGGTTTACCTGCGAAAGCTGAGATGGAGGGTAAAGAATAACCTGTTTCAGAAGGAAGGGGTAGGCTTCCGGGAGAGAAGCAAAGGTGTGCAAAAGTTAAAAAAACGCCAGATGAAATATGTATTATACTGTCTTTTGGTAATTCCGGTCCTGGCAGATTCTGTGCGGATGGCAGTTACCAAAAAAGACAGCTGGTTTATTTTGCATATGTTTTTTGCAGAGTATGTATTTGTTGTGATTGCCTGGTACATGTTCTTAAAAATAATTAAATTTCCGGTCAAAATGGAAGCTGCTTATGGGAGAACGAGTGAAAATGAAACAAAAGAGTACTGAGTTGTCTATTATTATATACTCATGCTGGAAAAATCGCGACATGTGGGAAATCTTTTCCAGACTATTTTCCAAATATTGGAGCGACTGTCCGTACAATATTATACTTGCAACAGATTATTATGCTGATACAGAGAAAGAACTGGTTTTTGATCGTGTAGTAATTTTAGACGATACCTGGGGAAGAATGATCAAAGCCGCAATGAAGGAGGCGGCGACCCCATATGTAATGCTGTGGATGGATGACTATCTGCTATGTGATTGTGTTAATACCGAGGATGTTGAAAGACAAATTAACCGTGCAAAACAGTATCATGCGGGAAATATGCGTTTAATAGAATCCCCCCCGTGTTGTGGGAATTATCAGGGGAGTGCTGAAGTAGGCTATTATAAATGCGGAACGGCGTATGCATTGTCTACTCAGGTCGGAATATGGGATTGCTGTTTCCTGGAGAAGCTGATTGAGGAAGAGTGGAGCGCATGGGATTTTGAAAGGATTGCTTCGCTGAAGTGTAAAAGCAAAAATTGGCCTATCCTTGTGGCTTTGGATTACGAATTCCCTTATGAGGAAGGCGTGAGAAAGGGTAAGTGGATGGCACAGGGGGTGAAGCTGTGCCGCAGAAATGGGATTAAACTGGATCATAGTAAACGGCCGATTATGACGAATCTGGATATGGCGAAGATATATTTTCAAGGTGCCATTTTAGATATAAATCCTGACTGGATTGTGAAGGTACAAAATTTTCTCGCAGCAAGAAGAAAGTAACTGCTTTTGGCAGAAATGTGGATGTTTTAATATGAATGAATATAAAGTCGTCATGCTGTGTACAGCAGATACGGTACGGAATATTGAGAAATACTTAAGCATATGGAAAGAGCTGTTAAAGCCCAAAGCGGTTGTCATAATCGGTTCAAAAGCCGTGGGAAAGTGGCTGGAAGAAGAGCGTGTAGAAGTAGAATTTAAGAACGAAGATGAACTGTATCCCGGAATGACCTTTCAACATGTAAAAGACAGGATTCGTTACAGAACAGATAATCCGGCTGCCGTTGAAAGAACGGGGTGGTATTTTCAACAGTTTCTGAAAATGGCATATTCTATGCAATGCAAAGAAGAGAGTTATCTTGTATGGGATGCGGATACGGTTCCGACACATTCTGTTGAAATGACAGATAAAACCGGGCGGTACTACTTTGACATTAAGACGGAATACAATAAGGCATATTTTGATACGTTGAGCAGATTATTTCCCCAGTTGAAAAAGAAAAATACGTATTCCTATATTGCGGAACATATGCTGTTCCATGCAGAAATTATGAGAGAGCTAATTTCTGCAATTGAAGGAAACGATGCCGTGGAAGGAAAGGATTTCTGGGAAAAAATTCTGCATGCGGTCGCAGTAAAGGACATTCCCAATTCAGGCTTTAGCGAGTTTGAGACGTATGGAACCTATGTGGAATATTATCATGCAGATGCATACAGAACGAGAAAGTGGAAATCCCTTCGGGAAGGAACGGTTTTTTTTGGGACGGGCATTACCAGGGGGCAGATGGAATATCTGAGAAAAGAATATGATGCGGTTTCTTTTGAACAGCATGCTATGCACCAAAAAATGGCAAGGCTTTTGAGCAGAAAGCCCTTTCAGAGGTTATGGTTTATACGATTGTTTGAAGGGATAAAATCAAAAGCAGGATGGTTAAAGGGGAAGATATGAGAAAATATAGTATTATTGTTCCCGTATACAATCAGGAGCCGTTTATTGAAGAATGTATCCAGAGCCTTATAAAGCAGACGTATCCGGAAATGGAAATATTGCTGGTCGATGATGAGTCAGAGGATCAGTCCCCTTTAATATGCCAGCAATGGGCGGCACGTGATAAACGTATCAAGGCTCTTGGACAGAAGCATGCCGGGGCAGGCGCTGCAAGAAATTATGGCATTGCCTGCGCAGAGGGAGAGTATCTGCTGTTTGTCGATGGGGATGATTTCCTGGATGTGAATTATATACAGAAGGTCGATCAGGTAATAGAAAGAAACGCTCCCGATGTAGTACTTACAAATCATATGTTTTATTATGATAATAAAACAGGCAGGATAACCGAGCGAGAGCTGTTTCCGGTCGGGGAAGCGGTTCAACAAAAAGAAAAGAATATACTGGAATATATTATTGAGCATGGTTATGGAATGCCGGGAGGAACAAGCTTTAATGTATATAGAAAACAGTTTGTAGAGAATCATGAGTGCAGGTTTCCCGACCATATCAGGTGGTCGGAGGATTTGGATTTTTTTCTGCAGGTTATGGTGCACAGGCCTGTTTACTGTCTTCTGGATGCCCAATATTATTATTACCGGAGGAATATAAGCAGCTCTTCCATTTCCAGTGTTACGAATGAAAAGCTTGAGGACCGGTTCAGTATACTGAGAAAATGGCATGTAAGATTAGAAAAGATGAAATCGGATACAACCTGGAGAAAGCTTCAAAAATGGGTGGACAGGGAATATTATTCTAATCTTATATTTGTGGTTCCAATCGCAAGTCCTGACCTTGATTACGCAAGGCTGAAAAGGACTGTTTTGTCAGACAGAGACTTATGGATGGAACAGCATCCATGTCTGGAAAAGGGAATAACGATGATCGGGCTTCAAAATATGTTACTTTTCATAAAATTCAAGGGCTACCTATTGGAAATCTTAAACAGGGTAAAGAAAAATGCGAGAAAATGTAAATGAGAAGGTCAGTGTGATCGTTCCGGTTTTTAATGTAGAGGAATATCTGACAGATTGTATAGAATCGATATTACACCAGACTTACAGCAATCTGGAGATCATTCTGGTCGATGACGGATCAACCGATCAATGCCCGCAAATCTGTGATTTATACGCAGCAAAGGATGAGCGTATTAAAGTAATCCATAAAGAAAACGGCGGACTTGCAGATGCAAGAAATGCTGGAGTAAAGGCAGCAACCGGGGCATATATTGCTTTTTTGGATTCGGATGATTACATTGACAAAGATATGTATCGAATCCTGGTTAGTGCACTTCAGGAAAATGATGCGGATATTGCTGTGGCAAAATGGCAGGCATTTGAAAAAGAGCCGGCTCAGAAAAAAATGGAAGATGATATACGATTCGTATTAAACGGAAAGGAAGTATTGGATTTTCTGATACTTGGTAAAGACGGTTATACCATTTCACCATCGGTATGGGATCGGATTTATAAAAGGGAAGTTATAGACGGATTTCAATTCCCGGTGGGTAAATGTTATGAGGATCTGCTTTGGACAACCCAGGTCTTTGAACGGGCTGAAAGGTGCGTATACTTGAACAGAACGTTGTATTTTTACCGGCAGCGTGACAACAGTATCACGAAGCTTGATTTTTCAGAGAGACAGGGTGTTTCAAAAAGGATTCTGACGGATCAGATTCCGCAGCTGGAAGCACAGATTCAATATTTGCGGGAGATAGACAGGCCGGAATTAGCGGATGAATGTATCTATCATTTATATGAGCTTTTATTGAAATATTATTGTACTGTTTTGTTCCAACGGGACAGCGGGGCAAAAAGGTTTTTTTTAAGTAAGCTCAAGCAATACCGGGCTTGGGGTAAAGCGTATTGTAAAAAGAAAACCGGAGCTGTAAGAAGAACCATCTTATGGAGCAGTATATATATGAGAGGGGTTGTTACGACAGCTTTTGCAGTTTGGATGAAAATCCGGCGGAGGAAATAATAACAGATGGTCATTGTGAAAATAAAGGGTGGTTTGGGTAATCAGCTTTTTCAGTTCGCCTTATGCCGAAAGCTGGAAGCTCTGGGAAGAGAAGTCAGGATAGATACAGGGTTGTTTGAACGAAAAATAGAAACCAGAGAGCTATCAGAGCTGGCGGGAAATTTCCAGGCTGCCCCCATGCAGGATGTCAAAAGACTGTGTGATTATAAAACCACTCCTTTTGCGTATTTAAGAAGGGGTCTGGGCTTAAGAAAACGTACTGAAATAAAAGAGCGGAATGAATTTATGGAAGAGGTTTTCAGAGTGACGGATGCCTATTTGGATGGTTATTGGCAGAATGAGGATTATTTCAGGGATATAAGAGATGATATACTGAACTTTGTGCGATTCCTGGATCCGAAGGAAGATGGGCTGTCAGCTGAAATATGCAGCGGAGAGACGGTGAGTGTACACATCAGGAGGGGAGATTATTTACAAAATGAAAAAATGTATGGCAATATATGTACAGAGGAATACTATAAAAAAGCAATAGAGCGGGTGAATAATATCATAAGTCATCCGGTTTTCTATTTCTTTTCCGATGATATTGAGTGGGTGAAACAAAGGTTTCAAGGAAAAGCTTATCGCTTTATTGAGAATACAGATCAGAAGCCGGAAAGGGATTTGCTTCTTATGTCGCGGTGCAGGCATAATATTATTGCCAACAGCAGCTACAGCTGGTGGGGAGCATGGCTGAATCAGAATACAAAAAAAACAGTAATTGCTCCGGCGAGATGGAGAAATGACAGCTGTTATAATCCGGCATGTAAGGAGTGGATTAAAATATGAAAAATATTGCTATTTTATATATTTGTACAGGCAGTTATGTAAAACTATGGCAGGATTTTTATGTCAGCTTTGAGAAAAATTTCTTAGAAAGCTGCAACAAAGAGTATTTTGTTTTTACCGATGCAGCAGAGCTTTACGGAGAACGGAACAATAAGCGGATTCACAGGATATACCAGGAGAATCTGGGATGGCCGGGAAATACGCTGTTCCGTTTTCGGATATTTGATTCTGTCAGGGACAGGCTGCAGTCCTTTGACTTTGTTTTTTTTATGAATGCGGATATTGTCTGTAATGAAGCAGTATCGGAAGAAATGTTCCTGCCGTCAGAGGGAGAGCTTCTGGTAGTGCAGCATCCGGGATACTTTCAAAAGAAGCCGTACGAATATGCATATGATAGAAACAGGAAATCCAGCGCATACATGTCTTATCTGGAGGGAAAGGTCTATGTTTGCGGTGGAGTAAATGGAGGAAGCACAAGCGTCTTTCTACATATGGTGTCTGTGCTGAAAAAGAGAATTGATGAAGATTATAGTAAAGGAATGATTGCGAAATGGCACGATGAATCCCACATTAACAGATATATATGGGAAAATTCCAATTATAGGATATTGAGCCCGGCATTCTGTTATCCGGAAGGCTGGGATCTGCCGTTTGATCCGATTCTGATCGTAAGAAATAAAAGCAGGATTATTGAATTGGATCCGGATAAGGTCAGGCGGCAAATCCGAAAGGTACATATTTGGGAATCTGCCTGGAAACGGTTAAAAAATATCTGGTGGAAGATGGTATATTGCTGCCTGGGACGCTGAACTGATTGGTTACAACTTTTATAGAGGCGAAAAATAGACAATGGTTGCAGGGTTCATCCATGCGGTATTATCAGAAGGAGTAAAAAGCATTTGGATATAAATAGTAAGCAATAGCAGGGAAAGTGTAGAAAGGGAGAGGGGTAGGTATGCAAAATCGTATAGAATGGTGTGACTCATTTAAGTTCTTTGCTATGGTAGGAGTTTTTTTGTGCATTGTGGGGGCGCAGTTCCAGAATGTATACAATTTATTGCAAGAAATGGTAATAGAGGTGTTGAACTATTTTTTATTATTACAGGTTTTTTAGCCTGCATTAATCCTCCTAAAATCGATACTATAAATGACTTTTTGCAATGGATAGTTAAAAAATACATTAGGATTATGCCCCTGACTATAATTGCATATATAATTTCTTACTTATTTAATTATATAAATAGTGATAGTATTGCGTTTATGGGATTAAGCTGGTTTTATAAAAATAATCCATCTCAAACTAACATTTTTTCTTTAATTGTTTCATTATCTCCGATTTCATTCTTATTTATAAACAATGTTGATGGATACGTAGCCTGCTATTTTCTTACTAATATTTTATATGCTTTGTTGCATAAAAAGTTAAATAAATCAAAGACGGTTTGTGCTTGTTTAATTTGTATGATTTTTATGTTTATAATACCAGAAATAGTAATTAAAGTTTGTTCGTATTTAGGCGTAGAGCATCTAAAATGGATTTCCTTTTTTGAAGGTAAAATGAGGGCAATATACTGTTTCCTTATTGGAATGGTACTTTATTCTATTCTTCCTGCCTTGGAGCGGATAAAAGCATACTGTGCGAATATAGTTTGTATTGCTAATTTAGGCACATTATTAGCGTGTATTGCCCTTTTCTTTGGGTTTTATAACTATCCCAATCTGAATACTATATATGTAATTGGGTGGATAACAATAATAATTATTTGCCAGCTATTACACAAGAACATTTTATTAGTAAATAAGGTTTGGGGTAAAATCGGCAAAAATAGTTGGGCATTTTATTATGTCAATGTGCCGATAATTTTTCTTTTGTCTGACCTAGTAGATAGGGGATTTGGAATTGTTGTTGTTTTTATGCTAAGCATAATCCTAAGTGCTATAATCACAAAATGGATAGAAAAACCTATTATTTCATTTTTAAAAAAGTATATAGGCTATTGTAGATGATACTGGTACGGCAGCCTATTTTTATTGAAGCAAAGAAAACGGAAGTGAAAAAAGAATGCAAGAGATATACTTTAGTGT
>JAAYNV010000037.1 GCA_012520645.1 Clostridiales bacterium | reverse complement strand
TGTAAATACCGATGACTTAGAGCACTCTGCACGGTCATTTAGAGCAGACCTTCCGCTGGTTTAGAGCAACCTTTCCGCTCTGCTGAGCACTCCGATTTATATATCCTATAATGAGTTTGGCACACATTTGTGTGACTATCTTTATAGGAGGTCGATAACCATGGTTGATTATCGAGAAATTTTGAGGTTGAAAAGCCTCGACTACAGTCAAACCGATATCACTGCCAGTGTCCACAGCTCCCGCAATACGATTCAGGAAGTTCTTAGTATTGCCAGTGCGTTACAGATTCAGTGGCCATTGGATGACGATGTCACAAACCGCGTACTGGAATCTATTCTTTATCCGGACAGACATAAAAAGGATGAAGAACGCTTGATTCCTGATTATCCCCGCATTCACACGGAACTTGCTAAAAAGGGTGTGACTCTTTCACTTCTCTGGACAGAATACTGTATGGAAGCAAGGAACGCAGGTAAAACGCCGTACATGAGTACCCAGTTCAATGATAATTATCATAAATGGGCACGTGTTTCCAAAGCTACTATGCGTATTCAGCATAAGCCCGGTGACACATTGGAGGTCGATTGGGCAGGTGCTACCATTGATATTTATGATTCGGTAACCGGCGAAGTTACACCGGCATATCTGTTTGTTGCTGTATTATCCTGCAGTTGCTATGTGTATGCTGAAATCTGTATTAACATGAAATCAGATATGTTCATTAACTGCCATGTACATGCTTATGAATACTTTGGCGGTGTAACCCGTTTGTTAATACCGGATAATCTAAAAACCGGGATTACCAGGAATACCCGGTACGAAACCGCAATCCCTCGCGCTTACAAGGAAATGGCGGAGCATTATAACACTGCTATCGTTCCTGCAAGGGTAAAGCGCCCTGATGATAAGCCTAATGCCGAAGGGTCTGTTAAGTTTGCAACTACCTGGATTCTGGCGGCACTTCGTAACTACCATTTCTTTTCTATCGAAGAAGCAAGAATGGCTGTTTCAGAAAAGCTCGAAGAGCTGAATAACCGTCCGTTTACAAAACGGGCAGGAAACCGCCGTATTGCCTTTGAAACTGAAGAAAAGGAATTTATGCAGCCGCTCCCTTTATGCCCGTATGAACCAGCAGTCTGGTCCACTGCCAAGGTTCAGAACGATTATCTCATATCGGATGGAATCAATAAATACTCAGTTCCATTTGATTTAATCGGTGAACATGTGGACATTCGCTGTACCGGCACAACTGTGGAAGTATTTTTTCACGGCAGCCGTGTTGCTTCTCATGTAAGAAGAAGTGAGGCACAGAGGGATCCTATTTCTATCAAAGAACACATGCCGCCAGAGCACCAGAAATATCTTACTTATAATCCGGAGGAGTTTAAAAACTGGGCGGAATGTATCGGTGAATTCACATCAAAGGTCGTCAATTACTTTCTTTATTCCGGCAAAGAACCGGAACAGGGTTATAAATACTGCGTCAGCCTGATGAAAATGACTGACCGCTACGGACAAATCCGTATTGAAAGAGCCTGTGAGAGACTTTTATCCTTTACATCACAGCCTTCTTTAAGAAGTATTGCCACCATTCTGAAAAATGGACAGGATAAACTTCCGTTGGAAAAGACAGTGGAAGAACGTCCTGTTTCCGAAAAGCGCAGCAAGGGAATTACCAGAGGTGCATCTGCCTACAGAAATGGAGGTGATGCCTCATGCTAGATAATTCTACAATTGAAACATTAAAAGCCATGCATTGCAGTGCAATGGCATCGGAACTGGAAAACCAGTTAAATGATTCCAAGACATATGGAACACTTGCCTTTGAAGAACGAATTGCGCTCATGGTGGATGCCGAATGGAACAGACGCCAACAGAATAAACTTCAAAAACTGATTAAACTGGCAACCTTTTCCCAACCGACAGCATGTATTGAAAATATCGAATATCTGCCTGACCGAAAACTGGATAAAGCACAGCTGCTACGGTTTGCCACCTGTCAGTATATCAGCGAGAATCACCATATCATTCTGAAAGGTGCCAGTGGCTCCGGCAAAACATATCTTGCCTGTGCGCTTGGTAATGCTGCTTGCAGGAAATATAAAACGGTACGTTATATCAGAATGCCAGAACTGTTGGATGAACTTAATCTTGCAAAAGCAGATGGTTCCTTCCGTAAAACAATTAAAGCTTATCAAAAAGTAGACCTTCTGATTATTGATGAGTGGCTGATTCGCAAGCTTACACCACAGGAAACCTACAACCTGTTAGAAATCGTGGAATCCCGTGTGAACAGCTCCAAAGGGTCCATGATCTTCTGTACACAGTACAACAATGAGGAATGGTATGGTCGCATTGATCCGGAATTCGATGAAGGAAGTCCGATATCGGAAGCCATCATGGATCGTATTACGAACAACGCTTATGATATCCTCATTGAAGGAAAAACATCTATGAGAAAGCGTCATGGTTTACAGGCTTCTCAGAAAGGAGCAAACCATGATTGACAATAATTATTGCGCTTTCAGCAAAGACCATAAATCTATCCAATGGATGGACTATGAAATGACCCGCCATGAATTAGCAGAGGCCAATGAATTATGCCACGGAAACTGGATCGAAATCCAGCACCTACGGGAATACATTGATGTATTAAAAGCAACTCTTACAGAGCACGGAATAGAGATTCCGGTGGAATACTAAATCTATCATTGCACTCGTCTCCGGAAAGGTATGCACTGCTTTTCCGGAACGGAGTGCTCAGCAGAGCGGAAAGGTTGCTCTGAAAAGGCGGAAGGTCTGCTCTAAACCTCC
>JAAYNV010000036.1 GCA_012520645.1 Clostridiales bacterium | reverse complement strand
TTCTTTTTCGTGCTGTCAAGGGTGGCGATAGCTTACCTCAGACTAAAATATCTGCAATTATCAAGGTTCATCTGAGCCTTTTTTCTTTGCCCAGTTTTTTCATAGGTCATTTGACACTATCTAAAAAGAATAAATAGTAATTATATTTTACTCTTATCCGGGCTTTAAGTCTAGTACTTTTGTACATTTTTAATCAGCATACCATACCTTTACATCTGTCTGATTAAATTCACCATTTCAATCGCAGACAGTGCACAGTCATATCCCTTGTTTCCCGCTTTGCTTCCGGCACGGGCGATCGCCTGCTCGATATTCTCTGTCGTAATCACACCAAACAACACCGGAATACCGGCAGAAAGTCCAACCTGGGCAATCCCTTTGGACACCTCAGCGCACACGTAATCATAATGCGTCGTATCTCCGCGAATGACTGCACCGACACAGATAATCGCATCATATTTACCGGACTGCGCCAGTTTCTGTGCCGCTATCGGAATTTCAAAAGCACCCGGCACCCATGCTGCTGTGATATTTTCTTCTGCCACACCGTGACGCACCAGACCATCCACAGCACCGCCTAACAGCTTGTTCACAATGATCTCATTGAATCTGGATGCCACAATTGCTGCCTTCATTCCCTCCGGTGCAACTACCTTTCCTTCTAATACCTGAATTTCTCTCATGTTCGTTTTCCTCCGTCTTTTTTTCATATTGCCAAACTCTTTTACTTTTTTGCTGTCATTATTTAGAATTGTATCTGCTTGAAAATGTGTCCCATCTTATTCTGTTTGGTCCGCATATAAAAGCGGTCATATTCCTGCGGTGCAATCTCAATCGGAACTCTTTCCTCAATCGTCAGTCCAAAGCCCTCCAGACCATATACCTTATCCGGGTTGTTCGTCAAAAGCCTCAGAGAGCTTACCCCCAGATCCCGCAGGATCTGCGCTCCGATCCAGTATTCCCGCAGATCAGGAGCAAAGCCAAGCTGCAGATTCGCTTCCACAGTATCCAATCCCTGTTCCTGCAGCTCATAGGCCTTAAGCTTATTAATCAGTCCGATTCCTCTGCCCTCCTGACGCATATACAGTAAAATTCCCCGTCCCTCTGCCTCAATCTGCTGCATGGCACGCTTTAACTGGTTTCCGCAGTCACAGCGCAGAGAACCGAAGGTATCTCCGGTCAGGCATTCAGAATGGACTCTGCACAAAACATTCCTGCCGTCTCCAATTTCTCCCTTGACTAATGCCACATGGTGTTCACCGGTCAGATCATTCACATATCCATAAATCCGGAATTTTCCGTAGTCGGTCGGCATCACGGCATTTGCCTCCCGTACCACATGCTTTTCATGTATTCTGCAATAGTCCTGCAATGCCTTAATGGTAATAAATTTCATTCCATACTGTTCTGCCATTTTAAAGAGTCCCGGTGTCCGCATCATAGTACCGTCCTCCTCCATGATTTCACAGCAGACACCGCATTCCTTTAATCCGGCAAGCCGCATCAGATCCACTGTCGCTTCGGTATGTCCGCCCCTTGCCAGCACACCACCCCTTCTGGCTACCAGTGGAAATACATGTCCCGGTCTTCTGAAATCCTCCGGTTTTGTATTCATCTCCACACATTTTTGTATCGTAAGAGCCCTCTCCTTTGCAGAAATACCGGTATCCGTATCCACATGATCGATGGAAACGGTAAATGCCGTACTGTGATTATCCGTATTTTCTGCCACCATCTGCGGCAGCCCAAGCCTTCCTGCCAGTTCTGCACTCATCGGCGTGCAGATCAGCCCTTTGGCATGGCATGCTATAAAGTTCAGATTTTCCTGCGTGGCAAACTCCGCTGCACAAATCATATCCCCCTCATTTTCCCGTTCCGGATCATCCGTTACCAGAATAATCCTTCCTGCCCGAAGCTCCTCTAATGCTTCTTCCACTGTATCATACTGCTGTCTCATACTTTCGCTCCCTTCCTGTATCCCGTTCTCTCAGTAACTTTATGAATCATGATGCTTTGCCTGCTTCCTCTTTCCTTCAGATTCCGTACCGCTCCAACATCTCCATCGTCAATCCACCGGACTGGTCTTTTGTCCGACTTTGTAAGGCAAGCAGACGTTTCACGTATTTTCCTACCATATCATTTTCCAGATTGACGGTATCACCTGTCTGCCTGAATAACAGTGTCGTCTCTGCTCCCGTATGTGGAATCACAGACACCTGAAATGTTTTTTCTCCCACTCCAGCCACCGTAAGACTGATGCCGTCTATACAGACCGAACCCTTTTCCACGATCAGTTCCATGATCTCCGCCGTCGTTTCCACTGTCACCCATACGGCATTTCCTTCTCTTTGTCTGGCACGGATCGTCCCGGTTCCGTCAATATGTCCGGATACGATATGTCCGCCAAATCGTCCGTCTGCCGCCATCGCCCGCTCCAGATTGACTTTATCTCCTGCTTTTTTATTTGCCAGGCCGCTTCGGCGTATCGTCTCAGCCATGACATCCGCTGTAAATAAATCTCCGCAAAGGGAGGTCACCGTAAGGCAGATTCCATCCACCGCAATGCTGTCTCCGATTCCGGTATTCTCTAACACCTTCCCGGCCCGGATTTTTAAGGTTCCACATGTGCCCTGTCTGGAAAAACCAACAATTTCACCCATTTCCTCTACAATCCCTGTAAACATGCTGCACCTACTCCTTTCTGTCAGCCGGCTTCACCATCCGGTATTCCAACAGCAAATCCTCTCCGATACGTCTTACATCCTGTAAGGCAAGCGGAAATGCTTCCTCCGGATGCTCTACTCCAATACCGGACACTGGCGTTTTTCCTGTCATTCCACCAAAGAGCTTGGGTGCCACAAACACCTGAAGCTCCTGCACAATCCGGGCACGCAGGGCACTTTCATTCAGAATACCCCCACCCTCTAACAGAACACTGTCAATTCCCTGCTCTCCCAGACAACACATCAGCTTTTTTAAATCCACCTGCATCTTTTCATCCGGGCAGCAGATCAGCTCTATACCGGCTCTCCTAAGCCGTTCTCTGTCTGCTTCACTCCCTTGTGCATAAGCGACAATGGTCCTGTATTCTTCTGCGCTTTCTACAATTTTGCTGTTCTGTGGAAGCCTCAGCCTGCTGTCACATATAATCCGCACCGGACTTCTGCCTCCGATACGGACATTGAGCATCGGATCATCTGCCAATACGGTTCCGATTCCTGCCAGAATGCCCATATATTTCCTGCGAAGCACCTGCACATACTGCCGCGACTCCTCTCCGGTAATCCACCTGGATTCTCCGGTCCTGGTGGCAATCTTTCCGTCTGCGGTCATGGCATATTTCATGACCACATAAGGAGTTTTGTTTGTAATATAATGAAAAAACACCCGGTTTAAGCTGTCACATTCCTCCCTCATAAAATCCTGCTCCACGCAGACTCCGGCAGACCTTAAGATTGCTGCTCCCTTTCCGGCCACCTTGGGATTCGGATCTCTGGAGCCAATGATGACACGTCCGATCTTCTGTTCCAGTATTGCTTCCGTACAGGGCGGTGTTTTGCCGTAATGGCAGCACGGCTCCAATGTCACGTATAAATCTGCCCCCTCTGCCGGTTCTTTAAGGGAAGCAATTGCATTTCTCTCCGCATGTGCCTCTCCATACCGGGCATGATATCCTTCTCCGATTATCCGTCCATCCTTTACAATCACTGCTCCAACAAGCGGATTCGGATTTACAGCGCCTTCTCCCTTTTTAGCTAACTCTATGGCACGCTCCATATATCTGCGCTCAATACCTTTCCCTTCCATCCTGCTGTCTTCCCTTCTTTTTCAATAAAAAAACCCTGAAACGGAATACCATTTCAGGGCATATATACAAATTGTTTACGGTTCACGCTCTACTTACCGTATCCTGTTCTCTTCTTCCATCCAGACTGTACTGTCGGCCCCGGAATCTCACCGGATCATGCCTTTCGGCTCGCGGGCTTTACCGCCGGTAGGGAATTGCACCCTGCCCTGAAGATTTTTTATAAAGTTCGTAGGTTATTATAGTCCTTATTGATTTTTTTGTAAAGGGAAATTTTTTCCATGATTTTCTTCTGAATTTTCTTCTAATTGATACCACTGAATTTCATTTGCTTCCATGTGCAGTTTAAATCCAGTGCCGTCTCCACGGTAAACCGTGGTATCCTGCGGTTCATAGGTATTATTTACCACACAGTATTTTCCATTCTTTACATAGGCATGAACTTCCACGTTATAATTAGACGAAAACCATTGGTGCAGCTCCTCTTCCCCATGGGCGCTCCAAAGAATGCTGCGGTAAAGGATACGACTGTTTTCAAAGCTGTACGGAAGTCCGCTGATGTAAACGCTGCGCCCTTTACCAAAGGAATGAACTGCCATCTGTACCTCTTTTTCCCGCTGCACTAAAATGTCTGTTCCTTCGTATGCGTAAATTCCTTTTTTCCCTTCACCGAAATCCACAATATCCTTCACATCAGCCAGTATAAAGTGCTCCGGCTTTTCTTCCCAGTTATACTTATCATAGTTTAAGGTAAATCCGGTCTCCTTCTCTACTCCCATCACATCCGCAAGTTGTAAGAAATGACCTTGATACGGATGTCCTGTCGGCTCTCCGACACCGATGAAGCCGCCTCCGCAGTACACGAATTTCCTGATAGCTGCTGAAATCTTCGCGTCCTCCCATATGTATCCACCGGTATGCGCGGTATCCGCATCTCCCACATTGATAATGACATCTATGTCATCCAACACTCCGGCATCCTGTTTGATGTCATCAAAGGAGATGAAACGCACATCAAACGGTGCACCGCTTAGCGCCTCTATAATTCCGGCATAGCTGTAATTCTGCTTTTGATATAATGCGTGGTGTACCATATGACAGCCCCAGCTTCTGGTTTTTCCCCAGCTGTTTAATACGGCTACGGTTTTCACACAATGCGGTGTCGTTCCTGCTATATTCTCATACAGCTCTCTGAACTCGTTGCAGACATCCTCGATATAATCAATAAATTCCGGGAATTCCAGTGCCAGCTTCAAATATCCCCCGTAACCGATACGGTCAATCGGCTTTCGCAGAATCGCGCGTCTTGCCGTTACCCAGTTTTCCTTTGCCTCCTTCACCGGATCGCCGCCTTCATGGAAGGTATCCGGAAAGAAATACGGCAGAAAACGTCCCTCCGTATATTTTACACCCGGAATGTCTGAAATCAGCCGCAGCGTACTTCCGTTTCCAACGCTTCCAACCACGGCATCCAGCCCGATAGAGGCAAATTCCGGCACGAAAGGCTCTGTCCCGATCCAGTGATCGCCTAAAAACATCATCGCTTCCTTGCCGCATTCATGGGTAATATCTACCATCTCCTTTGCAAGCCTGGCAACCTCACGGCGCTGGAATGCCTGAAAGTCTTTGTATTCCTTACTCGGAATCCGGTACTGGTTGTTGTAATAGCCCTGATCGACAATGTATTCCGGACGGAACGGATAACCGACCTCCTTCTCAAACTGCTCTAAAATATAAGGGCTGACCGAAGCAGAATAACCATACCAGTCTACATATTTTTCCCGTTTCAGTTCGTCAAACACTAACGTAAACTGATGAAAAAAGTCGTGTAACGAATAACATTGACATAAGGATGTTCATCACAGAATTTCCTCAGTCGTTCCATTGTGTATTTGTGTGTCTTTGGCTGGCGTACATCAAAGGTAATCTGATGCTCAAAATCCTTCCAGTCATTTGTGACTGCATTGTACATATGAACCGGATCCCAGATCAGATAAGCCAGAAAGCTGACAGTATAATTATGGAACGGCACTGTCTCCCGAACGACCACACATCCGTCACTCTCATCATAATCCCAGCTGTCCGCCGGAACTACCTCTCCGGTAGAACGGTCTACTACTTCCCACCACCGTTTTGGATTATCGTTGGTATTGACCTGCATCAGCTCACCGGAAATTCCCTTCATCAGAGAAATCCTTAATTCGTCCTCCGCAGCCGTATGAAATCCAGTCATAATATAACACTGCTGAACCTCATCCGGATTGGCTTTGGCCCACGCATTATCCTTACGGGTCGTATAATAGGTGGAATAAATCTTTGCTCCGACCTTCGTTAACTCCTCCGGAAATTCCGTTCCGTCGCAGTCCCGGATAGCATCTGCGCCCCAACGTTTTAAAATCTCGATGGTCTCCGGTACGACATCCAGATTTGTGGGAATCGTAACACGTCCCGTTGTTTTCTGTTCTTCTTCCTTGTTCATCGGCTCTGCTCCTTTTCCTTTTTGTTTTTCACGATTCTTTTATTGCATCATTTTATTTTCCACATCACTCATATTCTTTAGTATATCTTTTTGCCTATGTAAAACAATCATATTCTTGTTTCCTTTTTTAGATATCTTGCTATTTTTCCTGTTTTCATATCATACATATGGACATCTTTTCATTAGGAAAACGAGAATTGTTATTTTGTTTTATCTGTTTTATAATATTATTGTTGTATTTGCCATTTTGAGCAATAATTATAAATTATGAAAGGACAATTATGCGCAACAACCACTTTGATTTTATTGATCCGGGAAATGAAAACGGAAATATACGCAACGCTGTACGGTTACTCTATATCAGTTCCGCAAAATACAGCGGCGACTGGCACAGTACACCTCATACCCACTCATGCACTGAGCTCTTTTTTGTGACCGGCGGACTTGGACAGTTTCGAATTGAAAATCAGACTTATCCGGTTGAGAACAACCGGCTTATCATTGTAAACCCTCACGTGGAACATACGGAAATCAGTTTTCATTCCAGCCCTTTGGAATATATCGTTCTCGGTGTAGAGGGGTTTGAACTGTCTGTCAGCGAGGAGCAGAACGGACAATTCTGCATCGTCAATTTTTCTAATATACGGGAAACCATTTTATGCTGGCTGCAAAATATGCTGCGTGAAATTGAAATAAAAAAGACAGGCTATGAAATAGTCTGTCAGAATTTATTAGAGATACTTGTCATACTTCTGATGCGCCAGACCAAATCTGCGGCTACACTGGCACCCATCCGACACAATCCCAGCCGTCTGTGCGCCTCCGTCCGCCGCTACATTGAAAGTCACTATAAGGAAAATATCACTCTGGATATGCTGGCCGAAATGGTTCATGTCAGCAAGTACCACATGGTACATGCCTTTACGGAAGAATACGGTATTTCTCCAATCAGTCACTTAAACTCCTGCAGGCTCAAAGAAAGCCGGCAGCTTCTGGAAACCACCGACTACTCTCTTTCTACGATCAGCAGACTGCTTGGTTTCTCCTCTCCGAGTTATTTTTCGCAGAGCTTTCGGCGTGCCGAAGGAATCAGCCCGACGGAGTACCGTAAGAAAATCCATCAGGACTCATCAGTATTTCTCTGAACACAAATGAAGTCATCTCCGGGTGTTGTGGTCAAGCATTTTTGTAACACTTGTGGCTAAAAAAATATCTTTGTCGGGTTATGCAGCTATCCTCGCTTCGTGCGGGGTAGCATAGTTGTTAAAACTGTGTGGACGCACGTAGTTATATTCAACATATGCAGATTCCTCCACCTTTTGATAAAGTGCCTCCTCTGTTTCAAATTCGTACAGGTTTGTGCACTCATTCTTCAGGGTATTGAAATAACGCTCCATTGGAGCATTGTCATATGGATATCCGGCTTTGCTCATGCTCTGTGTCACATGAACCGATTCGCAGAATTCAACAAATGCTTTGGATGTAAACTGCGATCCCTGGCCACTGTGCAGGATCAGTTCACCTTTGATTTCAGGCTGTGAATCCAGCGCTTTCTGCAGGGTGCGGATGGCAAGATCACTGGTGATGCTGCGGTCCGTTATGCTGGCAACCACACTCCGGTCATGCAGGTCCGGAATCGTACAGTTATAACGGGTATCCCGGTCCGAAAGGAACAGACAGGTAAAATCAGTGCACCATTTCTGGTTAATTCCATCTGCCGTAAAATTCTGGCGGAGCTTATTATCAAACACCTTATGGGGTTCCCCGTATTTATATGCGGGCTTTTTGGGGCGCACGATGGATCTGGGACCGAGCAGCGTATGGATTGATTATATCTTATTAGCCAATCCTGTTACAACATTAGTATAGCACTACATCATTCACATAATTTCCATTGCTGTCCCATATCTGTTCCAACAACTGTTTTCTTGTTACTGTCTTCCCCTTATTTTCCATCAATACTAGAAACAACTGATATTCTGGTTGGCTTAATGCAATTTCCTCCTGATTACGATAAACCGCCATCTTTTCTTTATCCAACAACAGGTCATCACAAAACAGGCGTGTTTCGCTTGTCTGCCCTGCCCGGCGAAGCAACGCAAGAATACGGGAATGCAACACCTCCAATTCAAAAGGCTTCACCACATAATCATCCGCACCATTCTGGAAACCATACACAATATCATGAGAATCCCCACGGACAGTCAGAAAGATAACAGGCAGATTTATCCACCTTGATCGAATCCATTTGCACAATTCATCCCCTTGTCCATCTGGCATATTCCAATCCACTAAAATAATAGTAGGCGTATGACTTCTTAGTGCCTGCCTCGCATCAGTAATCGTCTGAAATATCAGCACCTTAAAATCATGTTGTGTAAGATACTCTTTTACAGCCTGTGCAATATTTTCATCGTCCTCAACATAATAAACATCCATCATCTTTACACCTTCCTATTTTTTTACTACCTTTCTTCTTCCATCCAGCGGTTTTTCTGCTCCTTTGGGGATTAGCCATACAGTACCCATTTTTTCTGCTCCTATAATTCGTCCGGAAGAACAATAGTAATTTATCATTCTTGGAGAAATCCCCCATTTTTTACTTGCTTCTTTCAATGTCATATAGTCCATGATACACCCCCTATACACACATTATATTTCGAGAGAACGAAATATACAAGGAATAAAAATAGGTGACATTCCCCTAAAACACCTACAAATAAAGAATTATTTTTGTAATCATCTTAGCTCAATAATAAAAATATAGCAAGTTGAATAATCCGGACGTGGATGACCGTAATATCCACAAGTTGTAAGGTACAAATATACCTAACTAAACTCATTCTCAAAACACGAAAAAAGTATGCTTTTACCAAAAAGCATCAAACAATTTGGCAAAAGCATACTTTTTCGCATAACTCTATTTTCTTACTTTTTAACGTACCCCTGTCCCCAGTTAAGAAAAAGGATTATATTCTAAATCACCATTAAAACACACGTCCATTTTCTTTCCTTGATAACCCACAAACCGCAGAAAATCAAAGTTTCTTTGAAAGCAGACAAACAGTTTCAATATTCCCCTGAACTTTGATTTTATACCGCATAGCGAAAATATGCAATAGATTCTCAAAGTGGGGTAACGGTTTTATCCCCTTATCTTCCATTGCTCCTATGCTCATATATTAACTCTACTATCCCACTGCCGTTTTTCGTCTGAACTAAATCCAATTTCATTTCATTATGGCTATCCTCAAATAGCCTGATACCATTACCAAGAATCGTTGGAATCACAGAGATATGAAACCTGTCAATTAACTCCTCTTGCATAAGCTGACTGATTATATTTGCCCCGCCGCATATCCAAATATCTTTTCCGGATTCTTTCTTCAATTTCTTTACCAAATCACTGGGACTATTATTTACAAACATGATTTCTGGATTTGATGGGATTTTATTGTGCGTAATAACATAACTCTTCAATTCTTCATATATCCATTGTTCTGGAGACAACTCCGTCACAATCTGATGGTAAGTGTTATATCCCATTACAACCGTATCCACCGTTTCAAGCAGCAAAGAGTAACTGTCTGTTCCTTCCTCAACATCATTATATGCATTCAACCAGTCTACTTTCCCGTTTTGGTCTGCGATATAACCATCAAGGCTCATAGCAATGTACAAAATAACTTTTCTCATTTCCTAACCTTTCTACAATTCCTTTTACGAAAAAGTATCCTTTCGCCAAAATGTATATCTCCCGTTCTCCAAAGCCTATCCCCTGGGGTAAACATCCGGTTATATCATCGCTCTACGGAAACAGAAACACACATCTATTTTATTCCCAAAATGGCGAAATCCTTTGATTTATTGGGCTTTTTTCGACAGAAGGCAGACTGTTTCAACGTGTTCCGTCCAGGGAAACATCTCATATCCCCAGCACTCAACTACCTGATAACCCTTTTTCTCCAAATATTTCAGATCCCTCGCAAGTGTCTCCGGATTACAGGATATATAAACGACCTTTGAAGGCTTCATGTAAGCAAGCGCATCCAGAAACTGCGGCGTACTGCCGCTTCTGGGCGGGTCCAGAAAGACTACATCCGCTTGATTGCCCTGATTGACATATTTCACCATAAACTCTCCCGCATCCATATGCTCAAACCACGCATTTTTAATGCCATTCAATCTGGCATTTATCACGGCATCCTTTACCGCACTGCCGTTTAATTCAGCACCAATGACCGTCTGCGCCTCCTTTGCCGCAATCAGCCCGATGGTGCCGATACCGCAGTACGCGTCAATAACAGTTTCCCGTCCTGTCAGTCCTGCCAGCTCAATTGCTTTTCCATAAAGTTTCTCTGTCATCTGTGGGTTTACCTGATAGAAGGATTTGGAAGAAATACGAAAAGTGCATCCACACAGTGTATCCTCGATATACCCCTTTCCATACAGCACACTTTCCTTATCTCCAAGTACCATGCTGGTTCCTCTTCCATTGATATTCTGTACGATGGTTGTGATTTCCGGATGTTTTTTACGCAGTGCCTTTACAAAATTATTTTTAGACGGAAAGACAGGTGATGCAGTGACCAATACAACCATAATCTGACCGGAATGAAAACCTGTACGGATCAACACATGGCGCACCAGTCCATACCCCGTATCTTCATCATAAATCTTCAATTTAAAAGAAGCTAAAAGTTCACGGATACTCAAAATAATCTCATCCGCTCTTTCATCCTCAATCATGCAGCCTTCGATTGGTACGACCCTGTGTGAGCCCGCCTCATAGATTCCGGATATAACACTTCCTGTCTTGCGGTTTCTGTCCAAAACTGCGTGTACCTTATTCCGGTAGTGAAACGGGTACTCCATCGATACCAGCTGTTTTACCGGAACAAACGGTTTCATAAGCTTTTCCAATTCCTTCCGTTTCTTTTCCAGATGCTTTTCATAAGAGATACCATCATACTGGCATCCACCGCATTTTTTTACATAAGGGCATCCCTTTTTCTCCAAGACACCTTTCTCTGTATGCTTCATCCCTGTCGCTTCCTTTTTCTGCACTGCTGTTTCCTCCATATATTTTCCATTACATAAAAAATGGAACAGAACAGACCACTCCTGCAGTCCGCTGTTCCGCATTTTATCGTTTCTATCGATCCACCCACAGTTCCGCCGCCGGTAAATCATTTCCACTCACCGAAGGAACCGCTTCCGGTGGCTGCACCTGAAATAAACTGTCATCTACCTCCGGTTTTTCCCCATAAACAATTCCAAGTTCACAAAGCTTATCCGAAACATAATATCCGATTGCCATCTGTCCCAGGTCATCAGGATGCAAACCATCCGGCATATAAAGTTCCTTATTATAACCGAAATTTAACTTTTGTTCATGGTACAAATCGATAACCGGAATTCCATATTCACTACAGACCTGCATAATAACAGCAGCATATTCCTCCAATGAATTACCGTTTTTGTTCACCTCTCCGTACTCATCTACCCTGTGTAACGGTGTCATAAACACGATATCACTGTCCGGATAGACGGTCTTCAACCGGCTGCACAGCATATGCATAGCTCCATAAAAGGTAAAATACGTTCTGTCCTGATCCGTTCCAAGCGGGACATTAAAGTAAAAGTCATTGGTACCGCCTAATACCAAAATCAAATTCGCATCCTTTTCCATGAACATGGAACGATCTACAAAATTAGTTGGCATGATGCCTGCGATTGTCGTACCGTTCGATCCATAATTTCTGGCTTCTTCAGCCCCACACAAAATACCCACTACATTAAAATAAAGATTGTTTTTATCATGTACAACTGCACCTGCCGTCATACTGTCTCCCAGTGCATTAATTTTCCATGGAATCGCAGTGAGGTAATTTTGCTTCACATAAGCGGCTCCTTCACCATAACGAATCTGATACCAGCCATTCTCCGTAGAAGCAGTAACGCTCACAATCTCTCCTGCTTCCATGGTACCAAGTCTTGCGCTTTTAATACTGGCTTCCTGCCGGACAACTGCCCTGCTGTTTACAATCATCCTGCTCGGTGCATAACCGGTCAGAATACCATATGACATACATAGAATCATTAATATGACTGCCTTTTCCCAAATCCCTTTCACAACCATCCCTCTTATCTCTTGCAAGTAAAATACTTATTTTTAGAAACAGTATAGCACTTCCAACTCTGTTTGTAATCCTTTTTCCCAAAACTTAAGAAGAATTTCTTTTCTTGACTATCTTAAAACCCTTTTTCCAGTGTTTTCCGATCATGAACGGGAACCAGTGATTGATCACATAAATAATGACTACCTCAATTAAAGTCATCATCAATGCAATATTCAGATACAGCATGTACACTTTTGCCCTTGTAATATACTGATTCATCCAGTTCGCATAATCCACTGCCGTAATCAATACCTGAAAATCCAGATGAGTCGCCATAATAATCAGTGAATTGACTCCCAAATAATGTAGTGCCCTGCTTCGTCCAATCTGTCTACACAACAATACTACACCAAAGGTTCCGGCTATTGCTCCCATATAATAGAAAAAAGGATTCGCAAAAACAAGAAAATGCAGATCCACCACACCATTTTTCTGACTGATTGACAGAACCAGAATCAGACACAAAATACCTGCCGCAATTTCTTCCCATCTGATCTGCCTGATACCGGTCCCGCTTTTTTTCTCTGGCTGCTTTCCAAAATAATAACGATAGCTATAATATCCAATCACCAGAAAGCTGAACGCTCCAAGACTGCGAAAGAAAACAATAATATAGTATCCGGTCCAAAGAATCGGCATACTCCGATATAACGGATAATAGGTTTGAAACAGTGGACTTCCCACGGTTATGATAACAGCTGCTATCATACCACTGAGCATCATGACCATATCTCCGTACTTCCATTCTGTGCATTTCTTTTTCCATCCGAGAAACATAACCTCTCCAAAAAATAAAGCGGTCATAAACCAAAGTACCGATATGCCGTAAAGCGTTGCAAATTCAATACCGGATCTCTGAATATCCACCCACGTCAGTCTTCCTGGCTTCAGGTACATACTTGCAATATCAATAATAACATATGCTATACTAAATGTGACATAGGGTACGAGGACACTTTTTGCCTTGCGCTTTACAATGGTCTTCATACTCTTCTTTTCTTCTCCCGCATGACAAAGTAACATTCCAGATACGACAAAGAAAAGCGGCATATGAAATGCGGTGATAAAAGCCTGCACCGCTTCAGACGTAAAGGTGGAATGTGCGATCACCACCAGAATAATACCGATTCCCTTTGCCATATCCATGTATTCCAAACGTTTCTTTTCCATATTTCCCTTTCCGGTCTGTCGACACTAACAATAATACTGCATTACAAACTGCAGACTTTTCCTTCCCCGAAATTCATTAATTGATGGGTAATAGGTTACGTTCATGCAGATATTCTCAACCTTTTTCTCCTGAACTCCCTGCAACATTTCCGATGCTTCTTTTCCGAACTTTTCCTCCACAAAAGAAAAGAAGGAAGCCAGATTGCCAAAATAAATCAGTTCATACCGCTTCCCATGCGTATCCTGCACCTGAAATCTGGCAGCATTTTTATTCTTTCCCATAATCCGGCCACTCAAAAATGTTATATTTCGATCCGCAAATAACGGCTTCGGATTTCCATTTCCAAATGGCTCCAGCAAAGATAATTCTTCTATAAGAGACATTGTAACATAAGAAAACGGCATTGGCACGTCAATATGTACTCTTTCCTCAAAATCCTCTGCGGTCAGGCAACTCTTTTCATTCAGCCTCCTGCAAAATTCCTTTACATTTTCTCTTTTCATGGATAATCCTGCCGCCATCTTATGTCCACCGAATTTCAGAAATAAATCCTTACAGCAGTTCATTTCCGCGTACATATCATATGCCTCGATAGAACGCCCTGATCCCTTGACCGCATCCTCTCCATCGGTCAGAATAAAAACGGGATGTCCGTACTTTTCACGGACACGTCCGGCCACGATCCCTGCCAGACTTTCATGACACTCCGGAAGATAGACAATCAGCACATCCTCCATTTTCTCCTTCGCCTCTATCATCTCGCAGGCAGCCTCCACACCCTTTAAGGTCATATCCTTTCGACTGTCATTCAGCCGTTTTAACTCACCTGCAAGCCGCATGGCTTCTGCCGCATCATTTTCTTCCAAAAGCGCCAGTGCATGTTCTGCCGTATCCAGTCTTCCACTTGCATTCAGACAGGGCCCCAATACAAAACCGATATGATAAGCGTTCAGTCTTGCTCCTTCCAGTCCATTGACCTGCATCAGCGCACGAAGCCCGGCATTTTTCGAATGCTGCATCAGGGCAAGTCCAAGTTTTACAATAATCCGGTTCTCCTCCTTTAACTCCATAACATCACCGACCGTTGCAAAAGCCGCAAATTCAAATAACTCCTCCAAAACCTTCTGATAGCCCGGCTCCTCTTCTGCTCTGTCCTCCTGTGTTTTCTTTTCCAAAACACGCTCAAACAGTGCCTCTATGAACTTATAGGCAACAACTGCACCACAGATTCCCTGAAACGGATAACCACAATCCTCCTGTTTCGGATCGATAACTGCCAGAGCCTTGGGCAGACTGTAGCTTTTGCTTCCATCAGCGTTTTTTTCAAACGGAATCTCATGATGATCTGTAATAATCACACGAATACCTAACTGCTCTGCCAATGCGATCTGTTCTGCAGCAGCAATTCCGTTATCGCAGGTAATGATCCACTGTATACCATCCCGGTGAGCCTCCTCGATTAAATGCTCATTGATTCCGTAGCCATCCTTAACCCGATGCGGAATGACCGTATCCACATCCGCTCCTATAAACCGAAATCCACGCCTTAAAACATGCGTCGCACAGACACCGTCAATATCATAATCCCCTATAATACGAATCTTTTCCCGCTCTGCAACAGCCTTTATGACAGCCTCGACAGCTCTGTCCATATCCTTTAACAAAAAGGGCGAATGCAGGCTATCCTTTCCACCATATAAAAACTGTTCTATTTCCTGATCTGAAATAATATCCCGGTTACGAATAATTCTTGCTACTACCGGATCAATATGATATTTTTTCCCTATTTCTTCAAAATCCGCCTTCTTGGCAGCAACATACCACTTTGTCATTTACTTTATCCTTATTAATTCTTCACTTAATTTTTAAACTCCATATTTTTTATGTTCTACCAAATCACTCTGATCAATTAAGTAGGAGGAAACTTTCACATTTTATGAAAATTTCCTCCTACCTGATTAACATAATTGTATTTCGATTCTATCTCTTCTTACTTAACCTTTTTCCCAACTTTTGTCTTAAGAACAAACCAGACTGCTCCTGCAATGCAGATGGAAGAATATGTTCCGCAGACAATGCCTGCCATAAGCGGCAATGCAAACTCCTTCACAGAGGAAACGCCAAGTACATACAGTGCTGCAACCATAAAGAAGGTTGTCAAGGAAGTGAAAATACTTCTGGTAAGTGTCTGTGTAATACTCGTATTGACAATCTCTGTCAGTTCTGCCTTCTTCATTTCTGCCAGATTCTCACGCACACGGTCAAAAATAACAATCGTTGCGTTAACTGAATAACCAATAATCGTCAGCATACATGCAATAAATGTCGTTCCGACGGAAACCCGGACTGCCGCATAAAATGCAAGTACCACCAACACGTCATGAACCAGTGCAAGCACTGCACTTGCACCAAATCTTACATCCTTGAAACGCAGCCAGATATAAAGCAGCATACAGACTGCGGAAACAAGAACTGCAATAATAGCATCTGTTTTCATTTCATTACTGATTGTCGAGCTAATGGATTCCACTGTAATCTTGGACGCATCTACCCCAAACTTCTCCACCATGGCAGCTTCCATTGCCTGTCTTTCTTCCAAAGACAAGGTCTTTGTCTTTATAATAACCTGATTGGTTCCTGCTACCTTCTGGGTCTGTGTATTGACATCTTTCGTAATCTCTTCTACCACAGGAACGATCTTTGAATCGATCTCCTCAATGGAATAATCCTCGTTAAAGGTAATATTGGTGGATGTACCGCCTTTAAACTCCAGACTGTAATTTAAGATATCTCCTCCGTTTGCTTTGTTCATACCCATAAAACCAAAGCCTGCCAAAATCACTACGATAGAAAGTGCAAAGAATACCACCTTTTTTGAAAGGAAGTTGATCACCTTCTTTTCTTTCGCCACACCATAGAACTTTACATCCTGTAACCCCAGCGCAAAAAACGCATTTAAAATCAGTCTCGTTAGAACCAGTGCCGTAAACATAGATAAGATAATGCCGAGTGCAAGCGTCTGTGCAAAGCCCTTTACCGGTCCTGTCCCTAGCACGCCTAAAACCGCTGCTGCGATCAGAGTGGTAATATTTCCGTCCAAAATCGCAGACAATGCCTTCTGAAATCCTATTTTCATAGAAGATTTTATGGTTTTCCCGGTTGCCAGTTCTTCTCTAATTCTGGCAAAGATAATCACGTTGGCATCTACTGCCATACCGATAGACAGGATAATACCTGCTATACCCGGCAAAGTAAGGGTAATATCAAAACCATTCAGACAAAGTACCATGATTGCCACATAAAGCGCCAGTGCGATCACGGATGCAAGACCCGGTATGAGATAGACTGCAATCATAAATACCGCAACCAGACCAAAGCCGATTGCACCTGCCTTAAGGCTTGTTTCAATCGCTTCTTCCCCAAGCTGTGCGCCAACTACGCTGGAACTTAACTCCTCTAAAGTCAGCTTCAGACCACCGATACGGATGGTGGAAGCAAGTTCATCCGCCTCTTCAAAGCTCGCCAGTCCCGTAATCACTGCCTGACCACCGGTGATCGGCTCATTTACACTTGGATAACTGATGATATTATCGTCATACATAATATAAATAATATCATGGTTTACCGCTGCCTTTGTTGTAGCATCCGCAAACTTCTTTTTTCCTTCTTCCGTCATAATCAGTTCTACGACATACTCGGTATTTCCCATATCGTTCTGAATCGTTTTGGCAGACGCTTCCTTGACATCCGTTCCTTCCAGAACCGGCTGGAACATATTGTCATAAAATGTTAACGAACCCGGTTTTCCAAGCTCCGCTAAAATCGTATTGGCATCGGATACACCCGGTATCTCAATATTGATACGATTGTCACCCTGCTGGTATACCGCAGATTCCGTACTATAATTCTGCACACGCTTCTGAAGCTTGTACACCGTATCACTCATATCCTCTGCGGACGGCTTTTCTTCACCAACTACCTGATAGGTAATGCTGACACCGCCTGCCAGATCCAGCCCCTGCTTAATGTTGGATGCAGCTCCTGTCTTCTCTTCTCCCCAGCCTGCGATTGCTGTATAGCTGAACAGCCCAAGCAATACAAAACTCAACAGCAGGACAAGGATTCCTCTGCTCTTTTTCATTCCTTTTTCTCTCCTTCTTCATCAGCCAATGCTGCTTTTATCATAATCGCGCATTCCACACGCTTTCTCTGCAATTCACATCCCAGATCGTAGGCATCATTAATGCTTCCGTGGAAATGATAAGAATTTGCTGCACAGCCGCCGCTGCAGTAAAATTTTGCAAAGCAGTTTTTACATTTTTCTTTGGCATATACATTACAGGTCTTGAACTCATCCCTGATATCCGTGCGCTTGATGCCTTCCTCCACATTTCCCATCAGGAATTCTTCCTGACCCACGAATTGATGGCATGGATAAAAATCTCCCCATGGTGTCACTGCCAGATACTCGGTTCCTGAGCCACAGCCGGATAAACGCTTTGCCACACAGGGACCACCCTCCAGATCAATCATAAAATGGAAAAAGTTGACACCCTTTCTGGCCTTTCTGCGTTCCAATAACTCCTTTGCCAGCTTGTCATACTGTTCTAAGAGAACCGGAATATCCTCTTCTTTTAAGGCATAATCCTCTTTCGGATCAGCTACGACCGGCTCCACGGAAATCTGTTTAAATCCCAGGTCCGCCAGATGCAGCACATCCTCTGAAAAATCCAGATTGTGATGCGTAAAAGTACCGCGCACATAATAATTCATCTGGTTTCTGCTCTCTGCCACCTTTTGAAACTTTGGAACGATCTCCTCATAGCTTCCCTGACCGCCCCTGTGTGGACGCATAAAATCATGCACCTGCTTTCTGCCGTCGATGCTCAGCACAATATTGCCCATCTCTTTATTGGCAAATTCCAGAATATCATCATTTAACAGAACTCCGTTTGTGGTAAGTGTAAATCGGAATTTTTTATTATGTTCCTTTTCCAGACTTCGACCGTATGTAACCAGATCCTTTACCACCTGCCAGTTCATAAGCGGCTCTCCACCAAAAAAGTCCACCTCCAGATTCACACGGTTACCGGAATTGGCAACCAGAAAATCCAGTGCTTTCTTTCCAACCTCAAAGCTCATGAGTGCTCTTCTGCCATGATATTCTCCCTCTTCTGCAAAGCAGTAACGGCATGCCAGATTACAGTCATGGGCAATATGCAGACACAGTGCCTTGACAACCGTCTCACGTTTCTTGAAATCCATGATGTAATCTTCATAAATATCCCTGCTGAATAACTGCCCTTCTTCTTTTAAGGTAAGAATTTCTTCAATTGCTTCCTGCATTTCCTGTGCATCATATGAAAGCTCTTTCTGTGCCCTCTGTGTCACACTTTCCTTTAAGTCCGCCTTTTCTCCGGCAGCCAGCTCCTCATCCATTATGTGAATCAGATCATAGACCATATCATCCACCACATGAACGGAACCGCTGTTCACATCCAGCACAATATTATAGCCATTGTTTTTATACTGATGTACCACTTTATTTTCCTTTCATGAACGTATAATAAGCAGCGATGTTATCGCTGCTTACAAAACATCTAATTTACTATTTTATTATTTTACATTCTCACAGCTCTGGTTTCCTACTGTACAGGATGTCTTGCATGCTGACTGGCAGGATGTCTGGCACTCACCGCAGCCGCCCTTCTTCATGGATTTCTTTAAGTCTCTTGTGTTTAATGTCTTAATATGCTTCATAAAAAACCTCCGTATTATTAAGCCTTACGCTTATATTCTTACAATCTTTAAGTAGTATATCATAGAATAATTGTAAGGAAAAGTGTTTTTCATAAAATAATCATCAAAATTTTATCAGCTCACCATTCCACCCAGCATTCCACTGCCTGCACAGATAAAAAATGCAGTCACAAAATTTTCTGCCAGATCTCCTGCATTATGGTTTACAGCAAAGGAAACTGCCGTCAACACAAGAAAATACGCCGTTCCCATGCAAAGCCCCCATAAATATTTCTTTTCCTTCCTCTTTTTACCCGTTACAAATCCTGCAAAAAAGGCGGCTGCCACATAAATCAAAATAATACCAATTGACACGATCTGCTCTGACAATTTAAGTTTATACAAAAACAATGCCAGAAGCATTAGAAGCAGCCCCGTAATAATATAGGAAAACAACAGGCATTTCAGGTAAAAAATCATTCCTTCCTTATGTATAATTTTCTGTTCCATCTTTCCACCTCCCATACATGTATATTCCGCCCCCTCCCGCAACTTGACAATCCCATGGTATTTATTATAATATTTCTATTAATCAACTATTTTTCAGTTGAAGAAAATACATATCAAAAGGAGTGATATAATTTTGGATACCTCTGGTGTCATACAAATGACCATACTGGTGCTTTTGATTTTCCTTTCTGCTTTCTTTTCATCGGCAGAAACAGCACTCTCTACGGTAAACAAGGTCAGAATACGAACACTTGTGGAGGAAAAGAACAAGCGTGCCATCATTCTTCAAAAGGTGTTGGACCACTATAGCAAGATGTTAAGTGCAATATTGATCGGAAACAACATTGTCAATATTTCCGCTTCTTCCCTTGCGACCTCCATGGTTATCCGGCTGTTTGGTAATTATTATGTCGGCTTTGCAACAGGTATACTGACTGTCGTCATACTTTTATTTGGTGAGATCATACCGAAAAACTGGGCTATGATTAATAATGAAAAGATTTCTCTTTCTTATGCGGGCATTATTTATTCGCTGATGATAATCCTGACCCCTGTTATTTTCGTTGTGGACAAATTATCACACGGTATCATGCGTCTTTTAAGAATCGATCCAAATAAAAAATCAGTCATGACTGAAAGTGAACTTCGTGCTTATGTAGAGGTCAGCCATGAGGACGGTGTCATTGAATCCGAAGAACGGGAAATGATCTATAATGTATTTGATTTTTCCGATGCTCTTGCCGAGGATATTATGATTCCACGCATTGATATGGTCACGGTAGATATCCATGCCTCTTACGACGATGTTATGGCAGTTTTCAGAGAATCCATGTACACCCGCATCCCTGTTTATAAGGAAAATAAAGATAATATTATCGGCATTATCAATGTGAAAGATTTCCTTCTGGTGGATCATTCAAATGAATTCCGAATTGAATCAATCCTGCGTAATGCCTATTATACCTATGAATTTAAGAAAACAGCCGATCTGATGATCGAAATGCGTGAAAGCACTTCCAGTGTAGCAATGGTTCTAAACGAATACGGTGCCACAGTCGGCATGATTACGCTGGAAGATCTTTTGGAAGAAATTGTCGGCGAAATCCGTGATGAATACGATGAAGATGAAAAGGAACTGATCCAGAAGATCAGCGATTACGAATATCTGGTAGAAGGCGGTATGAAGCTGTCCGATATCAACGATGCCCTGGATACCACGTTGGAATCCGAAGATTATGATTCCATCGGTGGTATTGTCATTGAACTGTTAGACAGACTCCCGGATCCGGATGAGGAAGTCACAACAGCAGACGGCATCCGTATCAAGGTCATGGACATCCACCAGAACCGTATTGAAAAGGTGTTAATGACCCTTCCGGCTCCCGAAACAAAACCGGATCCGGCACAGCTTCTAGAGGGCATCCACGAAACACAACTTGCAGACGAATCAATCGAGTAGGAGACTAACCATTAGTTGATTAGCCGTCCTCTCACACCACCTGGCATACCGTTCGGTACCAAGGCGGTTCCTTAGTTTTCACAGACTATCAGATAATAGTCAAGCATGGATATATATCCCAGCTTGGCTATTATTTTCTTTGTAAGTATTGTATTTAGCATTTCTGCCATTCTCCAATACCCACATCTATTGTTCGCAAGTTTTATTGCTTGCCAATGTTCTAGTTTTAGTTTTCTAAGAATACGATATCGTGTCCTTACCTTTTTCCATTGTTTCCAATAGACCGCTCTGATTCTGCGCCTTGCCCATTCATCCACTCTTGTCAGAAGTCCTTTCATGTCTGCAAGTTTGAAATAATTTACCCATCCTCGCACAAAATATTGATATTTTTCTTCTCTTTTCGCGTTGCTCATGCCATTATTTCTGTCTGTCAGTTCCCTTATTTTATTCTTCATCTTTGTGACTGACTTCGGATGTACTCTAAATCTGCATTTTCCTTTGTATCTGTAAAAGCTATAACCAAGGTATTTGACCTTGCTGATATGAGCCACCTCTGTTTTCTTCCGACTTACTCTAAGAAATAGCTTTCCTTCAATAAATAAATGGAATGATGTTTTCTAAGGTTCTTTCTGCACTTTTCTTGCTTTTGCAGAAAATCATGCAATCATCTGCATAACGGACAAATCTATGTCCTCTGCGTTCTAATTCCTTATCCAACTCGTTCAGCATGATATTGCTAAGCAAGGGACTAAGTGGACCGCCTTGGGGCATTCCTTTTTCTGTACGTTCAAACATCCCATCCGCTATTACTCCAGCATTTAGGTATTTGTGTATCAGCGAAATAACTCTGCCATCCTTGATGGTTCGTGACAATACCTCAACCAGTTTACTTTGGCATACCGTGTCAAAGAACTTTTCCAAGTCCATATCCACCACATATAACTCGAAAGATCTATTCCCAGATGTATAAAATTCTTTCCTCTGCACACCCTATCCCTGAAAGGATGGTGTACTATGAACAAAGAAAAAATAACCACTACCCCGAACGGTCAGCAACCGGCAAATGTCTATGATGAAGGCAATATTCCTGCTGTTGATCTGCCGCAAAACAGTGCGGACACAAAAACCGTTGAACCGCTGCCGGAATCTTCCAGACCCCGAAAGGACGGACCCGGAGGAGAATAATCTCTCCTCCCATTTAACATGCAGTTTTTACATATACGGCACTTTTTTCAAAAAGCAGCATAATATACCAGTAAGAATTTCAGGCACGGTAATTTCTGCCGGATTGGAGCTTATATATGGCTGATTATACAATTGTGCTGGACCCGGGACACGGTGGTTACAACCCCGGTGCGACCTATAATGGCAGACAGGAAAAGGACGATGTCCTCTCCCTCGCCTTTGCAGTCGGCGATATTCTAAAAAATTACAATATTAATGTACTTTATACCCGCTGGGATGATACAGACCGTTCTGTTTATCAGCGCGCCAGAGATGCAAACTGGGCGGATGCGGACTATTTTGTCTCTCTTCACCGCAATTCCAGTCCGATTCCCAACACCTATTCCGGAGTGGAAACCCTCGTCTACAACTCCTTTGGACCTGCCGCTACGCTCGCCGACAATATCAACACACAATTAGAAAAAATCGGCTTTCAAAATCTGGGCGTCAATGAACGTCCGAATCTGGTTGTCCTAAACAGCACCGATATGCCCGCCGTACTGGTAGAAGTCGGCTTTATCAATACCGACGCGGATAATGCACTCTTTGATGAACGTTTTTATGAGATCGCAAATGCCATTGCAGACGGCATACTGATGACTTTGTATCCGGAACCGGTTTCCGGCATATAACCCTTAAGCCTGCGTTTTGCCAATATACTGCGTTTCCTTCTCCTTTGAATAGCCTATGTCAATGGACGGATTTTCCCGCTCTAAAATTGCAAGAATCTGCTTAGCCTGCTCCATTCCCATCCCTGCCAGTTCAAAACGCTGCTTCTTTGCCGTATACAGTATTACCTTATGAATTTCAAAATTTGCCTTGCCGCAGCACAGCTTCCCTTCCACTGCCTCCTGTCTGCGGTAAGCCCAAATAATGTCATTCATCGCAATATAAACATACTTAAACATTTTGGGACAATAAACTGCCAGCTTGCCGATTGCATATCTTCCAACCTTTTTTGCTGCTTCATAATCTCTGCCCAGTTCCTCATTTCCAAATTCTGTTTCTGTAATTCTAATAAACTTCATAGTTCTTCCATCCATTCTTTTCCTGTCATGATTTCTAATTCTATTTCTGCTTCTTTTCCGCTGCATACCGTAAGAAAGTAATCCTTTGAAAATACCTCTGAAAATAATTCCCTGATATATGCCTCCCGTTTTCCAGTATGTTCTATTTCAGCGCCCTGCGTCCATTCCATCACAGTTCCAGACTTCAGATTTACCTCTAAAGAGGAAAACTTCCTGGAAAGACCTGTTCCTGTCCATTTGACATAGGCCTCTCTGGCACACCAGAACCGGGAAAACAGTTCTTCCCGTTCCTCTTCGGTATGACATTCTGCAAGCTGCTCATTTTCCTCCTGTGAAAAAAAGCGTGCCGCAAGATTGCCATGCCGCTCTCTTCTTTCCTGTATATCAATTCCAACCGGTTCCGAAGATACTGCACATACTGCATATCTGCCGGAATGTGACAGATTAAACTGAATTTCCGGGTATCCGCACAAATAGGGCTTTCCGCCTGCCTCCGTTCGGTAATGGGCAAGATTCGGACTTCCTGCCTCCGCTTTCATTGTCCACCGACTAAGTATATGCGCAAGCAGCAGATAACCGGAAAGTCTCCTCTGCCTGTCCGGAAAATTTCTGCATTTTAATACCTTTTCCTGCAAAAAATCCGGCAGAACAGACAACCGTTTTTCAAAATTTTCTTCTGTCACAATATCTGTCTGCGTTCCATATACATATATCGTTTTTCTATTTTTTCTGTCCATCCAACAATTCCCGCAAAGCGTCCTCGCTCTCACCAACCCAGGCATCCTCTTCCTCTATGCTCAGTCCAAGATATTCCCTGAGTGTCCTCGTTTCATCACTGATGCCCCACTGAAAACAATATTCATCGATTTCTTCGAATTCAATTTCTCCATCCAGATATCTCTGCTTAAATGTCTTTTCCATTTTCCCTAAATCCTTTTTATATCAGAAAAAGGATTCTCAGGACAAACCGTCCGGAATCCTTTTTTCTATTTTTATCTTCTACTCTTCGTTCTGCCCCTTGATTGCCTCTTCATCAATCTGAATAAACAATTCATCCAACTGCTTCTGATCCACCACATTCGGTGCCTCAGACATCAGGCAGGAGGCATCCTTCACCTTCGGGAATGCAATTACCTCACGGATACTGTCCGCTTTCACAAGCAGCATAACCAGACGATCCAGACCATAGGCAAGACCGGCATGAGGCGGTACACCATACTTAAACGCATTCATCAGGAAACCAAACCGCTCGTATGCCTCTTCCTTTGTAAAGCCAAGCTTCTCGAACATCTTCTCCTGAATATGATTCTGATAGATTCTGACACTTCCTCCACCAAGCTCTGTACCATTTAATACGATATCGTAGGCTTTTGCCCTCACCTTGCCCGGGTCGGTATCCAATAACGGAATATCTTCATCCATCGGCATAGTAAACGGATGATGCATTGCTACAAAACGTTCTTCCTCCTCGCTCCACTCAAATAACGGGAATTCCGTTACCCAGAGGAAGTTAAATTTATCATTGTCAATCATGCCCATCTGCTTTCCGACTTCCAGACGAAGCGCTCCAAGCACGTTCCAAACAACGCTGTTCTTATCCGCTGCAAATAAAAGCAGATCTCCCGGTTTTCCTTCCATCGCCTTTACCAGGGCATCCAACTGTTCCTCTGTCATGAACTTTGCAAAAGAGGACTTATAAGAACCATCCGGCATAACAGAAAGATACGCCAGTCCCTTTGCACCATAGCCTTTTGCGAACTCTACCAGCGCATCAATTTTCTTTCTCGGCATCTCTGCCTGACCTTCTGCATTGATACCACGCACCGAGCCGCCGTTTTCCAGTGCGCTTGTAAATACACCAAAACCGCAGTCCTTCACCACGCCGGACACATCATGCAGTTCCATGCCAAAACGGGTATCCGGTTTGTCGGAACCATATCGGTTCATGGCATCAATCCATTTCATACGCGGAATCGGGAGCTGTACATCCAGTCCGATTGCTTCCTTGCAGACATACTGGATCAGCCTCTCGTTAATTTCTATTACATCCTCCACATCTACAAAAGAAAGCTCCATATCCACCTGTGTAAACTCCGGCTGTCTGTCCGCACGCAAATCTTCATCACGGAAACATCTTGCCAGCTGGAAATAACGGTCATAGCCGGAACACATTAAAAGCTGCTTAAAAATCTGCGGAGACTGCGGCAAGGCATAAAAATTGCCCGGATGCACACGGCTCGGCACCAGATAATCTCTTGCTCCTTCCGGTGTGGACTTTGTTAACATCGGAGTCTCAATCTCCAGAAATCCTTCATTTGTCAAAAAAGAACGAATCGCTGCGGAAATTTTGCTCTTTAAAATAATATTTCTCTGTAAATCCGGTCTTCTCAAATCCAGATACCGGTATTTTAAACGAAGGTCTTCCTTCGTCTTAGAATCCGCTTCAATCGGGAAAGGCGGTGTCTCCGCTTCAGAAAGAATACGCATCTGTGTCGCACGTACTTCAATGTCGCCTGTTGCCAGGTTTTCATTAACCGCACCTGCACGCTTTTCTACTTTACCCACGACAGCGATTACAAATTCGCTTCTGACTTTTTCAGCCTTTGCAAAGCTCTCTGCTCCGCAGTCAGCCTCTTCAAACACAATCTGCAAAATACCGGACCGGTCTCTTAAATCCACAAAAATCAGTCCACCCTTATTTCTCTGTTTCTGGACCCATCCCATGACGGTGACATTCTCTCCAACATTTACTGTGGAAAGCTCCCCGCATCTGTGGGTACGCTTTAAGCCTTTCATTGCTTCTGCCATTTTTATGCCTCCTGTGCGGTCTTTACTCTACCGCTCTTTTTACTGTCTATTTCAAAGGATTTTTATAAAATTCCTGAAATTCCTCGTAACCCTCTGCTGTCAGCTGCTCCTTCTGGAACTTTTTATTTTTATTCATACGTGCCACTAATACCTGCGTACCATCTTTTCTGGCTTCCTGTGCCTGTGCAATAACATTGCAGAGCATCTCGCCGGAAACGCCTTTTTCAATCAGATACGCCACCTTTTTCGGCTGAGTCGGAACCTGAAAACCACTCTCCATCAAAAGCAGGATAATACGCTCAAATCCAATGGAAAAGCCGCATGCCGGAACATCGTTTCCCGTAAACTTACCGACCATCTTATCATATCGTCCGCCGCCTCCGCAGCTTCCGCCGAATTCCGGCATGGCAATTTCAAAAATCGTACCGGTATAATAAGACATTCCACGTACCAGTGTCGGATCAAATACAATTTCAAACTCCGATGCCTTGGTCGCCTTTACACTTGCCATAATTTCCTGTAAGCTTGCTTCCACATCCGGTTCCAGCACCCCCTGTAAGGTCTCTCCCAGATAGGCAATGCCATCCTCAGCTGCTTCGATTCCCTTAAACAATCCGAGATATTTTTCAATGGATTCTTTTGCAAAACCGCTTTTTTCCAGTTCCTCCGCAACACCCTCCAGACCGATTTTATCCATCTTGTCCAAAATGATAAATACAGTATCGTAATCCTCTTCAGCAAAACCGCTGTATGCGGCCATTGCCTTTAAAATTCTTCTTTCGTTGATACGAATCTGGAAATTTTTAAAGCCCAGCTTACCAAGGGTTGTCGTAGTTGCCAGAATCAGTTCGATTTCTGCCAGATTGCTCGGCTCACCCAAAATATCAATATCACACTGCATGAACTGACGGTAACGCCCTCTCTGCGGTCTGTCCGCTCTCCACACATTACCGATCTGTAACGCCTTAAACGGAGTAGGCAGTTCATTGGAATGATTGGAATAATAACGTACTAACGGTACGGTCAGGTCATAGCGAAGTCCTGTATCCACCAGATCTGCTTCACACTCTGCTGTCTCCAGATTTAACTTCTCTCCTCGTTTTAAAATCTTAAAGATCAGCTTTTCATTCTCACCACCCTGCTTATTGCTCAGATTTGCAATGTTCTCTACACAGGGAGTCTCAATGGATGTAAATCCAAACTTACCGTAGGTTTCCTTGATTACGCTTATCACATAGTCCCGGATCTGCATTTCCGCAGGCAGAATATCCTTCATACCGGTTACCGGTTTCTTACTCAGTGCCATGATTATCTCCTCGTTTTACTTATTTATCATATATCTTTTTGATTTTACACTTTTTATAGGGTATTTTCAAGCATTAAAAGAAGGACAAGCTCGTTTATTACAGAAAAAATGCACCGGAAACATTCTGAGGTCCAGTGCATTTTTTAATATATTATGTTAAGCCGTTCTTTTCTCCATCTTACAGGCATTGATCTCATGCTGCATGGTTTCCAGCTTTTTCTCGATCTTGTCAAATCTCTGATCGACCATATCGAATCTTTTATTCACCCGCTCTTCCATTTTGCCAAGTTCATCCAGAATCATGCCAAACATTACTTTTGTTTCCTGATTCATAAGCTTCCCCTTCCCTCACAGCCAAACAGCCGCATTTTCTTTAAACACTCCTGCTCTACTGCATCGACTGCAGCCGGAATCAGGTCCGTAATTCCTTGTTTTTTTCCGGAATAATGGCTCATTTCTGCCTTGGCGGCCGCAACATTGATGTCCGTAAAAATATTGACCTTGCTGATGCCTTCCTGAATGGCACGTTTAAAATCCGTGTCAGTCAGACCAGAACCACCATGCAATACTAAAGGTACCTTCACCGTCTGTGCGATCGTACGGATTCTTTCAAAATCCAACCTGGGCGGAAGTTTATAGGCACCATGGGCATTCCCTACTGCAATCGCAAGCGCATCTACTCCGGTTTTTTCCACATAGTCCTTTGCCATTTTCGGATCGGTAAAATACTTCGAAGGATCATTCACATACGAACTACCCTCCGCAGAACCTTCATTGTCTCCCACATGCCCCAGTTCACCCTCAATAGTGGCGCCATAGGAGTGGGCAATTTCAGCCATTTCTTTTACCTTTCTCACATTTTCCTCATAGGAATCCGTAGAACAGTCATACATAATAGATGTAAAGCCCAGTTCCAATGCCTTGACGCAGGTATCATAATTCAATCCATGATCCAGATGAATGACAACCGGTACATTCGCCTTCTTCGCCATCGGAAGCAGGAAGTAGGATACCTCCTCCAATGGACCAAAGGGCAGTAAAACCTCTGCCGTTCCCATAATGACCGGTGACCTGGAAGCCTCCGCCGCCCGGATGATTCCTCGTGCCAGTTCCAGATTGACTGCATTAAACAATCCCACTGCATAATGGTTCTGTTTTGCAGGAAAAAGAACTTTATTCATATTCACTAACATTTCTCTAACTCCTTTCTGCTATTCACATATGCTGTTTTTCGCCCAGCCCCTGTCGATATGTTCTTTCAGCTCCGAAAGAGATTTCAGACCACTCAAAGCATCATAAGCGGCCACACAGCACGCCCCTGTTGCCGCAGCAAGCTGTACGGACTCTTCCAGTGTATATCCCTCTAACATAGCCGTCAGAAAGGCGGCAATACTGGTATCCCCTGCGCCGGTTCCGGAGACTACCTGTTCCGGCACATAGCTCTTTTCAAAACCGCATTTTCCTGCCCACTTTTCCAGATCAAGTTCTGCCTTTTGTCCAACCCCTTCCAAAGTCAGTCTATCTGCGGTCTGATAATACATTCCGGCTGCTCCGCATTTGATCAGAAGCACTTTAGCTCCCAGATTCATACATTTCTCCGCTAACGGCTTAAGGTCCTTTTCCACATCCAGAAGTTCTGTAATATCCCGGTCACCTGCCCGCTTTTTCCACTGGGCAAACCGTTCTTTATCTAACATATAACACAGCTCTTCCACACTCGGAACAAGAAAATCCACATAGGGAATGACATCCTTTAAAACCTTTTTCCAATCCACCTCTCCGGCTTCAGAATCCGGATCAATAGATGCAAAATCCAGAGAGGTCGCTGTTCCACATGCTTTTGCCCGCTTCATGAGCTCCACCAGTTCCCTGCCGTCATTTTCATACATCTTCTTCATAATAGGCGGATAACCAAAATGAAACAGGGCGGCTTCTTCCAGTGCTTTCTGAGGGACATCCTCTGCACAGAAGGAATCATTGGTTCCTGAATCATGCAGGAATATCCGGTCAATTCTCGGAATTGCAAGCACCACAGAATAAGATGTGGATGCCTCCTCTGAAATCAGCATTCCTGCATCTGCATCATATTTTCTAAGTATATTACGGACCATATCGCCAAAGGGATCGTTCCCGATCTTTCCCATCAGGGATACATCCGCTCCCAAAAGCTTCATGGCAAGTCCCGTATTGGCTACCGAACCCCCGGTATGTACATCAACTCCCTTCATATGGATCAGTTTCCCCGGCGCCAGGATATCGGATAATGCCCCTTCTCTTTTTGCCGGAAAAACCGGCGTAATGTCGAGACAGATATGCCCTGCGGCGATTACCTTCTTTTTCATGCGATCACACTCCTTTCATCTGATAAGTTTCAAATTGCTGAAATGACATCGGCAAATGCGGTTCCAGCTTCTCCAGATAGGTTTTGGAAAAATACCTTGCATTTTTTGCAACCGCCGCAAGCAGCATAATCTGGCAATTTTGCAGCATGAATTTATGTAATTCCGGGTTTCTCGGAGAAAAGCCGGTCATACAGGTCTGTGCAAAGTGAAGAAGCCTGTTTACGGTTGCCTCCAGCTCTCTCTTTCGGTGGCAGACCGTGATCATTGTCTGGGAATGCTTCTTTTTATCCTCTGCAATATCCTGCAGATCATCGGCCAGCTGTAAGATCAGCCCGAAGCACAAATAAAAATATCGCTCTTCTTCTGTAACAGAAGCCACCTCGAAATCCATGCTGAACAGATAATTCAGTAATACGGAAAGGCCACCCTTATAGGCTGAGATGCGAAGGATTTCCTCCTCCTTAAGTTTTTTGGTACCAAAATGGTGTATCTGAAGAATACTTTGTTCCTGAGCCTCTAACATAAGAAGTAAAAGATTGGCAGCTTCTTTTCGTTTTTCTATATCATCGGAATAATAATTTAACACAAGCTCAAGAAGCTTCTTTGTCCTTTCTTCATAAGCATTCCTGGGACTGATATCCTCTCCGGAAAGGGTCTTACGGATCAGGTCGTTATAGGAATTCTTATCCATGCTCTTTCTATGCAGCTCATCAATATAGTTATCCGTATATGGATAGAGCAGACTGTAGCCAAATATGGTATCCTGGCAATTCTGACGTTTTCCCTGAAAGCTTACAATCATGGCATAGATCAGGTAATTACGCATCGCCTGCCAGATATTTTCCAAAGGGAGCGTTTCATCAAATGCCTTCGCCCTTTCCATAAAATACTCTATCTTTTCTTCAAATTCCTCCAGAAGTTCCTGTGAAACATGCTTTCTGACAGAAAGAATATTCTCTGTTTGAAGGACCTTATTCATTTTTCTTTTTATTTCTTCTTTTTGTTCCGGTGTTGGATTCTGTGGCAAATCCTTCATGCTTTTTCGAAGCTCATTGACAAGCTGATCGTTATTGCTCTTTTCTTCCTTCGAGAAAACCTGCAAAAAATCCGGAAAAGTATCCGGCATGGAATGCCATTTCGGAATAATCTGTTCAAAGCAGATGGAACAAAGCTGTTCTTTGGTAATCATGTAAAATCTCCTGATATCTCAGTTAATCTGTGTCTCTTTCTATAATACCATATTTATAAAGGGGTGTGTTGAATTTCTCCAACACACCCCTTTGGATGTTACCTTGCGGATACTGTTTTTCTGTTACCTCTTCTGATTCACGGGTCCAATGCCTTCTTCCCGCACATTGTGCTGCTGATTCTGGTTTTCCGGCTTGACCTTCTGCGTAATGCTGTTAAACCTATTCAGGCTCCTTTGTTCCTCCAAAAGCGCCTGCTGCCTTTTATCCGGCTTTTCTGTATTCATGCTTCTCACCCCGGTAACAGTATGCCCGTTCTGTGCCATTCTATCCCTGCACAACTCACAATACTTACAGCTCCCGAATACCATTCTTTATCGCCTGATACGCCCGGTATTCCAGATCCGCTATTTCCAGGAGCATTTCACCTGCTGACTTCAGATTGCTCTTGGTATTTAAAATATAATCGACCAAAACATCACTCAGCTTTTCAAATAGTTTTCCGCTCTCCCCAAACAGTCTGCCGCCGTCCACTAAATTTGTATTTTGATACTGCATACCGCTCTCTGTTAAAACCCGGCACATTTTGTCTCTGGAGCACTGAAATACAACCTCATCCTTTTTCGCAACACCATTCAACCGGTTTGGTATTGTTGGTACACTGCCGAAAAACTGTACCATATTCCTCAATATCTTATCGGTTTCTTCTTTTCCTAATTCTTTTTCCCAGCCGGGCTATTTTAGCCATTTTTGTATTCTTTTCAGTTTTGGCTAATAGTTTTTCTCCAGTAACCAATCCGCGATATCAATTATCCTGATTCCTTCATATTGAGTTTCATCATGTCGTGTCCTTGCAATAATCAGTTTAGGATATGCATCCTTTATCTGCAACAGTGGTGCTGCTTCTCTTTCAAATGTTTTCTTATCACTTATATTATCCGATACTTGAATGTACTTTTTCTCGCTTCGTTTAATGGCTACAAAATCTATTTCCTTTTTGTACAGTACGCCTACATAAACTTCATAGCCTCGACGTAACAGTTCAATAGCCACAATGTTTTCGAGTATTCTTCCGTAATCCATATTCTTAGTTCCAAGCTTTGCATATCGGAAAGCATGATCACTGAGATAATACTTATCATTACTGGAAAGATACTTTTTCCCTTTAATGTCATATCTCCTGATTTTATAGAATGCAAATGCATTGCATAAATACTGCATATAGGAACCTACGGTCGTATGATGAATCTTCTCATTCATGCTCCCCAACGTATTAGTTATATTACGTGCAGACGAAAGATTAGAAATATTGTCCATAAGATAATCTACTATTCTATCCATTAACTGTACATTTCTAATCTTATATTTCCTTCTTATATCACGAACAATTAATGTATCAAAAACATCCGCAATATAATCATATTTCGATTCCTGATCTTTATAAAGATAGGACCCCGACATTCCACCTTCCAACACATATTTATCAAATGCTTCATATTTATCTTGTAATGCAAAGTATCGCATATATTCGCCAAACGAAAACGGATATACTTTGATTTCAAAAGTACGACCGGTAAATAATGTTGCTAAGTCAGAACTTAACAGAAAGGCGTTTGACCCCGTAATATATATATCATATTTCTCACTTGCATGAAGTCCATTGATTGCTTTCTCAAAATCTTCGCACATTTGTACTTCATCTATTAAGACATAATTCTCTTTTTCTGAATCATAATGCTCATTCACATAATCATACAATGCTCTGTATGTCAGAAGTTCATCATAATCGGGTAGATTGAAATTAATCTGTATAATATTTGCATTTGATAGTTCAGACTGTATATATTCCTTAAATGCCTCAAGTAATTTGGATTTTCCACTTCTTCTAACTCCGGTAATGACTTTAATATCCGGCGTTCCCATGACATTTATTAATTTATCCAAATAGTGATTACGTGTAATAAGTTTCATAGGTACCTGGCCTCCATTTCCAATAGTATATACCTATTATACGTTTATTATTAGCCATTTTCAACTTTTTTTCATTTTTGGCTAATACATTCATGTAAACGCATTTTCCGCGCAAATCCCCGTTCGCATAATTTTCATAAGGTCTGAATTTCTCTGGAAATTCCTCAAGCCCTAATCCGTAAAGTTTCAAAAGAAACCATATAGAACCGGATAACATTCTTTATATATACCGTAATAGTGGAAAAACTGTGATTTGTTCAAAGTCCGGAGAGATAGCATCCTCCACTGTCCGCATGCAGGATTTACTGGAATTCCTGCTGGAAGGAAAAACGGAGACAAAAAATGGCTGATCTCTTACGCAGATGTTGCCTTAAACGGAGTGCAGCGCACACTTTACGATTACAGCCCGGAAATCGGCAAAAATCTTACCATCTACTGCTATCAGCCACAGCCGGGATACTGCGCCTGTGTGCTGGTGCCGGAGTAAACTGCTTCTCCGCTTTGCTTTCATTATTCATGTTCGTATTCTCCATCCTCATAAAACACAAAAAGACGCATGGAACGGTTACATCTCATACGCCTTTACGCTATTAAAATTATTTTGCTTTTACATCACCGTGTAATTATTTAGCTGGTTATCAACATCCCTGTCCGCATACATAACACGGATGACTGTCACAATTCCCGTATCTTTATTCGGAATATAAAATACCAGATAATTCAAAAGCAATATACTCATATATTCCCCTTAAATCGGCATCAGCTTGATCAGTGGTGATTACCTCATAAATCATATACCATAATCTTTGCGAATATCAGCAAATGCCTGCCTTGCAGGTTTTGTTCTGCCTGCTCTTTCACATCTGGCTCTATTCTTGCGTACAAATTAGCTGATTTTGTTGCCATAGTGTAACACTCCTTTCAAAAATCTTAGTGTCTCCTTTTCAAGCCTTATTATGCCAATCTGTGCGCACAATAGCAATACATTTTACTTAAATTTCCGAAATTTGCTTTTTCGTGCATATCAAGAAAATATGAACTTGCTTTTTTGTGAATTTGTGAACGACTGCTCTGATCTTGATCTTTTCTTTGCAAAGCTTATCAGCTTTCTTTTTGGTTGGATCTCTGTCTACGGTATAGACATTACTTCCCTTGATTGCTGCCTGCTTCGGCTCATGGGTATGAAGTTTTGCTTTCCGCTTGGTATGAATCACCATCGGCTTGTCATCCACCTTTTTTATCTTCAACTCAAATCACCTCTTTTCCGCATAAAAATAGCCATTACAGAGAAATGAATCTCCATAATGGCTGTAAGTCTCATCTGATTACTATTTTCTTTTTCCCGTCTGCCTCTCTTTCCAACGCAAACACCATATCGCTTGTCCGTTCAAAGAAGCCTGTGTCCTTCTTCCAGCTCATACCGCATTTGCAATGCTGCAAACCGATAAATTGCTGCTTCTTCTCAAGAATAGTCTTATCCGGTAACTGTAACTGATACTGAGATACCAGCATCGGTGACATCGTTCTGCTCATAGCATATTCTACCACCTCATCATTCCTGGATGCACAAAGAAGCAAGCCAACGCTCGGGTTTTCATTCTCTTTCTTTACCTGTCTGTCTAATACTTCAAGGTAAAAATCCATCTTGGATATGTACTCCGGTTTGAATTTGCCAATCTTTAATTCCATTGCTACAAGGCATTGCAAACCTCTATGAAAAAATAATAAGTCAATTCGGAAATCATCTCCACCGACCTGCACTTTGTATTCTTCATCAATGAAAGTAAAATCTTTACCTAACTCCAATATGAAATCTTTCATCTTTCTTATCAGAGCTTTTCGCAAATCATTTTCATGATATTCATTTGGCAAATCCCAAAATTCCATAACATAAGAATCAAGGAATGGATTCTCACCTAACTTCTTAACCGACTCCGGTAACAACACTTCCTTGGACAGCATATATCTTTCGTAATATCCACTGTCTAACTGTCGCTCCAACTGACGTTTAGAATAATTCTCCTTAATACAAAGGCGGATATAAAATTCCCGCTCTTCATCAGTCTTACAACCCGACATTATCAACAAGTGATTCGTCCAGCTAATTTGTGTCACCAGTGGTGTCACAAATTCATTTTAGCCATTTTGAAAGAAATTTATAATCTTCTTCAAAACTAACCCTGTCCCAATTATAGCAAGGCAGGGTTAATCACTCAATTACTTTTTCCAAAAGTTCCTTGGCTTTCTGCATTTCGATCTTCTCATGCAGGTTGGTGATATACAGTTTATAGAGGTCTGTATCCTTGCTAATCTGGTTATCAAAAGGAATTACCACCGAACCGCACTTAATCAGTCCCATACCGGATGCTGTATTGGTTACGAACCTAAGCTGTGCCTCTGATACGCCGATTACCTCTGCCATACGACATTTCTGGTATGACAAGGGCTTGAATGTCGATAAGCTGAAAGCAGAGTATCAGGAGCTGATGAAGCAGAAAAGCGATCTGACTTCCACCTATAAGGATTGCGAAAAGGAAGTGCGTGAGCTGAAACGGAAACAGGAAAATCTCAATTAGTATCTCGGACGGACGCAGCCCGATCCTAAACCTCTTGCAAAATCCTCAAGGCTGGTTTATAATCAGCTCAGAAACCGAAGGATTTTGGTGTGTCCAACGGTTGCACAATCGGAAACTTATAAAGCGTTAAGTTTATTAACGGATTACAGGCTATCCCCTATTGGCGTAGAGGATAGCCTTTCCGTTTATTTGCGGTTGTCCTTTCTGTTTCCAGAAAGGACAACCGCAAGACTATCCCTACTGCTCTAATCTGACTGAAAAACATTATATCTTGTTTAAGACATTATCAATCATGTTGTAATTCTGTTCGGTAAGCTCCTCCACCTTTGCAATAACAAAGTGCCTTGTGGTATACATCTTGATACCTCACCTCTTTCAATTTCTCATAGTAGAATTTCTCATGTGCTTCGCTGATAAAAATAACAAAAAAGGACATCCCTATTCGTTAGAACAAGTTTGTCCTTTAAGCTCTTTTTAATCCTCAAAAAGTCTTCGTTTCCGCTCAATCATCTCATCAATCTTCTCAATATAGAGAGCCACTTCCTTCACATTATCGCAGCGCTCAATTCTGCCGTCCGGATACACGCGCTTTGTGATGGTGCCCGCACCACAGGCAACGATAGTCTGTTTCTCCTCCATAATCAACCAGATTTCCCGTATTACCGCTTATTATGCGGTATTACCAGGTATTTTCTCTTTTCTCTTTCATGAGAAACACCGTATTATCGGGTATTATTCTTATATGATTGATGTACTGCTCTGCATTTTGATGTACTGGAATGTCCCAAAGGACTCTCCAATACTATAAACCATTTTTTATGAATATAATTATTTGCAGTGCTTGTAAAGTGTCCAAATCCATATATAATAACAAGATTTGGACAGTAATATGCGATGAACCATATCATAATTTAATCATGAAACAAGTCATCCAGTAGTACCTGATTTCCTATCAAATTACTATATTTGTTTTTCTTTACTCCATATGTTGTTATCATTGTAAGTTGTATGGATTTCCTGCATGAAGTAATGATTCGAAAGCGGTCAACTTTATTTCTCAGAATTTTGTCATATGTTTTATCAATTTCATATTCATCTGTAGAAAACTTCATTTCACACAAATTAACTACTCGATCCCTTCGATCTATCAGCAAATCAATTTGTGCCCCCTGCTGTATTGTCCCATTTTCATTTTCTCCACCTTTAGAAAACCAAATTGATTCTTCAGACAATACTCCGGATATGCCAAGCTTATTCTTTATCTGCTTTATGTGATCTTTACACAACTGCCCAAAAACTAAACCTGTCCATGCTCGTCTGGAAGGATTATCTATTGAATTACTCCAAAATTGTTCATCTACTCCATAGTTTTCTTTTATAAAATGAAAATAAAACGCCGAATAATAATCAGCTAACTGATAAAGAATATCCTTCTTTTTACGTCCATAAAACGATGATTGCCTTACAAAACCCGAATCCACCAAATTATTCAAAATTTTAGTCAGCGCTCCATTAGACGGTATTTTGGTTGCATCAATTATTTCATTTCGAGTAAGTCCACTATTCTTTTTACTTAACGCTTCTACAACTTTTACATAACTCTCGCTATTAGAGAACAATGTGGCATAAAGATGGTTAAACTCATCCCATAATTCTCCTTTTGTCTGAAAGAATAATCTGTCAATATTTTGAGCAAGCGAGTACTTCTTTTTTAGCAAACTCAAATAATACGGAATACCTCCCATTATCATATAACACTCAGCAATATCGTATCTTGACCACACAAATCCTTTTGTTATCAGATATTGTTCTACCTCAGACAAAGTAAATGGTTTCAGATATAATCGACATGTTTGCCGATTAAACAAGCCACCTTTATTGTTAGCAAGATTGTCTACCATCCAGGCAGTAGCTGAACCGCATACAATGAATACAATATTATCCACTGTAGATGCAAAATCATTCCAAAACCATTCAAAAGCAGGTAAAAAACCGGAACGATATGTGTCAAGCCAGGGCATTTCATCAAAAAAGAAGACTTGTTTTTTATCTTTAGATAAATCCTCTATATATGCCCGCAATAATTCAAAGGCTTCCGTCCAATCCTTAGGTGCTTTTACACGTTTCCCTGATTTTCTGGATAATTCAGAAGCAAAATTTTTAAGTTGAACTCCTTTTGGCTGCTCAAAGGCTCCTGTGAGTTTAAATGCAAACTGATTATTGAAAAATTCATTTATCAAAAATGTTTTTCCGACCCTCCTACGTCCATATACAATAATCAACTGCGCCGAATCGCTTTCAAGACACTCATTAAGCCGTTCACATTCTTCATTTCTTCCAACTAATTTTTTATTTTCCATATGATTACTATATTATCCAGCAACGGCCTTGTCAATATTCAAACGTCCAAATCTTATAAAAATCGATACATTTGGACGTTTGACTTGCCAGGCTCACTTTTGTGTACTCCGGAAACTCTTCTTAATCCTCAAAAAGTCTCCGTTTGCGCTCTATCATCTCGTCGATTTTTTCAATATAAAGTTTTACATCCTTCACATTATCGCACCGTTCAATCCTGCCATCCGGATACACCCGCTTTGTGATGGTTCCCGCGCCACAGGCAACGATAGTCTGTTTCTCCTCCATGATCAGTATATTATAGATTCCAAAGCAGCCTTCCTTCGCATATCCCACATTCTCAAAATTACCGGACATGTTTTTCTGGCGGTAGAGATAGTAAGGCTTCATGCCAAGCGTCCTTGCTCCCTCTGCTGCAATCCGCATGGTTTCGTCCGTATTTTTCAGGGTGGAAATGCCATTTTCCTCAATCCATCTGCTCATTCTGGATGCCCGCTTGATGGCAAGGGAATGCACGGTCAGACTGTCCGGCGCAAGCGCCTTGACTCGTTCGACCGTATGGGCCACATCCGCCTCTCCTTCCCCCGGAAGTCCCAGGATCAGATCCATGTTTATGTTGGTAAAGCCAATCTTTCTGGCAAGAGAAAATGCCTCCTCCACCTGCTCCACGGTATGCTGCCTTCCGATCAACTTCAGAGTATCCTGGTTCATGGTCTGGGGATTGACGGAAATACGGGTCACACCCATCTCATACAGAGCCGTCAGCTTTTCTGCCGTAATGCTGTCTGCCCGGCCTGCCTCTACCGTAAATTCCTTTACCGCAGAAAAATCAAACAGCTCCTTCAGCTTTCCAATCAGCCGCCGTAACTGCTTTGCCTCTAAGGTAGTCGGTGTGCCGCCTCCAATGTAAACACTGTCCAGAATTTTATCCCGGTAAGCGGATGCGACAAATTCCATCTCCTGGATCAGGCAGTCAATATACTCCTCCACCCGGTCCTTATAAGCACAGATGGGGTAAGAAGTAAAGGAACAATACAGACAGGTCGTGGGACAAAACGGAATGCCGATATAGAGACTGTAGCCATCCTGATAATGAATCGTGGATAACAGCTTTTTCTCTCTCTTTGCAATCTCCAGCCCAAGCTCTGCTTTCTCTGTGCTCACATAATGGGACTCCTTCAGAAAAGAAAGGATCTCTGCATCACTCTTTCCCTCCTCTAACATCCCCATGGCAATCTTGGTTGGGCGGATACCGGTCAGATTCCCCCAGGGAAGCTCTTTTTGGGTGCACGCGGATAACGTGCGGTATAAAAAGCGCTTAAAACTGTCTTTATAGCACTTTTTTTCCAACGTCTGCGCGGTATATTTCCAGTTATATTCTTTTTCTCCGACAAAAACAACCGCACCCTCCGGGGTCAATCCGATTTCGATCCGAACCTCCTCCGAAAGCTGCGTGCGCTTTTTCTCCACTGTTTCCGGCGTCAGTACCCGGACATTTTCTTCCGGATAGAACGCCTTCACAATAGAATGTACATCATATTCAAATCTTGCTTCGTTCAGTTTTACTACAAACATAATCTGCTCCGTCTACTGGCAATACGGATTGTACTGCTTCTCTGCTCCGATACTGGTCACATCACCGTGTCCCGGATAGACCTTGACATCATCCGGCAGCACGAACAGCTTTTCTTTGATGGAACGCACGATCGCACTCTGACTTCCGGTCGGAAAATCGGTTCTTCCGACAGACTCCTGAAACAGGGTATCACCGCTGATCAGCATTTTGGCATCCTCGAAATAATAACAGCAGCTTCCCACCGTATGCCCCGGCGTGGAAATCAGCTTACAGGTAATGCCCGCGATCGTCACTTCTTCTCCGTCCTTCAGATAAACATCCGGCACCACGGTATAGGGTCTTCCCACCTGGTCGGATACATTGGTCTGGGCATCCTCACACAGGGCTTTTTCCGCCTCATAAGCATAAATCCTGGCACCACTTAAGCTTCTGAGCTCGTTGGTACCCCAGATATGATCGAAATGACCATGGGTTAACAGAATTCCTGCCACTGTAAAGCCCCGGTCCTTCAGCGCATTATAAATATATTCTCCCTGATCCGCCGGATCAATGAAAATGACTTCACTGCTGCCTTCTTGATATATAAAATAACAATTCGTCTGACAAATTCCCAGTGTCAGTCTGCCAATTTTTAAATCTGCCATACTTCATTCCTCTTTTTCTGATTTGCAAAACCTTTGATACTTAACCCGTAGTTCTCTCAATATCGATCACACTGTCAATACTGCGTATCTTATCAATAATCCGGTTTAGTTCCTCCCTGCTGCTGATTTCAAAGGAGGTAGACATGGTCGCAAGTCCCTGTTTGCTTGTTCTCGTATTCATTGACAAAATATTGATATTCTTTTCCGTCAAAGCCTTGGAAATATCTGCTAAAAGCCCATTTCTGTTATTGGCAAAAATCTTAATCTCCGCCATATATTTTTCACCTGCACCGGGTTCCTGCTGCCAGTCTGCATCAATCAGCCGGACACGATCCATTTCCGGCATATTAATCACATTGACACAATCGGTCCGGTGAATCGAAACCCCCCGCCCTCTTGTGACAAACCCGACAATTTCATCCCCAGGCACCGGAGAACAGCACTTTGAAAAACGAACTGCCACATCGTGAATGCCCTTGACAATGATACCACCCTTGGAGCCTGCCGGACGCATCTGCTTATGCTGCGCATTTTCGACTACCTCTGCCAATACCTCTTCATCTGTCACGGTCTTCTTGTGATCCCGGTCGAACAGCTCCTGCATCTTATTGATAATCTGTCCTTCTTTTAATCCACCGTGTCCTATGGCTGCCAGAACGGAATCCCAATCGCGGAAGCCATATTTTTTCATGATGGCATCCATATATTCCGGCTTCATTATATCCAGCGTATTGACTGCCTTTGCCTTGCAATAAGCAAGCAACAGTTCTTTTCCCCTGACGATATTATCTTCCTTTAATTCATTCTTAAACCACTGATTAATCTTGTTTTTTGCCTGAGTAGATTTGACCACGTTCAGCCAGTCACGGCTCGGTCCCTTGGAATTCTGGGAAGTCAGAATTTCAATCCGGTCACCGTTCTTAATCTCATAATCTATCGTTGCCAGCTTTCCATTGACTCTGGCTCCAATCATCTTATTACCAACTGCGCTGTGTACGCTGTACGCAAAATCAATCGGCGTGGAGCCTGCCGGAAGGTTCTTCACCTCTCCGGTCGGCGTAAAACAATATACACTATCAGAAAACAGATCCAGATCGCTCTTTAAAAGATTCAAAAACTCCCGGTTGTCAGACATATCCTTCTGCCATTCCAGAATCTGCCTGAGCCATGCAAGTTTTTCTTCCTCCTGCGCCTCCACCTTTTTGCCATCCGAGGCTTCCTTATATTTCCAATGGGCAGCAATACCAAATTCTGCTGCCTTGTGCATCTCATACGTACGGATCTGAATTTCAAAAGGCTGACCTGCCGTGCCAATCAGGGTCGTATGAAGCGACTGGTACATATTAGGCTTTGGCATGGCAATATAATCCTTGAAACGTCCTGGAATCGGTTTGTACATTTCATGAATCACACCTAATGCGGCATAACAGTCCTTTACCGTATCGACAATGATACGCACCGCAAACAGATCATAAATCTGGTCCATCGTCTTATTCTGGTTTTTCATCTTCTTATAGATACTGAAAAAATGCTTTACACGTCCATCCACATGAGCCTCAATACCTGCATGACGGATATGCTCACTGACCTCATCTACGATGGACTGGATATATTTCTCCCGTACACTCTTACGTACAGCAATCTTATCCACCAGATCATAATAAACCTCAGGCTGCAGATATTTTAAAGACAGATCATCTAACTCTACTTTAATTTTGGAAATACCCAGTCTTTGTGCAATGGGCGCATAAATGTCCATTGTCTCTCTTGCAATACGCTGCTGCTTTTCCGGCGGCATATGTTTTAAGGTCCGCATATTGTGCAGTCTGTCCGCCAGCTTGATCAGAATGACACGAATATCCTTTGCCATGGCAAGAAACATTTTACGCAGATTTTCTGCCTGCATCTCCAGTCTGCTGTCGTCCGCTCCTTCTCTGGAAAGCGGCAGCTGCTCGAGTTTGGTCACTCCATCCACCAAAAGAGCCACATCCGCCCCGAATTTTTCTGCGATTTCTTCATCCGTCATGATCGTATCTTCCACGACATCATGAAGAAGCCCTGCCACGATTGTTTCCTTATCCAGTTCCAGATCTGCAAGAATGATTGCGACACACAACGGATGGATAATATACGGTTCACCGGATTTACGCACCTGATTTTTATGTGCCTCAAAAGCGACCTGATATGCCTTCTCAATCATGGAAATATCATCCGAAGGGTGGTATTTTCTGACACGGGCAATCAGTTCCTCGTAAAGCTTCTCAGGGCTTTGGAACTCTTTGATTTCTTCAATTCTTCCATCATCTAAAACAAGTTCTGTCTTTTTCTTTTCGTCTGTCATCGCTTTTTGGCCGCCTTAACTCAAGATTTTACCGTACTTTTTCTTCTGGTTATTTCCCCTCATAGCAGATTGCGGATTCCAGTCTGTAACCGGAAATGGCTTCTCTTCCCTTTAAGCCTGCCAGCTCTATTAAAACCACCACGCCTACGACCTCGCCGCCCAGTTCTTCTACCAGCTCGATCATTGCCTTTGTGGTTCCCCCGGTAGCAATCAGATCATCTACAATCAATACCTTCTGTCCCGGCTTGATGGAATCCCTGTGCATCTCAATCGTAGCGGTTCCATATTCCAACGCATATTCCTTCTCTACTGTCTCGCAGGGAAGCTTTCCCTTTTTTCGGATCAGCACAAAAGGCTTGTTATTCAGATAGGCAATGGGTGTTCCGAAAATAAAACCTCTGGATTCCGGACCTGCTACCACATCAAATTCCAGATCCTTTACCAGATCGTTCATGGTATCAATCGAAAGCTTCAGTCCGTCTGCATCCTGTAAAACACTCGTTACGTCTCTAAAAATAATTCCTTCTTCCGGGAAATCCGGAATGCTTCTTACATATTCTTCCAGTTTTTTCATTTGAATAGCTCCTTTTTGCGTATCTTTTTTTATTATAATCTGTATCATTTACCAAGTCAATCCGCATTCGTTTGGGTTTCCCAAAAGTGAAAAAAGACTCCGTTCCGGTACATAAACCGGAGCGAAGTCCCTCTCTTTTATTTTATGTGTTTTTTCTTCTGATAAGAATATATTACATCATTCCGCCCATTCCCGGAGCACCAGCCGGCATAGCCGGAGTTTCTTCCTTAATGTTTGCCACAACAGACTCTGTGGTAAGGAGCGTAGATGCTACACTGTTTGCATTCTGCAGTGCGCTTCTGGTAACCTTGGCAGGATCAAGGATACCTGCACTTACCATATCCACATACTCTTCTTTCAGCGCATCAAAGCCGATTCCTTCCTTGGATTCCCTAACCTTATTGATGATGACGCTACCCTCCAGACCTGCATTGGCTGCAATATGGAATAACGGAGCCTCTAATGCTTTCAATACGATGGAAGCACCTGTCTTCTCGTCGCCTTCCAGTGTATCAGCAAGCTTTGCAACTGCCTTGGAAGCATGGATGTATGCAGATCCGCCACCTGCAATGACACCTTCCTCTACAGCTGCTCTGGTAGCTGCAAGTGCGTCCTCCAGACGAAGCTTTGCTTCCTTCATCTCTGTTTCGGTTGCAGCGCCTACACGAATAACTGCTACGCCGCCTGCCAGTTTGGCAAGTCTTTCCTGTAATTTTTCTTTGTCGAAATCAGAAGTGGTCTCTTCCACCTGATTCTTAATCTGTGTAATACGTGCCTGAATCGCAGCCTTATCTCCTTCACCGTCTACGATTACTGTATTTTCCTTCTGAATCTTAACCGATTTTGCCCGTCCAAGCTGATCCATTGTTGTATCCTTTAATTCCAGACCAAGCTCGGAACTGATTACCTGACCGCCTGTTAAGATTGCAATATCCTCTAACATTGCCTTTCTTCTGTCACCATAACCCGGAGCTTTAACCGCTACTACATTGAAGGTTCCACGCAGTTTGTTGACGATCAGAGTGGTCAGTGCTTCACCCTCTACATCCTCTGCAATGATCAACAGCTTTGCACCGGACTGTACGATCTGCTCTAACAGCGGAAGAATCTCCTGGATATTGGAAATCTTCTTATCGGTAATTAAGATGTAAGGATTGTCAAGAACCGCTTCCATCTTATCCATATCGGTTGCCATGTATGCGGAAATGTATCCTCTGTCAAACTGCATACCTTCTACCAGATCCAGTTCGGTCTGCATTGTCTTGCTCTCTTCAATCGTGATAACGCCGTCACCGGAAACCTTTTCCATAGCGTCTGCCACTAACTGTCCAACCTCTTCGTCACCAGCAGAAATAGCTGCTACTCTTGCAATATGCTCTTTTCCGTTTACCTTGGAGCTCATGGACTGGATGGCATCTACAGCACACTCGGTAGCCTTCTTCATACCCTTTCTCAAAATGATCGGATTGGCACCTGCTGCCAGATTCTTCATACCTGCATTAATCATAGCCTGTGCTAAAACGGTAGCAGTGGTTGTACCATCACCGGCTACATCATTTGTCCTAGTCGCAACTTCCTTTACAAGCTGTGCGCCCATGTTTTCAAACGAATCCTCTAACTCGATTTCCTTTGCAATGGTCACACCATCGTTTGTGATTAACGGAGCGCCAAAGGATTTATCCAGTACCACATTTCTTCCTTTCGGTCCGAGTGTAACTCTTACCGTATCTGCCAGCTGGTTAACACCTGCCTCTAATGCCTTACGTGCCTCTGCACCATATTTAATCTCTTTTGCCATAATGATCTGCCTCCTGAATGATTTTCTTGAACAATCTGTTCTGCTTTCTTCCTGTAACTTATTTCATCGATTCTGTTCTGCTTACTGGATCACTGCCAGAATATCACTCTGTTTTACAATGATATATTCCTCTTCCTCGATCTTCACATCGGTTCCTGCATATTTGGAGTAAATTACATTATCTCCGACTTTAACTTCCATCTTTACTTCCTTACCATCTACCATTCCGCCCGGTCCAACTGCTACAACCTCAGCCTGCTGCGGCTTCTCCTTATTCTGTCCCGGAAGAACAATGCCGGACTTTGTGGTCTCTTCTGCAACCAACTGCTTTAATACAACTCTGTCACCTAATGGTACTAACTTCATAATAATAGCCTCCTTATATTCTACTTGCATTTCTGTTTTTCTGTTAGCACTCATCCTGATTGAGTGCTAACTTCTGTATCATATATTAGTTTTTTCATTCTTCACTTGCAAACGCATCCTAATTTATTCCGCTTTTATTTTCTCTCATTATCTTTTATTTTCTCTTCTTTTCTCGTCTTTTCTCACCAAGACCCATTTTGCCTGATTTAATATTTTTTTTAGAAACGTGCGTCCATGGCGCGCAAACCTAAAAATGGATACCGGAAGTCCCCGATATCCATTTTATGTAAATTCTGTTATTTTATTCCCTTTTCCAGTCTCTCACGATACCCCGGAGCCTTTTTCATCTCCATCTTGTGCTCGAACATCTCATACTCTGCATCGGACAGCTTATCTGCCAATGCCTCTTCCACGTTTTCCTTATATACATAACCGAAGGCTACGGAAGGTGCCAGATATTCATCCTCAAAGCTCATACACCGTTGCTGCACTCTGCTGCAATATTCCTCTGTTTCATTCTCCTCCGGCATCGGAATAATAATATAGAAAACATCCCCGTCAGTACGTCCAATCACATAATCCGGCTTTGCCTCTTCTTTTAAGAAGTCTGCGATCACCTGAATCAGACGGTCGCTTTCTTCATCCCCGAAATGATCATTTACAAATTTCCAGTCATTGATATTGGCATTGATCACTGCCACCGGAACCACCTCGGAACGGTCAATCACCTGCAGTCTGCTCTCAAAATAACTCTTCTGAAATACACCTGTCAGAGCATCCTCTCTGTCAGCATGGCGGATACTCTGAATTCCTTCCTGTTTCCAAACTTCCAGTTCATCCAGATAAGCGGCCATTTCTCTTCTCAGATAACTGTCCTCACCCCATGCTTCCAGCATATCTACGGTCATATTAAGAAAGTCCTCTACTTCAGCCAGCTTTTCTTCTGCTACCCGCTCCAGCGTATAATATATATGTCCTATCGTCCGGTTCTGCACCTTCAGTTTTCTGCCCGGATTTTCTACCACATCCGGAGCAAATCCGCAAAAATTTCCCTCACTGAATACTTTTTCACCATGCCGGTCTGTAACCAGCAGATCTACCTGAAATTTTCTTGTGATCTGCTTAAAATATTCCTGTAAAAACTCCATCGGAAACAAATTGCCCAGCCGGTAATTTTTAATATTTTCTTTGATTCTTTTCTCGAAAGGGATTACTCCATATGCCATATCCATACCCTCACTTTGTCTCAGAATCAGGTCTGCATTTTTCACATTACCTGTAAACAAATTATATCATTTATCATGGTTCTTTGTCTATTCAAAAAAAACGGCATGACCCAAAAGTCATGCCGCTCATGCGCAATATGCACTAATTATTCAGCGTCTGTAGCTGTCTCTGTTTCTGTAGCTTCTTCTGTAGCTTCAGCTTCAGTTGTCTCTTCTGTAGCTGTCTCTGTCTCTGTAGCTGTCTCTGTCTCTGTAGCTGTCTCTGTAGCTGTCTCTGTCTCTGTAGCTTCTTCTGTAGCTGCTACAGTCTCTGTAGCTTCTTCTGTAGCTTCATCTGCTACTACTGCTGTTTCTGTCTCAACCGGAGCTTCTGTGGAACCACAAGCTACTGCGAATACAGATGTCATCATAACTGCTGTTAATACTGCTACTAATTTCTTCTTCATAATATTTTTCCTCCTCAAGTCTTTCGACTGTTTCTTTACTACGAGGGTCAGTATATCGCATACTTTTCTGTTTGTAAATACCTTTTTAATGATTTTTGAATAATTTATGAATTTCATAAGTTTTTGTTCATAATTTGTTCATAATTAAACAAAACCACCAAATTATTAAGACTCTCTTCCCTGCTTGACTATCACTAATGTATAATAACCGTTTTCTCCGTTCAGAGCATCCTGTCCGATTTTCAGACTTTTTTCTTTCCATCCTGCTTTTTCCACGCAGTAAATTTCCGGTTCCTTTTCGCCATGCTGCTGTGCTTCCCATAGGATCTGCTCCAAGCCGTTCCTTAAACGGTTAAGCTCCTTACCCGTCTTCATAAACACGCGGGTACCGGAAAACCGTAATGCCTCCTCTGCTCCGCTTATCCCCGGAAATATATGCAGTGCTTCTTTCCCCTGTACCAGTGAAATCCCCGCATCGGAAGCGGCTCTGACAAAAGACGGAATACCATTCACCAGACTTGTTTCAAAACCTGCTCTGTCCAGTTCTTCTTTTAGATATCCTACCGAAGCATAAATGGTCGGATCCCCCAACACCGGAAGGGCAACATCCTTTCCCTCTACCAGTTTTTCCGCAATCTGACCTGCCGCCTTCCTCCATGCCCTTTTTAGTGCCTCCTCGTCCCTGCTCATAGGAAGGGAAAGGAACAGCTTCTCTTTTTCTTCTATTATAATGTCTGCCTCCAGACATGCCTGTCCGGCAATATCATAAGCAGTCTTACTTTCCTGCCTTCCAATGACCTGACATTTTTGAAACACCCGTATTGCCCGAAGGGTGATATCCTCCGGATCTCCCGCCCCTACTCCGACTCCATAAAATCTTCCTGTTTTTTTCTTTCGTCCATTTTGTTCTATCCTTTTTTATTTTTCTTTCTTATTCTTCTTCTCTATTTCTCCAGCTTACTAGTCATTATATCAAATCCAAAAAAATTTCACATTCATTTTATTTTCTGCTATAATAATAGCATATATTGTATTATTTCAGCTTTTCAAACACTAATTGAAGTAAATAAGAGGTAAGCCATGAAAAAATATACTCATATCTGGTCTGACATCGTGCAGGGAAATATTGATGTCCGTCCCAATCAGAAATTTACAGCACTGATGATCTGTGTCTGCCTGGTTCATTTGTGTTATAGTTTTTGCTTTTTTTATCTGGTTATGCCGATTCTCTGGATTTATAATGCTCTGACGGTATTCTTCTATATACTGAATTCCTACATGACTTATACGGAACATTACTCCTTTTCCTATATCGGATGCTTTCTGGAAATCAATACCCATGCCATTCTGACTGCCTTTCTGCTGGGCTGGGATGTCGGCTTTTCGATGTTCTGCATTATTGTAGTTCCGATTGCCTTTTATATGGCTTTTTCTCTGGCTACCTTCCGGCGCAGTATTTTTATTCCCACAGTGTTTGCCATTTTGTCCTTGTTTATCTTTCTGTTCTGCCGTATTTTGACTTATGTGCAAAAGCCGTTGTATGGACATCTTCCTCCTTTTCAGGCGCTTCTTCTCTACTGCTTTAATACATTTGTGACCTTTGCCGTTTTGATTCTCTTTTCTTTGCTGTTCATTTTCGAAATCCGGAATGCACAGATCCGGCTGGAAAAACAAAACAAAAAATTAGATCGGCTTGCCAACCGAGACTCGCTGACCGGATTGTTGAACCGCCGCAGTATGCAAAAATATCTTCTCACAGCGCAGACACTCGCCCTTGAGAAATCCGCCCCCTTCTGCCTGATTCTCTGTGATATTGATGATTTCAAAAAAGTCAATGACACCTATGGGCATGAAGGTGGAGACAAGGTGTTGATCCACATCTGTGAACTGCTCTGTTCCATTGTCAGTGAAAAAGGCGCCGTCTGCCGTTGGGGTGGGGAAGAAATCCTGATTCTCCTGCGCACCTCCCTGGATACTGCCTGTGAGGTTACGGAAAACATGCGAAGCCAGATTGCCACACAGCCTACACTTTATAAGGAGCATGAAATCCATCATACCATGACTTTCGGCATCACTGAGTTTTCAAAGGAACAGTCACTGGATGCCTTGATTTCTTCAGCAGATAAAAAGCTCTACATCGGAAAACGAAATGGAAAAAATAGAATCATTACATGACACACTCTCCGCCGTTATCTGTTCGGCGGAGATTTTTACTTGCAAATTCCTGTTTTTTCGGTACAATAGTATAGGAAACTTTAAGAATGCTATATTATTATAAGAAAGGTTATTCACATGATCAGTGCAAACAATGTTACATTACGTCTTGGAAAAAAAGCATTATTCGAAGATGTCAATATTAAATTTACCGAAGGAAACTGTTATGGTCTGATCGGTGCCAACGGTGCCGGAAAGTCCACTTTTTTAAAAATTCTTTCCGGACAGCTGGAAACAACCAATGGCGAGGTTGTGATCACACCCGGACAGCGTCTGTCCGTTCTGGAGCAGGATCACTTCAAATATGATGAATATCCGGTTATGGACACCGTGATTATGGGAAATGAACGCCTTTACCAGATCATGAAGGAAAAAGATGCAATTTATGCCAAGGAGGATTTCTCCGATGAGGACGGTATCCGTGCCAGTGAACTTGAGGCAGAATTTGCGGAAATGGACGGCTGGGAAGCAGAATCCAATGCTTCCATGCTGCTAAACGGTCTGGGCATTGACACGTCCCTGCACTATTCCTTAATGAAAGATTTAAACGGTAACGAAAAGGTCAAGGTACTCTTAGCCAAAGCGCTGTTCGGCAACCCGGACATCCTTTTGCTCGACGAGCCAACCAACCATCTGGATTTGGATGCGATTGCATGGTTAGAGGAATTTTTGATCGACTTTGAAAACACGGTCATCGTCGTATCCCATGACCGCTACTTCTTAAATAAAGTCTGTACCCATACCGCAGACATTGACTATGGCAAAATTCAGCTCTATGCCGGAAACTATGACTTCTGGTATGAATCCAGCCAGCTTCTGATGAAACAGATGAAGGAAGCAAATAAGAAAAAAGAGGAAAAGATCAAAGAACTGCAGGAGTTTATCTCCCGTTTCTCCGCCAATGCTTCCAAGTCCAAGCAGGCTACCTCCCGTAAGAGAGCTTTGGAAAAAATCGAACTGGAAGAAATCAAGCCTTCCAGCCGCAAATATCCGTATATTGATTTCAGACCGGAACGTGAGATCGGCAATGAAGTATTAAGCGTGGAAGGATTAAGCAAGACCATTAACGGCGAAAAGGTTCTGGATAATATCTCCTTTATCGTCGGACATGATGATAAGATTGCATTTGTCGGTAGCAACGAACTGGCTAAGACTACTCTGTTCCAGATTCTTGCCGGTGAGATGGAACCGGATGAAGGTACTTATAAATGGGGCGTTACGACCTCACAGGCTTATTTCCCGAAGGACAACACCTCTGAGTTTGACAACGATCTGACGATTGTAGACTGGCTGACCGGCTACTCACCTGTCAAGGATGTAACCTATGTCCGCGGATTCCTTGGACGTATGCTGTTTGCCGGAGAGGATGGTGTAAAGAAGGTCAGGGTTTTATCCGGTGGAGAAAAGGTACGCTGCCTCTTATCGAAAATGATGATTTCCGGTGCCAACTGTCTCATTTTAGACGAACCGACCAACCATCTGGATATGGAATCCATCACTGCACTAAACAACGGTCTTATTAAGTTCTCCGGTGTGGAGTTGTTCTCCTGCCATGACCATCAGTTTGTACAGACTACCGCCAACCGTATTATGGAAATCCTTCCAAACGGCAGCCTGATCGATAAGATCACTACCTATGACGAATATCTTGCCAGTGATGAAATGGCAAGAAAGCGCACCGTTTATACCGCTCAAAAGGAAGAAGACGAAAATTAATGGTAGACTTACACGTACATTCCAACAAATCAGACGGCAGCTTTTCCCCAAAGGAACTGGTCGATTATGCGATTGAAAAAGGACTTTCGGCGTTTGCCTTAACAGATCATGACACCACTGCCGGCATCGACGAAGCGATCGATCATGCTAAACAGAGAGCACGCATGACATCGGAAACATCCGCAAGTTCCCACCCGATGCAGACAGTGGAAGTTATTCCGGGCATTGAATTTTCTACGGAATATGAAGGGAAGGACATTCATATCGTGGGACTCTATATTGACCACCACGCTCCTGCCTTCCAGACACGCATTCAGGCATTTGTCGATTCCCGCATTTTAAGAAATCAGAAAATGTGTATGAATCTCCAAAGAGCCGGAATCGATATCTCTTACGAGAAGCTCCTCTTTGCATTTCCGAAAGCTGTGATTACAAGAGCGCACTATGCGCGTTACCTGCTAAACCACGAATATGTAAAAAGTATGCCGGAAGCCTTTGACCGCTATATCGGAGATCATACTCCTTACTTCGTACCGCGTGAAAAGGTAACTCCTAAACAGGCTGTCGAATTGATTCTGGCAGCCGACGGCTTTCCGGTACTTGCCCACCCGACACTCTACCATATGAGTGATGAGCGTCTGGGAAAACTGGTGTCGGAGCTAAAAGCTGCCGGACTCATGGGAATGGAATGTCTCTATTCCACCTATACCCCATCAGAAACACGGAAAATGACTGCTCTTGCCAAGCGGTATGATCTGCTTGCAAGCGGTGGTTCGGATTTTCATGGAAGCAATAAACCAAAACTGGATTTAGGCTGTGGCTATGGAAAACTCTGTGTGCCGGATGAAATTATGCAGAATATCAAATCTGCTCTTGGAAAAGGATACGAATGAAATGACCAAAATACTGTTTACGGACCTAGACGGTACTCTGTTGACCGAAGACAAACAAATTTCCCACTATACCAGACAAATACTGGACAAGTGGTGTCAGGCGGGACATAAGCTTGTGCTCTGTTCCGGTCGTCCTCTGCCCAGTATACAGGAGGCACGGGAAACACTCCGTTTAAACTATCCGGGCATGTATCTGATCGGCTTTAACGGCGGCTGTATTTATGAATGTGATACCGACCGTATTCTTTATAAAGACGGACTTACTCTGGAACAAAGTGCATATGTTCTTCATGCGGCAAAAGCTGCCGGAATCTACTGCCACACCTATTCCGATACGGAAATTCTGAGTCCGAAAGACGGCGAAGAGCTTGCCTTTTACCGCCGCAATATCCATCTTCCGGTACGTTTTTCCCAGGAACCATCCACCCTGCTTACTTCTGCGCCATGCAAATGCCTTGCCATTGAACTTTATGACCGCGAAAAGCTGGAACGTTTTCGTCTCTCTCTGGTTCCGTGGGCAGAAGGAAAATGTACGTTAGTTTATTCTAATCAATACCTTCTGGAAATCTTCCCTTCCACTTCCGGAAAAGGAAGCGCCGTCAAAAAACTATGTTCGATTCTGGGTATACCGCTTTCCGATTCTTTTGCTGCCGGAGATCAGCACAATGACATTTCCATGTTAAAAGCAGCCGGATGCGGAATTGCCATGAAAAACGGCGCTGATGCCGTCAAAAAAGCCGCCGATGTCATCACCGCAAAAGATAATGACCACGACGGCCTTGCATTGCTTCTGGAACAATACCTTTGATGCGCGGGAAATGCTCTCGCGCATTTTCATTTTCATCCTTCTACGATCAGATAGCGCCCATCCCCGATCTCAAAAACCTCCGAGGCATCCAGAATGCCTTCTGCATCTGCTCCCTCGGTATCCACACCTTCCTCTTCAAAATACTCTAACACCTCTTGTGCACTGTCCGCCACGAGTGCCATACACTCCTCCAGAAATGCTTCTGCTTCTTCCGGTGTTTCTGCTACCCGTTCCTGAAACAGCTGTTCCTGCTTTTCCAAAAACACCTGAAGTATCCTTGCATCAAATTCCGTTGTCATCTACTTCACCTCCTCCGATAAAAATTTACATAACGTATGATATACTCCCCTTTTATCATAGCCGGGGCAGGTATATTTTGCCGCACTCCTTACCTCTTCTCTTGCATTTTCCACTGCAAAACTGACTCCGGCTGTCTGAAGCATACCGATGTCATTGGCATTGTCTCCAAATGCCATGGTCTCCTCTGTCCGCACCCCGAAGTAGTCCTGTAAAAACCGAAGGGCATTTCCCTTATCCACAGAAAAGTCCATAAAATCGACCCATTCCTCCCCTGCCATACAGGTTTTCACCTGATCCTGCCATTTCGGAATCAAAAGTTCCTCACCGATGCTCCGTATACTCCCTTTCTTATGCACGGCAATCTTCAAAATATCCACATCCTCTGCCAGAACATCCTCCGTCAGCTTGATTTTATTATGATAGTTGTGGTGCATAAAATCCAGAAATGCCTGATCCCTGCTCTCCATCAGTGTACAGCCCGGTGTAGAAACAACCACATTGCAGCCCTGCGGATAAAGTGCCCGAAGATCCTGCATAATACCTGTTACCTGCTTCCGTTTCATTTTGGTAACAGACAAATCCTGCTCCTTGTATATCATATGCGCACCATTCTCTGCAATGTATACGATTTTGTCTGCCACAGCCCGGAACATATTCCGGATACTGGGATAAGCTCTGCCGCTTGCAATAACGAAAATATAACCGGCATCCGTAAGCTGTCCCACCAGTTTGGGAAATTCCTCATAAATTTCCGGTGACGAATCCTTAACCAGCGTTCCGTCAATATCGGTTGCTATCATTTTGATCATAAATACTGTATTATCTCCGACGGATGCGCAATAATGGCATCTGCCTGATTTTCCTCCAATTCTTCTCTTTCCCGAAAGCCCCATAAAACGCCTATTGTAAAAGCGCCTGCACGCTTTCCGGTCTTCATATCCGTACTGGTATCGCCTACATAAAGCATGTCCTCCACCGGAATATGGAAATACCGGCTGATGGCAAAAACGCCCTCCGGGCTCGGCTTTCGTTCGATTTCCGGTGTCTGTCCCTGCACACAGTCAAAATAGCCTTCTCCAAACAGTGCATGAATGACATCCAGCGTCCGGGGATGCGGCTTATTGGAAAGTACGGCAATTTTAATTCCTCTTGCCTTTAATTCCTCTAAAACCTCCCGGATTCCTTCATAGGGCTTTACCCGATACATACAATATTCCTCAAAGATCTTTTTATATTCCTCTTTGACCCGGTCAAAATATTGCAGTTTTTCGTCCCCGCCATTTTTCAGACAGCGTCGCAGTAATTCATCCGCTCCGTCTCCCACAAAATATTTATACCGCTCCCTGTCATAGGGTGCAAAGCCGAAAGCACCGATTGCCTGATTGGCTGAAATGGTAATGGAATCCAGAGAATCCGAAAGCGTTCCGTCCAAATCAAAAATCACAGCCTGTTTCCCTGTCTCTTTCATGAAAGCAGTCCTCTCTTTTTTAATTCCTGATACAGTCTCGCCACCGGCAGACCGACCACATTATTGTAATCTCCACAGATGCCTTTTATATGTCTGGCAAATTCTCCCTGTATCGCATAGGCGCCCGCCTTATCCATCGGTTCTTTGCCTGCGACATAGCTCTTGATTTCCCACTCGGATAAAGGATACACCAATACATCCGTCTTTTCATGAAAGGTAAAGTATTCCAGATCCTCTCCCTCCCGTATGACTACGGTAACTCCGGTATAAACCTGATGTGTACTGCCGGAAAGAGCACGCAGCATTTCCGCTGCCTGCTCTTCGTCCTCTGGTTTTCCCATAATCTGTCCGTCACAAGCCACCAGCGTATCCGCCCCGATGACAAGACTTCCTTCTTCTTCCTTTAAAGCCACATCCATCGCCTTCTGATAGGACAGCTCCTCCACCAGCTTTTCCGGCACGTCCGTAGAACGCACTTCCTCTTTCGTGCTCGGTACCACCGAAAAGTTAAGTCCGATCTGTTTCAAAAGCTCGTTTCGCCTGGGCGAACCCGATGCCAAAATAATTCTCATATTGATAACGATATTCCTTTCCGAATCGGAAGAGCTTACTCCACATGAGTTTCCGGGATAAAGACCCGGCTGTTCTCTTCCTTATTCTGTTTGGCTGCCTGAATAGCTTCCAGGCAAAAGCCTTCTTGAGAATTATATAACACTTTTCCTCTTTTATCTACCTTTTCATATTCGCCGGACGGCATTAACACATGTGCCTTGACATTGTCACGAAGCTGTCCCTCCAGAATGTGCATGACCTTTTCCTTCAGGTCAGGATCCTCGACCGGGAATAATATTTCGACACGACGTTCCAGATTTCTCGGCATCCAGTCTGCACTTCCCAGAAACACTTCACTCTTACCGTCATTTTCAAAATAAAAAATACGACTGTGTTCCAAAAAGTTTCCGACAATGGAACGAACGGAAATATTCTCACTGATGCCCGGCATTCCTACCTTAAGACAGCAGATTCCCCGCACAATCAATTCAATTTTTACACCACTTGCACTCGCCTCATACAACGCGGCCATCACATCCCTGTCACAGAGCGAATTCATCTTGGCAATAATATGTGCAGGTCTTCCCTCTTTTGCATGCTCCGTTTCCCTTTGAATCAGATACAGGAAACGATTTTTCAGCCAAAGCGGTGCCAGGGACAGCTTATTCCATGACAACGGTTCCGAATAACCGGACAGCATATTAAATACCGCAGTCGCATCCTCGCCAATGGCTTCCTTACAGGTTAACAGTCCCAGATCCGTATACAGTTTGGCGGTTGCATCATTATAATTTCCGGTTCCAAGATGGACATATCTGCGGATTCCATCCTCTTCCCTTCTGACTACAAGTGTAATCTTACTGTGCGTCTTTAAGCCCACCAGACCATATATAACGTGGCATCCTGCCTTCTCCAGTTTTCTTGCCCAGACAATATTGTTCTCCTCATCAAAACGTGCCTTCAATTCCACCAGTACAGAAACCTGTTTTCCGTTCTCCGCTGCCTGTGCCAGTGCTGCAATAATCGGAGAATTTCCGCTGACACGGTACAGGGTCTGTTTGATTGCCAGTACATTTTCATCTTTAGCTGCCTGCCGGATAAAGTCCACGACCGGGGTAAAGGTCTGATACGGATGATGCAGCAGAATATCTCTTTCCCTGATCTGATCAAAGATATTCTCATCCGGCACAATTTCCGGTACCGGCTGGGGAGTATATGGCGGATTCTTTAAATGCTCAAATCCTTCCAGTCCATACATTTTCATTAAAAAAGTCAGATCCAGAGGTCCGTCGATTTTGTAGATATCCGGTTCCTCAATATCCAGTTCATCCTGAATGATCTTTAACAGCCGGTTGTCAATTCCGGCTTCCACCTCCAGACGGATTGCCTGACCCCACTGTCTCTTTTTAATCTGCTTTTCAATCTCCTTAAGCAGATCCTCGGCTTCATCCTCCTCAATGGTCAGATCCGCGTTTCTCATAATACGGAACGGGAAGGTACAGACAATGTCATAGTTTAAGAACAGACGGCTGATATTGCGCTCAATGACTTCTTCTAACAGAATCACTAACCGCTCACCTGCCTTACCGGACGGTACAGGCACAATTCTGGATAATACACTCGGCACCTGTACGGTCGCAAATTCCAGAGAACCACTGCCTTCCTTTCCTTCACTCTTTTTTCGAACCAATGCCCCAAGGTTTAAGGATTTATTGCGGATGAGTGGAAAAGGTCTGGAAGAATCCACTGCCATCGGTGTCAGTACCGGATAAACATTCTCCTCAAAATATTGATCAACATAAGCAGCCTCCTCTTCGGTCAGCTCCTCATGCTTTTCAATCACACGCAGACCATTTAAACAAAGCTGAGGAAGCAGGGAACGTTTATAAGTAGAATACTGCAGATTTACAATGCGATGGGTCGCCGCATTTAATTGCTGCAGCTGCTCTAACGGCGTCAGACCCGCAATGTCCGGCTTCGTATAGTGTGCATTGACCATATCCTTTAAAGATGCCACACGTACCATAAAAAATTCATCCAGATTGGATGCCGTAATGCTTAAAAATTTCAACCTTTCAAACAACGGAATCGACTTGTCTCTTGCTTCACTCAACACTCTTTCATTAAAAAGAGTCCAACTAAGCTCCCTGTTCGTAAACATGGATGGATCCTTATAGTTTTGTTTTTCTCCCATTTTCTTTCCCACCTTGCTCATACACTTATCCTTACTTAAAAGTTTTTCTTCTGCTTAATGACCGGACGAATACTGTATACCTCTTCAAAAAAGTCTGCCTTGCTCTCAAACAGTCCTTTTTCCAGGGTAATATCCTCCATGGTATCCACCGTTAAAACCAACTCATCATCCTTCAGATTTGCCTTGATATATTTAAATTTCTGCTTATGGCTGCGGTCCAGTCCGTTTGCCACACGCAAAATTGCCACCAGCTTTGCTACGATCAGATATGCCTCTCTGTCCAGATCCGTTACCCTTCCCTGCTCACTGTAATAGGCAAAATCCAGATGATTATACTTTACGACACCGGCTACAATCTCCCTTTCCCTGTGGGACAATCCGATAATTTCCGTTGCCATAATGATACTGTAAGAGCACTCCCCTACATTGACCATACTGATGTATTTTCCACAGTCATGCAAAAGTGCCGCCAGTCTCAAAAGCAGCCTCTCCCTTTTTCCAAGACCATGTACCTTCTTCATACTGTCAAATATCGTCAGACAGATCTGCTCTAATGTTTCCCCCCGTTTACGGCTTCCCATATACCGTTTGCTGATATTCTGGGCACAGGCTAAAATATCCTGTTCAAAATCGTGCGCCGGTACGAATATCTTATTCTTTTCCGCATATTCATATGCCATACCATCCGTCAAAGTGACGCCCGGCGCCCACAGAAGTTCTGCCTTCATCAGCTTTAACATACGATTCGTCATAACAGACGAAATAAACAGCAAAAAGGCATCTTCCTCCGTAATGCCGAGCGCTCTTGCGGTTTCAATGGCATTGTGACGTTTGATGCGGTCTACAAACCGGTTAAAATCTTCTGTCCGTACATAATTTTCTTCACCGTTTTTCTCCATATGCCTCTGCATGATCAAAGATACATAATCGTCCACCAAAGTGATACTCGGTATGACCTTATCCTTCAGATACAGCTTCTGAAATACTTCCAGCTGGGTACTGACCATTTCATCAATTAACTGCTCATACTGGGAAGGCTTTGCCTGCAGCTTCAAAAGCCTCTCACGAATACGAAGAACACCAAGACGCATATTCTGGGTGGTGACCAGGCGGTCTGAATCAAACAGGGAAATCTGAATACTTCCTCCGCTGATATCCACAATAGCGGTTCCCCGGTTGATCATGTTCTTAAAATGCTCTCCTCTGGTTGCCGTAGACTTATAATCCAGAAATCGCTGTTCTGAATTGCTCAGCACGCTTACCTCGATTCCGGTACGCAGTCTGATCTGATCCAGAATAATCGTTGTATTCTCCGTCTCACGGATGGCACTTGTACCGTATGCCTTATACTCATCCACCTGATAGGCTGTCATGATCTGCTTGAATCTGGAAAGAATGCTGCACAATTCGTCCACACGGGCATAGCTGATTTTTCCGGTCGCATAGGTATCCGTTCCCAGTTCAATCTTCTGCCGTATAAAATCAATCTCCCGCATATTTCCCTTTTTTGAAAATTCAAAAATTTTCATGGATATTTCATAAGAACCTACCATGATTGCCGCAAACATCCTGACACTCATATGTCCCTCCCGCCTTACTCAATAAAAGTAAATATTTTTGACACGCTTATCTTCCCAACAGATAATCCACAAACTGCTGTGCGGTTCTGCCGGACAGACCGCCATGTGCAAGCTCCCACTTATTTGCCTCTAAGAGCAGTTCCTCCTCCGGCATGGAAATATGATTCCGTTCGGCAAGCGTTCTGACAATCTGCTGAAACTGCTTTTTATCCGGCGCCCCAAAATAGATCGTCACACCGAAACGGGATACCAGAGAAAGTTTTTCCTGTACCGTATCCGAAGTATGCATATCCTCCCGGATTTCCTCTTTATCGCTATAATTTTCCCGGATCAGATGTCTGCGGTTTGAGGTCGCATAAATCAACACATTCTGAGGCTTCTTTTCCAGTCCTCCCTCAATGACCGCCTTTAAGTATTTATACTCAATTTCAAATTCCTCAAAGCTTAAATCATCCATATAGATAATGAACTTGTAATGACGGTTTTTAATCTGGGCAATCACATCATTCAAATCCTGAAACTGATGCTTATATACCTCAATGATTCTTAAACCCTTTGTATAATATTCGTTGGCAATTGCCTTGATACTGGAAGACTTGCCGGTTCCCGCATCCCCAAAAAGCAGGCAGTTGTTGGCTTTTTTTCCTTCCACAAAAGCAAGTGTATTATCAATCAGCTTCTTCTTCGGAATTTCATAGCCTACCAGATCATCCAGATGCACATGTGCAATATTCTGAATCGGCTTGATCTCCACTCCTTCCCCTGTCCGCTCGATACGGAACGCTTTATGTAATCCGAACTTTCCTACACCATACTCTCCATAAAACTCCGTCATCCGGTCTTTCATTTCCTGCGGAGTAGACGCTTCATTAAACCGCACCGCCAGACTGCAGATACGGTCTCTGATTCTGCGGTTGTAAACCTTGCTCTCCTCATTGCCTTGATAATCCAGAATCATATCAAAGCCATCCACCTTTAACAATTCTACCATTTCCGTAAAATCAAAATCGTAAAATTCTTTTAAAATCGTAAAATCGTGAAGAACCGCCCTGTTTATGGTTCCCTCTACCTCCCCCCGTATTTCACAGGCAAGGCTGTAAGGATTTTCATGATTAACCAGCAGATTGGTCAGATAGCAATGCCAGAGATTCCCATAAAACCCCATCCTGCCTGCCATCTGAAACAACTCATTCATGCAGTCATATATAAGCGCACACTTGTCTTCCTCATTAAAATAATCATCCTTATAATGCTCCATCAGCCAGATCATGTCCGTGAGCATATCACCATCTTCAAAATCGCGGTATATCAATAATTCCTGTGTTCTCATTCTAAGTTTCTTACGGCCTGAACCGTAACCTCCTGTTCTAATAATTTCCAAGTATCTTCATATTTCTTGCTTCATCCCGCAGACTGCGCAGCGCGTTTTTCACCGAGCTGTCTGCCAGATTACCGTCAAAATCAATAAAAAACCGGTATTCCCAGTTGCGTCCCTCTAATGGTCTGCTTTCGATCTTGTTCATATTCAGATTGTTGTAAATAAAGTGGGACAACATATGATAAAGGGATCCGCTTTCGTGCGCTACTTCAAAACAGATACTGACCTTCTTTGCGTCCTTCTTAAATATTTTCTGGTTCGTTATGATAATAAAGCGTGTGGAATTATTCTTCAGGTCATTGACTCCCCGCTCTAAAATTTCCAGACCATATGTCTGTGCCGCATAAGCGCTTGCAATCGCTGCCTGGGTCTTATCCTGATCCTCTGCCACTTTTTTGGCTGCAAAAGCATTGTTGTTCATACTGATCTGCTGCCACTTCGGATGCTCCCTCAGATATCCGGCACTCTGCATCAGCGACTGCGGATGGGAATATACCGTTTGAATATCCTCCATTTTGGTTCCCGGCACCGCCATCAGACAATGCTCGATCTTGATGATCTGTTCCCCTACGATGTAATTTTCAAACTCCACTAACATATCATATATTTCACTGACGATTCCTGCCGTGGAATTCTCAATCGGAAGTACGGCAAAGTCTGCCCTGCCTTCATCGATTGCCACCATGGCATCCCGGAAAGTATCCACATGGAAACTGTTTATCTCTTCTCCAAAAAACTCCTGCATGGCAGCCTGTGTGTAGGCACCTTCCGCTCCCGGAAATACCACTCTTGCCTTCACCTTCTCCAATTCATCCACTCCGATAAACGGCAGCTTTCCGATACAGCCATGCTGCGCCAGAAGCTGGTACTGCAGCTTGCGGCTCATGGACATAATCTGCTCAAACAGTTCTTCATTCCCCTGACTGTTAAACTCACTGTGTGTAAGTGCTTTGACCGAGCGCAGCTTTGCCTCCTCACGTTCCTTATCAAACACCTTTTTCCCGGTGGAAATTTTATATTCTGCCACATTTTTGCAGATTTCCATTCGTTCTTCATACAGCTTGACAATCTGCCTGTCAATCCCGTCGATCTGCTCTCTCAACTGTTGTAAATCCATGTACTCTGTTCTCCTCTTTTCCGTGTCAAAACTACTTTTTATGATACCCCATTCATATCCTTCATGCAAGCATCTATCATCAGGAATCCCACGGAAAATAACAATTCGTTCCTTTATGAACAGAACAAATACGATTTATCAACTTTTTCTCTATATATTGCTCTTGCGGTATTCAATTTAGTGTTTCTTTGTGATAAGATAAAAAGCAGAAAAAAAGATAGTGTCAAATGACCTATGAAAAAACTGGGCAAAGAAAAAAGGCTCAGATGAACCTTGATAATTGCAGATATTTTAGTCTGAGGTAAGCTATCGCCACCCTTGACAGCACGAAAAAGAACT
>JAAYNV010000035.1 GCA_012520645.1 Clostridiales bacterium | reverse complement strand
TCCGATATACTTATTATATCACATATCGCCATATATCGCCACACAAAAGTGAATAAAATTTGACAAAAAAATACAGGATTTCCAATGCCTGCAAGGATTTTTATCTTATTCAACTGTCAAACTACCGTGATTTACTCTATTGACTATTCTAACACATTTTATTATACATGCAAAAATAAAATTTTATTTTCAAAAAAGGTTGACAATAATTTTGTATGATTTATATTAGACTTATGGATTATTTTACATATGTGGGGGATTTGCCTTGAAGACACTAGCTAGAGTTGCCCTGACTCCCGGAATGGAGATCGGGGAAAATATTTATTCTTTTAAAGACGAGCTTTTAATTCCTGCGGATACAGTTCTGACCGAAGCTTTGATCAACAAGCTGACAAGACACAATATTGTCTGTGTTTCCGTAAAGGATTCTTCCGACTATGCTCGCACACATTTTGAACGAATCCGCTTCAGCGAAGGTTTCCGAAACTTTGAAGAAATTTACAACGAATGTATGGCTGCCTTCAAAAAGATCATGGTGGATTTCGTAGAACATCAAATTGCTCCGGATATGGATGCTTTGATGAATATTTATACAAGAATTCGTAAGTGCGCCCATACAGGCGAACAGCTTTTGGACTATCTTTACAATCTTCTGCCAAGTGAAGATGAAATGACCCATGCACACTGCTTAAACTCAGCACTGATAGCAGGTGTTTTTGGCATCTGGCTTGGACTTCCGGATGCCGATATCGACATTTTGATCCAAAGCGGCTTCTTCTACGACATTGGTAAACTCAAACTTCCGGATAAATTATTATGGAAACCTGGCAAACTAAGTGATTTTGAGTATAACTGGGTCAAAACTCATACAACGATCGGTTATGACATGATCAAAGACCTTCATCTGAATGAGCATGTTTTAAATGCCACCCTGATGCACCACGAACGCTGTGATGGCTCCGGATATCCCAAAAAACTGACCGGTGAAAACATTGATATATTCGCCCTCTATATGGGTATCGTAGACTCCTATGAGGCCATGACCTCTGCCCGCAGCTACCGCCCTACGTTAATTCCGTTCCAGGTGATCGAAAATTTTGAACGTACCGGTTATGAGAAATACGGCGCAGGTATTATCATGTCCATTATGGAGCACATTGCCAATACGCAGCTTGGAATGACGGTACGTCTGAGTGATGATCGTACCGCCGATGTGTTGCTTACAAACCGAAATGCTCTTACACGCCCGTTAGTCAAATGCGGCGAGGAACTGATCGATCTTACAAGCCGCCCCGACTTGAAAATCACAGCAGTACTTTAAAACAATCTATTAAAATAAAAGCTGTACAGATTATCTAAATCCGTACAGCTCTTATTTTAATAATACTTCCTGTTTCCCCACAGATTGCTCTTTTTCAAGTCTAAATATTCATGATACGCCTTTTCCAATATCTGTTTCTCATTTGAAAACTTTAACAGATGAAACACCTCATGGTATTTATAAAATCCGGAGTCCACAAAATATTCCTCGCGTTGTGGTTTGCTGTAATAGCTGTCAGCCATCATCAAATACCAATGAACTTCTTTTTCCACAGTATCTTCCGGCACAGTAAAAGAATATTCGCTCTTTCCGACATATTTAATAATAGACGCTTTGGCTCCTGATTCCTCCAAAACCTCGCGAATTGCCGTATCCTTGAACTCTTCACCCTGCTCTACTGTCCCTTTTGGTAAAACCCAGCCCTCGTACTTGTTCTTAAAATTCTTATACAACAACAGGATTTTCCCCCGGAATATAACCACACCGCCACAGCTAGTTGCCTCAATCATTGCAATTCCTCCTGCTTAGTGTGTCTGCAAATTTTACTCTGTTTTGATTATATCCCATATCAACAAACATAGCAAGTATTAGTAAGAAGATGGCTTATTTATGGCTTATTTACCACTCACTCAAAATAAGCATCAAAAACCCGCTTGGCAATCGGAACCGCATAGTCACCGCCGCTTCCTGCCCTCTCTATGATGACTGTCACTACGATTTCAGGATCATCTGCCGGAGCATAACCGGTAAACCATGCGTGACTCTCTCCTTTTACGGTATTATATTCCGCAGAACCGGTCTTTCCGGCTGCAGTATAAGATAATCCAGACAGCTTAGTTGCGGTTCCCGATTTTACAACCTCCTGCATATACTCCTTTAAAACAGCTGCCTCTTCCTTCGACATCACTCTGCCCAAAGACTCGGAAGTATACTTTTTAACCGTAGTATGATCGGCACTCTTCACCTCCGATACCAGATACGGCTTCATCATTTCTCCATCATTTGCCACCGCCGAAGTGATCATTGCCAGATGCAGGGGCGAAATCTGTGTTTTTCCCTGTCCGATTGCATTCTGCATCATATCAGAGTCCGTCGTATCCTCCTCCACGATCAGCCTGCTTTGACTGGAAGCAAAATCGACCGGAAGTTCTCTGTTAAAGTAAAGCTTTTGAACCGTGTCCCCGAACGACTTTCGATCAAAAGAAAGTCCCATATTCGCAAAAGATGTATTGCAGGATTTGGCAAATGATTTTTTCAAATCCACACTACCGTGCTTCGTGCCATGATAGCAGCTTATTTTATCCTCACCATGCGTCAGACTCCCGCTGCAATCATACCGATACCCCGAATAGCTGTCCGGATTTTCCCGGATATATTCCAATGCCGTCACAATCTTAAAGGTGGATCCTGCCGGATACATTCCCTGTGACACACGATTTAACAATACACTGCTCTCCGTATCCGAAATGACCTGCTCCCAGATAGTATCAATCTGATTCGGATCAAAGTCCGGCTTGGACACCATGGCATAAACCTCTCCGGTCTTTGGGTTCATTGCCACAATCGCTCCATCATAAACGACCCCCATTGCTTCCGATGCCGTTTCCTGCAGTTTGACATCCAGTGTCGTATAAACATTATCTCCCGGATTCTTTTTTCCTGCCGCTTCATTTTCTGCTTTTTGGGAAAACGGAACATTTGAGTTGATCAGATAATAATTCATCTGCGCCTCAATCCCCATTCTTCCGTGCGAGGCATAACCTACCGCATGCGCAAATAGATTTCCAAACGGATATTCCCTTTTGCTCTTTCCATTATCATCTGTCACCGTGCGGGCAAGCACTTCTCCATCTGCCGAATAGATACTTCCTCGTGTATTCTGGGTGATCAGCATCTGCTGTCTCGGATTATAACTGTTATTGACAAGTTCCTCTTCATGGGTTGCTGCATACGTCACAATGTAGATGGACAATATCAGAAAAAGCGCCGTAAAAAAGTATGTGACCTGCATGATTTCTTTTTTCTTTATTCCATCTCTCTTCTGTATTTCATCCGGCTTCTGTATTCTTCTATTTCCATCTTTTCGGGCTGGTATTCTTTTTTTCTTATGCTTACCAGTTTTCCCATTCTTCATCGTTTTCATAGTCTTCATACTTCACATTCACCCGTCTTCTTACCGGCGGCTTTTTCCGCCCTTCCGGCCTTTTTATCGGTTGCTGCACATACAGCCCTTCCACAATCGCAAACATCACAAAAGTCGTGAGTACAGAACTTCCTCCATAACTGATAAACGGCAACGTCACTCCGGTTAACGGAATAAATTTAGTTCCTCCTCCAATTGTCAAAAAAATCTGAAAAATGTAAGTAATTCCCAAACCGATAACCACATATCTTTGAAACGCATCCTTCAACTGCATGGCAATCTTCATAAACATCATAAAGCAGCTGACACAGACTAAGATCAGGCATACTGCAAAAATAACTCCCAGCTCTTCTGCAATAGCAGAAAATACAAAATCTGTTTCCACATAAGGGATTGATTTGGGAGATCCCTGACAAATCCCCATGCCAAACCAGTTACCGCAGCCGATTGCAAAAAGCGACTGCGTGATTTGATATCCCGCGCCATCAATGACACTCCACGGATCCTTCCATGCCTGTACACGCACCTGTACATGGGAGAACAAATAAAATGCCGCAACAGAAGCAATGGCTCCTGCACTCAGACCAAGCAGCGGATATCTGATTTGTCCGGTTGCACAATAAAGCATCCCCACAAATGTGACAAAAAAAATCAATGCACTTCCAAGATCTCTGGACATGACCAGAAGCAATACGTGTGCCGCTGCCACAAAAGCAGACAAAAGAATCTGTCCAAAACTCTCTGCCTCCTTCAGCATTGCCGCCATACAAAATATAAACAGGATCTTTACAAATTCCGATGGCTGAAAAGAAACCCCTGCCAACGAAAAAGATAGTCTGGAGCCGTTTGTCACCGCTCCCGCCACAAGCACCGCTGTCAGAGCGGCGATGCCAACGCCGGCATAAAGCCATGTAAACTTCTCCGGTCTTTTTATTTTTCCCAGTACATAAGGCACAAACATCGCAACTACCATGGAACCTGCCACTATAATAAACTGTCTGACTGCCTTACCATAGGATATGCGGATCAGCACAACAAAGCCGATTGCAAGCAGCATGCACATATTGTTCAGCAAAAGACGGTTTGCCCTTGGATACAGCATCTGGAATAATACGATCATCGTAAACAGGGCAATCTGCTGGAACGCAAAAAAGAAAATGTATTCCAGCTTGCCACTGCGAAGAATAATCGATATATAACACAAAAAGTGCACCAGAAAGATCAATATGTTCTGCCGGATATAAATTCCCCTTCGGTCTTCCTCCTTTTCAAATCGAAACACCGCAAAGCATTCATAGGTATAAAGAGCCATAAAAAGTGCGATTAGATATTTTGAAATCTCTGTAATATACTGCTCCATTATTCCACACCCCGTTTATAATATCCGCTTGTATACTCTGCAAAAGGCAGTCTGTCGCTTTTCCTGCATCCATCGGCAAAAAAATGAAGGATTTCTTCTGTCTCCTTGCGACTTTCCGTCGTAAAATTCAGCCGAAGTATTTCATCCCATTTTCCGCCTCGTTCCAAAAAGGAATGCAGCGAAGTCGGCACAGAATTATAAATGATATTATAACAGTGTGTACAATTCGTCCATACCGGAAATTCTTTCCGGTAACGGTCAGTCAGATGAAAAAAGGCTTCCCTGTCCTGTGCGTTTTCCCCGGCAATCAGACATTGTGTCATTGTTTTGCGAACACAGTTTGCTGTGATCATAAGCGGTGTCCTGCCGTACACAACCAGTTCCTTTCCTGTCGTATCAAGCTGTTTCATTTCCGCCTTAGAAAGTTCAAGTGGCAGTGTGGTCTGAACCGATAATTCTTCAAAAAAACGTTCTGCCTCCCGATTCCAAACATACAGATTCGGATCTGCCTGCACCGGCTTTTTATATCCCTTTTCCCGAAGCCATGCAATCTCTTCCAGATTCCGCACCAACACACCATCCACCTGCCAGAGTAAAAGATTACGGTATGCTTTCTCCATAAATGCTTCCGAACGTTTCCTAAAAATATGGGGTAATGCCATATAAAAAGTAAATTCCGGGTTCTCCTGCTTATATACTTCCACCTGTGCCAGAATACTACCAAGTCCGCCTCCCAGCTCTCTGCCGGTATCCTCAAAGCACTCTGCCGGTAAATACAACCTTCCGACTCCCGGCTGATGTAGAACAGTCAACGCCTGCTCCACCGTATGCACCTCTATATGCAGCCCATCTTTAGGCAGGTCTTTGTTCCCAGGCTCTTTCCGGTCTATGCTTTGTCTCTTCTCCAGACTTGTCTGTACAAGCCGGTCCGGTCTTTTTCTCTCCAGACTGCCGGTCAGTTCTGTCTCCAGACGCACAAAAGCCTCTCTGCGCAATTCATTTAATGCCTTCACCGGAAGAAATACCTCCTCATCCATCTCAATCTGAAGGTTCTCGCAGAAAAACGCTGTATCACCTGTCTTTTTAAGCTGCTTCCCAATTTCTTCTTCGGTCATTGGACGGCTCTTTGCCTCCTGTACCTCCATTCCCTGTACCGAAATCTTCGTCTGTCCGGCAGAAACAGTCAGACAAACGGCTTTTCCGATAAACAGATATGCCTTCATCTGCACCGGAATCCGAACTGCCCGGTCCAGATACCTTTCCCGTATCTGGCAAAGCAGTTTTTCATTGCAGCCTGCATAACCAGGCTGCGTCAGCGTTACCATTTCTTTTCCATTGTGTTTCTTATAATAACCATCCTGCAGACCGCTTCGGATATATAAGGACTTTAAGGTATCCAAATCCTCCTTTTCTATACGGTAATCCTGTGCAGCATAATAGCGGTCAATATATTTTCTGTAAATGGCCGTAACACCTGCCGCATACTCTGCTTTTTTCATACGGCCTTCTATTTTAAAAGAATCAATTCCTGCACGGATAAGCTCCGGAATGTGCTCGATTGTACACATATCCTTCAAGCTGAGAGGATACAATTCCTGTCCCTTTTCACCTTTCCTGGTCCCTTTTGCGTATCCTGCAGTCTGTTTTGCGCTGTAAGGCAGCCGGCAGGGCTGGGCACACCGTCCCCTGTTCCCGCTGCGTCCACCAAGCGTACTGCTGAACAGGCACTGTCCTGAATAGCAATAGCAGACGGCTCCATGAATAAAGGTTTCGATTTCCAAACCAGTGTCTTCTTTCATCTGTCTGATTTCCTGCAGCGATAACTCTCTGGCAGGTACGATACGCACTGCACCTGCCTCTTTCATAAGAGCGGCACCATGACGCCCCATAATCGTCGCCTGCGTGCTGATATGCAGCTCCATATCTGGAAACTGTTTTCTCACATACCGTACCACTCCCATGTCCTGCACAATGACACCATCCAGTCCAGCCTCATAATAGGGGCAAAGATAGTCATAGAGCTGCTCCATCTCTGTTTCCTTCATCAGGGTATTTAAAGTCAGATAGACCTTTCTTTTAAACAGATGCGCATATCTTATGGCACGGCATACCTCTTCCTCCGTAAAGTTCTGTGCATATGCCCTCGCGCCAAAACGAGGTCCTCCCAGATAGACTGCATCAGCCCCTGCATGAATGGCACCCAGAAATGCCCTGTAATCCCCTGCCGGGGCTAAAAGTTCCACTTTTTTCATTTTGCTCAGATGCCTGTTTCCTTTCCGTTTGATACGATATAGATATACAAACAGGCTGCCACCTGACAGCCTGTTTCGTTCCTATTTCTCGTATCGTTTTTTATTTCTCTCTTCCTGTTCCGTTTTCTTATGATATTCCTTTAATTCAGTTTCCATGCGAACAATACTTTTGGCATTTTCATTCAGCTCATTCTGCATGCTCTTCATGGTTTTTTCCGTACTTTCCAGTTTGATCTGTGCTGCAATCAGTTCATGCTTCAGATCATACAATTCCTTTTCCTTCGCCGTAATATCCTCTTCCAGCATGGAAATCTGTTTTTTTGCCTTAAAGTAATCATCAGCAATATTCAACTGCAGCAGTACATTCTGCGTATCCAGGGGCTGTCTGCGGAAACCGTCGATCTTGCCGTATTCTGTCATCTTATTATTAATATAGGATGCCACTTTCTGCAGATATTCTTCACTTTCATATCCGCTTAATGTAAATACCTTTCCGCCGATAATCACTTCGGTATCTGTTTTTGCTGCCATAGGTACACCCCTTTTATACAAAATGTAGCATTTTTTGAGCACATAAATACAAAATCTATTATATCCGACTTATTCTGGAATTTCAACCCCTAAATGGCGGTACGCAGCCTCTGTCACCACCCTGCCCCGAGGCGTACGGTTGATCAGCCCATTCTTCAAAAGATACGGTTCATACACATCCTCAATCGTACCGGCATCCTCACCGATGGATGCGGCTAATGTATCTAATCCCACCGGTCCTCCACCAAACTTCTCAATCATGGTAAACAGAATGTTCCGATCCAGCTGATCCAGACCAAGCTTATCTACATCCAGCAAATCCAGTGCCGTGTTTGCGACCTTTTCTGTAATTTCTCCATCATACCGTACCTGCGCAAAATCCCGCACACGTTTTAAAATCCGGTTGGCAAGTCTTGGTGTACCACGGCTTCGACGCGCTAATTCCTCCGCTCCCCGCTCATCAATCTTCACATTTAAAATACGTGCAGAATGCTGTATGATCAATTTTAGTTCCTCAACAGTATAAAATTCCAGACGGTGTATCACACCAAACCGGTCTCGAAGCGGTGCCGTTAACAGCCCGGCTCTTGTCGTTGCGCCCACCAACGTAAATTTGGGCAGATCCAGCCGAACCGAACGTGCAGAAGCCCCCTTGCCGATCATAATATCAATGGCATAATCCTCCATTGCAGGATAGAGCACTTCTTCCACCTGTCTGTTCAACCGGTGGATCTCATCCACAAACAAAAGATCGCCCTCCTGAAGATTATTCAAAATAGCCGCCATTTCTCCGGGCTTTTCAATGGCAGGTCCACTGGTGACCTTCATATGTACTCCCATTTCATTGGCAATAATACCGGCCAACGTGGTTTTTCCAAGTCCCGGCGGTCCGTAAAACAGTACATGGTCAAGCGCATCCTGTCTCTGCTTTGCTGCTTCGATATAGATTCGCAGACTCTCCTTTGCCTTTTCCTGTCCGATATAATCATCCAATGTCTGAGGTCTGAGGCTGCCTTCGATCTTGATATCCTCTTCCATCAGTTCTGTTTCAATTACTCTTTTTGCCATCCTGTCTATCCCTTATCCCAATCTCTACATAAATTTTAATGCCGCCTTTAACACAGCCTCGGTATCCATGTCAGACGACAGTTCCACCTGCCGTACAGCACGCAGAGCATCGGATGCACTATAACCAAGCGCTGTAAGGGCTTCCACAGCCTCGCTTTTTGCCTCATTCAAACCATTCCTTCCACCTTCTGTCTCCGCTGCATAGGCAGAAGCATCTTTGTTTACAAAGGTATCCTCTATGGAAACCTTGTCCTTCAGATCTAAAATCACCCTTTGTGCCGTCTTTGCTCCGATTCCCGGTGCCTTGGCTATCGCTTTACTGTCTCCTGACAAAATGGCAAAACGAAGTTCATCTGCTTCAAGTACGGACAAAATAGCAAGTGCCCCCTTCGGTCCGATACCATTTACCGTAATGAGTCTGCAAAACAGCTCCAATTCATCCCGGTTTAAGAACCCATACAGCTGGAAAGCATCCTCTTTTACATAGGTATAGGTATAAATCTTCACAGTTTCTCCGATTCCGGGCAGCTTACGGAATGTCATTCCGGATACTTTCACATTATATCCGACATCATGTACATCTACAATCAGATTCTCTTCTGTAATATCCGCAATGCTCCCTTTTATATATGCAAACATGTCCAACTGTCTCCCTTATCCTTATCCTTATCCTTTTTCAATCCGTTCATCCGTTCTTTCGGAAGCTCTTGTTATTCTTTCCGGCACGGCTCTTATTGCCCCCTGTGCCTGGTACGCCTCTGCCGTGATTTCTTCCTCTGTCATTTCTATCGCCTTTAATATAATCCCGGTCTCTGCTCTTTTTGTCTCTTCCCCGCTCCCAGTTCTCTCTGCCCTTTCTGTCTCTTTCCCGGCTCTTTCCGCTGCGTTCTCTTCCATTTCCACCTTTGCTGCCTTCCATTCCATAGAACCGGCGCAGCTTTGGGCGTTCCTCTTCCGGAATATCCTGAATTTCTTCGCCCATATAGTATCTTAAAAAGGCAGCCGCAAGCTCCTTTGCATCAATTCCGGTTTCATCCATTTTTTCTTCAACAAAGAGAAGCATCCTGCTTAAATCCTTCTCTTCCCGTATTTGGCAGACCTCTTCCAGAATTTTGCCGGCACGCGCCTTTGTAACTTCCTTTGCCCCCGGAAGTCTCTGCTCTGCAATCTTTGTCCGGCAGACACGTTCGATATCCCGGATACGATAACCTTCCCGCCCGGAAATCAAGGTAAATGCCTTTCCGGTCCTGCCCGCACGCCCGGTTCGTCCAATCCGGTGCACATAGTATTCAATATCCTGCGGTACATCGTAGTTAATCACGACCTCCACATCATCCACATCTATTCCTCTGGCTGCCACATCCGTTGCAATGAGAATCGTGGAAGCGCCTCCCCGAAACCGGTTCATTACCGTATCCCTCTGGTTCTGTGACAGATCGCCATGCAGTCCTTCCGCCTGATATCCCTTTCTTTTCAGTTCTTCGGTCAAATCATCTACCATCTTCTTGGTATTGCAGAAAATAAGCGCTAATTTGGGCTGGTTATACTCCAGAATTCTTGCACAGGCATCCATTTTAACCCTTACAGGTACCCGGTAATACACCTGCTTTACAAGCGGTATAGTCAGCTCCTTTGCCGCCACCTTGACCTGAACAGCATCCGCCTTTTGAAAACGGTTTGTAATTTCCAGAATCGGCTGTGGCATGGTTGCAGAAAAAAGAGCTGTCTGATGCTCTGTGGGAATCTGGTCAAGAATCGTCTCCATATCCTCACGAAAACCCATGTTAAGCATTTCGTCTGCTTCATCCAATACAACCATGCGGATATGGTCTGTTTTCATGGTATGTCTGCGAAGATGATCCATGACCCTGCCCGGTGTGCCAATTACAATCTGCACACCCTTTAACCCTTTAATCTGTCTGCCGATATCCTGTCCTCCATAAACCGGAAGTACCTTGATACCGTGCATATATTTTGCCAGCTTACGGATTTCCTCTGCCGCCTGAATCGCCAGTTCTCTGGTCGGACAAAGTACAATCCCCTGCAGCGCCCGGTTCTGTGGATCCACATTTTGAATCATCGGAATGCCAAAAGATGCTGTTTTCCCGGTTCCGGTCTGTGCCTGTCCAAGCAGATCTTTTCCCTGAAGAAGATACGGAATCGCCTGTTCCTGAATCGGAGACAATTTTTCAAATCCCATCTCACGGATTGCCCGCAGAATACGGCTATCCATTCCTTCCGCTTCCATCCTGCTAAAATTATCTTCCTCTTTTATTTGTTCTTTCTGTATCCCATCCTGCTTTTGTAAAACTGTTTGTGCTGCTAAATTATCCAATTTAATCTCCTTATTTTTCAATCTGTCTGTTTATCCTTCCCGGACAGAGAAAAAGCAGCCGCTCTTTATTCGAGCGCCGCTCTTTTTCATGAACTGTTTTAGTATATCCCCTACAACCGGAAAAGTCAAACTATTTATTATTAATATAGTTTACCAGACCCTCAGCCTGAATAATCTTCTGCATGAATTCCGGGAACGGCTGCCCCTTAAAAGAAGTCCCTTTAGTCAGGTTTTTGATCACACCGCTGTCAAAATCAATCTCTACTTCATCTCCGGCTTCAATTCCTCGGCTTGCCTCAGGACATTCAATGATCGGCAGACCGATATTGATGGCATTGCGGTAAAAAATACGTGCAAATGTTTCAGTGATCACACAGCTTACACCGGCAGCTTTAATGGCAATCGGCGCATGCTCTCTGGAGGAGCCGCAGCCGAAATTTTTATCTGCTACGATAATGTCTCCCTTCTGCACCTTCTTTACGAAATCCTTGTCGATATCCTCCATGCAATGCGTTGCCAATTCTGCCGGATCGGAGGAATTCAAATATCTTGCCGGAATAATGACATCGGTATCCACATTGTCTCCATATTTAAAAACGGAACCTTTTGCTTTCATCTGTTTTCGTTTCCTTTCCTATTTATTTTAATCAAGCTGGCACGGACAGGAAATCTTTCCTGTTACAGCACTTGCTGCCGCTACCGCAGGACTTGCCAGATATATTTCAGAATTTACATGCCCCATTCGTCCGACAAAGTTACGGTTCGTTGTCGATACGCACCGCTCTCCTTCTGCCAGAATTCCCATGTAACCACCCAGACACGGTCCACAGGTCGGGGTACTGACGACTGCTCCTGCCTCAATAAAGGTTTTTAACAATCCTTCCTCCATTGCCTGCATATAGATTTTCTGTGTTGCCGGAATGACAATACAACGCATTCCCTTTGCCACATGTCTTCCCTTTAACACCTCCGCTGCTATGCGAAGATCATCCAGACGACCGTTCGTACAGGAACCGATCACTACCTGATCGATCCTGATATCCTCTTTGATTTCATCAATGGTCTTTGTATTCTCCGGAAGATGCGGAAATGCAATGGTCGAACGAAGTGTGCTTAAGTCAATCGTATACTCCTCATCATATACAGCATCCTCATCTGCCTCATATACCGTAAAACTTCTTGTGGAGTGCTCCTTCATATACTCTTTTGCCAGATCATCCACCGGGAAGATACCGTTCTTTCCGCCCGCTTCAATTGCCATATTTGCAATCGTAAAACGATCGTCCATAGAAAGGTTTTGAATTCCTTCCCCAACAAATTCCATAGATTTATACAAAGCGCCATCCACACCGATCATTCCGATGATATGTAAGATCACATCTTTTCCGCTGACCCACTTCTGTGGCTTTCCGACCAAGTTAAAACGAATGGCAGAAGGTACCTTGAACCAAGCCTTTCCGGTTGCCATTCCCGCCGCCATATCCGTACTTCCAACACCGGTAGAAAAAGCACCGAGGGCACCATAAGTACAGGTGTGGGAGTCTGCTCCGATAATCACATCACCAGCCACCGTCAGTCCTTTTTCCGGAAGCAGTGCATGCTCGATTCCCATTTCACCCACTTCAAAATAGTTGGTAATCTCATTTCTTCTGGCAAATTCACGCACACACTTACAATGTTCAGCCGACTTAATGTCCTTATTCGGCACAAAATGATCCGGCACAAGAGCAATCTTATCCTTATGAAATACTCCGTCTACCTTCATTTTTTCCATCTCTTTAATTGCCACCGGGCTGGTAATATCATTTCCCAACACAAGATCCAGATTCGCCTCAATGAGCTGTCCGGCCGTTACGCTTTCCAGTCCTGCATGTGCTGCAAGAATCTTCTGTGTCATTGTCATTCCCATTTTGTCACTCTCCTTTTTCTTTTGTGCTCATTATATCATAGCGCTTACTATAAATATAATACATATTTTTTATATTTACTATAATTCATGGTTATGTTATTATGAAATAGTATTTTTGTCATCGTTGTGGGTAGTTCTTACGATTTTCCCACTTTATTCAACCCGAAAACCTGCAAGCCTATAAAAGGAAAGGACATAAATGGAAAACCATCTGAATCTCTATCATATTTTTTATACGGTTGCACGCTGCAAAAATATTTCCGGCGCTGCCAAGGAACTCTATATCAGTCAGCCTGCCATCAGCAAAGCAATCGCCAAACTGGAACAAAATCTGGAAACCAAGCTTTTCGTACGCAGTTCACGCGGGGTGAAGCTTACAGATGAAGGCGAGCTGCTCTACAGGCAGGTCGAAAATGCCTTTGCTTCCATCCATCAGGGTGAGGAACAGATCCGCAGGATGAATGAACTGGGGGTAGGTCGTCTCTCCATCGGAGTCAGCACGATTTTGTGCAAATATATCCTTCTGCCCTATCTGCAGGGCTTTATCAAAGAAAATCCGCATATCCAGATTTCCATTCTTTGTCAGTCCACCTTTCATATTCTGGATGCACTGGATCAGGAACTGATCGATATAGGACTGATAGGTGAAACCTCCAAAGCCGGAAAAGTGCACTTTCGTCCGGTACATACAATCGAGGATATTTTCGTGACAACACCAAGCTATCTTTCCAACCTGAAAATGCGCGGCACACTCCCGCAAAAGCCTACCACCCAGCAATATCTTTCTACGGCTACGGTCATGCTTTTAGACAAAGGTAACGTGACCCGGCAATATATCGATAAATATTTGAGCGATCAGAACATTACCACCGATCAGCTCATTGAAGCTACCACGATGGATCTGCTTATTGAATTTGCCAAAATCGATCTCGGCATCGCCTGTGTCATCGAAGACTTTGTCAAGAAGGAACTGGAGGACGGAAGTCTGATCAAGCTGCCACTTCTGACACCGATTCCCAAACGAAGCATCGGTTTTGCTTATGTTCCGAATAAAACACCAACCGGAGCACTATTAAAATTTTTGAACTATCTGGATCGCCTTTCAAAATAAAAAGAGTGTATATAATAAAGCTGCCACACACAAGCGACTTAATATCGCAAGCTGCGGCAGCTTTTTCTTCTGATTCGAATTTGCTTTTTATCACTTTCCCATTTTCCGGGCTACAGCTTAGTTGTTGATCAGCTTATCTTCACCATTCCAGCTATAGAGCTTACGAACTTCCTCGCCAACCTTCTCTGACGGATGCTCTGCTGCAAGTTTTCTAAGTGCTCTGAAGTGAGCCTGACCACCTGCGGAAGACATATCTAACAGGAAGTCTTTTGCAAAAGTACCGTCCTGAATGTCTTTTAAGATCTTCTTCATGGTCTTCTTTGTTTCATCAGTAACAATCTTCGGTCCTGTAATATAATCACCATACTCTGCTGTATTCGAAATGGAATATCTCATTCCTGCGAAGCCACTCTGATAAATTAAATCTACAATCAGCTTCATTTCATGGATACACTCAAAGTATGCGTTTCTCGGATCATATCCTGCTTCTACAAGTGTCTCAAAACCGGCCTGCATTAAGGCACAAACACCACCGCAAAGCACTGCCTGCTCACCAAAGAGGTCTGTTTCTGTCTCAGTACGGAAGGTTGTTTCCAGTACACCTGCTCTTGCTCCACCGATACCAAGTGCATAAGCCAATGCCATATCCTGAGCCTTTCCGGTTGCATCCTGTTCTACTGCTACCAGACACGGAACACCCTTTCCTGCCTGATACTCACTTCTTACGGTATGTCCCGGTCCCTTCGGAGCGATCATTGTAACGTCTACGTTCTTCGGCGGTACGATCTGTCCGAAATGGATTGCAAAGCCATGTGCAAACATTAACATATTGCCTTCCTCAAGGTTCGGCTCAATATCCTTCTTATACATGGCGGCCTGCTTCTCATCATTAATCAGGATCATGATAATGTCAGCCTTCTTTGCAGCCTCTGCTGCTGTATATACTTTAAATCCCTGTGCTTCTGCTTTTGCCCAGGATTTGGAGCCTTCGTAAAGACCAATAATGACATCACAGCCTGATTCCTTTAAGTTTAATGCGTGTGCGTGTCCCTGGCTTCCATAGCCGATGATTGCGATTGTTTTTCCATCTAATAAAGAGAGATTACAATCTTCCTGGTAAAAAATCTTTGCCATTTTCTTTTCCTCCACTTTTTGGTAAATTAAAATTTATAACTGAAAGGTTTCCCTCAGAGCTAACTTAGCTTATTATAATCTTTCTTCTACGGCAGATATGTAACATTTTCGGTTCCACGTCCCAGTCCTGCAATACCTGTCCTTGCCAGTTCCAAAATCTCATAACCATCCAACAGACTGATAAATGCCTCAATCTTGGCCTGATTACCGGTCAGTTCGATAATAAGACTTTCCGGTGCCACATCAATAATCTTTGCCCTGAAAATATCCGCTACCGAAATCACACCCTGTCTCATTTCCGCGGTCGCCCGGACCTTGATTAACACAAGTTCCCTGTAAACACTATCGTCCGGTGCAAGTTCCTTGATATCCCGGACATCCACAAGCTTTGCAACCTGCTTCTCAATCTGATCCAGAATCTCATCATCTCCCGATGCCACAATGGTAATTCTGGTAAAACGCGGATCCGCAGTTACACCTGCTGTAATGCTTTCAATGTTATAACCACGTCTGGAGAACAGACCGGAAATACGGCTGAGTACACCGGATGTATTATCTACTAAAAGCTGAAAAACTTTTTTTCTCATCTTTCTTACCCATCCCTTTCGTTCATCCCTTATGAATCCTTATTTTATCAACAAAAAACACCCTTGTCAACGTATGAGTCTGCGGAATGGAATATATAACTTCCTGTTATGATATCAAGTCTTTCATTTCCTATCCGTTATATCCTACTCGCCGCTCTCCATACATTTTGCCAACGCTAACGTCCCGGTACGTGCTACTTCGACAATACTGATTCCCTGTAACATATCAATTAACAGTCTGGTCCGCTCCGGCAGATCACAGATCTGAATAATCATCAGATTTTTAGACATATCCACAATATCCGCCTTCATGGCAGCACAGATTTCCATAATATCCCTGCGGTTATTTTTATTATATTTGACCTTCACAAGCATCAGTTCCCTGCTGATACTGACATTCTCCTCAAAGGTCTTGACCTTGATGACATCCAGTTTCTTATTTAACTGCTTTTCAATCTGTTCCATGGTACGTTCATCGCCACTGGATACAATCGTCATGCAGGATACGGCTCTATCATCCGTTTCACCTACCGCAAGACTGTCAATATTAAAACATCTTCTGGAGAACAGTCCCGCCACCTTACAAAGTACACCGGAACGGTTTTCTACCAGCACTGAATATATTCTTTTCATTGAAACCTCCATTCCTTCTCAGAAAACTGAATATGCTTATTTTACCAGATCCATCGGATCGATCAGACACTCCATCAATATGGATTCATCCTTCTCCAAAAATCTTTCAATCGACGCATCCGCCTGTTCCATATTTTCCACACGGATAAAAGGCAGACCATACGCCTCTGCCATCTTGGAAAGATCCGGGCTGCCGGACAGATCTACAACCGAATAATGATCCTTGTAGGTATAATGCTGGTATTCACGTACCATTCCAAGATAGTTATTCTTTAAAACAATGATCTTGACCGGAATATCATGCTGTCTGATTGTAGCAAGTTCCATCATGGACATCTGGAAGGAACCGTCTCCGCAAACGGCAATAACCTGTTTCTCCCGGTTGCCCAGCTTTGCTCCCATAGCTGCCGGAATGGAATAGCCCATCGTGCCCATACCGCCTGAAGTCAGAAATCTTCCTTTTTTTACAATATGGTAACCGCAGGACCAGATCTGATTCTGTCCTACATCCGCTACATAAATGCCGTCCTGCTGCATCTTCTCGGAGAGTTTCCGGATAAACTCCGCCGGATCCACATAATCCGGATTCGGTTTCCGCTTCGGCTCCATGGTCTGTCTGTACAGCTTCAGATTGGAAATCCACTCCTCATGTTCACAGGTAAATTCCTGATTTGCCAAATTATGGAAGATGTGCTTCGCATCTCCTACAAGCGGAATGGTAGGTCCGGCATTTTTACCGATTTCCGCCGGATCTACATCAATATGTACCAGCACTTTATTCTGTGTGATTAAATCCGGCTGGCTGACTGCGCGGTCCGCTACTCTGGCTCCTACCATAATGAGCAGATCCGATTCATTCATGGCACGGTTTGCATATGGCTTTCCATTATTTCCAACCATGCCAAAATAGAGGGGATGTCTGGTCGGCATAACACCGATACCCATCATCGTGGATACCACCGGAATCCTGTGCTGCTCCGCAAACTCCCGCAGTTCCTGCTGTGCATCACTTAACAGCACTCCGCCGCCTGCACAGATAATCGGCCGTTTCGCATTTTCCAGTTCCTTTATGACCTTTTTGATCTGTACAGCATGTCCCTTGATCGTCGGTTTATAGGTACGCATATTGACTTCTTCCGGATATTTGAAACGGCTGATTGCCGCATTCTGCACATCGATCGGCACATCGATCAGTACCGGTCCCTTTCTGCCCGTATTAGCAATATAAAATGCCTCTTTGAACACCCTTGGAATGTCATTGACATTTTTTACCAGATAGCTGTATTTTACAAAGGATTCCACCGCTCCCGTAATATCCGCCTCCTGAAATACATCGCTTCCCAGTAATTCACTGTTGACCTGTCCAGTAATGCAGACAAGCGGAATACTGTCTGCAAAAGCAGTTGCCACACCAGTAATCAGATTCGTTGCTCCCGGACCACTGGTTACCGCACATACGCCTACCTCTCCGGTCACTCTTGCCAGACCGCTTGCCGCATGTGCGGCATTTTGTTCCGTACGCACCAGTATACTTCTAACATCAGACTCCAGAATACTATTATAAAACGGACAGATTGCCACGCCCGGATATCCGAAAACCGCTTTTACTCCCTCTTCTTCTAAACATTTTACCATTGCGTCAGCACCATTCATATGATTAACCCTTGCTCCTTTCCTTTATTCCCAATTTCCCTTATTTTATTCCAGGTGCAGCAACCGCTTCGCCACCCGGACTGCCTCCGCTGCATCCTTGGAATATCCGTCTGCACCGATTTCATCGGCATAATCCTGGGTAATGACGGCTCCGCCTATCATAACCAAAGCATCCACGCCCTTTTCATTCTTATATTCAATCACCCGCTTCATCTCCTGCATGGTCGTTGTCATAAGCGCTGACAGACAGATAATCTTTGCATCATGCAAAACCGCTTCCTCTATGATTCTTTCCTTCGGAACATCCTTTCCAAGGTCAAAAACCCGGAAACCGTAATTTTTTAACATGAGCGCAACCAGATTCTTTCCGATATCATGAATATCTCCTTCCACAGTCGCAATGACTACAGCGGGCATCTGTTGCTCACCGTTCTTTTCTGCCAAAAGGGGCTCCAGTATTTCAATGGAAAGCTTCATAGCTTCCGCACTGGCAATCAGCTGGGGCAGAAAATATTTTCCCTTTTCAAACAGTTCTCCTACTTCATTAATTGCCGGAAGCAGGTAGGAATTCAATAGTTCTTCCGGATTTGTACCATCCTCGATTGCCAAACGTGTTCTTTCCTGTATCTGCCGTTTATTTCCCTTAAGCACCGCCTCCCGGACTCTTTCGGAAGGATTACCAGAATACTTCCCGTTGTCGGCAGCTGCTTCATTTTTCAGCGAAAGCTTGCTTAACGTTCCTGCCGCACTGCTCTGTACACCTGCCTGCATATCCCTTTCGGTAATAGCATTCATCCGGTCAATATAACGAATATCCGCACCTTCCTTATGCAGCAACAGATCCGCAGCATAAGCACTATTGACTAAAAGCTCCTGATCCGGATTGGCAATTGCCATCGTCAGTCCTGCCTGGATTGCCATCGTCAGAAATGCCGTATTGACCATGCTTCTTTGCGGAAGCCCGAAAGAAATATTGGAAAGTCCGCAAATCGAAGCAAGTCCCATTTCCTTACAATAGCCGATTGTTTCCAGTGTCTCTACCGCGGCCATGGGATTTGCACCAACCGTTGCCACCAGGCCATCCACTACAATATCCTCTTTTTTCATACCAAGCTCCAAAGCCCGGTCCACAATCTTATGTATGATCTCCTTCTTTTCCTGAAGACTTTTCGGCAGTCCCTGATCGGAAAGCGGAAGCAGGATAAACATCGCACCGTATTTTTTAGCCAGCTTTAAAAGCGGCTCAAATTTTGCACTTTCCAAGGAAATCGAATTTATTAATGCCCTGCCCGGATAACGTCTCAACGCCGCTTCCATAACTTCAACATGACTGGAATCAAGCGCTAACGGAAGCTGGACAAGATGCGTCACCTCATCCAGTACACGCAGCATCATCTCTTTTTCATCGATTCCGCTCATGCCCATATTGATGTCCAGAACAGAAGCCCCTCGTTCTTCCTGCTCCTCCGCATACTGTCTGACCAGCTCCAGTGAGCCATCCCGAAGTTCTGCCTGCAGCTTCTTTTTTCCGGTCGGATTGATTCGCTCACCTACAATCATAAACGGGTCATCCAGACCGAACAAAAGTGTTTTCCGTTCCGAGGTCAGGAAACGTTTCTGCTCCTTTGTAACATGGACTCTCTGTTTTCCCTGCGTATGTTCCACCAGACTTTTAATATGCTCCGGTGTCGTGCCACAGCAGCCGCCGAGAATAGAAGCTCCGGCATTCAGCATGGAAAACATTTCTTTTCCAAAGTTCTCTGCATCCATATCATATATGGTATTCCCCTGTGCATCCAGAGCCGGAAGTCCCGCATTCGGCTTTGCGATCACGGGAATGCTCACCTGCTGCGCCATACTGCGGATCAGTTTCATCATCTGATCCGGTCCGGACGAACAATTTGCACCGACGGCATCCGCTCCCAAACTCTCCAGTGTCAGTGCCGCTGTAACGGCATCCGTTCCATACAGGCTTCTGCCGTCCGCTTCAAAAGTCATCGAAACCATAACCGGAAGGTCACAGCATTCCTTTGCCGCAATCAAAGCAGCCCTGCACTCCTGCAGGCTCATCATGGTCTCTATAATAAGCAGATCTGCTCCCGCTTCTGCCAGATATCCGATCTGCTCCTTATAGATGTCCACCAATTCCTCAAAATCCATCCTTCCAAGCGGTGCAAGTTGCTCTCCCGTCATGGAAAGATCTCCGGCCACCAGTGCTTTATCTCCTGCCGCTTCTTTTGAGATTGCCACCAGTTCACGATTTACTCTTTCAATTTTCTCTGCCAGACCGTATTCCTGTAGTTTAATCCGATTTGCAGTAAAAGTCGGAGAAAGAATGATATTACTGCCTGCCTCTATATATTCTCTCTGTAGTCCGATTAATATATCCCTATTCTCAAGAATCCATTTTTCCGGACAGACACCGCCTGGCATCCCCCTTTTTATAAGATTTGATGCGGTTGCTCCGTCCAGATAAATAATTCTGTCCTGTATCCATTCCCTAAACTGTTTTTTAGTCATTCTGTATGCTCCAATCTTTTGCTATACAAAGCAAATTTTATCATGAAAAGAAAAAATACTCAATGAAATATTCCATAAACACCTATTCTAAAATATTAATTTCCCAGTCTTCTTGATTTCAAGGTCGTAATATGATAGATTTTTAATATTGACATTTTTAAAGTAAATTTTTCAGATTAAAATCTGTATCATAGGAAAGGTGGTTCTGTTTTGTGAATTTTATGAAAAAGAAATTATTTTTTCCGGCGCTTCTTCTGACCTGTATATTCGGTGTGACCGGTTGTGGCAAGGACGAGACGTTAGAAACATATAAAGAAGATATGAACGCTTTTTATGAAGCCGTGCAGGAAAAAAGTGATGCCATTGATATGATCGATACTTCTTCGGAAACTGCAGTGGATGAACTGCTTGGTTTTCTGGATGATATCAATCAAGAATTTACTGCACTAGGAGAGATGACTGTTCCGGAGCAATTTGCATCCATAGAACCGCTTGCAGATGATGCAGCTTCCTACATGGCAGAAGCAAACCGTCTCTACCATGAAGCCTACATGGACGGTTTCTATGATGAGAATACCGGGGAAGCTGCAAAGCAAAACTATGAGCGCGCTATGAAACGTATCTCTTATATTGCAGATATCTTCCGCGGTGAAGTGCCTGACGATGCCAATGTAACGGTAATTACCGAGGAGGAAGATGCAGGGATGCCGGAGAATAATGCCATTGAAGCTGATCCGGATGCCGGAGAATAGTGCCGTTGAAACAAAACCGGATACTCCCGTTTCTTTGCTAAATAAAAAAGCAGGCAAATATACCTGCTTTTTTTCTATGAATTTTCTTTGATTTTTTGAAAAACTGTTTTCTGCCTTTTTACTTTTGTTTTTCCCCGGAATTACAATAAATCCCGCTAAAAAGCCCAAAATAGCTGATGCAACCTGTCCAGCCTCAGACATTCCGCCTCCCACCTCATCTGTTCTCTCTTCGGTCTTTTCCGTTTCCAGACTAATCAGCTGACTCATAGGAAAAGAAAAATGCGTTTCATAAGTACCGTCATAATTATCTTCTAATACATACAGATGTCCTGCTGTAAGCACCAGTTCACACTATAATGGTCTCATAAATTAAGACACTTTTTCGGACAGTTTTTAATGAATCTGATATACTAAAACCAGTATGGAAAGAGAGGATTCATTACCATGTCCAGACAAAGAAGAAATTTCAGTGCCAAAT
>JAAYNV010000034.1 GCA_012520645.1 Clostridiales bacterium | reverse complement strand
TGATAGCTTCGTTGGCATCACCCTTGGTATCGTAGGTAAATAGTTCCACCTGGCGACCCAGGATGCCGCCTGCGGCATTAGTTTCTTCCACTAACATCTTGATCATGCTGCTTTCATTGACGCCAAATACCGCGGAGTCACCGGTGAGCGACCCAATCCAGCCGATACGGATGGGCTCCTCCGCTATAACCGGGACAGCAGACAACAGCAGCATTATCGCACATAGTAAGCCGATTAGCCTTTTCCAGTTCATAACGATACCTCCTTTTTTACAATGAGGTTGGACACCTCAATATGGAGGCATTTTATCATAGCCAATCCGGCATGTAAACACACACTATGCCGTTCCTACCGTTTTTTTATTGTATCCAATAGATTATAGTAACTGTCTGTGCCCGAAGATGAGTGGATTAACAACGCCTGATAAGCGCAATGTTTGCACAAAGACAGGAAAATTGCCCAATATAGTCAAACTATGATATAATCCGCAAAAAGGATGGGGAGCATTATGAGTTTTGTAATTATTCACCTTACTGATTTACATATGAAGGGTAAAAGAGAAAATAATCCCATTTTTGCAAAAAAGAAAAAACTTTATTGTGTACTAAATAGCATTGTAAATCAGAACGATACAGTTCTTCTTATGGTTACAGGTGATCTCGCGTTTTCCGGAAATACCATGGAGTATTTAGAGTGCACTTCATTTTTATCTGAAATTGAAACACATATCTCGAAAATTCTTTCTGCAACTGTACATATTGCACTTGTTCCGGGTAATCACGATTGTAATTTTGTTGGGGATCAGCAAGTCCGTGATATATTACTTTCGTCAATGCTCATGTGTCGTAAAGAAACACAGAAAAATTTGATAGACAGTCCTACTATATCCGTAAAAAAATGTTTACAAATGGAGCGCACAGAGTTATACTTGTCATCATAGGTTGCCTTGGGTTTCCGCTCTTTGGTATACCCCTTGACGCTGATCACTTCCGGTTCGATCACTTCCGCAGGCTTTTCATCACCGACGGGTGTACCGAACAGATTCAGCTGTCCGTCCAGCTGGTCATGGCGTATTTCACTGGTTGAGCCAAAGACCTTGTTCTTAAGATACGCAAGCTGAGACTGGAGATTCGCGATCAGAAGGTCTTTTTCACTGTCCTTCGCATTGCGTTCTTCCAGCATCTTCTGCAATGAACTTATGAGTTCGTTCTGAGTGCTGATTGTTTTATTCAGTTGTGAGATTGTATCCTTAAGCTCTAAGAGCTGGATATCTTTTACTCCTGAAGGCATGGTCTTCTGCTCCGTTTTTTGATACTTCTATTGTACCATAAACAGGTGCAAAAGCCTAGAAAAATCAAGCGTTTCAGGCACTTTTTATTGCCTTTGGCTGCTCGATCTCAAGACCGGACATGAGCCAGTCAAACTGCCTCCATGTAATGGTTTTCACCTCGTCACGGTTACGTGGCCACCGGTATTTTCCGGTGTTATGATCGAGGCGTTTATATAAAAGCACAAAACCGTCATTCTCATGAAGGAGTGCCTTTATCCTGTCATTGCGTCTGCCGCAGAAAAGGTAGAGCGCGGTGGTATGCTCCGGTTCAAAGTGAAGCTGGTCTCTGATGATGGCGCACAGACCATCGATTGATTTTCTCATATCGGTGTAGCCACAAATGATATAAATATCTGTTGCAGCTGTAATGTCGCCTAGCATGATGCACCTCCCACAGACCGGATGATCTGTGCTAAAAGTGCCGGATCTATATCATTTGAAATCCTGATCAGGGCGGAGCCGAGTTTGATCTCAGCAGTTGCTTCCATACAGTTTGTATCCGTATGATCCGGAAGCACGCTTAAAAGCTGTGGTGTCTCTTCGTGCAGAACAGGCTGGTCAACGATTTCAAGTTTGACAACATCCTGTTGTTCCGAAGGCTTATAGCCTCCCCGGCCTGTTGCCGGCGGAATATCATAGCAGGATTTTTTGCGAAGCCGCTTGACCCAGTTGTAGAATGTACCGGGTTTGATCCCGTGCTCGTTGCACCACTGAAAATCGCTTAGTCCGCTGCTGCGACATTCCATGATGAGCCGGTATTGCTCATCGGCAGTTCGTCTTTCTGTCTGCATAAATGTAACCTCCATATGACCTGCCCCCCAATCCTTGTACCAGTTTCAGAGTTAGTTGAGATATAATCAACAAAACAAAGGAGCTGGAAGAAATGGCGCAAAAGAAGTACACGGTGGAACAGATCATTGTCAAACTTCGGGAGGT
>JAAYNV010000033.1 GCA_012520645.1 Clostridiales bacterium | reverse complement strand
GCACCTGCCCTTCAAACAGAAAGGAGAGCAGATACGCAAAAGAAAAGGAAAAGGCTAACACAGAAAGCCTGCGGGCATTTAAAATCTTAAAACTGTTCATGTGATATCCTCCGGCTTGTCGGAGGCTCCGCCTTTTTTGATCCATTCGTCGATGTCGACGATTTTGAAGCGCCAGAGCTTTCCCACCTTGGACGCGGGCAACCCGCGCTGCTCAATCCATCGCATGACGGTATGGCGCCTCACGCCAAGATAGCCACAAGCTTCTTGCAGAGATATCCATCTATCTTGAAAGTTGTTTTCCAGCACGGCAAGCACCTCGCTTTCTTTCAAAGTCATATGACTAATCATATGATACTCCAGGCAAAGCATAAAAGCAATCTATATTGTAGTTTTATGTAGTATTGGGTTGTTTGGCGAAAATAAATTCTAAATCATTGCCTTGCGGTAAAACTTAAATAGCAATCGAGCGTGTCTGCTGGAAACGCCATTTTACTGTTCTGGTTCTTTTGAAATCCGTCCGATCATTTCCTCGCCGCTGATATCCCCTGCCTTGTATGCCTGCCTCGCCTTAGATGCTTCTGACACCCACGCCTTAAACTGTTCCTCTGTTAGCTTGTTGGTTTGGCGGTCGCTGTCCCAGGCATCCATACGGTAATACCGGGAGTACATTCGGTTGTAGATGGTTTGAAACTGCAGCAGATAAATATCATCGCTAACGGACTCATTAAACTTTTTCTTTGCCCCAATCTGCTTGCAGGTGCGTTTGCCAGCATAAACGCGGTCACAGTAATCCCGCCTGCGTTTGTCCGTCAGAATAAAGTACCGGTCACATAGGACGCAGCGCTTGACCCGGATACCCCGTTTCACCATTTCTGCAAATTCAAGATAGAGCATTTCCTCCAGACTCTGAATGGAAAAATATTGCCACATGCTCACAGCGTAGTCGCTGTCCTCGTGAATATTCTGAAGAACCTTTTTTGTATCAACTTCCCCGGAGCTGTCAAATTGGATCAGCTTGTCGGTATCAAACTTTCCGTTTGCAATCGGCGCAATTCCATACATAGAGCGGAGCATATGCTGCGTGAAATCCGTATGCAGGTTGCAGAACATCACATACCGCTCCGCAAGGGTATACTCTGTCAGCACCTGCGTGTTCAGGCAGAACTCCAGTGCCTCGCTGTACTGTGTCTGCAATTCAAAATAGTAATGGAAGAGGAACAGTAAATAATCAATCTGTTCTTCTACGGACTTATCAGACGCCCAAAGTGTCCGTACCATTTCACTGTTCAAGAAAAAGTGGGCATAGCTATGTTTCTCTTTGAGCAGATCAACCGCTTCCCAAAATCCTGCCTGAATATCTTCAAAATCGGCACTGGAAACCGTCATGGTTTCCAGTGCCTGTATTTTTTCCTGAACCTCAGAATAATCCAGCTCACAGAAATCAACGATGCCGGACCCGATTTCTCCAATCTGCTGAAAGGTGGAATGCTTGGTATTGTGCAGAAAAAATATATTGAGTTTGTTCGTGCTATCAACAAAGACCTTAGCAAACGGATATGTAATCTCCATACGCGCTCCTATAAAGAATGGATTTATTGAAAATAAAATTCTTTCAATTCACGATATAAGAATACCACAATCTTTTCTACAATAAAAGCACCAAAAGAAAAGAGGTGGTATAACATGACAACGAAGTTAGAAACCATGGATGCGGAAACCTTGATGACCACACCCATAGAACCGCTGAAATTCATTATAAGCGGACTGATTCCCCAGGGCCTGCACATCCTTGCGGGCTCTCCGAAGATCGGCAAGAGTTGGCTTGCTCTCTGGATTTGCTTGCAGGTTGCAAAAGGTGAAAAGATATGGGGATTTGAAACACAGAAGTGTCAGGTGCTGTATCTCTGCCTGGAGGACAGCTTTGCCAGAATCCAAAGCAGGTTGTTTGAAATTACTGAGGAAGCGCCGCCCACTTTACACTTTGCCATTATTAGCGACGCCATCGGAAATGGTCTGGAAATCCAGATTGAAAATTTCATCAGAGAACATCCCGGCACGGGTTTGATTGTCATTGACACCCTGCAAAAGGTTCGAAAAACGGTTTCTTCAAACGTGAACCCCTATGCCGCCGATTATGATGATATCAACGTGCTCAAGCGGATTGCCGATCAAAACAACATTGCGATTCTTTTGGTTCACCATCTGCGGAAGGCCGCCGACAGCGATCCGCTGAATATGATTTCCGGCACCACAGGAATCGCAGGCGGCGCGGACAGCAGCTTCATCTTGCAGAAAGAAAAAAGGACAGAAAATGCCGCCACCCTCATCTGCACTGGCAGGGATATCGAAAGCCGGGAGTTGCTTCTTGGATTTAACAGAGAAACCTTCCTCTGGGAACTGCTCAAACCGATTGAAGCGGCAGCACAAAAAGTGGACGAGGTAATTTTTCTTCTTTCTGACTTTATGAAATCGGCAATTGTGTTTACCGGAACCGCTACCGAGCTTGCGGAACAGCTCAAGCTGTTTGGCGGAACGGAATATCTTCCGGCGGTGCTGAAGAAAAAAATGATGAAGCACATGGGACACCTTCAGAAAAACAACATTTTCTATTCCGACAACCGCAGCTTTGAACGGCGGGAATTTACCCTCCGCTATGACGGCAATGACGGCATGACGGGAGAAAACGCCCCCACAGATTTGCCGTCTTTGCCGTCACAGCCGTCAGGAGAGGTGTAATCGCGGCACACTGCCCCCTGTGTCGCCCCGTGTGCCGCTTTGACCGGCAGGGTGGCATCCCTGCACCAAATTAAGAGTAAATCGCAACGTGAGGGCTTTGTGCAGGGCGTATAAAAAAGAGCGCCTACTCCCGGAGCTGGTAGCTCCACACGGTCGAAAAAAGAGCAGGATAAAGCAAGGTGCCCCTAAGGGGTGCACCTTGCGGTCACAGCGGACGGCAGTGCCGCCCGCAAAGCCCCGCCGTTGGTGGGTTTGTTCCATAAGCACCCAAGCTGCCATAGGTGGTCACGCAGGGTGCTGTAAATGACCATTTGCGCTGTTATGGGTGCTGTAGTACCGGGAAAATGGCGGAAGTACGCGCTTTTCAAGGTGCTCCTGTAGGTGCACGGAACCGTTATTTCGCGGATATGCCGCTGAAATGTCCATTTTATCGCGGCAGTACATACCCCGCCATACGCTTGGGGGGAAACCCAAAAAGGAGAAATGATCAATGGACAGAGAACAAAAAATTGGACAGCATTATCTGGAGACAGGCGTTCTCGGCGCTTACGAAACTGCCGATATCATTTGGCAAAGCGACAGCGAGGGTGCCTCTCACCGCACCTTTACAGGCAGCTTTGTTTACACGGATGAATCCTCCCACACCGTTGAGCGGGATATGGTGGTGGAAGACAGAGTGTTTCGGGTGCATTCCGTGTTCCCCGTAAAAAGCACCTCTACTCCCACAAAGAAGATGCTCTCGGTGATTGAAAACGACCTCGAAAAAGCGCTTGACAATGCTCGATTTCAGTAGACTTGTGGAACCTGTTGCGGTATGCTTGGGCTACCGTATTCAGTTTGCCACAACAAGAAGGAGGATTTTAAACGATGGCAAACAACGAAAAATATACCATACTGTACGGCAGACTGAGCCAGGAGGATGACCGGGAGGGCGAGAGCAACAGCATTCAAAATCAGCGGTTGATCCTCACCAAGTACGCAGAGGAAAAGGGCTTCGGCAATATTCGTTTTCTGTTCGATGACGGCTTCAGCGGCACAAACTTCAACCGTCCTTCGTGGAACGAGATTATGGAGCTGATTGAAACCGGGCAGGTGGAAACCCTGATTGTCAAGGACATGAGCCGCCTCGGCAGGGATTATCTCCAAACCGGCTTTCTCATGGAGCACACCTTCCCCAACAACAATGTCCGGTTTATTGCGATCAATGATGCGGTGGACACGCTCTATGGAGATAACGACTTCGCTCCGTTCCGCAATCTTTTTAACGATTTTTACGCGAAAGACTGCAGCAAAAAGATTCGATCGGTGAAGAAAGCACAGGCTGAGCGCGGGGAAAGAGTCGGAACAAGGCCGCCCTATGGGTACAAGAAAGACGAGAGCAATCCCAAAAAGATTGTTCCCGATCCGGAAGTTGCCGAAGTGGTGGGGCACATTTTTAAGCTGTGTGCCGAGGGTAGGGGCCCCAAACAAATCGCAAGGCAGCTCACCGAGGAACAGGTGGTAAATCCAAGCAACTACTATTTTAATCAGACCGGAGTGGAACTGACGAACCTGGATACCACCAGACCTTATCGGTGGAGGGATAGTTCCATCGTCAATATTTTGAACGATGAAACCTATCTCGGACACACGGTCAGCATGAAGCACACCACCGCATCTTACAAAAACAAAAAGCAGATTATCCGCCCGGAATCCGAATGGCTGCGGTTTGAAAACACTCACGAGGGCATCATCGACCAAGAGGTTTGGGATATCGCTCATGCGGTTCGGGAGCATAAAAAGCGTCCAAGAAAAAACATGGAGAACCCCAATCCATACTCGGGACTTGTCTTCTGCTCCGATTGCGGAAAGCCTTTAATTCTGCACCGTGCCCACACCATGGACGAAAGCAAAAACAACTTTGCCTGCTCCACCTACAAGCAGTATGGCAAGGAAACCTGTTCCGCTCATTACATTCGGGAAAGCCAGCTTGCGACAGTGATTTTGGATGACCTGAAGCGTGTCACCCACTTTGCAAGGCAGGAGGAAGTGCTGTTTGCAGAGTGTATCAACCGCAAAAACACTGCCGATACGAGGAAAGAAATTACAGCGCTGCAAAAAGAGCTGGAGGGTATGCGAAAAAGGGATTTAGAGCTTACCGCACTTTTCAAACGGCTCTATGAGGACAATGTCCTCGGGCGTATACCCGATGAGCAATACCGAACCCTGTCTGATGAGTATACCACCGAACAAAAAGCCTTGCGGGAACGTATGCCAACGGCTGAAGCCAGAATGGAAAAGCTTAAGAGCTCCCTTACCAATGTAGACAGGTTTATTGAAAAGGCTAAAAGGTATACCGACCTTACCGAGCTGACGCCGGAGCTGCTTCGCATGTTCATCGCAAAAGTCGTGGTGGGCGAAAAGGCTGAGAAATACTCCCGAACCGCTCCGCAGGATATTTGGATTCACTACCGTGAGATTGGAATGCTGAGCGATGTCAAAGAGGAATTCGATATCCCCTCTATGGAAGCGTTCTACGGAATGGATGATGAAATGATGTTTGATGATGAGCTGCCGGCCGCAATTTAAGCACAGCAAAAGGCGGACAGCCGAAACTGTCCGCCTTATACCCCCACATTTTTAGGTCGGTTCACAAAGTATCTTTATGAACACTCGCCTTAAGTTAATTTTTATTATTAAGCTCTTCTTGTATGGTAAATGCTATTAATCCCATAGAACCTACTGCTCTCTTATAATATTTGATATATGTATAATGGAATATCTGCCTAGCACCTGCAAGACTCCAACGAAGCGAAAACGTATCAAACCCATGATTGATCACGACATCATATTCAATTCCATTATGTATAATCCTTGGACTTCCATCCGAGTTCATTTCAACTGTCATGCCAAGTGTTGTAAGAGGTCTAACTATGGCTCCCATAAGTTCAGGCAAGCTGATGTCTGGTGTTGGAAGGTGAAACTCCATAAAAAATAACCTTCTCATACACACATCTGATATAACAGCCTTTACTACAAACGCTACAGCAAACCCAAAAAACACCCACGCTATTGCTTCTTTAAGTCCAGCATCAATTATTCCAATTATAAAGCCAATTACACCAAAAATAAAATAGATTACATTAACCTTTTCTAGTCCATCATTTAATGGTGCTGCCGATTCTAAGACTATACCATTAATCCTATTCATATTTTTCCTCCCAAATGTTTTATCGGAAATCAACTCCAATTCCTTAAATCAATAATCTACCTTCTAAAAAAGATTCTCTTTAATATTGCAATAGGTATCAATATCCACCCAAATATTACACCTAACACGAGTTTTTGGAAAAACAGCTCACCTAATCTGTGGAAAACGATCTTATTTTCATATACAACTACACCGGCTGCCCAATATCCTAATATGGCATATACAATCACAAGTGGCATATCTTAACCTCCATATACTTTTTTGTTATATTTCTTCTATAATTATACTATTTTGGGTTGTTTTGTCAACGCTAATAGCGTTTTATTATAACGCCTATAGACTGTTGTTGAAGTGACAAGTTACCTTTATTGTAAATGAGGGAGGTAATGTTATGCGTTCATATTCAGACACATTAGGAAACAGAATAAGATACTTAAGAAGTGAAGCTACTTTAAGCCAGGAACAGCTTGCTCTTAAGGCTGGTATTGCCCCATCTTTTCTTGGTGAAATAGAAAGGGGTATTAAAAAGCCTTCTATAGATACAATTGAAAAGATTGCTATTGCTTTAGAAATAAGCTTATCCGAACTTTTCAACTATGATATCAAAAACTCGAAAAGTTCAGACCACATTTATCTTGACAAAATCACTATAGAATTAAAGGACTGCTCTCTGGCTGAGCAAGAAGCATTATACCGAATACTAAAACAAGCTATTGCATTTAAGAATATTAAAGATTAAGGAGAATGAGCCATATCAAATAGCCTTTGATATGACCCATTCTTTTTTGATTTTGATAAATATACCTTTGCTATTATACAACACTTATTAGATTCATTACCCTATCATAATGATAAATTGAATCTGATAGAAAATCTTTATCCTCAACCTGAGTACTATTTATACTAATTACCATTTCCTTAAGCTTATATGGATCCATATCTTTTGCATTGACAACTATGACCTCATGTATACTACTTGGTAATAGATATAATTCATCACTACCAATACGATATGAAAGGTCTTTTAGTTCTTTTGTCTGAAAGGCTGCATATGCTCCATCTAGATTGGATTTGTTTGTTAATATGTACATCTCATTTTGCATTTGATCATTATGAAATATACTCTTTAATATCTCTTCATTGTCATCAGTCTTAACCTCTAGATTTTTTGTATCATCCATAATCATTCGAAGAATGAAATGTGTCATCTCTTCAACTACTACAGGATTCATGATAAGAGTATTATTCTTAGCAATATGCATTAGAGAATCGCTTGTAATATTCCATACATCCATTAGCGGATAATGAACCTTAATTGACATTATCTCGTTATCTTTTCTTAAATGAATATACGGAATAATTGCAAGATCTAATATTCTTTCATGGGGGATGGTCTTTAGTAGTTTGACATTCCTTTGATAGTTAATAAGTTTAACTCTAAGTCTTGGCTTTACCCATTCATAATCCTGTAAATTCTCAACTATCCCAGATAAATTAAGATTTTTCTGTCTAGAAATACTCACAATCTCTTCTGCAATATCTATAACACTCTTACCTGATTGGTACTCCTGGTAATAGTCCTCTAAATATATAGAAGGACAGTATTCTGTGTTTTGATTTCGTATAGATAGCCCTTGCAGCTCTCTATTTATCTTCATTACACAATTTACTGTAACATTATATCTATTCCCTACTAGCTTTTGCACCTCTTCCTTAACTGTAGCTATAAAGTTGTTAAAATCCATATTCATCGCTCCTTGTACTCTTTTTTTATTCAGTAATAACAGTATATACTCCCTCAATGGGTTCATTTTTAACCTCTGTCATATCAATAGATAATTCTGTCTTGATTGTCTCATCAGAAGTAATTGCTCTTAAAAAGTCCGTTTTTAAGGGGGCATACTTTAATACCTTCTTTATCACTGTTTTCTTTGCCATTTCCTCATAGTTGGTTTTCCATGGGCTGTATGATGAGGTAAAACCTTTAGAGTATTTTTGTGCATGGGCATCAATATCTGCCTTACTCATGACTTCGAATGCATAACCGTTATTCTCAAGCTTAAACATGGCATATACTAATACCAATTCACCTCTATCATCTAATGATGGCTTATGTATAAGCTTGGAGTTTAGACCTAACTCATATTCAAACTCATCATTCTCATATACACATTGAGCCTGTATTGATTGCACTTGGCCATTGCGATAGACTAAATCTATCAACCCTTTAAATCCTATTTGAAACTGGCATTCTAACTTCCCTTTATTGTTATAAGGAATTAAATATGCCTGTCCTAGTGGAGTATTTGGTTCCAACCCTAATTGTGCTGCATTCATAAGAGCAGCAAGAAAACTTATCTGGGTACACTCTGACAGCTTGGGGGTAGTATTTAATGCAGATAGTGCCATTCTGGTAAATCGTTCTGGAGTAATTACAGAAGGTAAGGCTTTCTTAATTTCTGGCTCCAATACTCTTATCATGTCTGCTATACTCATATTTTTAGTAATCTTGACCTCTTGTTTTTCTGTTTTCTTAGCTAGTTCTTGTTTAACATCTATCATTGTCTTTCCTCCTTATGCAGCCTTAATTGTAAATCGCCTGCTTTGTATTTCTTTTAAATAATTCTGATATATATCTGGTCGCTCATTTTTGATACGGTCAACATCAAGTCTTGACGAAGAAACATTTCTCCAGTTAATTTGATAATCACCACAATAAGCTGTTTCTGCCTCTGCCATAGCAAGTTTTATTTCCTGATCGATTGTATTTTTATCCTTTTCTAATTTGGAAATTAGCTCTGTGATTTCATCTCTTCGCTTAAGCTTATCCGTAAAACCTTGCAATATAATACTTTCCTTAATTGCTCTGCCAAAATACTGATTGATAATATCATCAGCTGCCTTTGAGCCATCAGGATCAGGCATAACTCTTTTCAATACATAATCATTCCAGAAATCAGATTCAATCTTTATAAGGTTTTCAATTATTTCTTCATCCCTATCTATCTTTACATACTTAAAATCCTTTCCAAGAATAACTACCGCAATATACCATGCTTTTGCCCCGGTAACTGCCATGTAATGATGACATTGAATCTGATAATGGGCTGGTACATTATTATCCTTCCATTTGTCAGCATTAAGAATATTAGTAGTTTTACATTCCAAACCTATGTTTTCGCCCACTATCATGCGATCAACATTAGCAAACATAAAAGGATATTTATCATGAACACATATTGCATTTACCCTTCTAAGCTTTAAGTTTGTCTCTTCCATAAATCGCTGTGCAACGTAATTTTCTAAATCTCTTCCTTGACGCATGGCCTCATTGTCATATTCAAGGATTTCTTCACTTATCTTATCTGCATATACTGTCATAGCGGTTGAATAGGGATTTAATCCACAAATAGCTCCTGCATCTGAACCACCTATCCCCATTTTCCGATATTTAATCCATTCATTATGACTAAGATTTATAGTTGATACTAATCGCTTCATTTTGCTCCCTCCTTAAAACAGATTAAGTTTCTGATATCCATTTTTCACAAGCCCTCTTTCTTGCATACTGACATAAGCATTATCTTCACCTATTATGATGTGATCTAATAACCATATGCCAAGTAGCTTTCCTGCCTCATCCATTCTTTTTGTGATATTTATATCTTCTCGAGAAGGCTCAGGAATACCAGACGGATGATTATGAAAGCACATGATAGAAGTAGCATTATTTAGAATCGAATGCTTAAATAACTCTCTCATCTGTACTAAACAGGCATTTACTGTACCTACAGATACAATTTCTAATGCTACAGGAGCATTTTTTGAGTCTAGAGATAATACAATCATCATTTCACGGTCTG
>JAAYNV010000032.1 GCA_012520645.1 Clostridiales bacterium | reverse complement strand
TAGCTTAGCATATATGTGGATCGGGGGAGCGTTCCACAATTCTCCCCATGTTCCTTGTAACTTATCAACCATATCGGTTCATTAAAAAAATGTTAGATTTTTGTCTTGACAACTGAACCACTATACATTGCCAAAAAGCTGGTAGAGAAAGCCATGGATGCACTGGAAAAAGAGGGGATACATAAGGGAGCACTTTATGGAATTATGAAAGTATTATTATTTTGCAATAAAGGGTTTGAAACGATGGAATTCAGTCCGTTTATTGATACATTTGGCTGGGCCGGTTTTGATTTTCACTATGATGTCAGCGTAACGACCTGTGGATTTACAAAGCAGGTGATCAGTACATTTCATGTTCCGGTTGTTATGGATAAAACAATAGATGAAATTTCTGCCAGCCATTATGATGCATTGGCCATTCCGGGAGGATACGAGGAGTTTGGCTTTTATGAGGAAGCCTTCGATGAAAGATTTCTACAGTTGATAAGAGACTTTGATTCCCGGAAAAAGCCGATTGCCAGTATCTGTGTCGGAGCACTGCCGATTGGAAAGAGCGGAATTTTAAACGGCAGGCGGGGAACGACCTATCATCTGGGAGATGGCTGCCGGCAGAAACAGCTTGCCGGATTTGGAGTCAATGTGATCAACGAGCCTGTTGTAATTGATGACAATGTGATTACCTCATATTGTCCGGAGACCGGGCCTGCGGTTGCCTTTGAACTGATGCGCATGCTCTTGGGAGAGGAAAAGACGAAAAAGGTCAGAAATGCTATGGGGTATTAGGATTCATGTATAAAAAAAGATAGTTTGTTTGATAATCGGCCTGTTCATACTGTTTACCGGATGCGGCAGGGGAACGGGATATTTTGGTGAGGAAACCTATTCGGAGCAGGAAGCAGGAACGGCTTATGAGAAGGTCACTGGACAGATAGAAGATTTTTATGCGGCTGACTGTGCTTATTCCGTTGAGATCAGTACAGATGAAGCAGAAATCTCCTATTACCGGACAGAGCAGTATACGGCGGCATATGCTGCAGACGATGGGGCAGAGGAATATTTATGGTATCAGGGAACGCTCTATGCGGATAAGGACGGTGCAGTTTTTTATGCAAAACAGCCATGGGAGAAACTGGAGGCAGAACAGTGGCTGAAAAGGGCGGAGGAAATGATCGGACAGCTTATGGATCACAAGCCTGCACAACTGTCTTACAAACGTGTGCCTATGGCTGGTGAGAATGCCTGTCTTCTGACCGTAAAATATTCGATAGCCACCGGACAGGGAGAGCAGGAGCTATATTCCACATTACGAATATGGCTGGATGAGAATACCGATATTACGCAATTGATTGTGGAACTAAACGGACCGGTTAGCGTAGGGGAAGATGGAATCGGCCGTGGCGGCAGTCTGGTGACAATTTCAATTTATCCATATAAGGATTCGGTAGATTATCAGGCGGAACGAAAGATATGGAGATTTGCGCATGAGCATGGTCTCCTGGAACAGGGCGTGCCGGCTTTGGAAACACAAAAAGAGGACCGCAAAAACTGCGAACAGCTAGTACAGAGTATTTGTTTTGAAGAATTGGAAAGTTCGGGTGCGCAGGATGACAGTATGAAGTTCCCGGAGGTGGAAGGATAGAAACTGGCTCTGTCAGTAGAGGGAGGGAGAATGTTATGGAACAATTTGGAATGTCAATGCTTTACTTTTGGATATGCTATATCCTTGTTACTTTGGTTGGAATGATACATACCATTTTTAATATATGTGTCCTGCATATGAAGTCGATGAAGGATGGTCCGGGAATGGGAGAAGGCTATGAAAAGACCAAACCCTGGCATCCATTGTACAACATTGTTTTATTTACGGTTTTCGGACATCTGTATATGTCCGGACTGAGTGATCCGACGATCGGACAGGCATTTACAACCGGCGGTATTTGGACGGCAATCTGCATTGTCTTTGATCTGTTTGGCTGGGTAATTATCAAGCACCCATGGAGTCTGACTTTCCGGGAATTTTATGTGGATTACCAGCCCTGGATCACCCTGATCTATATTGCAATTTTTTTCGGCCCGGTGATAGGGTATTGGATTTAAGAGAGGTGCTTTATGGCGTTTAAGACTTATCCTTTTCATACATTCAGCCATTATTTTTCTGTTGATATCATGGCAGTTTATCATGGAAAATGGATTTTTTGTATGCATAAGAACCGGACAACATGGGAACACCCTAGCGGATGGATTGAAGCAGATGAAACGCCGTTAGAAGCTGCCAGGAGAGAATTATTTGAAGAAACCGGAGCGGTTTATTTTGCGATTGTGCATACTTTAAATGAGTGACCTTCATACAGTGAAATGGGTAAAATAGGTTTTTTTGACACTCTGCCGGATAAATTAACCTATCCGATTTTACGCGATTATTTCCCGATCGCTGTTAAAAAGCAACAGGCAATGGCGGGAGAGAAATAAAATATGGGAATAGGAATTGTAAGTTCAAGTCAGGGGGTATTATGACAGCAGAAAATATGATAGGTCTGGTGATCTATGGGTTGGTAGCATTATTTATGATGGGGATAGGGGTTACACAGTTAAAGAGTAAAGAGCCGGTTGGATTTTATTCCGGTGAAAAGCCGCCGAAAGCGGAAAATGTCACAGATATCAAGGCATGGAATCGAAAGCATGGATTGATGTGGTTAGTCTATGGGATGATAATTCTTGTTTCGTTCTTTATTGGAAACCTGTTTGGCGACTCTGTCTGGGCAGTCATCCCGATGGTCGGAGGGGTGATTGTGCCGGTGATTTTTATGATCTGGTATCATCACCAGTTAAGAAAAAAATATTTGAAATAGAAAATTTCAGGAGAAGGGAATGGGTGTCAGCAATGGAAGGAAAACATTGTACCAATAATAGCAGGGAGATAAGTGTTTTTCTTTTGAGAAAACGTTAGAAAGGATAAGAAAGCAGGAATGAAAACGCTACGGCTAAAACGAAATGTCAATATTGATCTGTTAAATGGAAGCATTTTCCCTTCCATGGTGGCTTTTGCCATTCCGATTTTGTTTTCCAGTCTGTTTCAGCAGCTGTACAATACGATGGATGCAGTCATAGTGGGACATACGTTGGGGGAAAATGCACTGGCGGCCATGGGAGCAGCCACACCGGTTTATGATCTGCTGATCGGTTTTGCACTCGGTATTGGGAATGGATTGTCGATTGTGACAGCACGCAGCTATGGGACCAAAGATGAGGAACTGTTAAAGCGTTCTGTAGCGGTTTCCATTGTGATCGGAGCGGCGATCACTCTGACTTTGACCGTACTCACCAGATTTTTACTGATGCCCTTTCTGAAGCTTTTGAATACTCCGGCAGAGATATTGCAGGAGGCGTATTCCTATATCTCCGTTATCACCCTGTTTACCGGGGTGATGTTTGCTTATAATCTCTGTGCCGGAATTTTAAGGGCGATCGGAAATAGCTTTATGCCGCTCCTTTTTCTGATTTTATCCTCGGTATTAAATATTTTTCTGGATGTACTGTTTATTGCCGGTTTCGACATGGGAGTCATGGGAGCGGCGGTAGCGACTGTGATCGCCCAGGGAATTTCGGTTGCTCTGTGTGTGATCTACATAGGCCGCTGTGCCAAAATACTGGTTCCATCGAAGCACCATTTTCATTTTGATAAAGGACTTTATATGGAAATGGCAGCACAGGGCTTCTCCATGGGATTTATGAGCTGTCTGGTCTCGGCGGGCAGTGCTGTTTTGCAGGCAGGAATCAATGGTCTGGGGTACATGGTGATTGCAGGACATATCGCCGCCAGAAAATTATTTCAACTTGGCATGATGCCGTTTTTGGCAATGATTTCCGCTGTCAGCACCTTTGTCTCCCAAAACTATGGGGCGGGCAGAGTGGACAGAATCCGAAAGGCAATGACATATTCATATTGGTATAATGCTGCCATTACGATCGGTATGACTTTACTTATGGCGCTATTTGCGCCATATATGGTAAAGCTTATTTCCGGGTCTGAGGAACCGATTATTATTCAGAACGGAACCCGGTATCTACAGGTGGTCGCACCGGCGTATTTTGTTTTGGGACTGGTCAATAACACCAGAACAGCATTGCAGGCAATTGGCAGTAAAATCCTTCCGATCCTTTCCAGTATCATTGAATTGATCGGGAAAATCGTTTTTGTCATTGTCTTTATTCCAAAATTTCAGTATAATGCAGTTATTTTCTGTGAGCCGGTCATCTGGTGTTTTATGGCGGTAGAATTGCTGATCGCATTTTGGAGAAATCCATGTATAAGAGGGGAAAAGGAATATGCAATACAAAGAATGGAAAACAATACATGAATATTGTCTAGGGAAGCCCTGTGCCTATGAGACAAGACCTTTTGGGAAGAATCCCATCTGTTACCGGATAGCGGGGAAAATATTTGCCCAGCTGAATGTAGAAGAGGATGCCTACCGCATTACATTGAAAACCAATCCCGAGGCGGCTGATTTTTACCGCAGGGTCTATCCCGGTGTTGTGGTCAGGGGATATCATTGCCCGCCGGTACAGCAGCCCTATTGGAATACCATTGATCTGTATTCGTTTGAACAGCAGACCCTGTATCAGATGATTGACGAGGCCTATGAGGAAGTGAGGCTGCATTTGCCCAAGAAGGAGCAGAGAAGAATGCCCGCTCTGGCGGAATTTCGTTTCGTAAAAACGGATGGAGAAGATCCGGCCTTTATAGAATTGTGCGGAAAGCTGGATGCGAATCTGGATGAGATCGTGGGTGCAAAGATTCAGAGAAAGAAGTATGAAAAATACAATCAGAGGGACAGTATCCACGACGTTATTCTTGCCTATCGGGGGGAGGAAGCGGCAGCATGCGGCTCCTATAAGTTTTTTGATGATGAAACCGTAGAATTAAAACGGATTTTTGTTGCGAAGTCCATGCGTGGCTGCGGGATAGGAAAAGAACTGGTGCGGAGGCTGGAGGCAGATGCAAAAATTGCAGGCTACCGTTTTGCAGTTCTGGAAACAGGAGAACTGCTGACCGGAGCATGTGCTCTGTATAAGAAGCTGGGTTATCGTGTGATTCCGAACTATGGACCATATGTCAATATGCCGGAATCGCTTTGTATGGGAAAGAAATTATAATGGATGGAAGCTTTTGTGGAGATTAGTGGTATTTTGTCTGTAGAAACGGTGTTGTCCACGGTCTTTGTTGCGGTTGGGACAGAATGCGGTGAAAGGGGGAATTATAATCAAATGCAGATTAACCGACTATTTGAAATCGTCTATATCCTGTTGGACAAAAGAAATGTTACGGCAAAGGAACTGGCAGAATATTTTGAGGTATCCGTAAGGACGATATATAGGGATGTAGACACTCTGTCCGGTGCAGGAATACCCATTTATATGAACCGTGGAAGAGGGGGCGGCATTGCTCTGCTGCCGGAGTTTGTCCTGGATAAGACGGTCATCACGGAGCAGGAAAAGGAGGATATTCTGGCTTCCTTAAATGCTATGGGTGCGGTCAGCCTGAAGGATATGGACACGACTCTCAGAAGATTTGGCAGTCTGTTCGGGGGTGGAGCAGGAGACTGGATTGAAGTGGATTTTGGTATGTGGTCGGATGGGGAAAAGGAACAGACTGCATTTGCAGATTTAAAAGAAGCAATTCTTAGAAAGCGGGTCATACGGTTTGAATATGTTGGGACCAGGGGGGAGGCGCTGCTACGGGAGGTAGAACCGCTAAAACTCATATTTAAAGGAACAGCATGGTATTTGTACGGTTTTTGCAGGCTGCGGGAGGATTATCGTTTTTTAAAGCTGAAACGGCTGCGTAAGCTGGTTGTAACAGAGGAAAGCTTTCGACGATCCGCTCCGGGGCGTCTTTTGATCCCATGGGAGAAGGATGCTTCGGCAGAAATGGTAGAAGTTCGTATCAAGGTGGACAAGGAGGCTGCATTCCGGGCTTTTGATGATTTTGAAAGCTGTGAGAGTATAGGGGATGGAAGTGTGATTGCAACAGGCAGTTTTGCAAAGGGAAACTGGATGGCAGACTATATCATCAGCTATGGTGCGCATTGTGAGGTGTTAGAACCGAAGGAACTACGGAAAGAGGTAAAAGATAGACTGGAAAAGATATTGATAAAATATGCAAAGGAGGATTAACTTAAATGCAAAATTTTATTTATGAAACACCAACGAAAGTATATTTTGGAAAAGGGGAGGAGCAAAAGGTTGGAAAGATCATAGCAGAATATCATCCTCAAAAGGTATTGCTTCATTATGGCAGCAGTTCCGCAAAGAAGAGCGGGCTTTTGGACCGGGTCAAAAAGAGTCTTGAGGATGAGGACATTTGCTATGTGGAGCTTGGTGGTGTGGTAGCCAATCCGGAACTGTCTAAGGTCCGGGAGGGAATCCGTCTCTGCCTTTCAGAAGGAGTGGATTTTATTCTTGCCGTAGGCGGCGGTTCGGTCATGGATTCTGCGAAAGATATCGCAAACGGGGCAGCTAATCCGGATGTGGATGTATGGGACTTTTCCCTTGGAAAGTGCCAGCCGGTTAAAACACTTCGAAAGGGAGCGATACTGACACTGGCAGCAGCAGGATCGGAAATGTCAAATTCCTGCGTTATCACCAATTCAGACACAGGTGAGAAGAGGGGATATGGCTGCAGCCAGAATCGAATGGATTTTGCGATTGAAAATCCGGAACTGACCTTTTCGGTAAGTAAGTATCAGACGGCATGCGGGATTGTGGATATCGCAATGCACACCATTGAACGCTATTTTTGTCCGGGAGATGACACCTATCTTACCGATGCGATTGCGGAGGCTGTTATAAAGAATGTGATGAAAGCGGGAAATGCCTGTTTAAAAGATCCCGATGATTATGAAGCGCGGGCAAATATGATGTGGGCATCTTCCTTAGCGCATAACGGTCTTACACAGTGCGGAAGGGAATTTCAGCTTGTTGTGCATCAGCTTGAGCATGAGGTATCCGGAATGTATCCTGATGTGGCGCATGGCGCAGGGCTTGCCGCAATCTGGTGCAGCTGGGCAAGATATGTGTATAAAGCCAATCTGGGCAGATGGCTGCAATATGCAAAAAATGTATGGAACCTGGATATAGACTTTGAACATCCTGAGATAACTATCGAAAGGGCGATTGAGCTTCAGGAGGACTATTATGCGTCTATCGGGATGCCGACAAATCTGAAAACATTAGGTGTGAAAGAAGAGTCGATTGAAAAGCTTGCCCTGGACTGCTCCAGAAACAAAACGAGAAAACTGATCGGCTACAGGGAGCTGGCGTACGAGGATATTTTGAAAATATATCAGATGGCATATAACGGGCAACGTGACTGATTTTATGTGACAGCCCCGGTGAAACAAAGGAAAGAGCAGTTCGGATCAGGGATGATCTGAACAGCTCTTTCCTTTTGCTCATGATCCGGTCAGATCAGCGGGAAAAAGAAGTATTTGAAAAAGCGGGACCGTCAGATACAAGCGGTTCCACATGCTCCTGTATGTTTTATATTCATGTAGCTTTTTACCGGTAAAAAGAGTTCTTCAGTACTGATATTATGAGGTTAATACCATTAAAAATTGATTTCAAGACCCTATTTAATTTTTATCATTTGTATGACGGCTTCGTGCTTTTTGAAAAATGCAGTTCTGAGCAGAATACCCGTTGTAAGGTATCTGGTGTTAGGAATCCCTTTTCATTGAACAAATTTATACAAATATTAACATAGATGACAGTTTTCGAAAAAGCATTGTTATTGTACAATAATACTAACAACTGAGGAACAAGTTATCTGCAGCTGTGCGAAGTGCAGTGCAGTTTGCACAGAAAAGCAAGATACGGAAAGGGAAGGTATTATGCAGTACGGACATTTCGACAACGAAAAAAGGGAATACGTTATTGACAGGGTAGATCTTCCGACATCCTGGACGAACTATCTTGGAGTGGAGAACATGTGTGCGGTAGTGAATCATACCGCGGGAGGTTATTTATTTTATAAAACGCCGGAATACCACAGAATTACAAGATTCCGCGGTAACAGCGTTCCGATGGACCGTCCGGGACATTATGTGTACATAAGGGACAATGAAAAGAAGGATTATTGGAGCGTTTCCTGGCAGCCGGTCGGAAAGCCGCTTGATCAGGCAAAATACACCTGCCGTCACGGCTTGTCCTATACGGTTTACGAATGTGATTATGATAAAATCAAAGCCAGCCAGACACTGATGATCCCGATCGGTGAAAACGTAGAGATTTGGGATGTAAGATTGAAAAATGAGGATGATAAGGAAAGAAATTTAAGCGTATTTTCCTACTGCGAATTTTCTTTCCATCATATCAAAATTGACAACCAGAACTTCCAGATGAGTATGTACTGTGCAGGCTCCGATTACGAGGATGGAATTATTCAGGAAGATCTGTTTTATGAGGAGTTTGGGTTCCAGTATTTTACAGCGAACTTTGAACCGGACGGTTATGACTGTCTGAGAGATAAATTTATCGGAAACTACCGTACCGAAGATAATCCGATTGCTGTGGAAAATGGAGCGTGCAGCGGTTCTCATGAACTGGGCAATAACCATTGTGGTTCCCTGCAGAAAAATATCGTTTTAAAGCCGGGTGAAGAAATCAGACTGGTGTTTATGCTGGGCGAAGGAAATCGGGACAAGGGCAGGGCAGTACGTGAAAAGTTCAGTGATCTTTCCAATGTGGATGCGGCTTTCGAACAGTTAAAAGCCTTCTGGGCAAAGAAAATGGAAAAACTCCAGATTCAGACACCGAACGAAGGAATGAATACACTGATTAATACATGGACGTTGTATCAGGCAGAAATCAATGTCATGTTCTCCCGTTTTGCTTCTTTTATCGAGGTAGGCGGAAGAGTCGGACTGGGATATCGTGATACGGCACAGGATGCGATGACTGTACCGCACTCCAACCCGGAGAAATGCCGACAGAGACTGGAAGAACTGTTAAATGGTCTGGTTTCTACAGGCTATGGTCTGCATCTGTTCCAACCGGAGTGGTTCAAACCGGATGAGGAAGCAAAGCCGTTCAAATCACCGACAGTCGTACCGAGCCCGAACAAGGATGATGTGGTACATGGTCTGGATGATGCCTGCTCGGATGATGCGCTCTGGCTGATTGCTTCTATTGTAGAATATATTAAAGAAACGGGTGATGTTTCCTTTGCGGATCAGGTGATCGGTTACGCCGACAAGGGTGAAGGAACCGTCTATGAGCATATGAAGAAGATTCTGGATTTCTCTACGGAAATGGTTGGAGAGACAGGAATCTGTAAGGGTCTGCGTGCAGACTGGAATGACTGTCTGAATCTGGGCGGTGGTGAAAGTGCACTGGTTTCCTTCCTGCATTACTGGGCATTGAATAATTTTGTGGAGCTGGCATCCTATCTGGGACGTACAGAGGATGTTGAAAAGTATATAGCAGTTGCAGAGAATGTGAAAAAGGTCTGCAATAAGGAACTTTGGGATGAGGAATGGTTCATCCGCGGTATTACAAAGAACGGTAAGAAAATCGGAACCTCTAAGGATAAAGAGGGGAAGGTGCATCTGGAATCCAATACATGGGCAGTGCTTTCCGGAGCGGCAGATTACGAAAAGGGTATTCAGGCGATGGACAGCATAGATAAATATCTGTATACAGATTATGGTATTTTGTTGAATGCTCCGTCCTATACCGTGCCGGATGATGATATCGGATTTGTAACAAGAGTTTATCCGGGTTTAAAGGAGAACGGTGCAATCTTCTCCCATCCGAATCCTTGGGCATGGGCAGCAGAGTGTAAGCTGGGTCGTGGCGACCGTGCAATGAAGTTCTACAACGCACTCTGCCCGTACTATCAGAATGATAAGATCGAGACAAGAGAAGCAGAACCGTATTCCTACTGCCAGTTTATTATGGGACGTGACCATACGGCATTCGGTCGTGCCAGACATCCGTTTATGACGGGAACAGGCGGCTGGGCATATTTTTCCGCAACCAGATACATACTGGGTATCCGCCCGCAGTTTGATACACTGGAATTGGATCCCTGTGTACCGGCTGACTGGAAGGGGTTTTCTGCGGTCAGAGTATGGCGTGATGCAAAATTCGAGATTCAGGTGAAGAATCCGGACGGTGTCATGAAAGGTGTGAAAGAGCTATATCTGGATGGGGCAAAGGTAGAGAGCATTCCGGCACAGGCAGCAGGCAGCACCCACAAAGTAGAAGTTATTATGGGATAAGTTTTAATAAATTCATTAAATTTTATGGAACATGATTAGACCGCAGTGGGATGCTGCGGTCGGGAAGAGAGGATAAAATGATCAAATTTGGTACAGGTGGCTGGAGAGCTGTCATCGGGGATGAATTTACAAAACAGAATATTCAGATCTTAGCAAAAGCAATGTGCGACAAAATGAAGAATGAAGGTGCAACGGACAAGGGCATTGTAATCGGCTATGACAGACGTTTCCTTTCAAAGGAAGCAATGCAGTGGGCAGGACAGGTTTTTGCGGCAGAAGGCATTACCGCATATCTGGTGAATAAGTCTGCACCGACTCCGCTTGTAATGTTCTATGTGATGAAACATGAGCTGCCTTATGGCATGATGATTACTGCCAGCCATAACCCGGCGCTTTACAATGGTATTAAGGTATTTACCGCGGGCGGACGTGATGCGGATGCTACGCAGACACAGGATATTGAGAATTATATCAATGATGTGAAGGCAGAAGAGGTAAAGGAATTAGAATATGATGTTGCTCTGGAAAAAGGGCTGATTCAGGAAATCTATCCGCTCAATGAGTATCTGGACAATATCATTGATGCAGTGGATATGGATGCAATTCGCAGCAGAAGACTGAAGATTGCGCTGGACCCGATGTATGGTGTCAGCGAAACTTCCTTAAAGACAATTCTTTTGACAGCACGCTGTGAAGTAGAAACAATCCATGACAGACATGATACGCTGTTTGGCGGAAAACTTCCGGCACCGACGGCTGCCACACTTCGTCCGTTACAGAACTTTGTTATTGACAGTAAATGTGATATTGGTATCGCAACAGACGGCGATGCGGACAGACTTGGTATTATTGATGATACCGGAAGATTTTTACATCCGAATGATATTCTCGTACTGCTTTACTACTACCTCGTAAAATATAAGGGCTGGAAAGGTCCGGTAGTCCGCAATATCTGTACGACACATATGTTAGACAGCGTAGCTGAAAAGTTTGGTGAGAAGTGCTATGAGGTTCCGGTAGGATTTAAGCATATTTCTGCAAAAATGAATGAGACAGATGCGGTAATCGGAGGTGAATCCTCCGGCGGTCTGACAGTAAGAGGACATATCAAAGGAAAAGACGGAATTTACGCAGCTTCCCTGCTGGTAGAAATGATTGCCAAAACAGGAAAGAAGCTGTCCGAAATTTATAAAGATATTGAGGCAGAATGCGGCAGTATTTTCATGGAGGAAAGAGACTACAAATTTACGCATGAAAAGAAAGCAAGCATGACCAAGACGCTTATGATTGATAAGCAGATTCCTGAGCTTCCTTATGAAATTGAAAAAATTTCCTATCTGGATGGAAGCAAAGTTTACTTTAAAAACGGCGGCTGGGTAATCGCAAGATTTTCCGGTACAGAACCTCTGCTCCGTATTTTCTGTGAAATGCCAACCATGGAGCAGGCCAGGGAAGTAACTGAAATTTATGAGAAGTTCCTTGGACTTTAAAATTGCCAGTATCAAATACCTACTGCACTCCCCAAGTGTAGTACGGGTTGTTCCTCAATGTAGTAAGTGTTTGGGAAAAGAGTCATCCGTAAGGGTGGCTCTTTTTCCGTATCTGCAAAAAATGTGTTATACTGAAGAAAAATGACTGGAGGATCACGGATGAAGACAGTGAAGAAGAAAAAGATAAGATTAAAAAAGAGGCTGACGCAGTTTATGATATTTGTCTGGTTCCTGCCATTGGAATGTCTGTTTCTGGTGACCTATTTTTCTTTTCAGGTAGCCTATAGAGAACGAACGGATCGAATGATTGGAGAGGGAGTCAGCTCTGCAGCAATCCTGACAGCCGTTCGGATTGATGAAGCAATCCGACTGATGGAAAAACCGTCTTATGAAAAGGAATGGGAAACGGGACTTAATCAGTACCGGAAAGGGGAAATATCAAAAGCCTCCTTTTATGTACAGATTAAAAATACGCTGAAAAAAAGCTTTTATCGTGACAGTCGTTTTGAGTCTTATGCTTTTTATCTGGATGAGTCCGGGTTAAAAATGCCGCTCTTTTTTGCTTCCAGAACAGGAGAAAATATGGGTGATTATCTGGGAAGGATTCAGCCCACTGTGCAGCCTGTGATAGAAAGTGATTCCAATTATGTGGAAGTGCATGTGATTGATGGAAAGATTTATCTGATCCGAAATTTATATACGATCTCTGACTATGAAAGATACGGAAGTCTTGTGGTGTCACTGAATAAGGATGAACTGACGGAGGGATATCCGATGCAGATACCGGATAATGTGATCATAGGACTGAACGGGACAGAAGAACTTTTTTACGTTGGTGAGGCGGATCAAAATGATGAGGCGGTCCGGTTGTATGGGAAGCTGTTCGAAGCTTTTTCGCCGGATGCCAGAGGAAGAATGATTGGTATGAGGGAAGGGCAGTACAAAGGCTATCTGTATCAGAAGAAATATGATGACTACAGCCTTGGATGCTATTATATTGTACATGATGCCATGGTCAGTACGAGCAGGCAGAACTGGATCGTAGTCGTGGTCTCCCTGTTATTGTTTTTGATGACCCTTTATGGTATTCGTTTTCTGCGGCATAATATTGAGCAGCCGCTTGACCGGATGGTAGAAGGATCGAAAAAGATGGAAAAGGGAGAATTTGGATCCAGGGTAGAGTCGGAAGCTATGCCGAATGAAGAGTTTGCATATCTTGCCTCTTCTTTTAATGATATGTCGCAACAGGTCAAGCATCTGTTTGATACGGTTTATTCGGAGCAGATTGCAAGAAAGGATGCCCAGATTGCAGCATTGCAGGCGCAGATCAATCCGCATTTTTTGAATAATACACTGGAAATGATGAACTGGCAGGCGCGTATGAACAATGACATCGAAATCTGCAAGATGATCGAATCCTTAAGTATCGTGCTGGATCACAGTATTAACCGGAATAACCAGAAGACGATTTATCTTTCGGAGGAACTGCGGTGTGCGGATGCCTATCTTTACATTATGTCTATGCGGTTTGGACAGCGCCTCAAGGTCGAAAGAGAGATTGACGGGGAACTTCTGCGGGAAAATGTACCGCAGCTTATTTTACAGCCGCTCATAGAGAATGCAATTATGCACGGTATTGAGACGGTACGGCAGGGGACAATCTGGCTGTGTGTGCATCATGATGACAGATATACCTATGTGGATGTGATCAATACCGGAAAAGAACTGACAACACAAGATCAGGAAGTCATTGACCGTATTCTGGCAGGTACCTATGAGCCGGGAACGGCAGAACGCGGCAGACATACTTCGATTGGAATCCGGAATGTCAACCGGCGTATCAAGCTCGTATATGGAGAAGAGTATGGTCTTACAATCCGTTCCATGGAGGATGGAAGGACAAGATCGCGCATTATGATACCGTATGCAGATTGTACAGTATGATGCGGGTTTTTGTTCACAAAATATGCAACATGGCAAAATTGTACAAATGATGTCAAGTCTGTCTAATGCTTTTTACATAACTTTTTCCTATAATATAACCATAGCAAACGAAAAAGCTATACACATTCAAGGAGGTATTGAAAATGAAGAAAAAGTTATTATCCGCGTTGCTTGCAACAGCAATGACAGCCACACTTCTCGCAGGATGCGGAAGCAAGCCGGCTGAAACAACAGCACCTGATGCAGCTTCTACAGAAGCAGCTACAGAGGCAGGGGAGGACACCGCAGCAGCACCGACAGGTGAGGCAGTTACATTGAAGACAGTATCCATGTTCGGTGGTACAGATCCGAATGCATCGGTATACGAAGAGATTATTGCAAAGTTTCAGGAAGAAAATCCGAACGTCACTGTAGAAGACAGTTCTGCAGTAGCAGACAATGAGTGCAAGGCTTCCGTAGTAGCTGACTTCTCCGTAGGAAACGAACCGGATGTACTTCAGTTCTTCACGGATGCACAGGCAACTAACTTAGTAGCAACAGACAAACTGGTATCTATTGAAGAGATCAGAGCAGAGTATCCGGATTACGCAAAAGATACTTTAGAGACAGCTCTTGCTGGTGTTACAAACACAGACGGCGTACAGAGAGCAGTTCCGACAACCGGTTTCTCCGAAGTACTTTACTGCAACAAGGATTTATTTGATCAGTATGGATTAGAGCTTCCGACTGACTGGGATTCTCTGACAACAGCAGTTACAACCTTCAAAGAGAATGGAATTATTCCGATTGCTGTTTCCTTAAACAATATTCCGCACTACTGGATTGAGGCATGTATCCTTTACTCCGCAGGTCTGGATTCTTACCAGTCCTTACCGGAAACCGCTCCGGCAGAATGGGTAGCAGGACTTGAGACATTCAAGACTTTAAGAGATATGGGAGCATTCCCGGAAGATACCGATACGGTTGATAATGATTATGTTGGCGAACTGTTCAAGAGCAAACAGGCAGCTATGCAGTTAGATGGAACATGGTATGCAGGCGGTATCGAGGATAAAGAGAATACCGTAGCAGTTGCTTTCCCGGGTGTTGCAAACCAGAAAGCAGAGGCAGGTACAATCACATCCGGTTTCTCATCCGGTTTCTATATCACAAGAAAAGCATGGGATGATCCGGCTAAGAGAGATGCAGCAGTGAAGTTCGTTATGGCACAGACAAGCAAGGAAGCAGTTTCCGCATACTGGGCTAAAGGTGGTTTCGTAAATAAATGTGCAACAGAAGTTTCTACTACAGAGACATTAACTCCGTTAGCACAGTCTATCGCAGATGTAAATGCAGCAGCTGGCAACAACTTTGCAGGACCGATCGATTCCAGAATGGATGCAGAAGCATTTACAAATATCGTAAACAGCATCTGTGACATCTCTACAGGATCCGCAAGCGCAGAGGACGTATTAAATGACGCACTTGCACTCAGCGCATCCAGAGTAGCAGCAGAATAAGAAGTATACATACGGTGAGGGTCGTATAAAAATTCATAGCTGATTACTAAAAGTTATCTCAGAGGGGGCTGGATAACCGGTCCCCTCTCATTTTATGCAAACACTTCAACTACGGATGTAGTTAATGAAAAGAAAGGTGGAAGAAAGATGTTATATAAGAAAAAGTGGCCATTACTCATATTTGTACTGCCAGGGATTTTGTTCATGCTGATCTTTCTCTACATACCGTTCATTGAGAACATTAAGAATAGTTTTTATGATATGACAAGCATTGTAAGTATGCCGGGCTTAGAGCCGAAATACATTGGAATTGACAATTACAAGACTTTATTCACTGATCCGAAAGTAAAGATCGCAATTTTAAACTCTCTTAAAATGATGGTACTGACTGTGGTATTCGAGGTAGGACTTGGATTTATACTGGCTGTATTAGTCAGCAATATTAAGAGAGGCGCGCAGATTTTCAGAACCGTGTATTTTTTCCCGGTCGTTATCTCCGCGACAGCACTCGGTCTGTTATTCAAATTGTTCTATAACTACAATGGTGGTATGTTAAATCAGTTATTAGCATCCTTTGGCAAGGAACCGGTCAACTGGTTAAAACCGGAACTGGCATTTATCATGGTATGTATACCGACCTTATGGAGTTATGTAGGTTTCTACTTTGTCATCATGCTGACAGGACTCAGTGATATCTCTGATGATATATACGAAGCAGCAGACATTGATGGATGTTCGAAATTTAAGCAGGTATTCTACATCACCCTTCCGATGATGAAAACGGTAATCTGCACCTGTATTACACTGGCGCTGACCGGTGCATTAAAGGTATTCGACCTTCCATGGGTTATGGTTCCGAAGGGAGCACCGCAGGGATTAACTCATTTCCTCGGTACCTATATGTATCAGTCTACCTTTGGCGTAAATAACTTTGACTATGGTTCTACCATTGCAATCATGATTGTTGTACTTGGTGTGGTTGTATCCAAGGTCGTAAATCTGATGATCAAGGAAAGAGATTAGGAGGTGCGGGAAATGAGAACACAGAAAAAAATAAAAATTGGTACCATTCTCATCTACGTAGTACTGATTATGTGGGCAATCACAACCATATTCCCGTTTTTATGGGTATTCAATAATTCCTTCAAGCCTTCGTCGGAAGTCATTCGCTCTTCCTTCAGCCTTCCGCAGGAATTTACATGGATGAACTACAGTAATGCCTTCAGCAAACAGAATATTCTGATGGCTTACCGGAACAGCCTTTTAATTTCGGGAACCGTTACGATCGGCGTTATGCTTTTCGCATCCATGATGGCATTTGGACTGACCAGATACCGCTTTAAGGGAAAAGGGATTGTGCAGATGATGATTTCCGCAAGTCTGATGTTCCCGGTATTCTCTACCATCATTCCGGTATTCCGCATGATGTCTGAGTGGGGATTATTAAATAAAAATGTGGCTGTTATTCTGCCGCAGATTGCCGGAAACTTAAGCTTTGCAACAATCGTTATGATCGGCTTCCTGGCAAGTATCCCGCTTGAGATGGAAGAAGCAGCATATATGGAAGGAGCCAATGTATTCCAGGTATTTGCAAAGATCATTGTACCGCTTTGTAAGGCTTCCCTTTCCACTGTAGCAATCTTCAGTTTCCTCTGGTCCTATAACGACCTGTTTGTACAGAAAATTATGATTCGTGACCGTACGAAATATCCGATTTCCAGCCTTTTGGAGGAAATCAGTTCCAAATACGGTACAGACTTTGGTCTGATGGCAGCAGCAGTAACCCTGATTGTTGTTCCGGTTCTGATTGTTTATATCTTCTTACAGAAAAATATTATTAAAGGTCTTACCGCAGGGGCTGTCAAAGGCTAAAAAATATGTTATGATATAGCCATGCGGAACATGGTAAAAAAGGATTTGCCTGTGCTTGCACAGAGCAGATCCTTTTTTACCGTGTCAAAGAACGGGGGACATGCTATGTACAAAGCAATGATAATCGATGATGAGCCTATTATCGTACAGGGTTTATCCAGAAGCGTACCATGGGAAAAATATAACTGTGAGGTCGTCGGAACAGCAAATGACGGTGTAGAGGGCAAGAGACTGATTGAGGAGCTGAAGCCCAATCTGATCTTTTTGGACATCTGCATGCCGGAGATGGACGGGCTGACGATGGTAGCGGGACTCAAATCTGAATTTCCGGATCTGGAGGTCAGTATCCTGACCGGTTTTCGTGATTTTGATTATGCGCAGAAAGCGATCCGGCTGGGGGTGACCCGGTTTATGTTAAAGCCTTCCAATATGGAGGAACTGGAAGAGGCAATCCAGACCATGACGGACAATCTGAAGGCAAAGCACATTGATGCAGGAGAGCAGAGTGTGATGGAAGAGGAGCAGGCAGAGGAACATGAATCCATAGCCAGCAGTTTTATTGTGAAGAACGCACTACAGTACATAGAGGAAAACTATACGCAGAAGTTAAAGCTTGCCGATGTGGCGGAAAAGGCTTATGTGAGCCAGTGGCATCTGTCGAAGCTGTTAAACCGGCATACCGGACAGAATTTCTCCGAGATACTGAATAATGTCAGAATAGAAAAGGCAAAGGAACTTTTAAAGGATCCGAGCCTTCGAATCGGGGATATTGCAGAATCGGTCGGTTTTATGGATATGGCGCATTTTTCCAGAGTATTTAAAAAGCAGATGGGTATTTCTGCCAATGAATACCGGAATACGGTATTGGGCAAATAGGAGCGTAGTGACATTGCTAATACAAAGCATAATTCCCAGATACAGTCTGATGAACTGGAAAAGCGTTGCTTTAGCTGATTCACATATGAAAAAGGTGGTCGATTTATTCGACCACCCATCATTAAAAAACTTACACACTTATCTTGACAAACTATGCTCTTAAAATTTCTTCATCGTCAACAAAAACGACACAATGTAATCTACAAAAACCTCCAATGCAAACCTTTACTAATTTTCCGTCTGGCAGTTTTCCAATCAATTTAGAGCGAGAGGTTAATCCTATTCCTTCATCATGTAATTTTTCATTAATATATAATTTTTCTTCATCCCAACTATTTTCTATTCTGATTTTATTACCTTCATATTCTGCATTCCATTTTTTCATAATAATATATCTCCTGTCTTTACGATCGTTTTCATTGTTGCTGACAAGTCTAAATAAACTCTATTCATTTTATTTAGACTTGTAGCAACTACAAATTTATAAGCTGATCTTACAGAACCTTACCTTCCAGCACAACTGCCTTTATAGAAAGATCCTTTTTATTTAACAGTACCAGGTTTGCATGTTTTCCGGCAACAATGGAACCATATTCCTTATCAATGCCAATGGAGCGGGCAGGATTGATGGTTGCTGCTTTGACTGCACTCTCTAACGGAATTCCCATTTTGACTGCGGTGCGCATGCAGTCCATCAGGTTGGTGGCGCTGCCTGCAATGGTGCCGTCTTCCAACGTGGCAAGATTACCTTTTACAATAACCGGCTGTCCACCGAGTGCATAGCGTCCGTCCTTCATGCCGGTAGCCATCATGCTGTCACTGATCAGAATAACACGGTCGTCTCCAAAGAGCTTGAAGGTAGAACGTACTACGGGAGCCGAAATATGCACACCGTCACAGATCAGTTCCACATCACAGTCGGAAGTGTCAGCAGCTGCGCCGATCACGCCCGGATCGCGGTGCGTAAAAGGCGGCATGGCATTGTAAAGATGAGTGACATGCTTTGCGCCAAGTTCCATGGCTTTTCTTGCGGTTTCATAATCTGCAGTGGTATGAGCCACGGAGAAAGTCATTTCAGATGCAAGCTCACGGATACAGTCCATGGCACCGTCTTCCTCTGGAGCAATAGCAACCAGCTTGACCAGACCATTTGCGCATTCCTGAAGTCTATGTAGCATAGGTGCATTTGGCTTTTGCAGATAAGCAGGATTCTGCGCTCCTTTTTTGGCGAAGGAGAGGAAAGGACCTTCCAGATTGATGCCCTTTAAGGAAGCGCCAAGTCCGGCACGGGAAGCAGGATCGGCAGCTTGCTGTCTGGAAGCGTAGCCCGCCGCTGTTTTACAGATGCCGGCAAGAGTTTCTTCTGCCAGTGTCATGGATGCGGGACAAATGGTAGTCACACCGTTTTTTAATTCGTAGACAGCCATAGCCTGCAGTGCTTCTTCTGTACCGTCACAGAAGTCATAGCCGACACAGCCATGGAAATGTACGTCGGTCAGACCGGGAATGACATAACAGTCCGTAGCATCCAGAACTTCAGAAGAAGTTCCGTCTGCAGTGCTTTCCACTGCAAGAATACGTTCTGCGTCTGTTAAGATAGTTTTTTGCTCGAAACGACAGTCCTTGGTAAAAACAGTACCGTTTTGAATGATCATGTTGTAACACCCCTTTGTTTAGATTTTGGAAAGAGCTGCTGCATCACCGACAACAACTACATCATTATGTAATTGTAACACAGAAGCAGGTACTTGTGGAGTGATCGGTCCGAAAAAGGCTTCCTTTACGATATTTGCTTTGTCTTCACCGCTGACTACGACAACAATCTTCTTTGCCTGCATAATGGTCTTGATACCCATGGTATAAGCCTGCTTCGGAACATCGTCCATGGTGGCAAAGAAACGGGCATTGGCATCAATGGTGCTCTGTGTCAGATCTACGCAGTGAGTTTCCTTTTCAAATGTGGCACTCGGTTCATTGAAGCCGATGTGTCCGTTATGTCCAAGACCAAGCAGCTGTAAATCCACACCACCAACCTCTGCAATGATGCGGTTATAATCGCCACAGGCTTTGGCAGAATCGGCTTCCAGTCCATTTGGCACATAAGTCTTTGTTTTGTCGATGTTGACACGGTCGAATAAATGGGTATTCATAAAGTAGCGGTAGCTCTGGTCATTGTCGCCGGAAAGCCCTTTATATTCGTCAAGATTTACGCTGGTCACACCAGAAAAGTCCAGATCACCCTTCTTGTACCATTCTACAAGCTGGTCGTAGGTTCCGATCGGTGTGGAACCGGTTGCCAGTCCGAGTACACAGTCCGGTTTCATAATAACCTGGGCAGAAATAATGTTGGCCGCCTTACGGCTCATATCCTTATAGTCGGTTGCTTTGATGATTTTCATATGCTTATCCTATCCCTTCTTTTAAATATTTGTTTGCTGGTACTTTCTGGAAATCCGTCTTACGAATTTCTTCTAATTACAATTTAGCAAGGGTGGGGAGGAAGTACAAGAGCTTTCAAAAAGGTTCACAATTAGGGAAAAAAAGAACAAAATTTGCACGTTTTGATTTCATATGGGTGTTTTGGAAAAAATACTTTACAGAACGAATATTTTGTCATAGGATGAACATAGTGAAAAAAGGTTATGTGCACTTTTTTGGATATGAGAAGGAGGAAACAGAATGCTTTTATTGGCAAGGGAAAAAGGAAAGAAACTGTGGACCAGAATGTTTGAAGGAGATGTGACATTTTGTAAGACGGATTTTTGGATTCTGATGCTGATTGCAGCACTTTTAGGTGCACTCTGGGGACTCGTTCATGCACCGCTTACGCATGGCATCCATATTTCATGTGGAAATAATAACGGCAATACGTTTGCAGAGCCGGAGTGCAGTGATGCAGAATAAAAAAGAGGGATAAAAAGAAAGAGGTATAAAAAATGAAAATTACTTTAAAGGACGGAAGCAGTAAGGAATATGCTGTAGCTATGAGTGCATATGATATTGCATTGGATATCAGCGAGGGTCTGGCAAGAGCAGCCTGCGCAGCAGAGGTAGATGGACAGGTTGTGGATTTAAGAACGGTAATTGACAAGGATTGTGAGCTGAGCATTCTGACCGCCAATGATCCGGCAGGTCTGGCAGCGCTCAGACATACGACCTCCCATGTGCTTGCTGAGGCGGTAAAGAGAGTGTTCCCGGAGGCCAAGTTAGCCATCGGCCCGAGTATTGATACCGGATTTTATTATGATTTTGAGCATGAGCCGTTTTCCAGAGAGGATCTGGATAAGCTGGAAGCGGAAATGAAGAAGATTGTAAAAGAGGGTGCACGCCTTGAGAAGTTTACGCTTCCGAGAGCAGAAGCCATCAAGTTTATGCAGGAAAAGGGTGAGCCGTATAAAGTAGAGTTAATTGAAGATCTGCCGGAGGATGCGGAGATTTCCTTCTACAGCCAGGGTGATTTTACCGATCTGTGTGCAGGTCCGCACCTGATGAGTACAAAAAATATTAAGGCTTTCAAGCTGATTTCTTCTTCCGGTGCTTATTGGAGAGGCAGCGAGAAAAATAAAATGCTCCAGAGAATTTACGGCACAGCCTATGCCAAGAAGGACGAACTGGCAGCGCATCTGGCACAGATGGAAGAGGCTAAGAAACGTGACCACAATAAGCTGGGGCGTGAGATGGAATTATTTACAACGGTAGATGTGATTGGACAGGGACTGCCGCTTCTGCTTCCGAAGGGAGCCAAAATGATCCAGACCATGCAGCGCTGGATTGAGGATCTGGAGGATAACGAGTGGGGTTATGTCAGAACCAAAACACCGCTTATGGCAAAGAGCGATCTGTATAAGATTTCGGGACACTGGGATCATTATAAGGAAGGTATGTTTGTTCTGGGAGATGAAGAAAAGGATAAGGAAGTGTTTGCACTTCGTCCGATGACCTGCCCGTTCCAGTATTACTGCTATAAGAACAGCCAGCATTCTTATCGGGATCTGCCGATCCGTTACGGTGAGACTTCTACACTGTTTCGTAACGAGGATTCCGGTGAAATGCACGGTCTGACCCGTGTACGTCAGTTTACGATTTCCGAGGGACATTTAATTGTGCGTCCGGATCAGATGGTGGAAGAATTCAAGAACTGTCTGGCTCTGGCAAAGCACTGCCTGACGACGCTTGGTGTGGAAGAGGATGTGACCTACCATCTTTCCAAGTGGGATCCGGACAACCGTGAAAAATATATCGGGGAGCCTGAAGTATGGGAAGAGACCCAGCAGCATATGCGGAATATGATGCAGGAGCTTGAAATTCCGTTTGTAGAGGATGTCGGTGAGGCTGCTTTCTATGGTCCTAAGATCGATATTAACGCAAAGAACGTATACGGAAAAGAAGACACGATGATTACGATCCAGTGGGATGCTCTTTTGGCAGAACAGTTTGACATGTTCTACATCGATGAGAATGGAGACAAGAAACGTCCGTATATTATCCACAGAACATCCATGGGCTGCTATGAGAGAACGCTTGCATGGCTGGTTGAAAAATATGCCGGCAAGTTCCCGACCTGGCTTTGCCCGGAGCAGGTGCGTGTCCTTCCGATTTCTGAAAAATATAAGGACTATGCAGAAAGTGTTGCAAAGGAACTGAAGAAAAACGGAATCCTCTGCACCGTAGACAATCGTTCGGAAAAAATTGGTTATAAGATTCGCGAGACGAGACTTGCCAAAGTGCCTTATATGCTCGTCGTGGGACAGCAGGAAGAGGAACAGAATCTGGTATCTGTCAGAAGCCGCTTTGCAGGCGATGAAGGACAGAAGCCGCTTGCTGATTTCATTACAGCAATCTGTGAGGAAATCCGTACCAAGGCGATTCGCAAGGAAGAGGTTTCAGAAGAGCAGAAATAAAGTAAATAAGTGATAGTATAGAACAGAACCAATTAAGCCATACTACTACTGATCAAAATTATTTAGCATATCAGGAGGTAGTAAAATGGCAGAGTTAAAATGCGGCGTAACAAATTGTGTGTACAATAAGTCAGAATATTGCAGCAAGGGTGATATCATGGTAGGCGGTAAAGAGGCATGCCACTGTGATGATACCTGCTGTGAGAGCTTTACAGAGAGCAAGGGTGACAGCTATAAGAGTGCACTGGATCATCCGAGCAAAACCATCAGCATTGACTGCGAAGCAACGAATTGTACTTACAATACCAATTACAAATGTTACGCAGAGCATGTGGATATCAAGGGATGCGGTGCACGGAACTGCAGAGAAACCGCCTGCGCCACGTTCCGGGAGAAATAAACTGTATTAAGGCGGATTCTCTGAAACCGCCTGCGCCACGTTCCGGGAGAAATAATTTTGCAAATATAAAAAAATAGCTTGACATAGCGTGAAAGTGGATGTATAGTATCAGAGTACGGTTTGTAACACGTACAGGACAACAAAGCAGAGTATCCACTCTCACCCTATGGCAAAGAGCTTATAGGTGTTCAAATTGTAGTAAGCTGGACAGCTGTATTTTATGCGGCAGGTGTCCGTGAGCCGAAAAATTTTAAGTGGATAGTCTGACTATCCACTTTTTTATTTTCTTATGGAGGTGCACGGCAATTAGCGATTTAATGATTAATGAACAAATTAGGGATAAGGAAGTACGTCTTATCGGTGAGAACGGAGACCAGCTTGGAGCAATGTCCTCCAGGGAGGCAATGCGTCTGGCAGAGGAAGCAGGACTTGATTTAGTCAAGATTGCTCCGACAGCAAAGCCGCCCGTTTGTAAAATAGTGGATTATGGTAAGTATCGTTACGAGCTTGCCAGAAAAGAAAAGGAAGCAAGAAAGAAACAGAAGGTCATCGAGATTAAAGAGATTCGTTTGTCTCCGAACATCGACACAAATGATCTGAATACGAAGATCAATGCAGCCAGAAAGTTTCTTACGAAAGGGGACCGGGTTAAGGTTACACTTCGTTTCCGTGGTCGTGAGATGGCACATATGGCAAACAGCAAACACATTTTAGATGACTTTGCAGAGAACTTATCCGATATTGCGGTAGTAGAAAAGGCTCCAAAGGTAGAAGGAAGAAGCATGACAATGTTTTTAACTGAAAAGCGTTAATTCGTACAGTTAAAATAGAAACTTTAGTTTAGGAGGATTTGAAATATGCCAAAAATTAAAACAAGCAGAGCAGCAGCAAAACGTTTTAAAGTTACAGGAACAGGTAAATTAAAGAGAGCAAAAGCTTATAAGAGCCATATCTTAACAAAGAAATCCACTAAGAGAAAGAGAAATCTTAGACAGCCGGCTGTTACGGATGCAACAAATGTTAAGAACATGAAGAAGATTTTACCATATTTATAATTTGTTAGGAGGATATAAGAGATGGCAAGAATTAAAGGCGGTTTAAACGCAAAGAAGAAACATAATAGAGTATTAAAGCTTGCAAAAGGTTATAGAGGAGCACGTTCCAAGCAGTACAGAGTTGCAAAGCAGTCTGTCATGAGAGCACTTGCATCTTCTTATGCGGGCAGAAAAGAGAGAAAGCGTCAGTTCAGACAGCTTTGGATTGCACGTATCAATGCAGCAGCAAGAATGAACGGTTTATCCTATAGCAAGTTTATGTACGGATTAAAGCTGGCTGAGATTGATATTAACAGAAAGATGTTGGCAGAGATGGCTGTAAATGATGCAGAAGGCTTTGCGGCATTAGTTGAAATTGCAAAAGGTAAAGTTGCTTAATCCATTGGACAAGCTAACGACTGCCATCGGAGTGACCGGTGGCAGTTTTTTAAAAATTACTTTCTCATTTGAATGAGATATAGTATAATAAATTCTACAATAGCAAAATGGTTTTGACAAATCAAAATACATATCTTAAAGAAACCCCATGTACAGAAACAATAAATAACAGATTGCCTAGAAAAGCAGCAGTGTTTTACTGGCTGTTTATGTAACTGGAAACTGGCTGTATTCCGGTATCGGCAAAAGGTTTGACAGATGGAAAGTGGAGGAAAATATGAGAGAAAAATATGAGTCGCTGGCAGCAGCAGATCTGAGAGAAATTGCCAAAGCAAGAGGCATTAAAGGAACATCAACGATGAAAAAAGCGGAGCTTGTAGAGGCAATGCTGGCAGAGGATGAAAAAGGAAAAGTGCAGGTCAAGGTGCAGTCAGAGGAAGCTTTTCCAGCAGAATTGGACAGTGGCTATACCGCGAGGGGAATACTGGAGGTTATGCAGGACGGTTTTGGTTTTATCCGCAGCGATAATTATCTGCCGGGCGAACAGGATGTGTATGTGGCACCAAGCCAGATTAGACGTTTTAACTTAAAAACCGGAGATATTGTGGAAGGAAATACAAGAGTCAAGACTGAAAAGGAAAAATTCAGTGCACTTTTATATGTAAAGAGCATCAATGGCTATTCACCGGAAGCAACGGCTAAAAGATTTAATTTTGAGGATATGACTCCGATTTTCCCGGACGAGCGTCTGTCACTTGAGACACCGGGGGCATCGGTTGCCATGCGCATTATGGATCTGATGTCACCGGTTGGCAAGGGGCAGAGAGGAATGATCGTTTCTCCGCCGAAGGCAGGTAAGACAACCCTGTTAAAAGAGGTGGCAAAGTCCGTAAAGAAGAATAATCCGGAAATGCACATGATTATCCTTCTCATTGATGAGCGTCCGGAGGAGGTAACGGATATCCGGGAAGCCATTGAAGGACCGAATGTGGAAGCGATCTATTCTACTTTTGATGAGCTGCCGGAGCATCATAAGAGAGTATCCGAGATGGTTATAGAGCGTGCAAAGCGTCTGGTAGAGCATAAAAAGGACGTTATTATTCTGTTAGACAGCATTACCCGTCTGACCAGGGCATATAACCTGGTAGTTCCACCAAGCGGCCGTACACTGTCTGGTGGTCTGGATCCTGCTGCACTGCATATGCCGAAGAGGTTTTTCGGTGCTGCCCGTAATATGAGAGAGGGTGGTAGTCTGACGATTCTGGCTACCGCTTTGGTGGAGACCGGAAGTAAAATGGATGATGTGGTTTACGAGGAATTCAAAGGAACCGGTAATATGGAAATGGTATTGGATCGTAAGCTGTCTGAGAAGAGGGTTTTCCCGGCAATTGATATTCCAAAGTCCGGTACAAGAAGAGAGGATCTGCTTTTAAATGCGGAGGAACTGGAAGCTATGAATATTATCCGCAAAGCGTTAAACGGCTTAAAGTCTGAAGAAGCAGTAGACAGAATTCTCGATATGTTCTCTAAAACGAATAGTAATACGGAGTTTGTCAATATGGTCAAAAAAATGAAGTTCATTTAGGATAAAATTTACGGATTTTATCAGTTATGGGCTTGCATAGGACAAAACACTATGCTATAATAAAAAAGCTGTTGTGGGATTTCCCACATTTGAGGATGAGAACGAAACGTGAATAACATAGAGAGGTGAAAGAAATGAAAGAAGGAATCCATCCAGAGTACTATCAGGCAACTGTAACCTGCAACTGTGGCAACACATTTGTAACAGGCTCCACGAAACCGGAGATCCATGTTGAAGTTTGTTCCAAGTGCCATTCATTCTACACAGGTCAGCAGAAGACTGCAAGAGCCGATGGACGTATTGATAAGTTCAATAAGAAATACGGCGTGAAATAAGGGATGCAGAAAGGTTGAGGTTTTATATCTCAACCTTCTTTATACGATAGGAATCTTCTTTTCCTATTATATAAAGAAGATTATGCGCAGCTCGCGGAAAAGAAATTTGCCGCATAGCGGCACCGTTTGCGCGCAAAGAGTCCGCAGGCGGACTCTTTTTTACTTCATGGGAATACAGGGAGCATTGCTGTTTCCCGATTTTGCAATAGAAAGGTCGATAGAATGGGCAGAAAAAAATGTGGTCACTATTCGGGAATCGGCGGACAGGCAGTCATTGAGGGTGTTATGATGAAGAATAAGAACACCTATGCTGTGGCAGTGCGCAAGCCGAATGGTGAGATTGAAATAGATACGGAGGAATATGTAGGAATCCTCCCGGGCAGTAAGCTGAAGGAAATACCGTTTGTGAGAGGAATCTTCAATTTTCTGGATTCCATGATTCTCGGAATGAAAACACTTACCTGGTCAGCTTCTTTTTATGAGGATGAGGAACCACAGGAATCGAAAGCAGAGAAGGTAGTGGATAAGGTCTTTAAAGAAAAGGCAGAAAAAATTTTAATGGGATGTACGGTGGCATTTTCGATTGTCATGGCGGTTGCCATTTTTATGGTGCTTCCTTATTTCATTACCTCTTTATTTTCCAAATATGTGCGGAACGCTTCGCTGCAGGCTATTTTGGAGGGTGTGATCCGTATTTTGATCTTTGTGCTGTATGTTGTGGCAATTTCTTTGATGAAGGATATCAAAAGGGTGTATCAGTATCATGGTGCAGAGCACAAATGTATCAACTGTATTGAAAAGGGAAGACCGCTTACGGTCAGAAATGTTAGAAGAAGCTCCAGGCAGCATAAACGCTGCGGTACGAGTTTCATGCTATTTGTGATGTTCGTGAGTGTGATACTGTTTTTCTTTATCCGTTCGGACAATCCGCTCATGCGTGTATTATACCGTGTTTTGCTTATTCCGGTAGTAGCGGGTATTTCCTATGAAATTATCCGTCTGGCAGGTCGCAGTGAGAATTTTATTGTGCGTATCCTTTCGGCACCGGGTATGTGGCTGCAGAGACTGACGACTAAGGAACCGGATGACGAGATGATTGAGGTTGCGATTGCGTCCGTGGAAGCGGTATTTGACTGGAAAGCATATTTCAAGACAGAGTTTGGCTATGATGTGGATGACAGCTGGCTGGATGATGAGGAAACAAAACAGACGGAAGAAACAGGAGCCGGAGCGGAAGGATGACATACGCAGAGGTTTATGAATCAGGTGTAAAGGAGCTGGAGCGGGCAGAAATTGAAGAGGCAAGGCTGGATGCCAGACTGTTGCTTGAATATGTCTGCCACACGACCAGACAGGATTTACTGGCGCATGGGGAACGTGTGGTGACAGAAGAGGAAGGCAGACAGTATGACGGACTCATTGTGAAGAGAGCTTTACATATTCCATTGCAGTATCTTACCGGAGTACAGGAGTTTATGGGACTGGAATTTCAGGTCAATGAGAATGTTCTGGTTCCAAGGCAGGATACGGAGGTACTGGTTGAAGAGGCTGTGCGGTTTCTGCATGACGGGATGCGGATCTTGGATATGTGTACCGGTTCCGGGTGCATTCTGTTAAGTCTCCTGCATTATTCGAATGACTGCGAGGGTGTGGGAGCGGATATTTCAGAAAGTGCCCTGGCGGTGGCAAAGCAAAATGCAGAACGGATTGGGGTGTCGGAAGCAGTGCGCTTTGTTCGAAGTGATCTGTTTTCGGATGTGGAAGGTAAGTTTGATATGATTATTTCCAATCCGCCTTATATCCGAACCGATGTGATACCGACCTTAATGGAAGAGGTGCGGGAACATGAGCCTATGGAGGCTTTGGACGGAGGAGATGACGGGCTGTTCTTTTACCGAAGGATTATTGAGGAAGCGCCTGCGTATCTGAATGGCGGTGGACAGCTTTTTTTTGAAATTGGATACGATCAGGCGGATGCGGTTATGATATTATTGGCATCTGCCGGATTTAAGGATATTGCGCTTGTACAGGATTTTGCGGGCAATGACCGCGTGGTCTCTGGTACATGGTACTAAGCCGTGAAGGCAGGAAGAAGTAATAGCCTGTAGGGAGCAGGCAGACAAGGAGAAGACGATGTTTGATAAGTTAGAGGCATTACTGAGCAGATTCGAAGAGGTATTGAATGAGCTGAATGAGCCGACGGTTGCGAACAATCAGGAGCGTTTCCGCCAGCTGATGAAGGAGCAGAGCGATCTGACACCAATCGTAGAGGCTTATAAGGAATATAAAAAGAGCAAACAGAACATAGAGGACAGTCTGGCGATGTTAGAGGAAGAAAGCGATGAAGACATGCGCGAGATGTTAAAGGAAGAACTGTCCGATTCGAAAAAGCGTGTGGAAGAGCTTGAGCAGGAATTGAAGATTTTGCTGCTTCCCAAAGACCCAAATGACGATAAGAATGTTATTATGGAAATTCGTGCCGGAGCTGGCGGGGATGAGGCGGCGCTTTTTGCAGCAGAGATTTATCGTATGTATGTACATTATGCAGAGGGCAGACGCTGGAAGGTTGAGACGATGAATGTGGATGAAATCGGTATCGGCGGTATGAAGGAGGTCAACTTCATGATCTCCGGTCAGGGTGCCTATTCGGTGCTCAAATATGAATCCGGTGTACATCGTGTGCAGCGTGTCCCGGAGACCGAATCCGGCGGACGTATCCATACGTCCACAATCAGTGTGGCAGTTATGCCGGAGGTAGATGATGATATTGATATCGTCATTGAGGATAAGGACATCCGTATTGATGTTATGCGTGCTTCCGGTAACGGAGGACAGTGTGTCAATACAACGGACTCCGCTGTGCGTCTGACTCATTATCCGACCGGAATTGTAGTTTACAGCCAGACGGAGAAATCCCAGCTACAGAATAAGGCAAAGGCTTTTGCTCTGTTAAAGGCAAAACTCTATGATATCGAACAGCAGCAGAGACATGATGCAGAGGCTGAGCTGCGCAGAAGCCAGATCGGTACAGGTGACCGCTCGGAGAAGATTCGTACCTATAACTTCCCGCAGGGGCGTGTGACAGATCATCGAATCAATCTGACCTTGTATAAGCTGGATAAGGTGATGAACGGGGATATACAGGAGATTATTGATGCCTGCATTGCGGCGGACCAGACGGCAAAGCTCGCAAAGATGAATGAATAAGGCTGATTTGCTTGATTTTAGGTGTTAGTTTTAATTAAGTCATTGAAAAATAATCAAAAAAATATGGAAAAGACGGACTTTGACGTATGTCTCTGCCCGTCTTTTTTTTGGCAGTGTCTTTGATGCACTGTACACCCCCCCTATTGGGTGCACTTTGATGCCTGTATCGCCCTCATTCGTTGAGGACAAAGATAGGGATTTCTTTATTTCTGATTGGTTAAGAAATCGTAATACAGTGGAATTTTTGGGTATTTGGGAACAGATACATAATCCCAATTTTAATTATGGCGAATTCGCCATAATTAGAAGCAACGCTGGTTTGAATAGTTATAAGATTAGTGTAAAAGAGTGGACGGAAAAAACAAATGCTATATCTTATTTAAACACTACATAAAAGAGTGCAAATGCACAAAAAATAGTAATGTCTATTGAAGTAAAAATAATTCAGTGGTAAAATATCATTACTAAAATTTGTGCAAATGCACAAAAACAAGGAGTGATACTGTGGAAATTAGGAGAGATTCATACCTTGAACAGTTAAAGATAAGAAAAGATAACGGAATGATAAAGATTATCACAGGAATCAGGAGATGCGGCAAATCATTCCTGTTATTTGTGCTGTTTAAGAAATATTTATTGGAGAACGGTGTGGATAGTGAACACATCATTGAGATTGCGTTAGATGGCATTGAAAATGAGGAACTGAGAGATCCAAAGAAGTGTTATCAGCATATCAAAGACGCAATGAAAGATGACAGAAAGTATTACCTGCTCTTGGACGAAGTACAGTTTATGCCACGATTTGAGGAAGTTCTGAACAGTCTATTACGCATAAGCAACATTGATGTATATGTAACCGGCAGTAATTCTAAATTTTTATCTAGTGACATTGTAACTGAATTTAGAGGCAGAGGTGATGAGATAAGGATTTATCCATTGTCCTTTGCAGAGTTCTATGCGGCTTTTGATGGAGATTATGATGATGCTTGGGAAGAATATATGATATACGGTGGGTTACCACAAGTGGCACAATTTTCTGTGGAACGCCAGAAGGCTGAGTATCTTAAAAATATTTTTACCAATGTTTATATCAAGGATGTAGTAGAGCGACACAGGATTCAAAATGTTGATGAAATCGGAACTTTGGTAGATATACTAGCTTCTGCCATTGGAGCACCTACCAACCCAACCAAAATATCAAACACCTTTAAAAGTGAACGAGGAATCAATTATAGCAATAAGACTATATCCAATCATATAGATTATCTGGCAGAAGCATTTTTGATTTCTAAAGCGGACCGGTATGATATTAAGGGGAGAAAATATGTAGGAGCAAACCTTAAATACTATTTTTCGGATGTTGGACTTAGAAATGCCAGACTGAACTTCAGACAGCAGGAGCCTACTCATATTATGGAGAATATTGTTTATAATGAGCTGCTTGTGCGTGGTTACAATGTGGATGTTGGTATTGTGGATGTATTTGCAAAGAACAGTGAAGGAAAGAGAGTTCATAAGCAGCTGGAGGTTGATTTTGTAGTAAACCAGGGCAGTCAGAGATATTACATTCAGGCGGCTTATGATATGACTTCTGAGGAAAAGCAGACAAAGGAACTTAATTCATTCCGAAATATTCCGGATTCATTTAAGAAGATTGTTATAGTAAATGGAACGAAAAAGCCGTGGAGAAATGAGGAAGGCTTTGTGATTATGGGCATGAAATATTTTCTGCTCAATGCGGATAGCTTGGAGTTTTAGTCCGAAAAATGAAAAGGTTTATGGATTAGTGAGTAAGTATAACAGATTTTGATTTTGTTGTTAACCATCTTAATAGGTGAAAGAAAATAAAATGAATTTTGAAAAACTTGTTGTAATATCTCCAGTCTTTGCTATAACAGAACTAGAAAAGGCAATCGCCACAGAGTGGTTGACCAATAAGTTGAAAACAAAGCCGTCCCCTACCAGCCAAAGTACAGGGAAGGTTTTTGTTATACTAGTGACAAATCAAATAAATGAATGTCAGCAGTGCTAAGAGGAACATTCCAAAAGACAATAAGTCTTTAAAATCGAAATTATTCTTCATGAGCATCACCTCCATTCTATGTAGTAGAATGAAGGACAACACCCCTGCCTACCTTAACTTTATGTGGACTGGGTATAGCATTTTTGTCTGGGGATTTTGGGGCAAGATTGGTACGGGGAGGGTGCGAAACTGGATAAAAATGCTGTTGTGGAAATAATTGAGGTACAATATAATCTGTATCATAAAATAAGAATTGACCGAGCTCTTTAGAGCGAGGGATGACAATTGACCAAAGGTCAATTGTATGACAGCAGAGATAAAGAAAACTTGAATTTGCAGAATTGGACAAAGATAGATAAGTTACCAATTTGTAGATGTTGGAAAATAGAACTTTACGGAGACCAGCTATGAAAAGTCAAGCTTAAATTAGCTGGAAATTAAAAATATTTTTTCGTGGTAAAAAAGGGTAACTTTAATAAAGCTCCCGGGTGGGTGCATTTTTTCAAATCTATCGATATTGGTA